>JAFXVY010000097.1 GCA_017534595.1 Ruminococcus sp.
CAAAGTTTTGTTTATGCTTGGAAAGTAATAAAGAACGTGCTCGCTGCTCGCTCGCAGGCGGCCTTGTGCGGGCGACGAACAAGGGGAGGCCCTCTCTTGCAGGGCCTCCCCTCTTTAAAAACAGTCCGCCGGACTGTTTTAAAATTCACCCCTCTCGGAGCACCCTACGGTAGGGGGAGTTTCGCCGTCTGCGGACGGCGACGAGGAGGGCTCCGCCCCCTCGACCCCCGCAAGGGGGGAGACCCCCCTTGACCCCATTTCGCTTCGCGTTTGGGTCTGTCAGCTTGTTCAGCCCGCCGTCAAACCGAAGTGATTTCCTGCACTCCAAAAACCAAAGGCGGAAATACGCCGTCCGCGTTAGGACCTTCACGATCGGGTCTCTCTTTCCTGCGGATTATTTACTTCGCCTCGTATCCCTTCGCCTTGATAACGTATACAACCTTATCCACAAGCTTCTGACACTGCTCCGGTGTCGGTGCCTCGACCATTACTCTCACAAGCGGCTCCGTTCCGCTCTCACGGACAAGTATGCGCCCCGAAGTACCGAGCTCCTCCGCTGCGGCCTCAACAGCTCTCTGTACGTCCGGGTCATCCTGTGCAGCCTTCTTATCGGTAACGCGGACGTTCTCAAGCACCTGCGGGTACACCTTCATGGGCTCCGCAAGCTCCGAGAGCTTCTTCTTCCTCGCCATCATGACCTCCATGATCTTCAGGCTCGTAAGTATACCGTCTCCGGTGGATGCATACTTGGAGAAAATGATGTGCCCCGACTGCTCTCCGCCGATGCGGCAGCCGTACTTGATCATGTATTCGTAAACGTACTTATCGCCGACCTTGGTCTTTGCATAGTCGATGCCGAACTCGTCGAACGCCTTATAAAGCCCGAAGTTGGACATTACGGTTGTAACGACGGTGTTGTTTATCAGCTTGCCGCGCTCCTTCATATAGCGCCCGTAGATGTAGAGGATATGGTCGCCGGTAATGACATTACCCTTTTCGTCCACGCAGAGGCAGCGGTCAGCGTCGCCGTCATAGGCAAAGCCGACATCCATGCCGTGCTCAACGACATACTTGCAGAGCCCCTCGATATGTGTCGAGCCGGCATCGGTGTTGATATTGAGGCCGTTGGGCTCGGCGTTGATAAGGTAAGTGGACGCTCCCAGTGCATCGAAAACGGCCTTTGCAATGTTCCAAGCGCTGCCGTTTGCGCAGTCGAGGGCGACCTTCATACCCCTGAACGAATACATACCGAGAGAGATGAGATATCCTATATAGCGGTTCCTGCCCGAGACATAGTCAACGGTGCAGCCGATCTTTTCTTTCTGAGCAAACGGGATATTATCCCACTTCTCGCCGAAGACCTCGAGCTCGCCGTCGAGATATGCCTCGACAAGAGTTATGGTCTCCTCGCTCATCTTCTCGCCGTTGCGGTTGATGAGCTTGATGCCGTTATCGTGGTAGGGGTTATGGCTCGCGGAGATCATGATGCCGCAGTCAAACTCATCCACTCTGGCGACATAGGCGACGGAAGGGGTGGTGGTAACGTGCAGAAGATAGGCGTCGGCGCCGGAGGCTGTAAGTCCGCCGACCAGCGAATACTCGAACATATAGCTTGAACGTCTTGTATCCTTGCCTATAACTATCCTTGCGGGGGTGCTGTCGCCGGCGCGGCGCTTTAGCTCGCCGAAGTACCAGCCGAGAAATCTGCCGACCTTATAAGCGTGATCGGCGGTAAGGTTCACATTGGCTTCACCGCGAAAGCCGTCGGTTCCGAAATATTTACCCATTAGAATACACTCCCTATATATTATTCTTGCTTTGCGACGATATCGTCGGGGCCTTTATAGATGCTGTCGGCGGGAACTACTCCCCTGACCCTTGAGACGGGGTAGATATTGGTGTTCCTTCCGATGACCGTTCCCGGGTTGAGTACGCTGTTGCAGCCGACCTCGACATGGTCTGCGAGCATAGCGCCGAACTTTTTGAGGCCGGTCTCTATCTCCTCGCCCATACCCTTTACAACGACGAGGGTCTTGTCGCTCTTGACGTTGGAGGTAATGGAGCCCGCGCCCATGTGGGACTTATAACCGAGGATGCTGTCCCCGACGTAGTTGTAATGCGGGGTCTGGACGTTATCAAAAAGGATGACGTTCTTGAGCTCCACCGAGTTGCCGACCACACATCCGCTGCCGACGAGAGCCGAGCCTCTGATAAAGGCGCAGTGTCTTACTTCAGTCTCCGGGCCGATTATGCAGGGCGCTCCGAGATAGGCAGAGGGGAATACCCTGGCTGTCTTATGGACCCACACCTGCGGGCTGACCTCGGTATATTCGTTCTTATCGAGCTTTTCGCCCAGCGAGATTATGAGTTCCTTTATCCCGGAAAGCGCCTCCCACGGATAGGTAAAGCCTCGGAGATAATCTCCGGCAAGCGAATGAGAAAGGTCATACATATCATTGATCGTAAGCATAGCTTAGCCTCTTTTCATAAGAATAGATACATAACTAATATATTATACCATACACTCTTTTAAAAGTCAAATCAAATAATAGCCGATAAGACAAAAAAATCGGCGCATAAGCGCCGATACCGAAATTATTCATTGTTAACTGTCAATTATTCATCAGAGCAAACTCGTCCGCTCCGACTCCGCAGATAGGACAGACAAAGTCCTCCGGGAGGGCACCCTCATAGACGTATCCGCAGACCGAGCATACCCATTTTTCTTCGCCGCTGTCTGTATTCGCGGCGGGTGCAGGTTCGGGAGCCGGTGCGCCGTCGTCGATGCGCGAGAAATCAGCCGCGCCGTGCTTGCACAGCGGACAGATGAAGTCATCGGGCAGATGCCCCTCATAGATATAACCGCAGATGTTGCAGATCCAGCGCTCGCCGGAGGCACCCTCTTCAGCGGGAGGTGCAGCGGCGGGCTTGGGCTTGACATTGGCATGGTAATAGGCATAGGTCATCGGGGCGTTGTCGGAAAGGACTTCCGCCGCCGTAACATCTGCTATGAACATGATATGCGTACCGAGATCAATGCTCTGAACGACCTCTCCCGACAGATAGGCACAGGTGTTGTCAGGGATATAGGGAACGCCGTTCTCCGCGCACTTGAAATTGAATCCGAAAAGCTTATCGTCCCACCTGCCGGAGGCAAAGCCGAAGTGCTTGAACAGCTCAAAGCCTGCGGTGGTATCTATCATGGATACATTGAACCTGCCGCTCTGAGCGATCATATAGCAGGTGTAGTTCGACTTGTTGACGGTCACGGAGACTCTGTTCGGAGAACTCGTTACCTGTGCGAGAGTATTGATGATACAGCCGTTGGAGAAGCTCCCGCACCTTGCGGTCAGGACATACAAGCCGTAGCTGATCTTGTTCATTGCAGTCATATCCATAATATGCCCCTCCGTCAGTTATTTTTCGAGGATAAAGAATTCACTTCCCTGTTCGTTGACGAACGATTTGATCTTCCAGCCGAGAGAGAGCAGGAGGTTGAGCTGCTCGATACGGCGGAAGCGGTCAAGATCCGGTGCTGACTTATCCTCATCGCTGCTTGTTCTTGAAACGTAAAACTTCTTCTGCATAGCAGTTTCCCCCTTTTCTTAATAGTGTTTGGATTGTTGTCAGACCTCTATATATAGTATATTACCATATAACTGTCCAAAAATCAAGACTTCAAATATGAATTTTTGTAACATTATAAAAATATTTTACTTAATTCTTATTCATATTTGCTGATCCTTATGACTCGCCGGAAGCTTTGGGATTTTCTCTTCTGTCTGTTACTTTCTGATATGCTCCGCAAGGCTGATCGCGAAACCGGTGGGCGAGACCATAAGCGTCGCCTTGGACGAACCGGTGTCGGTGATCTTATCGCCCTGCGCATTGACAAAGCCCTTGGAGAGCAGGAACTGATAGGCCTCGTCAAAATCTCTGACGTTCATTCTGATAACGGTATTGTCCTGCGGCATCTTATCCACCTGAGTGACGTCTACTCTGAAGCCGTCGGGATTTTTGAGGTCGTAGCTTGTGATATTCTCGTCATTGATTCCGGTCTTTGTATGTTTGTGCTCGAAGCCCATAGCCTCAAACAGCTCTGTGAGCGCCTTGGCGTCCTTGGAAAGTATAAGCGGGTTGAATGCTGTGATCTGCATAAAAGATCCTCCTTGATGTATGTATTTCAAAAATGTTGTATCGGTCGGTGATATGTCCTGTCATTCCTTGATGTGCTGGCAGAGATCGAACGCGAAGCCGGTGGGTGACTTCATCATGCAGGACTTGTTCGTTCTCGTATCAACGGTATGATCGCCCTTGGGATTGGTAAAGCCCTTGGAGAGCAGGAACTTATAAGCCTCATCGAAATTATCCACGTTCATCCTGATAAGGGTCATATCACGGGGAAGCCCGTCTACCTGTGAAACATCAACATAGAACCCGCCCTCGTTCTTCATGCGGACTGTGGTGATATCCTTGCCGTTTTCATTGATCGTGATGCTGTGGCGCTTTACAAAGCCGAGATCCTCAAAAACCTTGATGGCAGCATCGGCGTTGTTCGAGAGCACGAGCGGATTAAAGGATGTGATCTTCATAATAAAACCTCTTTCTTGTTTTGTGTCCGGCGGCACAGATAAGCTGTACTGTGTTCCGCATATTGCCATTATATCACATTTCTGTGAACAATACAAGTATTGGAAATGATATTTGGTTACTGTTCACAGATTATATTGTATATATTGCACAATATCTTTTAACGAAAACGTTTGAACTTGATACAAGAAAGTGGATTTTTGTCTGATATGGCGTATCGGAGGCGGGGGGTACAAAAAACTGCATCCCTCCGACCGGGGGGATGCAGCGCTTGGATGTATTCAGCTGCCGGCCTGATCCGAACGCTCCACCGTTACCGATGTGATGTTCATATCAAGCACGCGGTTATGCTCTATCTTGGAGGAGAGAGACCTCACAAGTCCCAGACCGGTGACGGTCTCGCCGCTGTCGTCGATGTACTCTGTGGGGTCGAAGGCTTCGCCGTTGTCCCGCAGACGGATGGTCACGCTGTTTTCAAAAATGCGTATGCAGATATCCACCGTCGGGTTCTGCTTAGAGGCCGCATACTGTGCGATATTGCTGCAAAGCTCCTCCGCCGTGACGCCTATCGCGTTGGCGATCCTCGGATCCACGCCGTTCTCCTTGCAGAATGCGATGGCTTTTCTTGCGGCATTTCCGGCCTCTGCGGGATCGTTCTTCACCGAGAAGTCGAGGACCTTGCCCTCCTCGCTGCCGAGCAGGAGGATATCGTCTGTGTGCTTTCTGCGCTTCATCACAGCAAGTATCGCAAACAGCACGGCGAGGGTTACGGCCTTGGATATGGGGAATGAAGCCCAGAGCATATAGATATTGATCTTCGAGAGGAAATACATCAGCGGAACTACCGTTGCAAAGCCGTCGAGGACAACGAGTATATTGGCGATCATCTTCTGACCCGTCGCCTGGAAGAACGACCGAAGAACATAGATGATACCGATTATCAGCACGTTTATGGATACGATCCTGAAGGTCACGGCGAAGATATCCACCGTTTCGGGATCGGTCAGGCCGTAGAGGGACGCGAGCTGCGTCGGGAAGATCACGCTGACGGCGAAAACCGCCGAACACATGACAAGGGTCATGAACATACCGTAGCGCAGCGCCGATTTCTGTCCCCGGATATCCTTTTCGCCGCTCAGAGCGCCGAGTATCGGCAGCAGGGTCATGGACGCTCCCTCGACGAATATGAAGGACAGGCTGTTGAGCGAGAAGGTTACGGAGGCTATCTTGGCACCCATAACTCCCGTGGACGAGAGAATGATATCGTTGACGAAGAACAGTCTCAGGAAGTTGCAGACGTAGATCAGCGCGGAGGGCAGACCTGTCGCGGCTATGCTGCCGACAAGGTTCAGGCTTTTGAATGCAGAAGCGGTGAAGTGTACCGAGCGCTTATCCGAGCGGAAGTATACCAGCGCCATAACAGCTCCGACGCTGTATCCGGCGACGGTCGCCCAGCCTGCGCCGGCTATGCCCATATCGAGAACCTTCATAAACAGCAGGTCGCAGAGCAGGTTTATCACATTCGAGACTATCGGCAGCGCCGTGGCGAGCTTGCGCAGTCCGTCCGTCCGGGAGAAGGAGGCGGTCATGGTGACAAAGGCCATAAGCGGCGCCAGCACCCACAGCGGCAGCAGGTAATCCGAAACATAGCCTTTAAGCTCTGTGCCCTTGGAGAGCAGCTGCGCCACCGGGCTTATCAGCAGGATGCCGAGTATGCAGAACAGCACGCTTGACAGCATACCTCCCGCAAATGAGAGGGTGAACGCTTTATCCGCAGAGGCGTTGTCCCGCTTGCCCTTGAACATGACCGAAAGGGTATTGCCGCCGAAGTTGAACAGCGCAACGGGTATGTTCATCAGAAACAGTATCGAGGTGGTGAGGTTTATCGCAGAGAGCTGAGCCGTACCAAGTATCTGCCCGACCATGATGCCGTCGAGTATCATCGAGATATACGAGGACGCGGACATCGCCAGCGTGGAGATCAGCAGGCTGCGGTATTTCTTGTTCAGCAGGACGCTTGTTTTTTCCATTTCGTACCCTCCTGTCGGGTCGTGCGGTGTTGCCTTTATGATCGGCGGAAAGCCCGCTCCGGCAGCTGCTTATGTATGCGAGAGGATGAACTCCGCAAGGAGCTCGGCCGTCTGCTCGGGGGGCTGGTCGGTGTTGTCGATGAACAGAGCGAACTTGCCTCTGTTCTTCCTGAACCATTTGTTATACTCCGCATGGGGGAGTATCTTTTCATCAGAGGTAAAGCCGCGTTCGGCGGGTCTTGCCCGCAAACGCTCCCATATCGCTTCGTCGCTCGGGCAGAGGGCGGCGAACACAGTCGCCTCTATCTCCTGCGGGAGGTCTGTGCTGCGGAAATAATCGAGGGGATTAAGGCACGACGCAAAGACGATATCCCGTCCCCCGGCGAGCTGAACGGCCCGTTTCAGGCAGTCGGAGGAATAATCCTGCTCGTGATCGGTGCCGGCGTAGTCCCACCAGTTAAGGCCGAGGCCGTCGGTATCGAAGCAGGCAAAGCGGCTGCCGTCAAGCAGCTGTGAGAGGATATCCCTGACCGTTGACTTCCCTGCCCCGCAGGTACCTGTTATAACTGTCAGCTTCATAGATACACCGCCTTTGAAGATACACTTGCATTACCCGGGTCTCCGGAGAGACTTCTCCATAAAGACCTCTGTCATAAAGATCTCGTAGCCGAGCTTTTTGTACCAGTCGGCGACGCCGGTAAAGAAGATAAAGGAGATATCCATGCCGCTGTCCCGGAGATACTGCGTCACTCTTGCGACCATTTCTATGGCTATGCCCCGGTCTCTGTATTCCGGCACGGTACCCACACATCCCGGCATACCCACTCTGCCAAAGGAGTCGGAGAGGTAGTTGACGACATCGGTGCTGACAAGGCAGAAGCTTGCGATCTCGCCGTTAACCGTTGCCGCATAGACGCGGTCATCGTCGCCGAAATACTGCACCCAGTTCTCGTCCACCTTGGCAACAGCCCTGCGCAGAGCCTCGCGGTCGCCGTCATACCAGCCGTATTCGGCGATATTATGCCCGCGGAAGGCAGACTCGTCAAAGGAGAACTCATCGAGCCTTATGAGCAGCTCGTCGCAGCCGCCGACGGTGACGAAGCCCTGCTTCTCGAAGAAGCCGGCAGAGTTCTTATCGGCGCCGATCAGGAACTTTGAGGATACCCCGCCGGTATACAGCTTTTCAAATCCCAGCCCGCAGACGCAGCTTTCCGCGTCCGCAAGCAGAGCCGAACCTATGCCGCGGTTACGGTGCTCCGGCTTTACGCAGATCAGGCGGAGCGCGGGACCTTCTGTCAGAGCGAAGCCCACGAGCTCGCCGTCCTCGCTGCGGGTGATGATATGGGTACCCTCGCCGAGCAGCAGGCTGCCGAAGCGCTCGGCGCTCATCTTAAACTGCGGGTAGCAGAGGCAGAACAGTTCACAAAGCTTATCGTTCACGGCAAGTCCCTCCCTCAGAGCATGATTTGCATTTTAATACATAGCTGTATTATACCACACTTGATCGGGTTTGGCAAGATGTCAGGTGAAGAAGGGCAGGTCTATGCGGGAGCGGTTTAAAAAAATTATAGGGAATGCTTGACAAGTGAGGAATTATATAGTATAATATTTCAAGCGTCGTACAAAATTTTTAAGAAAGGAGGGCTAACGATGACGATCGCTGTTAACAACGCTGAGATAAGTGCATATATCGGAAGGCTCTCCGGGGGCAGTTTATAGGCTGTCCGCAGGTATGTATGTTTATGCCTCCGATCTGTGCGGTCGGGGGCATTTTTGTTTTTCCCGGAGGGGAGGTAGTTATTTATGAAGTATTTTGACGTGCTTGCACCGCTCATAGAGGATGAGCTTGCAAAGCGCGGTGTTATGACAGACGAGCTGAAATACTGCGTCAAGGCCGATCTTGACGGCGAGGGGATGTATACAGATGTATATATCACCTTCACCGACAGTACGCTGAGCATTATTTCCGGCTATGAGCATTACGAAAAGCTCAGGCGTCACGAGAAGCGCCGGAGCATGAGCCGCTTTGACGTCAGCGGATATGAAGAATATCCTATGGAAAGCATCAGGAGGATGTACGTTGACAGGTACGCCGACTCCGCAAGGCTGATGATAGAGCCGAAGGAGGGAGAGGACTTCCCTGCCGCGCGGTTCTCGCTGGGCTTCGCAGACAAATTCGAGAAGTTCTGCGACAGAGTCAACAAGACAGTTAACGGTGAGGAGATAGACGATACCCTGCTCGAGGGCATCAAGACCCACTGCCCTGTCTGCGGGGAGAGGTACCCCGACCCGAACCGTCCGGTCTGTCCGCGGTGTGTGGACAGGCGCTCTGTGTTCATCAGGCTGTTAAAGATATTCGGCGAGTTCAAGTGGGCGGTGGGACTGATACTGCTCACGATAATCCTGAGCAACGTGTTCGCGGTGCTTACGCCGATCTTCGGTGCGCAGATGTTCTACGATCAGGTGCTCACCGAGGGCGGCAAGTATTACGGCGAGCTGCTGATGATAATCCTGCTGCTGCTTTCGGTGAATATCGGTTCACTGCTGATGCGGGTAGTTTCGGGTATCATCACCTCTAAGGTTGTACCGGTGGTGACGCACCGGCTGCGGTACAAGATATTCTCGTCGATGCAGCGGCTTTCTCTCGATTTCTTTACAAGCAAGCAGACCGGCTCGCTGATGTCGAGAGTTGACCGCGACAGCAACAACATCTACTGGTTCTTTACGGACATAGTTCCCTACGGACTCACCAATGTAGTTAAGATCATAGGCATAGCCGTGATAATGGTGATACTTTCACCGCTGCTCTCGATAGGCATAATCCTGACGATCTCAATGATCGAGATAGTCCAGCACAGGTTCTACCGCAGCCAGCGCAAGCTTTACAGAAAGTATGACGTTGCGATGCGCTCGGCGAATTCGGTGCTCTCGGATGCCATGAACGGTCAGCGGGTGGTAAAGGCGTTCTCGAACGAGCAGCGGGAGATCGACCGCTACTCCAAGCGCAACAACGACGCCTTCAGCATCAACACCCACATCAACAGCCGCATAGCCAACACGGTACCGGTGATCTGGACGTTCTACCGGATCATCAACAAGCTGGCCTTCTGCCTCGGAGCGGTGCTGGTCATCAAGGGATACATACTGTTCGGAGCGCTCTCTGCTCTGCTCTCCTACACCGAAATGGCCTACGAGCCTATCAACTTCTTTACCTGGATAGGCGACCGCTGGGCAAGGTGCATGGATGCAGCCTCGCGTATGTTCGAGATCATCGACGCGCTGCCTTCGGTCAGAGAGGCCGAGGATCCCGTCCGGATCGGAAAGGTCAGGGGCGAGATCGAGCTTCGTGATGTCTCCTTTGAATATGAGGCAGGCAGACCGATAATCAAGAACCTGAGCATGAAGGTCGAGGCGGGGCAGATGTTCGGCATCGTCGGAAAGACGGGCGCCGGCAAGTCCACGATCATAAACCTCATCGCCAGGCTCTACGACGTCACCGGCGGAGAGATCACTCTCGACGGTGTGCCCATAAGAAACATAGCCGTTGCAGACCTGCGGCGCAGCATAGGTATAGTCTCGCAGGAGACCTTCCTGTTCATGGGAACGATAGCTGACAACATCCGCTACGCGAACCCCGATGCGACTATGGAGGAGGTCATCGAGGCGGCGAAGAACGCCAACGCCCACGAGTTCATCACCAAGCTGCCCGACAGCTACAATACCCGAATCGGTGAGGGCGGAGTTTCCCTCTCGGGCGGCGAGAAGCAGCGCATATCCATAGCGAGAGCGATCATCCAGAAGCCGGAGATACTCATTCTCGATGAGGCGACGGCCTCCATGGACACCCGCACCGAGCGAAAGATACAGGCAGCCATAGACAGGCTCAAGCAGGGGCGGACGATAATCTCCATCGCTCACAGGCTCTCGACCCTGCGCGACGCGGACAGGCTCTGCGTCATCGAGAACGGAGAGCTCAAGGAAAGCGGCACTCACGACGAGCTCATAAAGCAGAAGGGCAAATACTTCGAGCTCTACAAGCTCCAGTATGAGGCGCTGAAATTCATCAACGATTAAAGGAGGCGGGAAATATGCCGAATGAAACAAAGGACGAGGTCTACGAGGTGGACAAGCTGACTCTGCTCGACTGCGCAAAGATACATCTCACGCAGGAGAAAAGCGGCTTCCTCACTCTTGAATACGGCGGGCAGACCTACAGCCGTGTCGATCCCACAAGGCTGATACCGTTCCTGTCGAAGACCACATACATAAGCCTGTCATACGAGAATGAGGAAAAGGAGTTCAGAGAGATAGGCGTTATAAAGGATATGAAGGAGCTGTCCGAGAAACAGTACAAATTATTGGACAGATTTCTTGAGTACAAATACTATATGCCCGAGATCACAAAGGTGTACAGCATCCGCGACAATATGCGGGGCGCTATCTTCGTAAAGGCGGACACCACCTCGGGTGAGAAGACGATCTGTGTCCGCGACTGGTATCAGAATTTCAGGATGCTCTCGGCGAAGTATCTCTATGTCAACGACGCCGACGGCAACAAGTATTTCTGCTCCGACATCGAGAAGCTCGACCGCAAGAGCAGGAACGTTCTGGAAATGTTCACCTGATAAATTTCTATCCCTTACGGAAGGAGGGTGATAATATTGGATCTGAGGATAAAGCTTCCCGAGAATGCCGGAGAGGATATAGTCTACTCGCTGCCTTTCAGGTTCGCAAACGACGGCGAGCGCGTGGACGGCATATTCTGCACCGACCGGGAATACATCTATATCTACGTCGGCGGGGAGCTTGAAGAAAAGTACAAAATTTCGGACTTTTCCGAATTTGTCTGCCGCCGTCAGATAGGCTCCTCGATGGCTCAGGGCATCAAGGAGGACGGCGAAGCAGTCTGCTTCTGTGCTTTCTCGCAGGAGATGTTCGTCAGATACGGCGAGGTCATGAAGCTGCTCGAGCACTATGTCCGCACGGGAGAGCTCATAACCGAGACCGACGAGGACGAACCTGTCTGCCCCAACTGCGGGCTGCCCCTCGAGGGCGGTTCGGAGTGCGTCTACTGCAAGAGCAAGGGCTCGACCATACTCAGGCTGTTAAAGCGTATCGGGCCGTACAAAAAGTTCTTTATCACCGCGGTGATATGCACCATGGTCTCGGAGCTGATCTGGGTATTCATGCCCTATCTTGACCGCATAATCATCGACGATTACGTTACCCCGAAAGTCCATGAATGGACGGGTTTCGTATCAATAGTTATCGCAATAGTCTCGCTGCTGCTGACGGCGGGAGTGATGGAGCTGCTCAATATGCGCAACTCTTTCAGGACAGCGCTGAACATCGGGCGGGATCTGCGGCAGGAGGTCTTTGAGAAATCACAGCAGCTCTCCATGAGCTCGCTTTCAAAGAGGACAGCCGGAGAGCTTATAAACCGCGTGTCCGGCGACGCCGCAAAGCTCGAGGAATTCATCACCGCAAACGGCAAGGACGCGATAGTCAAGCTGCTGTCGCTGCTCATGATAGGCGTGCTGCTGTTCGTCATGGACTGGCGGCTCGCGCTGATGACGATAGTCCCCATACCGGTGGTGTTCTTTATCGTCAAGAAGCTCTTTAACGTTATGGCGCTGCGCTACACAGCAGTCTGGAAGCACTCCAAGAACCACAGCGAAACGCTTCACGATATCTTAAACGGCATAGCTGTGGTCAAATCCTTCGGCAGCGAGGCAAGAGAGATCGCACACTACGAGGGCTGCTCGCTGAAATGGGCGAAAGCCTGTGTGCGGGCGGAGATAATGTGGTATCTGACCATACCCTTCTCGGAGTTCGTGCTGACGGTGGGCAACTTCCTTGTGCTCTACTTCGGCGGCTCGATGATACTCGACCGCACCATGAGCCTCGGCGAGCTGATACAGTTCACCACTTACGTTGCCATGCTCTACGAGCCGATACGCTGGCTCATACACATCCCGAGAACGCTGGCGGACACTTCGGTGTCTGCGGGCAAGGTATTCGAGATACTCGATATGCAGTCAGATGTGCGCGATATAGAGGATCCCGTGGATCTTGACATCAAGGGCGACATTGAATTCGACGATGTCTACTTCGGCTATAAGGCTTATGTACCGGTGCTCAAGGGCATCAGCTGCAAGATAAACAAGGGCGAGATGATCGGTATAGTCGGGTATTCCGGCGTCGGTAAATCGACGATGATAAACCTGATACTCCGCCTCTACGACTGCACTCAGGGTGAGATACGAATTGACGGCGTACCGATCAAGAACATCGCTCAGCACAGCCTGCGCTCGCAGGTTGGAGTCGTGCTGCAGGAGACCTTCCTGTTTGACGGCAGCGTGCTCGACAACATCTCATACGCCCGCCCCGACGCACCCTTTGAGGACATCATCAAGGCCGCAAAGATCGCCAACGCTCACGATTTCATCGTCAAGCTCCCCGACGGCTACAATACCCGCGTCGGGAACAAGGGCTACCAGCTTTCCGGCGGTGAACGTCAGAGGATAGCCATAGCAAGGGCTCTGCTCCACGACCCAAAGATCATCATTCTCGATGAAGCTACGGCCTCCCTCGACACCCAGACCGAAAAGCAGATACAACAGGCTCTCGGCAGGCTTACCGCAGGCAGGACGACGATAGCCATAGCGCACCGCCTTTCGACCCTTTCAAATGCCGACAGACTGATAGTGCTCGACAAGGGCAAGCTCGCGGAGTTCGGCACCCACAAGGAGCTTATGAAGAGCAAGGGCGTCTACTACCGGCTGGTAATGGCGCAGCGCGAGACCACCAAAATGAAAAAGGCCGCCCCACAGAATACGGGCAGCACCGCAGAGGCGTTCTGAGCGCCGCTCCGATAAAAAAGATCAAGCCCCTGCTCGGGTATTTCATCCCGGGCAGGGGCTCTGTTATTTGTTACATCTTATGCCTTGCTGCGGTATTCCTTCACGCTCAGAAGATAGGTCTCTCTGTAACCGTTCCAGCGGGCGAGGGATCTCGCAAGGATGGCGTAATCCGCAACGTCGGTCTTGCCGTTGCCGTCGAAATCGCAGACGGTGAAGTCATACTTGTCCTCCTCGTAGCCTGTCCAGCGGGCGAGGTATCTCGCGGTGATCGTGAGATCCAGTACATCCACTTCCTTGTTGCCGTCAACGTCGCCCATAAGACGGTCATCGGTGATCGTGACCTTGACGCTCTTTTTGGCGGAGGCGTTATAGTTGTCTGTCGCCTTGACATAGTACCATACCGTGTACTCGCCGCCCTCAGTGGCCTCGGGAAGCTCCTTGGAGTAGGTGCCGTTCTTGGAGAGCGAATAGAGGATAGTTCCGGTAGAGCATTTTCCCGCCTTTACAAGCACCTGCGGCTTGCCGTTGCAGTAAAGCGTCAGAGCCTTGGGAGCCGTTACCTTGTGCTCGGTCTTGCCGACTTCAAAGGTCACGGTTACGGACTTTGCATTGTCGGGATCTCTCGGACAGATGACAGTAACGGTCTCGGTGTACTTGCCGGCTGAGAGACCGGCTTTGGGCTTAACGGTGAACTCCGCTGTCCTGCCGCCCGAAACGGATGCGGCAGAGCTTCCGACGAATTCAAGGTTCTCCGAAACGGAGGCCGTGAAGCTCTCCTCAAGCACACCGAGGTTGGAAACGGTAACTTCCGCCGTGTCGAATGCGGTATAGCCGTAGCCCTGCTTGCCGAGATCGGCAGTTTCGGGAGAAACGGTGAAGCTCGGGGCTTTCTTTGCATACTGCGCATAAAGAATGATATCCTTGGCGGGCAGCTTGTCGCCCGACTCGTAGCGTTCGCCGGTACCGTTTTTCTTGGTGTTCCAGCCGTCGAAGGTGTAGCCGTCGGCAGGTTCGTTCTCACGGGCCGTTGTTGTATCGAGCCTGAAAGCGATGTCACTTTCGGTCTTTCCGGGAGCGGTCTTGGAGTTGGTGCCGTAAACGTAGGTCGTCTTGTATGTGAACTCGCGCAGCATGGGAAGATCATCGGTGCTTACCCAGGTGTTCTCGAAATCCCAGCTGATGCCCTCTCTGTTTTCAAGGTCCCTGAGCTCGTCTTCGGGAATGGTCTCGGCAGCGCCCGGAATATCTGTTTTATCAGAATAAAAACTTCTGTAAAATGCTTTCAGATCTGTTCCCGAAGCATATACATCAGAAAATACATAGCCCGGGTTTTGAATAGACGTGATATCACCTGCAATACTGCCGGCTGCACATTTGGAATCTAAGCCCGAAAGTTCACCGAAATGGTAACTGTTGATCACTCGGGTCCCGGAGCCGGGAGTAGTGATAAAACCGATCAGACCGCCTGAATAATTAGTCAACCCACCTTTGATTTTGCCTATGTGAAAGCAATTTCTGATCACACTTCCGATATTATATCCGACCAGACCGCCCATGATCCCTTTCCCGTCAATGTTACCTACAAAAGCACAGTTTTCCATTCGTGAATTGAACAAGAATCCCGCAACACCGCCTGCATATGCCCCGTCGGATCTGGGCGCATCCATATATCCGGCAACGCAAAGATCCTTGATGCAGCCATTCTCAACAAAACCGAACAGACCGGAATATTCATTTGAAATGTCAAACAACATATCTAAATTATAGATAATGTGACCGGCACCGTCGAAATTACCGCAGAAGTGGAGTGCTTCTGTTCCGATCGGTGTATAAAGCCGCGTTTGGCGCGCATCAATATCATTGACAAGCTTGAAATACTTACCGATGTAGCTCCGGTTGCCGCTCGGGTCGCCGATGCCATTTTTGTTGATAAGTGAGTTTATATAAAATAATTCATCGACAGTCTTTATCAGCCACGGGTCCTCCTCGGTGCCGGAGCCCTCCCACGGCGCTTCTACGGGAAGCTCGTTTACCGTAAAGCGAAGCTGTACCTGCTTTGAGGCAACGCTGCTTCCGTTCGATGCGGAAACAGTGAGCGAGGTGTTGTAATTGCCGGCTTTGAGATTCCCCAACGGCCTTACGGAATAGGTCACCGAGCCGCCTATGGGTATCACTTCACTCGAGGGCGCGCTGATCTCGTATTTATTTGCCGAAAGATTGGCCGCAAAGAGCTTTCTTGTGCCGGTGTTCGTAACGGTGAGCGTCATCGCCTCGGGAGCGCTCTCGCCGTAGTCGATCGAACCGAAATCCAGTGCCTCGCTGCTGACGCTTATCTCGTATCTTCCCTCGGGAAGCGGGAATTTCTGCGGCGGATCCGGTACATAGTCTCCGTAATAGAAGGTGCCGCCCTTGAACTGCAGCGTAAGGCTCGGATCGAGACCCGGCACATCGGAACCGTCGCCGGTCTTCCAGATATTCGTAAAATCCCAGCCCGCGAATTTTGAGGGGTCGTTCATACTTTCGGGTTCGAGATAATTACATCCCGCGACCGGAGAGTTCTTAGTCGCAGAGAGCGGCATCCAGCCGACAGCCTTGTGGATATAAATATTTATGCCAAACATTTTGGTAATGTTGGTATAATAGTTGTTTTGCAGTGCGGGAGCGCCGTTGTCAGCCTCAAACATACCCACGATCTTGCCGTCAGCACCGTTTTCTGCTGCTGCGGCGGGGTTGGGGTCGGTGTAATTGTAGCAGCAGGATATCGTGGCAGCGGACTTCTCATTCTGGCCGATTATGCCTCCGACGAAATTATCTCCCTTGATCGTACCCTTGTTGTAACAGTTGGAAACGGTTGCTGTTTCATATGTATAGCCGGCTATTCCGCCGACTTTTTGACCGCTGCTTGTAACGGTGCCTGTGTTATAGCACTGATCGACCTTAAAAACTTCTATCGAACCAAATAAGCCTCCGGCGTCATTGCCGCCAGCGTTAACAGCTCCTGTATTATAACAGCAAGAAATAGCTGAATCTGAAGAAAAAGCATCTCCGGCTATACCGCCTATTGAACTTTGACCGTATATACTTCCTTTGTTATAGCACCATTCGATCTTACTGCATAATTGACCGACGATCCCTCCTGCATGGTAATTATCGCTCTCTTTATTGCCTACCGTACCCAAATTAAAACAATGGTGAATTCCTTTTCCGGACTCCGATAAAAAATATCCTGCGATTCCTCCGAACGTATCACTTTTCGAAGTATAAGGCTTTATCAAAGCATCCTTATCATTATAGCAATATGTGATCTCACCTAAAGAACTGCCGCATATTCCTCCGAAACCTATCTTTCCGGTGACAGTTCCTTTGTTGCAGCAATAACTGATGCAGCTGCCTTTTTCTGCGTTGCCTGCAATACCGCCTGACAGATCATAAGTCGCAGTAACAGTTCCGGAATTGGTACATCCAAAGATCCGGCTCGATTCGCCGCATATACCTGCTATTCCTCCGGCATGAGAATATGCTTCTATTGTTCCCGAAAAGGAGCAGTCTTTGATGAAAGAAGCCTCGAGATCCACGCCGACGATCGCTCCGACATTATTATGACCTGTAATATTTCCGCTCACATTCAGATCCTTTATCGCAGCGTATTTTATCGCACCGAACAGACCGACATTATTCGCTGCCGGCGTATTGATCGTCAGATTCTTGATAGTATATCCGCAGCCGTAGAATATTCCCGCAAAGGGAGCTTTCTCCGTGCCTATCGGAGTGAAGCTGACACCCGACATATCAATGTCGTTCAGCAGTGCGAAATACCTCGCCGAGTAGACCGAGCCCGCCATGGGGTTCCCCACTCCAGTCGTCATAGCGACAAGCTCTGCAGGCGTTGATATGCGCCACGGGTCGGTCTCTGTACCGCTGCCCTCCCAGGGAACTTCCTCCGCGAAGGCGGTCAGATCCACCGCCGGCATGGACAGGATAAGCATGGCAAGCGCCGTGATCACCGCCGCCAGCCGCTTCGTAAACGTACTTCTCCCCATAGTTGTCATATTTATGCACCCCTTATAGTTTAAAGATATAACTATACATAATAATTATATCATATACCGTTTCATTTTTCAATAGGCCTGAGGGGAAAACTGTAAAAATTCAGAGAAAAATTGTAAAAATCTCCTGCACCCCTCCCGGCAGACGGAACAGGTCTGCGGGCTTGCGGGAACGGGGCCGGATTTTTTTCCCGCTGCACTTGAAATTATACTGCCGCCGTGGTATAATTGAAACATAGATGTGACAACGCCCCGGCAGGCTCCCCTGCCCGGAGGATACCGAATATACGATAAGGAGAAAACACTATGAAGATCAAGCCTGTTATACTTACCGCGATGATCGCGTCAGCGCTGGCTCTCGGAGGCTGCGGCGAAAGCTCTGACAGCTCTTCCGGCGCCGGGAACACCTCGACCACGGCATTCGCCGCTGCTTCGGGCACGGCTGCGGAGGCTGTGACCGGGACAAGCGCAGCGGAGTCTGAGGCAGAGTCCAAGCCGGAGGCGACAAGCTCCGAGGAGGAGATCATTGACGATGAGTCGGCATTCATGAAAGCCGCTCCCGCTTACGATACCGAGAAGGCTAAGAGCTATATCTCCGCGATGCCGGAGGTCAGGGAGCTTCTTGACGGCGCAAAGGCCGACGACGGGATGATATCCTTCGGAAAGGCCGCCGCCTCGGAGGCTGCCGTTTCAAAAGTCAAAGACGAGATCGCAAAGCTCACCGCTGACGGTCACAAGGTGTCGCTGATAATGGTGGATCTGGAAACGCAGTCGGGCGTGGCATACAAGCCGGATATTCCCATGTGTACCCAGAGCACGATCAAGGCGGTGTACCTCGGGTCTGTGCTGGACAGCCACCCCGAGGCCTACGAGCAGCACCGGCTCGACTTCCGCAAGGCGATAGTCAACTCAAACAACGATTCCTATATGGGGCTCTATGACATCTACGGCAAGGAGCCGCTGGAGAAGTGGTGCGAAGAGGTCGGCGTGGACAAGGCCTTCGCGGAAAAGTCCTTCCCGAGAAACTACTCCGCAAAGGACATGATCAAGCTCTGGACAAAGCTATACTGCTTCCTCAACAGCGATGAGATGCAGCACAGCGAATTCGCCTCCTACTATGCGGATTCCGCCTGCTCGGCCACAAAGATGATGCTGGGGGCGAAGTACCCGGTCCAGACCAAGGCCGGCTGGGAGTCGGGCAAGGACACCTGGAAGAACTACGATCCCCGGGACACCGTACCCGAGAAATACTGCGACGGCGACCCCTCCAACGACGAAAGCGCCACCAACGACACAGGCGTTGTCTACACCGATAAGGGACCCTATATCTTCGTGATCTATTCGGATATACCTTTCAGCGTTTACTACGACTACATCGACCCCAACGCTCTCAATGACCTTGTGGTCACGCTCAATGAGCTCCAGGCGGAGCTTAAAGCCTGACCGGTGCAGGGGTACAGCGTGAGATATTTTAGGCAACACCGCACAACCCACGGCTAAAGCCTCTGCACGTCATCTGCTTGCATATTTTCCGTCATAGCACACAAATTCTCCTTGCCGGGCGTCAGCCCGCCTGCGTCGAATTTATGCACTCTGACGAAAAATCTGATTTC
>JAFXVY010000098.1 GCA_017534595.1 Ruminococcus sp.
AAAATTTGCCGGGCTGATTTCAACTCACACCCCCGCGTGGGGGGGCGACGTGGTATACTGTCTATATCCGTATCTTATGTGCCAAATTTCAACTCACACCCCCGCGTGGGGGGCGACATCGCTTGACACTTCGTCGCCGTCATAGGGCGTAATTTCAACTCACACCCCCGCGTGGGGGGCGACGCGCAGAGCTCGTTGAGAATGTCAGCTGCTCAATAATTTCAACTCACACCCCCGCGTGGGGGGCGACGGTTCAGGCAAATACTTCCTGGTACGCTCATTGTTATTTCAACTCACACCCCCGCGTGGGGGGCGACCCTAAATATTGTATATTTATGGCCACCGCTTCTCTAACGGGGGGACTTAACATAAAAAGCCAAGCGACTTCTTAACACTTTATTCATCGTTCCGCTTGAATTCTCCGGCGAACCCCGCGGGAAATCAATAATACAAAAGGTTCGCCGTTCAAATTATTATCACTCCTTCCGAGTCATATGTCTCTTTTGCACCGAAGTGTTCGACTCTGTTCTGCCAGTTTTTGCCAAGATAATAGAACCGAATACTGTCCGATTCATCATCTATCAGTTTCAAAAGCTTGTCCTTGACCTTCAGAAAAGTCCCGTAGTCGACATTTATCTCAAAAACCGAATTCTGAACTCTCTGTCCGTAATTCTGACATTCCTTGGCAACTTTTCTGAGCCGCGTTTTACCTTTGCTATCTGCCGTTGAGACGTCATAAGTAACAAGGATCATCATAAGCATCACCTACTTCAGCAAATAGCAGGGATATTCCGAGATCTCACCTCGTATGTATTTAGCCAAAAGTGAGCTCTGAACATAAGGCAGTATCCCAAGCGGTATCTTTTCTCCAAGATACGGATGAGTTACAGTCGTCCTTTTCTTTTCCTGCCAGGCTGTCAGCACTTTCTTTTTTCCGTCCTTACTGAGATATACTGCTCCGCTCTCCTGCTTTTCAAAGTCTTTGACATTCAGCTTTTTCAGATTTATCATTGTAAGGACGAGCCGCTCCGCTATACATCGCACCTCTTCGACCATATCACAAGCGAGGCTGCTTCTCCCGGGTCTGAGAGCATGGTAATAACCGTAACAGCTATCAAGGCCCACGCCCTCCAAAGCAGATGCATACATACTTGTCATTATAGTATACAGAAACGAAAGCACAGCATTTACAGGATCAAGAGGAGGCCGTTTGGTCCTCATGACCATTCTGAAATAATCCTTCTGATGAAGGATCAATCTGTCAAAAACATCAAAATATGCTTTTGCACAGTTACCCTCTATACCCATAACGATCTCGACTTGATTTGTCTCATAAACACGTTCAATACCGTTTTCAAGATAACTGATACAGTCACTTAATCTGCCGTCTTCATCGAGCTGAGGATTATCATGGACCGAGCGCCTTATCAGATATCTTGTATTGGAAAACTTTGCAGCCATGGTGTTCTGCATAAGAATGGGATCCGGGGCTGCAAACTTCTCAAACTGTGCTTTCCTGAGCAGAATGTTCCCTCTTGTTTTACCCTGTACCCTTGCCTGAAAGCTGCCGTTCGGTGAAAAGAAACTGATGCTTATGCCGCTGTCCATACATTTTCCCATAAGTGCAGGGGAACATCCAAGATAGCTGAAACAGTAAATGTCCTCTACGTTAGCAAGCGGCATACGGAACTTTTCGTTGTCCTCTGTCTTACAGACGACATTTTCGCCGTCCAGCGTAAGATAAGCCGTCTCATCCAGGATATACAATGAATTCAGCAGACGTTTCATGACATATCAGCTCCTTTCTGCGACATAACGATTTTTCGCACGTTATATTCGCTATCCTTCGGGAAACACATATCATGTATAGAACAACCCGAGCATTTCTGACCACGCTTTCTTTTAGGAATTAGTGCATTTTCCGAGAGCTCACGCATTTCAGATATCAGCGATCTTATCATCTCGTCGTACTTTTCATACGCTGTATCAAAGGGCAGTCTTACTCGCTTTTTTATATCGCTGTAAAAAATGAAGGCTTCGCTGTCACATCCCCATACATGATCTGCACACAGCTTCTGAGCAAAGGCCTGTATAGCATCGCTCTCGCGAAAGGGCTCGCCCTTCGGAGCCTTTGGCTTATATTCCACCAGTCTTACCTTGTATTTTCCTGTCAGACCGCATATCTCAACTCCGTCATTATCTTTTACGAACTCAACGCAGTCTGTGACCCCGAATATATCATATTCGGACTGATCGTTAAATACAGTTACAGCACTTCTTACAACCTTGTTCTTATCCGAAAAGCTGTGACTGCCGTCATGAACGTGCTCATGGAGCAGATCCGCCTTCACTACAAATGCATTCTCGTTCCAGTCTCTGTTCAAAGACAGAAGTGCAAATCTTCTCGGACAGTACATATAGTGCTGTATATCACGGATATTGATGGTCTTTGTTATATCCTCTCGATAAGCTCTACGCCTGCGGGCATAATCTTATCAACCGTTATTGAATAATCCGAAAAGCATCTCGGCGGAGCATCGGTTTTTCTCTCGACTGTTATCTTATCAAACAAGACATTTGATGGTGCATTTCCTAGTGCCGAATCATGCTTGAACACGAACAGTTTTCTCAGGCACATCTTACCCCTTGCCGCGCTGTGATCGTTCTCGAACATATTGATGATCGCAGTCCACAGCAGTTCAAGATCATCCTCGCTGAATCCCGTGACCTTCTGCGCGAGCATAGCGGACACATAACCTTCAGCTCTGTATAACCCGTAAGAGATAAAGCTCTTCTTACCCATTTCGGACTGCTTGTTCTCAAAGTCCTTATCGCTGGTAACAGCCTGACGGGTTATGGTTATCTCGTTGGTGAAAACGGGGTCGATGCTCCTTGCAAAATTCAGCTGAACAGGTCCTCTGACTATCCCACAGGGGTCGTCGCCCGTACTCATAACAGCGCCGAAGGTGCGGACATCGTAATAGTTAGCGCAGATATAATCACGGGCTGTTTTGACATCATTTGTGTTCTTGCCCTTCTGTCCTGTCTCAAGGTTGTTAGCCTCATAAGCTTCCTTGAATTTAGAATTAAGAGACTTGTTAGCTTTGATAAGTATATTGTAGCCTGCCTCGCCTTCTTTGACGAGTTCCACATAGTTCCTGATCTTGCGTTTCATGCAAACGTCTGTAACTATGCCGTAGCCGGTTTCCGGGTCTGTTCTCGGCATATTACCTGCATCGGGATCACCGTTGGGATTACCGTTCTCGACATCAAAGAGCATTACGAATTCATACCTGTTCTTAATTGCGTTTTCCATAACTTAACCATCCTTTCTGTCATTTGTGTTCTTCTGGAAAAATGCCTGCTTCTGCTGATAGAAACCAACTATAAATTTACCCTGTCCGTCAAGATCAAGGGTCTGCGGAAAACCGTTCTCCATATCGCCAATTATCTCGCCAGTCAGCTTTTCAAAATATACAGCTCGTCCCTCGCTTAGCTTGCGAAGGTGATTCTTTGAAAGCTGCATAAGCTTCGGCAGGATTGTTGACGGTCTTCCTGCTGCCGATGAGAAATAAGCATCCGTTATTGTTCTGTTGAGCGTACCCTCCACTGATTCCTGCTGTATCTTTTCAAGCACTGCAAAAAGTCTTCCGCAAAGGTATGCAGGATCTCTGTTTTCTTCATTGAGTGCCACGGTGATTTCCTCCCTCCCGTATTTCCGGTTGAGGCAGGCCTTTATGATGCCCGCCCTTGTATCGTTCAGTTTAATGTAATTATTGTTTTCTTCATCATTATCGGTCTTAACTCGCCGAATAACACTTTCAAGCAGACCGACAGGATACTTGCTTCCGTTCAGAGCCGCCATGATAATCGAAGTCATAAGCGGCGGCGGAATAGCCGTATCTGTTGATTTCGGTGAGATAAGCTGTTTTTCGATATCAGAAAAATACACCGGCCTTTTGTTATTGCAGATGTGCAGATCCTCTTGATGCTTTTTCAGATTTCCGACTATAGCACCGAACTTGTCACGGTAAATGAATTTCTGACATATTCGTGATGAATTAGCCGTAAGACCCGCTATGTAAAAAGTTACTTCATTATCGCAGCTTAGTTCAGCAACTGCTTTATCGTCGCCCGAAGAACCCGCAAAGGCAGTTTTCAACACATCATGTATGCCGCTTTCCGTCTTGGCTGCCTGCTGTTCCCTTGTTTCTCCGAGCATCATTGAGAATAGATCACATTCGGCTCCGTCATCACTTTTAAGCGCAAAGAACAACAGCACCAGATCGCCGAGTATCATCCGATGCCTTTTATCCGAAAGCAGCTTATTGAGCGTTGAGGTATATTTTTTCATAGCTGCTTCGGAAATGCCGCTGTTGAATGACTGGGTTTTCCCGTATGACTCAAAGGAAGGCTCCTTCATACCTACGAGCACACAGCCGGTCGAATTTCCTCCGGGGAACTTGATCTTGTCGTGTATCCTTGCAGGAGCTGACATTTCTCCTGTAATGCTGCACTGTAACATATCATCGTCGGAATCTGTTTTTTCCGAAGCCTTGCATTTGATGTGTTCGTTATATTTGCTTTTGAACTGCTCATCGTCTTCAAGATTTGCAGCCCCGCCGGTGAGTCCGAAAGCAAAATAAGAATTCTTGTATTCGTTTTTCAGATCACACAGCAAGGCATTTCCCTTCTCATTTTCCGGCTGCCATTTTTCAATGAATTTTCGATATGCTGTACAAACTTTGCTGTCCAAGCCTTCAAAAAAATCAAGTTCATGCTCCGCAAATGCCTTGTGGGACTTCTCGGATTTGCTTGTAACTTCAAGGCCGTCTTTTGTAAGCTCCAGCCCGAAAATATACAATGGCCTGTGTTCTATCGTATTGGAATCTATTGCCGTTTTCTGTGTTCTTTCCGGGAGCAGCAATTTAGCAGCTGTTTTGATTGTCTTGGCCTTGCCCTTTTTATCTGTCTGACTTTGTACTTCGCGTATGTCAATGATATTTGAAACATCGCCTTCGGGTGTGAGCATTATCCTGTAGCTTACATATTGATACCCCCAACCCTCGGGGAGCATATCCTGCCCGGTCTCGTCAAGGAAGTCAGCATATTCGCAAAGTGCCTTTATCAGCATAAGCACCCCTCCCTGTACTTGTTTACGTCAATAACGCCGTCGATCATATGAGGACGGTAATAGACCGCGTCAGCCTTATCGGAAAACCGCGGATCGTTCCAGTCTCCGTTTACCGGCTTGCCTCCGTCTTCAAAGCACAGCCCGTAAAGCATATAGCCGAGGTCTGTATCTCCCTTAAGACTCTCATCAACACTTTCAAGGTCGAATTTCTCAACAAGTTCAATGCTTCTTACCGAAAATTCTCTGCATCCCATACACGGCTGTCTGAAACACTGACCGTTTTTCAGCCGCCTAAGCATTATGTTGTAATGCTTCTCTTCACTTTCATCATCGTGATCTGACTTGTTGCCGGTCATTTCAAAATGGAAAGCGATACCGTACTTTACATCCCGAAGTACCATTCCCGCACGCTGCGTTCGCTGTTCATCAGCATATATGACCGCATCGCCCACGCCCTTCATCTGCGAGCGCACAGCCGACACCGGCAGCTTGCTTTTTAGCTCGTTGCGGCGTATGTTGATGAATTTAATGGGATTGAACACAACTATGCGGTCGATAACAAAGCGTATTGCCGGCTTCCAGTACACGGACTTGATAAGTCCTTCCAGTGCAGAAACAGTCGGCACATCATAGCTTACCCGTTCCACTTTCATCTCCGGCCTTGTGAACAAGGCATAGTCAGCTTCAACGATGATATTAAATCCGTAACTCAAATCGATCACCTCTTTCAAAATATAATATCATTTGACCTGTCTGACAGTATCCCTGTTTCGGGGCTGTAATCGCCATTGTCCGTCAGCACGAACAGGTTATTGTATTTCTCCTCTATCCTTCCCGTTTCCAGCATGGGGATAAACTCACTGAAATATTTCAGTGCCACCGAATATCTTTGGAGCCTGCGTCTTGCAGATTTTGGATCATTGCAAAAGCCGGCAAGGATATCTGAACTTTCTTTGCAGTTGTCAACAACCACAGCTACGGTATCGTCTCTTATCATCTCAAAATGTTCAGCGTAAGTCCGGAAGGCTATTCCGTCCATACCCCCGCCGGAATAATACTCCTTATCAGATATTGAATTTCTGTCTATCATATCGTTCTTGTTATAGAACAGCCTGTTGTAATACTCGCAGATACATTCGCTTGAGGATATATCTTCAAAATCATTCAGCAGTCCTCTTGTGATCTCTGTCCTCAACGACAACTCGTCTCTGCCTTTTTCATCAGTCTCAAATATAAACACTTCTGCATCATCTCGCCTCCCCTCACGGTTACAGCGCCCTCCCGACTGCAAAATGCTGTCAAGTCCTGCAAGCTGTCTGAAAACCGCCTCAAAGTCAAGATCGACGCCTGCTTCTATGAGCGAGGTCGATATTACAGTGAGCTGCACCCCGTCGTCAAGATCCTTTCTGATGCACTCAATGACCCTCGACCTGTCGTTGGGCGTCATATACGTTGACAGGTGATACTTGTTTCCCGAAAGCTGCGAATATACCTCTCTTGCAGTCTTTCGGCTGTTCACTACGATAAGTGCGTTTGTATATTCCTCCGCTTTGCATACGATGCTTTCGATATCTGTTTTCCCGAGATATCTGTAGCTGCACTTTTTGAAGAATACGAAATCAGCCCTGTCGGTTATCAGCTCCTTGTATCTGCACCCGGGCAGATAGTCATTAAAGAGCCGAGCATAATCCGGCATCGTTGCCGAAAGAAATATAGCTTTGCTGTCAAGATACTGTGTTATGTAACCAACTCCGCGCAAACACGGCTGAAGCATTTCAAGGGGCAGAAGATGTATTTCATCAAATACTATCACTGATTCAGCCATATTATGCATTTTTCGCAGACTTGACCCTCTGTAATGATAAAGCGACTGAAAAAACTGCACGCTTGTTGTTATAACAAATGGGCTGTCCCAGTTCTCACAGGCGAGCTGCAGCTTCTTCTCCGTAGTACACTCATCATTTTCGGTATCAAAATAATAGTTTGAATGATGCTGCAGGATATCGGCGTGATCTCCGAAGAGATTCGTAAACTCATCTGCGGTCTGTTCAATTATGCTTGTGTAAGGTATCACATAGATTATACGTCTGAGCTTTCCATGTGAACGTCCGATCATATCAAGGGCTGTCTTCAGGCTGCATAAGGTCTTTCCGCTGCCTGTGGGCATATTGAGCAGAAATATGTTCTCATCGCCGTCGCTTCCGGTCACAGCTTGCTCCAGAAGCCTGTGCCGTGTTCTTTGCAGTTCTGTTTTCGCTTTTTTATTAAGCTCATCCATTTTTCTGTTTACAGCAGCAGACACAGCTTCAAAATCGGCTTTGAGTTTCCTGTCGGTTTCTGGCATAAAAAATTTTTCAGTATCCAAATAATCTGCATCTGTAAGACACGAGAACAGATATCTTGTGAAAAAAGCGTATCTCTCAACGATCTCACGATTATCATCTTTACTTATGTTAAGTGTGAGCATTTTGAACAGTGCGGATGTATCGGGAAATATTTCTTTTATCTCATTTTTATAAGCACTATAATCTGCGTTCCCAACATAGTCTTTTGCACGCTTGAGCCGTCCGTGCAAGTCGGCACATTCTTCGCCGCTTCCGGTTGAACCGCCGTCGGGCAATCCTGTGTGATGCCCTGCGATACAATATTCAAACATAGGGATAAATGCCTTTTGTACTCGTGAAATCTCGAACTTATCCAATTCTATTGCGCCGCAGATCGCATGTTCAAAGCGAATATTGGCTCCCCTTACTCGCTTTTGAAAATCATCGGCATATTTTCCTATATCATGGTGCAAACCCAGAAATCGGCCATACGGTTTAAACGGAGTGAGAGATAAGTCCTCGGAAAGCTTTGCCACTCCGTTCAGATGATCGATCAGAGTCTGCTCGCGGTTATCTTCCGTTCTGTGAGCTAAAAAAGCCATTCAGTGTCCCTCCATATTTTTGTCTAATTGTTGATATTAATTATATCACTGTTGAATAATTTTGTCAATAACGCCGACCGGATTTTGCTGATCGATCATTTTCAGATTATTACGATTATCATATCTGTCACTTGACCTGATAGCATATATCGCAAGAAATCCCCGCAGCCGGAACTGCGGGGACTTCTTGTTCTGCAGGAAAAACGGTCAATGACCCTTGTGCTTCTCCCGGCGTTTTTGCTGTCTGAGTTCAAACTGACGCTGCTTTTCCTCGTCGCGCTGCTCTTTGGTGAGCTGACGGCGCTCGGTCTTGTTTTGCTCCTGCATCAGTTTCAGCGCTTGCTGCGACTTGGTACCGATGCCGGTATTGGCAAGCTCTTTTCGCACACTGCGCTGTCGCCGCTTCGGATTGTCGGCAGTATGCTTCGTTTTTACTTCGACAGCAGGACTGAACTTCAACTCACAGTAATGCTTTAAGATGAATTCCCAGACTTCGCTGTCCTTCGGCTCGGCACCGAAGGTGACCTTTGCGGCTGAGAGCCTGCCGTTTTCGGTCAGCTCAAATACTCCCACCCAGAAAGGCTCGTCGAAAAACACCGTCAGCATACCCTTCGTCTTGTCCATATCGTTCCCTCCTAAGAAATGCTACGGACAGAGAACGGACGACCCGGAGGGGAGGGTTACTTACCCTGTGAAACAGGACGGCCGGGCTACCTACCGGCTCTGGCATACCAAAAGGCACACGTTGCGTTTTTATCTTTGTCATTTATGATTATAGCACATCCGCACCGAGGGGTCAAGGCTAAACAGATCCGGATGTTTCAAAACGCATAATTTGCACTTTTCGGAAGATATATCACAGATTAATTGTCCGACTCATCAGGAACCACAGCGTTGTTTCTGATTATTCAGAAATGCGCCCTATCCTTACAGCTCAACACCCAGCATTTCCTCCCAATAAACATAGCCGAAAAACTGTTTTGTCCAGTCGGCAAGGCAGTCATACTTGGCTTTCAGGTGGGGGCGATTTCCGGTGATGTCCTCAATATAGCCGTCGGGAGCCGCGGAATAGGCATCTGAAAACAGCGCCTCGATCAGCGTGGCTCTGTCCTCTTTGGAATCTACCTTGCCGTATTCGCTGTAGAAGTAAGGATCCTCGTCAGACCCGCAGATATATTCGGAGCTTATATTGCCGGCGCAGTAATCGTCAAAACTATCCTCGTAGGAGAACCCCTCCGGGTTCAGGGCATCCCATTCAGCCTCATTGATACCCCCCAGCTTACGGCTGACTATATCCTCGACTGCGTGGAACATTTCGTGATGGATAGCGTTGCCTGTCTGGCTGTCGATCTCTGCTGTGGAGATCGCTATGATCTCCCAGGCGCCGTAAGTCCTGGTAACGCCTCCCGGAGTGAAGCCGTATTCGTCAACACTGTTGGTAAAAGAATCACAAAGTGCGATGCAAAGGCCGCCCTTGCCGTTTCTTTTGAACTTTTCAAAGAAGCCATCGGGGTATCTTCCCAACATATCGTCGAGCGTGTGTACTGCGCTTTTGGCAGATTCATAGGCATATTTTGAAGCCATTTCGCTCTCATCGGAGACGATCTCAATTGTGTTGCTGACATTCTCGATATTCAGCACCTCATCGCCGATGAGTATCCTGACGCCGTATTCCTCCTCGATGCTGTCAGCCTCGGATCTGATCTCCTTATACTTTTCACCGCACTTATAGTTTTTTTCTTCGGGGAACTTTATTGGCTCGGCTTTATCGAGAGCGCCGTCAAAGTCCACCTGACCGGGATCGGTCATTACAAGCCTGACTCTGAACTGCCCCGGGTCTCCGGTGACGACAGCACTCAGGAACCTGTCCGCGGATGTGATACCTGTGCTTATTGCCCTTCTTGCATCCGGTATGTCAGCAGATATACTGCCTGTCGCACCGTCGGCAAGCCTCAGAAAATCAAAAGAGAGTGAACTGCTGTCCTCAGAACTCTCAGCGGCGATACCGTAGCTGCTGCCGTTAGAAAAATCGTAGTCTGTGTTCCTGTCCTTTATAGAGTAGGTGCCGACCCGCTTGCCGGTCTCCTTTTCAAACACGGAGCAGATCTGTTCACTGATTTCACTATCTGATGTGCAGGTAACAGCGATATAGTCGCCTGCGCTGTTTACAATAGTGCCGGATGCAGTCCCGAGCTCCGCTATCTCTCTGCCTGTTGAAGTATCGACCAGCACCAGCCTCCTGCCGACTGTAAAGCTCTCGCTGCAGTAGTCAGCCACGGCTCTGTTCCTCAATGTATCGTAAATCTCGACACCCTCTGTCTCATCGTTGTCGAATATGACCTGCTCACTGTCGTCGGAGTTTATGCCGATTATGCCCTTGTCAAGATCGTAAAGCTGACCCTCTGCATCGCATTTCAGATTATAGACCTTGACAGCCGACTCCTTCACAATGCGCGAACCGTCGGCCTTGTAGTATATAAGCTTCTGCGTATCTCCCGACAGATCATCCTGAGTTATCACGGTACCTTCGGAATCTATCCCGAGGAGGGTCTCAAGCGGATCACAGTTATCTATGGTGCGCAGCAGCTTATCGTTCACCGCATCGACCACATAGTATTTCACGATCATCCTGTCGTTCTCATCAGCGGAGGCGCACTGGATCACAGCAGTGTTACCGCAGGAATATATCCCCGAAGGTGTGCCGGGAGCGTCCAGACAGTCAAGCACTTTATAAGCCGAATCCATTGCAGGCAGCTCGTCGGCAGGAAGCTCTGTGGCCTCTCCGGAGCTTTCGGCGGGAACCGGAGCGGTTTCTTCTGTTGAAACAGTAGTCTTAACAGCGTATGACCCGTTCTCTGAGGAGCTGTCCTCAGATGCGCAGGATGTACCTGCAACGATCATCATAAGCGCAGATATCAATGCCAGGTATCTTTTGGTCATTATCATTTTTCTTCATTCTCTTTTCTATACGTTTTAGCCGATCGCAGAGCTTTGAAAGCGCACTGTCTCATCAGCCTTCATAGTATAAGTCGCAGCAGGATGAAAAATAGTTTCATTTTTTTTTAAAAACAGCAGCTCTCTCCGGGTCAAAAATACCATGATCAAGCTGCTGTCCGTTTTTTAGTACAGAAATGCGGCCGTATCAACCACTTGTTTACCACTTATTAGTGCTGAAAATGGGTTGACTTTTTCAATTCCCGGACGAGTCACCGTTACGCGAGCTCTCAAGCAGTGCAGATGCGCGGTTTGAGAGCTTTTGTTTTTGTCTGAAAATGCCCTTGGGCCTTATTGGGGACTTATTGTATCTTTACGCGCCGCAGTTTATCTTGATACAAATGATACTTGCAAATTGGAGTGCGCTGCAGATCGCATATAAGTCTTGAAAAAAGTAAGAAAATGTGATATACTGTATTAAAGACGTGTTCGTGAAAGTCCGGCGGCGAGCCGCTCAGGACTCAGTCTATAAGGAGAGAGCGATGAAACTATTCAGAGCTGCGGCAGCAATCATCATTACACTTGTGATAACAGCCTGCTTCGCAACAGTCACCGCCTTCGCGGGATCGGCGGTCACGCTGAAGGTCAGCGGTACATACTATTACGACAGCGCACAGAATATGCTCAAACTCGTCAATGCCGAGCGTTCAGCGAAGGGCGTCGGTGCGCTTACCCTCGACAAGGAGCTTACCGCGGCGGCTATGCAGCGTGCCGCAGAGATAAGCGTGGATTTCAACCACTACCGTCCCAACGGCGAGCTGTGCTTTACCGTCAGCAATAAGGCGGGCGGGGAGAATATCGCCGCCAACGGTTCTCTTAATGCAAGCGGAGCCTTTGAGCAGTGGAAGAATTCCTCCGGGCATTACGCCAATATGATCAGCGAGGATTTCCAGAGCATAGGCATCGGCGTGTTCAGCTCCGGGGGCTATGTTTACTGGGTGCAGCTTTTCGGATGGGACAGCGCCTCGCAGACCGAGACCAAGAACTCCAAAACGGCTGTGACCGCAAACGTCGATGTCCTGACAGGAAGCAGCAGCCTCTATTTCAGCAGCGGCGGAAAGGCGCTCAAAAGCGTCTCCGGCTACACCGCCTCCACCAACACATACAGCACCAAGCCCGGCTCGGTGATCTCGCTGGAGGTCTGCAGAGCAAACCCCGGCTGGAACCAGACTTATGCAACGTTCGATGCCTCGGGCTTCAGCTGGACGAGCAGCAATACCGCTGCGGCGGCTGTCGATGCCAACGGAAAGGTCACGGCAAAAGCGGAGGGCACAGCCGTGATCACGGCAGCCTCAAAGAACGGTTCGGAAAAGCTGACGCTGAACGTAAAGGTCGCCGGCACGACGGTGAACATCTCCAAGGCTCAGGTCACGCTCTCACAGACCGATTTCACCTATGACGGTTCTGCAAAGACGCCCTCCGTCACCGTGAAATACAACGGCAAGGCTCTCAGAAACGGCACCGACTACACCGTTTCATACACCGACAACACCAACGCAGGCACCGCAAGTGTGACCGTTACCGGCAAGGGCAGCTATACAGGAAGCGTCACCAAGAACTTCACTATTGATCCTCGCCCCACCGTCACCACAAAGCAGACCACCGTCACCACCAGACAGACAACGACCACGACCACCGCAAAGAAAACTGCCACAACTACCACTACCACCGCAAAGGAAACCACCGTAACGTCTCCGAAGACCACGACTGCTTCAAAACAGACGACCACCCGCCGGGAGGTCTCCGAGACCGTTATCGAAACGGAGATACCTCCCGAAGCTGAAACCGAGACCGAAGTCTCCGAGACCCTAACCTCCGCAGAGGAACAGATCACCTCGCAGAGCGGGACCGTCACCTCAGAAACAACTGCGGCAGTGACGGTCACGGAAGCCGAGCCCTCAAGCGAGGAACAGACCGAAACAACACCTGTTGCAGAAGCCTCCGACAGCGGGAGCAGCGGCCTCGGGACCTTTGCAATAATAGCCGTGTGCGCCGCAGGAGCGGCTCTGCTGGCAGCGATAATCGCCAAGCTGATAAGAAAGAAGCAGTAACAGCCCGTCAGCGCAGTTTCAATTTGCGGATGCGGGATGCAGTATAATATGCTGTAACCCCCCTCCCCGGCCGCGACAAAGAGAGCATAAAAAGTCGGGACGGGAAATGCCTTGATGTGATACAATAAAGTTACAGCGGAAAGAGGTGACCGTTATGAACGGATGGATCGTGGGATTTCAGGCTTCCGTGGAGTATATCGAGCAGAATCTGACGGAGGAGCTGAATATCGAAGAGATCGCGGGGAAGGCCGCTTTGTCTCCCTTCTACTATCAGCGTATCTTTGGCGCATTGTGCGGCATGACCGTCGGTGAGTACATCCGCTCGCGCCGGATGACGCTGGCGGCACAGGAGCTCGCCTGCTCGGATCGCAGGGTGATCGACATCGCCATGAAGTACGGCTATGATTCCCCCGACAGCTTTGCGAAAGCCTTTCAGCGCTTTCACGGCATCACCCCGACACAGGCAAGAGAGTCGGGGGCTAATCTGCGGTCATTCGCTCCGCTGCATATCAAAATTACATTGGAGGGCGGAAATATGTTGGATTACAAGATCGTTGAAAAAGTACCGTTTACGGTGGTGGGCGTCAGAAAGAGATTTGATGCCGAGACAAGCTACAGAGAAATACCGAAATTCTGGAGCGCTTGGATGTCGGATATGAAAGGCCTGAAAGGAATGTTCGGCGTATGCTCGGATATGGACGGAAAGACCTTTGACTACTGGATCGCCGACCTGTATCAGCCCTGGGAGGATATCCCCGATGGCTGCGAGACCTGTCAGATCCCCGGAGGGCTGTGGGCACTGTTCAAGTGCAAGGGGCCTATGCCCGACAGTTTGCAGACGGTCAATACACAGATCTGGTCGGAATGGCTCCCCTCTTTGCAGGGTTATACTTTAGCGGGCAATTATTCACTGGAGTTCTATCTGCCGCCTGCCGAGGATCCCGCAGATACGGTCAGCTATATCTGTATCCCCCTTAAAAAACTCTAAGAGGTGTTATTATGGATAACAGTCCCGGATTCAGCCTGATGCAGCCTGCCGGAGCAGACATCGAATACCGCAGGCTCCCGGATAATGTGATGCACGATCTCGGCCTCGATACCTTCTGCCAGGAGGTGTCGGGCGACCAGAAGGAGCGCCGCCTGATCTCGAATGTGCTCTCGAAGCTCTCTGCCGACCCGGCCGTTGCGGTCTACCGTCAGCAGATCTTCGGGGATATCCTCCGTCTGCCCGAGCTGAGAAAGACGATGACGGAGCTGTTCGGCAGGATACAGTTCATGAAGGACTTTTCCTCCATGCACAAGACCAACGACGAGGAAATGGGGCTTTGGCACCTCTTCCACCGCCTTGACGATCTCGACAGCTACATAAAGACCATTGAGGCCATGAGGGATTGTCTCTCCGACGAGCGTATACGCTCCGAGGGGCTGATCTCGCTGAGAGACTACATCACAGGGCTTTATGAGGACGCTTGCTTTGCCGGTATGAAGAAGGATATCGACGAGCTGAAAATGAAGGCCTCCGACGTCAAGAGCGTCACCCTCGGCATCAATGTCAACGAGCGGTTTGAGGCCGTCAGCATGGGGCTGATCTCGGTCAACAGCAAGCCCTTCAAGAAGTCGGGCATCGTCAGCAGCTTTGCCGACGCCATATCCTCCAAGGACAGGATCCGGGACACCTCCGACTGGGACGGCGATATGCGCTACCATCAGATCGACAAATTCGACAAGAGCGATCCCGGCCCCCTCACCGAGCTGTCATCCATAGCCTCCTACACCAAGGCCAAGACCACTATGGTAAATATCGTCCCCGGGGACGCAGCGGTAAGCACACCCTTCCAACTTGAGACAGTGCTGAGCAAAATGCTCGGTACGCTGGTCAAGAAGCTGAGGGACACCCTTACCAAGTACGCGAACGTGGCGATAGTCAATATCTCGGCGCTGCTTCCCGAATTCGTATATTACATCAGATGCGCGGAATATATCGGCGGGCTCACGCAAAAGGGGTGTGTGTTCTGCGAGCCTCAGCCGGTATCAGATAGCGAAGCCTCCATGGAGGCAAAGGGCTTCTTCAATATCAAGCTCGCCATGACCGTGGAGAATGTCAGCGAGATCGTGCTCAACGACCTCTCCTTTGACCGTGAGCACACCGTCTATATCCTCACGGGTGCCAACCGCGGCGGAAAGACCACTCTCACACAGGCTGTCGGTCAGCTGTTCGCTCTGGCGCAGGGCGGGCTTTTCGTCCCGGCGGAGAGCTTCCGCTATGTCCCCTGCGACTGCATCTTCACCCACTTCCCTGCCGACGAAGACAAAACAATGGATCTCGGCAGGCTCGGAGAGGAATGTGTACGCTTCCGGGAGATGTTCTCGCAGGCCACGGACAGAAGCCTCCTGCTGCTCAACGAGACCTTCTCCACCACCTCCTTCGAGGAGGGCTACTACATCGCAAAGGACTCCGTGAAAGCGCTGCTTACAAGGAGCGTGCGGACGGTCTACAACACCCATATGCACAAGCTCGGCGAGGATGCCGAGGAGCTTACCCGTGAAAGCACAGGTGCAGGCGCCGCCTCGCTGATAATGCGTACAGAGGAGGGCAGGCGTTCCTTCAAGGCGGCTCTTGCCAAGCCGGAGGGCTCATCCTACGCCAGAGATATCGCCGAGAAGTACGGCGTCACCTACGATATGCTCGTCGGCGGCTCGCAGACTGATGACAGGAACTGAAAGAACATAAAAAACTACCGCCTTGCCGGCCGATCGGCAAAGCGGTAGTTTTTTTCAGGTCATAGACATTCTCGGGAGAGCTCTAGGGCAACACCGCACGACCCCTGTGCATCAGATGCGCCGTCCAGATTTTCGTCAGATTGCCTAAATTCGACGTAGGCTTGCTGACGCAAGTCAAGAAGAATTTGGGTAATATGACGGAAAGCTGGCAAGCAGATGATGTGCAGAGGCGTTAGCCGCGGGTCGTGCGGTGTTGCCCTAAGTATCTGCCCCGGTGATATACTCGGTGTACTGCGCCACTACACTGTCCTTCTTGGCCTTGGGAAGGATATAGGTGCTGCCGTCGGAAAGGATAACGGTCGCACCGCTGATCCTCTCGATATAATCCGGGTTGACGAGCAGACCCCGGCGCAGCTCGATGAATTTCTTGCCGAACAGCTCCGCCGCCTCGGAGAAATTGATGAGCACCCGGTCTGTCTTTTTGTTGCGGGAGTATATCACCGTATAGTGGCGGTCGCTCTCGAGCTTTATCACATTCTCGGGATAGAATACCCGGATATCCTTGCCGGCATTTATCACCACCGACGATGACGCCTGCTTGTTTATCCGCATGGTAACGCGGGTGAACGCCTTTACCACATCCGCCTCGGAGCAGGGCTTGACGAGATAATCTATCGCCTGCACCTTAAAGGCTTCGATCGCGTAGTCAAGGCTCGTGGTAACGAAGATTATCTGAGTGTCGGGGGAAAGCTCCCTGACCTCCTTGGCTATATCCATGCCGAGCTCGTTCTCAAGATAGATGTCCTGAAAGATGAGCGAGTAAAATGCGCCGCTTTTTATGCTTTCTATAAGCTCCTTGCCGGTGCTGAACCAGACTGTCTCAAGCTCATCGGTTATATCCATAAGCGAGAACCTTATCATTTCCGCATCGGTCCTGCTGTCGTCACAAATAGCTACGAGCATACAGAGAAACTCCTTTCGTGTTTCTTTCAATGTCATTATAACACACTTTTGCGATCTTTGCAAATCCATGCACCAATCGCCCGGTTTTTTGCACGAATTCTTGACTTGAATGGAAGAATATGCTATTATAATAAAGATATTGAAGAAAGGACATTGATCTATGACGACCGATCTCAGTACTTCCTATGTGTTGGGAAGGCTCCTGTACACCTTTCTCTGCTCGTTCCCTTATATGGTGCTGATCCTGTATTCGTTCAGGGGGCACTGGCGCTTTAAAAGATCCGTTACGTTCCTGCTGGCATTCACGGCACTCACCTTCCTGCTGGCGACCCTGCCGGTAAGGCTCATCCTGTCGGAATACGTCCCCTATCAGGTCTTTGACATTATCACCAATATCGTGTATATCGGTTTCATTTTCGCAACAATAAAGGATCATATCGGAAAGCTGATCTTCACCGTTCTGGCTCTGACCAATCTCGGAGATCTTGTTGTGGTGAGCGCCAAATGCCTTGAGGGCATATACTTCCATGACAACGCCCTGGAGAAATACCGTTTCACATACCATCTGTTCATCGTTATCGTGATGGCGGCAGCGCTGCCCCTTATGTATTTCCTGCTGTTCAAGGATATCGGCGGCCATACCACCGACACCGTCATCGAGAACGGAAAAGCGGTCAAGCATCCGTGGCGGTATCTGTGGCTCGTCCCGGCGGTATTCAATCTGATCTCGCTCTGGCATTTCTATGCGGGCGGGAGCTGGGATGTCGAGACCTCTATGGATCCCATGAGCACGCTCTATCTGCTTGCGATCTCCGCGGGCTCGGTGCTGATCTACCGGATCATCGTCGGCTCGGCAAGGCTGTATGAAAGGAACCTCTCGCTATTCGCGGAGAACCATGCGCTTTCCATACAGAGGCTCCAGTTCGACAGTCTTAACGCCAGGCTCGAGAATATGCGCAGAACAAGGCACGACCTGCGTCACCATACCGCCCTGCTCAAACAGATAAGACAAAGCGGAGACCTCTCCGCCCTCGATGAGCTCATCAACTCCTATAACGAGCAGAACTGCCTCGACCAGCCGCTGATGTTCTGCGAGAACCAGACGGTCAATATCGTGCTTGCGTTCTATTCGGAAACGGCATACAGAAACAGCATCTCGTTTTCCGTAAAGGCCGATATCCCCGAGGAGATCTTCGCCGACAGCAAGGATATCGCCGTCGTTTTCGGAAACGTCCTCGAAAATGCGTCGGACGCCTGCAAGGAAGTGACCGGTGAAAGGTTCATCGACCTTACGGCGGTGTACAAGACCTCGGCTTCCGGCACCCGCTGCCTCACCCTTTCGGTGAAAAACAGCTTTGCGACCGCCCCGACCGTCAATGAGGACGGCGTGTTCAATTCCACCAAGCATCCCGGCGAGGGAATCGGCATAAGCTCGGTAAAGAGCATCGCGGAAAAGTACGGCGGCACCTGCTCCTTTACGCATGAGGGCGGCGTGTTCAGCGTTTCGGTGATCCTCTACGAGCCGCTTCCCGACCAGCCCGCCGACAGCTGATACCTTAAGGCAATACCGCACAACCCCTGTGCGTCAGATGCGCAGTCAGATTTTTCGTCAGAGTGCATAAATTTGACGCAGGCGGGCTGCCGCCCGGCAAGGAGAATTTGTGTGCTATGACGGAAAATATGCAAGCAGATGACGTGCAGAGGCTTTAGCCGTGGGTTGTGCGGTGTTGCCATATATAGATCCAAGAGACCGTATCGCTTCGACGGAGCCTGCGGTTTTTTCGTGCATAGTTTCCGACAATTCGTGCAGAAAATGAAAATTGCCTCGGATTATGTAATATAATGTTCTCAAAGAAAGGCAGAACGTCTGCCTCGGAGATCTGATATGGTAATCTCATAACGAAAGGGAAGATATCAATGTCTATCATCAGAAAAATGACCAGACGCAACATTACGGGAAAGCCGATACGATCCTTTGCTGTCATCATAGCTCTGGCGGCCTCGGCATTCGCACTGCTCCTGTGTATAGGCGGGCGAGACGCTCCCGAGCAGCAGCTGAGGGAACTGATGCTCAACGTCTACGGCGGAGCGGAAATAGAATTCATCGACACGAACAGAAACCTTGTCATCAATGAAAAGGATCTTCCGGACGGCTCAAAGATGCTGATCTCTGCAATGTGGAATGCCAACGCCAAGACCTCCAAGGGCGAGTATTCGATAAAGACCACATATTTCGATCCCGATAAGGCAGCAGAATTCGGTCTCCTTGACACCAAGCCAGAGCCCGGAGACGGAGTCGTTATTTCCGAGGAGTTCGCCAAAAAAGCGGGACTGAGTGTGGGCAGCACCGTAAAGCTGTCAAGAACGATCGAACCCGCTCAGGACAAGAAGGACGAAGAGCCGGCCGTAAAGGAGATCTCCCTGAAAGTGACCGCGGTCAGCACAGACAAGTATTTCCGCCGCAACACGTCAACGCTTTTCATGAGCGAGGAGAATGTCCGTAAGATCGGTAATGACGGAGTAAACGGCAGAGCCATTGCTTACGTGGATATCCCCAACGATCTCGATGTCAATGAGACAGTCAAGGAGCTCCAGAAGAAATATCCCGATTATACTGTAGCCGCACTTATGACCGATCAGATCCTTGAGGACATCAACAATCAGACAATGGTGTTCGTGCTGATCTTTGCGGTAATACTTATGATGACGCTGTTCCTCACATTCTCGATGTCCAAGCATATCGCCAACGAGAGGATCTCCACGATCGGAACACTGCGAAGCCTCGGCGGCAGCATAAAGAAGACCTCAGCCGTCCTGCTGACCGAGAGCGGCATCTACGGCCTTATCGGCGGCGTGATCGGAGCGGCGCTGTTCGCAGTCGGCGGAAGGCTCGCCATAGAAATGCTCTTCGGCACGATCCCCGACAACTGGTCGATAGGAGTGTATATGTACCCCATCGCGGTAGTGTTTGCGATAGTGTTACAGATACTCTGTCAGACAGGCGCACTCGTCAAGGCAGTAAAGACTCCCGTGCGTGATATAATCTTCTCGTCGAGAGACACAGCTTATCATCTCGGCATCAGGAAGCTGCTTATCGGCGCAGTGATACTTGCCGCAGGCATAGTTCTCGGTATGCTCGCTGACAGCATCGTGCTCAGCATAGCGGCCATCGCCTGCATCAGCATCGGCTCGGTCATGGTGCTGCCGCTGCTCATCAAGGGCGTATCAAAGGTGCTGGTGCTGCTGTTTTCGGCTCTCGGGCTGCCCTGCGCAAAGCTTGCCGCCAACGAATTCTCTCATAAGAAGAGCACCGTTACCTGCACGCAGCTGACCTTCGTATCCCTCGGTATCACCATCGCGATCTTCATCACCTCGATGTCGATCTCTCAGATATACAATCCCGACATCTACAATATGGACGCGGTCATCGATCTTGGATATAAGACCGAGAAGGTCGAAAAGTTCGTCAAGGATATGCCTGAGATAAAGGATTGCCAGTATCTGTATCAGAGCTGGTCGAACGCAGAGGTCAACGGAAAGAAGAAATCCTTTGTCTGCTTCGTACCTTACGATGATTACAGCCTTTATACGGGCATCAGCGGGCTCGGTGAAGAGCCTGCCGAGGGTGAAGCCTATATCGGAGAGGGCTATGCAAATCAGCTCGGCGTAAAGACCGGTGACACGGTAGAGATCAAGGACGTTGATGTGTACACCGAAAAGGATGACGGCACCAAAGAATACGAAACATACAAATTCAAAGTCAAAGGTGTCTGCAGCACGATCTATCATTACAGCAAGTGCTTGGTCGTAAATAAAAAATGGTTCAGGGATGATCTTTCCGATTACGTTGAAAGGTTATATATCAACCTTCGTTCATCCGATGACCTTGACAAGATCACTTCCGAGGTCGAGAAACTGTTCCGTGATGCCTCGGTAAAAACAAGAGCTCAGGTCATCACTTCACACGAGGAGGACAGCTCAAAAATAATGACCGTCCTTTACAGCATGATAGGCGTAGGCTGCGTACTTGCACTGCTCGGTGCGGTATCCAATGCGATAATCGGCTTTGAACAGTCAAGGAGAAAATACGCCGTGCTCCACTCGGTAGCCGCAAGCAAGAAGACGCTCTCAAAGCTCATCATCCTCGAGACACTGATCTCGTCAGTGACCGCAGGCGTGCTTGCACTGCTTATGGGCTCGCTGCTCACCTCGCTCATAGAGACTACCCTTGCAGGGCTTGACATGGGCGTGGAGATAGTATTCAACGTTCCGCTGATAATCGCTTTCATCGCAGTTCTGATCGCGGCGCTGCTGCTCGCAACGATAAAGCCCATATCCTCACTGAAGAAAATGAACACAGCCATAGAGCTGAAATACGAATAACGGAGGTACAGTTATGAAAAATGTAATAGAGATAACCGGTCTGAGAAAGCGTTTCGGATCGGGTGAAAATGAGGCACTTATCTTCGACGGTGCAGACCTTACGATAGAGAGAGGCAGCTTCGTCTCGCTGACAGGCGCCTCCGGAAGCGGAAAATCCACTCTGCTTTATCTGATCGGCGGCCTTGACCGCAATTTCACCGGAGACATCCGCATCGGCGGCAAGAGCATCTCCGGCATGGACGATCAGGAGCTCTCCCATATCCGTTCATTCAAGCTGAGCTATGTGTTCCAGTTCTATAATCTCGTTGCGAACCTCACCATCGAGGAAAACATCCTCCTGCCGATCGAACTCTCCGGAAGAAACACCAAGGATTATACCCGCAGGCTCAATGAGCTGCTCGAGCTCACCGGCCTTACGGCAAAGAGAAAGTACTATCCCTCGCAGCTCTCGGGCGGTCAGCAGCAGAGAGCCTCGATAGCAAGAGCTGTCCTCACCGAGCCGGAGATACTCCTCGCCGATGAGGCCACCGGTAACCTCGACAAAGCCTCTGGCGATGAGATAATGTCGCTCTTCAAGCGTCTCAATGAAGAGAAAGGCATAACCATACTTCAAGTCACACACTCTGCGGAATGTGCCGCCTACGGCAACAGGATAGTCAAGCTCGTTGACCGCAAGCTCGTGGACTGCTGAACATAATTACCGGGATAATGCAAAAATGGATATCTTCCCCGCACGCGGCGGGGAGATATCCATTTTTTTGCTCCGTGTTAACTGTACATTTTTCTGGACTTTTACATTTAAGCCACATCCGTCAGCTTCAGATGCTTTATCTTTCTCAGCGCTATGGCATTGATGCCGAAGGTGAAGAACACCGTGATCGCTACAGCCAGACCCCATGACACAAAGCTCACGCTGCGCACGAACTGAACGTAAGAGGTCTCGATAAACCGGATGACCACATAGCCCATCACCGAGCCTGCCGTCAGACCGATAAGTATGCCCGCCGCCGTGGTGACTACCGTCTCCATAAGGATGTATTTCTTGACCTCGCCCACCGTGAAGCCGTTGATACGCATGATCGAAAGCTCACGGGTCTTCTGGGTTATGTACATCTTATTGATGTTGAGCAGGATGAAGTAGGCCATAAGTCCCGCGGCAAGCACCATGATACCCGCGATGCCCGTAAAGATCAGAACTACCTTCTCGACTCTGTTTTTGTCCTTGGAGACCTCTTTCATCCCCTTGTAGCCTTCCACCTTGCCCAGCTCGGCGGTCATGGCCTTGCCGTCGGCGCCCTTGGAGTTTATGAGATAGGTGTTGTACTCGGGAGATTCGTCAAAGATCTCGCTGTAATACTTCTCCGAGACGACCATATTGTAGCCGATGTAATTCGTGAACACTCCCGCGACTCTTACCTCGCAGGGGCACATGAACTTGTTGTAGATCACGAATTTGTCTCCCGCCCTCATGCCTGTGGTCTCGGCTGTCCGGCTCTGGATGTAGACCCCGTCGTCCCTGAGGTCGAGCGCCTTGCCGGTGTCAGGGTCGATGAGCCCGAACAGTCTGTTTATCTCGTTTAAATCTCCGCAGAAGACCTCTGCGCTGCCGATGTCATCATTGTCGCTGTAAAGCCGGTATTCATCGTTTAGCTTGACCCATTCGGCGCCGTAGCTGTTCAGTATGCGCTCGAACTCGGCTTCGGAGTTCGACTCCTCCTCCGAATCCTTGCTGTAGGTCAGCTTGCGGTCGAACTTCTCGATCTTGCCGAACTGATTGGGGATGATGCCGTTCGCACTGCTGCGCATGGTAAAGCCCACAACGAGCAGCGCACAGCATCCCGCGACGCTGACCGTCGTTATCAGCACTCGTGAAAGATCGGAACGCATATTCCTGAATATGAGTCTCGCATAGAGCCTGCCGCCGCTGCGGCCTTTCTTCTTCCCGCCTGCCGGCTGCTTTTCCTGCATGAGCTGTATCGCCGTGGACTTCATCAGCTTCGAGCAGGAGAGCCACACCGCCGCTGCCGCCAGCAGCAGAGCTCCCGAGATCATGATGACCGTCAGCGGGAAATTGAAGGCCGGCGTAAGGCTGCCCAGAACATACATCATATTATACGATTTGAGAACTACCTGCTGTATCAGGAAATAGCCCGCAAGCGTGCCCAGCAGGGTCCCTATGAGTACCGCGCTGAGCGCAAAGACCATGTACTTTGCAAGGATCTCCCTGTTGAAGAGACCAAGAGCCTTCGCCGCTCCGATGAGCTTTCTCTGCTCCTCCATTATCCTTCCGACGCTGGTGTAGATGACCAGTGCGGCGATGACTATGAAGAACAGCGCGAAGGTAAAGCTCAGGCTCGATACGCTCTCCGCTCCCGAGGACAGGTGAACATACCCGGGATTTCCGGTAACGCCGTAGATGAACCAGTTGCCGTCCTTGAGCTTGGCGAGCTCTCTTTCTGTCTCATCAAGAGCCGCCCTTGAAGTCTCACAGATCTTCAGGAGTTCCTGCTTGGTCTCAGGGTCGTCATCCGACATATTTTTGGCCTGTTCTTCCTCTTTCTTAATCTGCACGCGCAGCTCGGCAAGCGCTTCGTTAAGTCCGGTCTTTAGCTCGTTGTACTTCTCCTGCGCCCTTACCGAACCGATCTCGGCGATCCTCTTTTTCACCTCATCCACCTTGTCGAGATACTCGCTGCCGAAACGGTCAAGGCCTTCGGTGCCTTCCACCAGCACCTCGACCTTCATATAGTTGCCCTCCATATCCTTCTCGTTGAAGTCGATCCTGGGCACATACACATATCTCCTGCCCGGAGTCTGCTCGGACTTGGCTATATGATCTGCGTCGAGAACAAGAGCTGTCACCTTGAATTCGGTCTTGTTAAGGTTCCCGGCCGGGGAATCAGAGGTGTCGTCGGTCAGCTTTACGGTGTCTCCGAGCTTGATGCCCAGCTTTTCCGCCACCGTCTGCTCCACGGCGCACTCGCCCGAATTAACGGGCAGCGTCCCGGACCTGACAAGGGGCACGTTTATCCTCTCGGTCAGTGAGGATACGGATATCCCCTCCTGACTGCCGCCGTATCTGAGCTTTCCGTTGGCGAAGTAGAGCCCTTCTATATCCCTTACCCCGCTCACGGCCTTTATTGCTTCGATGTCCTCGCCCGAGAGCATCAGCGTGGATGCGATCTCAAGGTCGCGGAACTTTGTCTCGGTATAGAAATCGTTGCCGTTTCTGCGCATACCCTGCGCGGCAAAGGTTATGCCGAGATAAGCCATGACCGCCGCCCCCGCGATGAAGAGTATCGAGATCCAGGAGAGGATGTTCTTCTTTATATTTCTCAGGGTATCTATCCGCTGTGTTTTCTTCATAACACTTCCTCCCGGTGCCTTACCATACCAGCTCCGCGGCGTGAAGCGGGTGCATATTCTTCTTTATCGAAGCGATCTTTCCGTTGCGCACCTTTATTACCCTGTCCGCCATCTTGGCGATCTCACCGTTGTGAGTGACCATCATAACGGTGGTGCCCTGCTTCTTGACTACCTCCTCGATAGCGGTCAGCACCTCTATGCTGGTGGAGTAGTCCAGTGCGGCGGTGGGCTCGTCGGCAAGGATGAGCTTCGGCTTCTTGACAAGCGCTCTGGCGATGGATACTCTCTGCTGCTGACCGCCGGACATCTGCCCGGGGTAGTTATTCGCCCTGTCGGTCATATTTACGCTTGCGATAGCCTCCTCGCAGGACATCGGGTCGTCCACCAGCTCGGCTATGAACCTGACGTTCTCGATGGCGGTAAGGTTCGGCATAAGGTTATAGGACTGGAATATAAAGCCAATGTACTGCCTGCGGTACTTGGTGAGCTCTGCATCCGAGGGGTGAGAGAAGTCCTTGCCCTCAATGGTGAGAGTACCGTCGGTCAGGAAATCCATGCCCCCGACAATATTCATCATCGTGGATTTTCCGCAGCCCGACTCGCCGAGTATCACCACAAATTCGTTCTTGTAGATATCGAGGTTTATCCCCTTGAGTACCTTCAGCACACCGTCGCCGGAGGGGAACTCCTTGGTTATCCCGCGCAGGCTCGCAAGCACCTCCTTGCTCTCGTCGAGCTCCACGGTGAAGCCCTTTTCGTCTATGGTGATCGCTGCAAGTGAGGCCATGTGCTCCGCAAGGCGCAGCTCCTCATCGTCAAAGCTGCTGCCGTCCTTCTTGTTGACGATAACAACGCATCCGATGTTATCGTGCAGATTATTCAGCGGCACGCAGATCACCGTCTTCGAGGTCAGCCCGTTGTCATCAAAGACCGTCCCCTCGAAGCGTTGATCGGACGCAGCGTCGGAAATAACGACCGACTTCCCCGTCTTTGTAACAAGACCTTCAAGACCGATGCCGTTCTCGATGCTTATATTCGATATATCGGCTGGCCCGATATGGTAGACCGGCGAGAGCCTGTCAGTTTTGCTGTCCAGCAGCCAGATCGCTCCGGCCTCGCTCTCAAGCACCTCGACTATTATCTCAAGGCTGCCGGAGAGTGCCTCCTCCATATCCTCGACATCGAGCAGCTGCTCCATTATCCTCCACGTTGCTTTGGTATAGCGTGTTCCGTCAGACATATTATGACCTCCTGTTTATATTTATGAAAATCGTCATGGATCAACCTGATCAGATCTCGGCTGCCGCATCAAGCGCTATGAGCAGCTTGCCGATGCTGTGGTTCGCATCGTGCAGCGCCCTGGACTCGTCGCAGCAGTCTGTTATCACGGCTTCCTCCTATATCTCATCGTCTTCCCCGAGCCCGCAGTTGAGCACCGTGTTGTAAGCGGCATTCGCCCTCTCGTGCTCCTTTTTCTCCCGCCATCTGTCGATATCGCTCTTGACAGCGAGCATCTCGTCAATGATAAGCTCCACCCTTTCCGGGCGGACATATCCGAGATAGGATATCATCCGTTCCATGCCCTTCGGGCTGCCGATATGCTCTGCGATGATGTCCCCGAGCTCCGCCGGGTAGCCGAGAGAAACGAGCTCGGCGGTGAGTCTGTCGCGGGTCTGCGACCAGACGGTCCTGCTGTCCATAGTATCACACCTCAAACCCTGCCGGATGCTCCGCAGGTATCAAAATAACGGTCCCGTCATTCCTTGTCCTTGACGATCTCGGTGACGTCCCACTTCTTCATCGAGCGCATGGAGATCAGGTGGCTTACCAGAAGATAAGCAAGTATGATCCCGCCCGTGAAGACGTATTCAAGTATCCCGCCCACATAAACGTATTCGGTCAGCGGAGTGCTTATTGAAGCGAGCGCTGCCCTCGCCAGCAGACCTCCGAGCGGGAAACCGATAAGGCAGGCGAGCGCGAATTGCAGCAGCGCCTGCAGCAGCCTGCTCCGGGAGATCTCGCGGTGCTGGAAGCCGAGCGTCCGCAGGATCGCAAGCTCCTTCTTGTTCTCATGCAGATTGGTGAGCATCGTGTTGAACACGATCACGAACCCGATGACCACCGCAAAGGCTATGACAATCCAGGCGGCGAGGTCATAGGTCGCATAGAGCTCTGTGTTGTAGTCGTAAAGCGCCGCCGTGAACACGGAGTACTGATAGCCCTCGGTGTCGAAGAGCAGCGTCAGCAGCTCCTGCTTGCAGTCGCCGGAAAGGGTGCAGACAAGGCAGCAGAGATCCGGCTCGCACAAAGTCTGCGCATCCGCAAGGGAGATATACTGTATTCTGTCAACGCACTGATCCGACACGGCTGTGACGGTCAGATCCCTGCCCTTAACTGTCACTGTCCCGCCGACGTCAACGCCGAGCTCGTCGGCGATATGCCTTTCAAGCACGATGCCGCCCCGCCCGACCCTGAGCTCCTTGCCCGAGCCGTCGGTGATACCGATAAGGGTGCTGTTCTCCTCGATCGCATTGACCGCCGTCTGGCGGCTTTTGCCGTTGGCGGAGATATCCGTCTGCCAGTAAGCGAGCTTCTCCGTCCGCACGGTGTACCCGCGGTTCCCGAGCTCGTTTATCAGCCCGTCGGAGGGCATCTTTTCAAGAAAGATCTGGCAGTCGTACTTTATCCTCTCGTCAAACACCTGATGAACGGTGTAGTTCTTCGAGGCTATGAACGAGAACGCGGTGAGTATAAGCGTGGCGGAGGCCGCGATGCAGACGGTAGAGATAACGAACCGCCCCTTGCTGCGCATGAGCGAGGTCACGGAGACCTTTGCCATAGGCCGCAGAGAGTTCACGGCAGGCCGCAGCAACGCAGGTATCTTCGCGGAGGCTCTCACCTGCCGCGACATCGCCTCGTCGGGCATGATCCGCGAGATCTGCCCAGTACTGAGCAGGGTCGCCCCGAGCGTTACCGCAGCCGTTGCCGCTGCGGGCAGGGCTATTCCCGCAAAGCCTATATCGTAAAAGAATTCGGGCAGCGGGAAGAAATCCTTGAAGTAGCTGCCGACATACATCGAGAGCCCGGCGGCGATCAGCGCTCCGGGTATCAGGCCAGCCGCGCAGACCACAAGGCTCACCTTGCAGAACTCCGCCCTGACCTGCCCCCGGGTGAAGCCGAGAGCCCGGAGTATACCGATCTCGCGGCGGCTCTGCTTTATTATCATCGACATGAACAGGAATATGACGATAAGCACTATCGCAAAAAACGCAGCCGGCAGGAAGACCATCATCGTTCTGATGGGGTCAAGGTTCTCGTCTATCCTTTTCTTCACGGCTGAATCGGCGTAGGTATAGCTGCTCTTTACCTTTACATTCCCGAAGGATGCCGCAGCCTTTTCAAGCAGAGCATCAGCGTCGGCGCTGCCGTCGAAGTAGAGCAGAAACTCGTTGCAGAGCTCGTCGTAGCCGGTGTTCTCATCAAGGAGCTTGTAGGCGTCCTCCAGCTCCTTCTCGATCTCCGAGCGCTCATCGAGCGCACGCACGATCTCGCGGTCGAGCTCGTCCTCGGCATTCTGCAAGTCCTTTTCGGCATTGTTAAGCTCGGAGGAATTCTTGCTCAGCTCGTCCCGGAGCTTTTCCAAAGCTTCGTCGAGTTCCGCGATACCGTCTTCTATCTGACCGATACCGTTCCTGACCTCCGTCAGACCGTTTTTTGCCTTGGTGCGCTGAGAGCGGCACTCCTTTATGCCCTGATCGAGCTGCCAGAGCGCAGCGTCTATGCCGTCCTCGGCAATGCCGTACCTGGCCAGCTCCGCAAGGATCTGCGCACGCTTTGCCTCCAGCTCGCTTATCATATCCGAAACGCTTTTGAGGATACCGTTATATATCTGTGAAAGGGTCTGACCCGAGGTATCGGTGGTCCGGGTGCGTTCCTCGATAGCCTGTAACAGGACGCCGAGCTTTTCGGCGCTGCCGACGGCGTCTATCGACCTGAGCTTTGCCGCGGTCTGCGGGATGTTGAGCTCATCCAGCGAGCGGCGAAGCTCCGTAAGCTCGTTCACGGTGAGCTCGTAAACCTCTGTGAGCTGCTCGGGCGATACTGTCGCTTCGCGGATGTGATCCGCAAGCAGGGCGATAAGCTCGGCGTATTCACTGTCGCCGGTCGGGAGCTCCGGCATTTCGGCTATCCGCTCTGCCTGTTCTCTCATCTCGTCGGAGGTCAGCCGGTCTATGCCTGCCTTGATCTCGGAATCAACACTGACGATGAAGTCCGCGACGCTCTCGGCGGTCTTGTCTATCCGCTCGGGGAGACCCTCCTTCTGCGCTTCGGCGAGCCGTGTCCGCAGGAGCTCAACATCCTCGGTCAGCACCGGATATTTAAGATCAACGAGCAGCCCCGAGACGAACTCTATCACCTTCGTAATGCTCGCGTCCGACAGAGAAGCGTTCAGCTGCCGCAGCTGCTCAAGCGGCTCTTTGATCGCAGCCAGGCCGTTTTTCGCCTCTGTCAGCTTTGCATACTGCTCCGAAAGCTCGGCCTCCTTGCTTTCTGTCAGAGCTATGACGGCTTCAAGCTCGGTTTGTTTTTCTTTCAGTTCCTTTTCGGAATCGGAAAGCTCCTCTCTCTGTTCCGAGAGGCTTCCTTCCATTTCTTCGGCGTCCTTGAAGGCCTGCTTCTGCTCGTCAAAGAGCTTTTTGGACTCCTCAAGCTCCTTTATCTTCTCGTTGAGCAGCTTACCGGCCTTTTCGGTCTCGTTTTCGAGGTCTTCGGACTTTTTGTCAAGCTCCGACTTTTTCTCTGCATAGTCCTTGGCGTACTCCTCCTCGAGCAGCGACACCGGAACGTATACATATCCGAAGTCGTAGTTTATCCCCCAGGAGTCGTCGTTGATCTTGGCGGCAAGGGTCTCGGGACGTGAAACGGTGCCCCCCACCGTATAATCGCGGTATTCCCCCTTGACGCGGAAGCTTAGCCTGTCGCCGGCGCGGATATTGTTGCTCTGCGCGAACTTGAACTCCACCAGCACCGTGTCCTCGGTGTTATCGGCCTCAGACCAGTAAACAAAACGCTGCCTTTCCTCCTCCGAGAAGGAAAAGGCTCTGACGGTGAGGTTCTTGCCCTCGCTGTCCCGCACCGTCGTGTCGGCATAGAGCCTTGCATCGCAGGCGGTGACGCCCGCAAGCTCTTTCAGCCGGTCAGCGGACGAATTCGTCGTGACCTCTGTGGTTATCACGGCATCCGGGTAGCTGTACCCGGAGACATAATCCTTGAGGGAACGCTTCAGCGAATTATAACCGCAAATAAGCCCCGCCGTCATGCCGAAGCCGAGGGAGGCTATCACAGCTACCGAGGCCAGCAGCTTGATATGCTTTTTGCGTATTGCCCGGAGCATTCCTTTCATTATCGGTCACCACTCGATATCGGCGGCAGAGACCACGGCCTCGTTTGCCGTTTCTTCTACGATAACGCCGTTCTTCATAGATATCGTCCTGTCGGACATCCGCGAGATATCACGGTTGTGTGTTACGATCACCACCGTCTTGCCGCTGTCTCGTGAGAGGCTTTCGAGCAGCACGAGCACAGCCTTGCCGGTCTCCGAATCGAGAGCGCCGGTAGGCTCGTCGCAAAGCAGTATCTCCGGATCCTTCGCAAGCGCACGGGCGATCGAAACGCGCTGCTGCTGCCCCCCCGAGAGCTTGGTGGGGTAGCTGTCCGCCTTTTCGGTGAGCCCCACAGCCGCTATCATGCGGTCAACAAGGCCGGGATCGCGGGAGTTAGCGGTCAGGGCGACATTCTCTCTGACGGTCAGCTCGAGGATCAGGTTGAAGGACTGGAACACAAACCCGACCTTCTCCCGGCGGTACTTTGTCAGCTCGGTATCCCTGAGCCCAGCAAGCTCCTGCCCGTTGACGATGACGCTGCCGCTGTCAAAGCCGTCCATACCCCCCAGCATATTCAAAAGGGTGCTCTTGCCGCTCCCCGAGCTGCCGAGGATAGTCAGGAGCTCGCCGTCATAGATGTCGAGATCAATGTTCCTGAGAGCCTCTACGCGGCTCTCCCCGCTGCCGTAGGCCTTGCACAGTCCGCGGACGGTGAGTATCCTTTGTCTGTTACCGTTCATAGTATCATACCTCTGAATAATTATCAATAGCCGATAGCAAGCCCGGCGCCGAGGAACCCGATGACGAGCACCAGGTTTACCAGAAACAGCGGCCAGCTTTTCTTTAACCACTTGAAGTAATCGGTCTCGATCATCGAAAGCGAGATCAGCAGCACCGGCGAAGTCGGGAACAGCAGATTGGTGTAGCCGTCGCCGAAGGTGTAGATCAGCACCGACATCCTGTCCGAGAGCCCCAGATCCACCACCGAAAGCAGCCCCATGACAAGTATCGCCTTGGCCGTCGAGGAGGAGATGAAGAACTCCAGAAACAGCACGATGCCGTAAACGATCAGCGCGATGAGAAAGATATTCTTCCCCGCCGCGAGCTCGTTGATCTCATTGGCTATGGTGGGCAGTATCCTGCCCTCGTCGAACACATATTTCACCGAGGCCGCCAGACCTATGAAAACTATCGTCGGCAGAGCTCCGGTTATGCCTCTGAAAAAGCTCCCGAGCACGGCCTTGAACTTCGTCCCGCAAAGCACTCCCGCCGCAAGCCCGAAGATCAGGAAATAGGCTGCCAGCACGACAACGGTATAGCTTCTCAGCGCGGGTATCGCCGAGCACACGGTGATAAGCACAAGGCTCATCAGCAGGAAGGTGCTGTAAACGGTAAGTATGCGCCCGCGTCCGGCGGCGGAGCTTTCCGCGCTGTGTTCGCCGGCGGCTTCCCTGAGCCTGCGGTCGTGCTCGTAGGTGCAGCTTCCGGTCGGATCCTTTTTAATCCTGCGCAGATAGAGGAATATGAACCCGAGCAGCAGCAGATACATCACAACGAAAATGATGATCCTGTACCAGATCTTTTCCATCGGGTTGACCCCGATGATCTCCGAGGCCAGCAGCACGGTGAACGGATTTGTTATCGCGCTTGCGAAGCCGAAGCCGCAGGAAACTATGCACACGAGAAATCCGGTAAACGAGTCAAAGCCGTTCATGACGCAGAGTATCGCCACGATGGGCAGCATGGTGAGCATTTCCTCAAAGAGGCCGAGGAAGGCTCCGAAGCTCATGAACAGCAGCGAAAGCACCGCTATCAGCAGATATCTGCGGTTTCTGAACCGCTCGGAGACGGTGCCGACCAGCGCATTGATGCCGCCGGTATCGTTCATGACCTGGAACGCCGCCGAGATGACAAGCAGGAATACCGACAGCATGATGAGCGTAAGACCGTCCTCCGAGCCGAAGACGAGTATCGGCGCGAGGATGCCCTTCCAGATGCTTATGCCCTGATCGTCCCCGAGGCGCTCGTAGACGGTGTAGTCGGTCTTGCCGTCGGGGAGGGTGCCGAACTGCCCTGCCGGGATGACATAGGTGAGCACCACCGCCGCCGCAAGCAGAACGACAAGCAGTACCGTCACCTGGATAAAGGTCTTAAGGGATATGTCGATCAGCGTTTTTTCTTTCTTCTTTTCCATTTCGCACCTCATACAGCAGGTCGGTCAGCAGAGCCCAGCGCACGGTCTGGCGCCGGTTTTCCACAGGATAAAAGTAATAGAGCTCCTTGTTGTAATAAAGCTCGAATTCCTCGTTGCAGGAAAATGCCAGCGCAGGCAGCTTTTCTATGGGCACAGTGAAGCTGATCTTTTCGGAGGTGTAGGCAAAGCCCGCTTTGGTCAGGGTACACTCACCGTGATCCTTGCGCGGGCGGCGCTTGCCGTCGGTAAAGATCTTCGTATCGACCTCGGCACGCAGCTCAAAGGTATCGAGCCCCGGCCTTTCAAGCTCCTTGATGCGGTCATAGTAATCCGGGATGCTCTTTGCATCATCGGAGAACAGATATGTCCCGTCGAGGGGATGCATTTTGCCGCAGGCTGTGCAGACAAGGTCGTTCCCGTCGGAGACGGTGGTGTAGAGCTCGCCGCAGTCGGCACAGCGGTAGAGTATGTTCTCGAGCCCCTTTGCCATTTTCTTTGAATCGTACCGGTTCAGCGGCTCGGACGGCTCCTTGCAGGAGATCGAGGACATGATGATATCCTCCAGCTCCTCAACGGAGAGGGTCTTCATCTCCTCGCCGTCTATGACTCTCGTCACCGAGGCGTATATATCCGACCTCATGAACTTCCTGCGCCATTTCGGGTTGGCGAAATACGCTCCCGAGATATTGGCAAGGACGAGTGTGATACCGTGCTTTTTATAGATCCGGGCTGCGCTCTCGACTATCGGATAACAGCGACCGTCGATCGAAAGCCTCCCCTCCGGGAAGACGACCACCGGATAGCCCTTGCCGAGGGTGCGCATCATCTTCAGGGCTGCCGTGTCGGGATAAAACAGCTTCTTGGGGATCATCCCGGCCTTTTCCCTTATCCTTTTGAGGATCGGCGAATTGCCGACATGGCTGTTGACCACAAAGGAAACGTTGGCCTCCCCGAGCAGCTCCCTGACATAGTAGAAATCGTAGAATGAAACATGGTTGCAGAGCAGTATATACGGTCCCTTTACCCCTTTGAGCTTTTCGGAGTCGAGATGCAGCCGCTGCCTGTGCCTGCGCAGCGCACCGACCAGCTTGAAGAACACAAAGTATGCAGCCGAGTCGGGGGTGCAGTCCTTGCCGCGTAAGATGACCTTGTCGAGCAGAAACCACAGCAGCACGAACAGCAGCAGCATCAGCAGGACTATTATCAGTATCAGCATCCACATCGGCAGCTCGTTCTTGATGAACGCCTTAGCCGAGGTGCCGATCAGGTTCGAGGTTATGATCGAGGGGATGACCCCCGTCGAAACGGTCAGGATGTACTTGCGGTAGCTTATGTCGGTGCCGCTGCCGTAGTAGCAGATCGCACCGAACGGGACTATCGGCGTGATGAACAGCAGATACATCAGCACCATGACGCTCTTGCTCCCCGTCATGGTGGTGAAGAATCCGATCTTGTCCTTGCTGCTTTGCGAACGGTCGCTGACGACCTGGCAGATCCGCGAAAGCAGGAATATCAGCGTCGCCCCGAGGCAGACCCCGAGATCGCACAGTATTACCGACATATGGAACGGATAGCTGAGCCCCGAGGATACCTGTATGAACTCCGCAGGGATGAACACCACCACCATCTGCAAAGCCTCTATCAGTATGACGCAGAGCCCGCCAAGCAGCCCCTTGGACTCAAGCAGCTCCTTGGCTCCGTCAAAGTCGCCGCCGAACTGCATACTGAACAGCGGCACCAGCAGATCCTTAAAGAAAAACACAAAAAGCAGTACAAGCGCTATCAGCGACAAGCCGATAACCATACGTTCTGCGACCTTACCCTTCATCAAACACCAACCCTTGCTGCTGACTTTATTATGATTATACCATATATGCGCTTTTCTTTCAACCGGAATTTTGATATTTTCTCTATTTTTCGTCACGGAGACTCTGACAGCGGACTGAAAATGAAAATAATTGACTGATCCCTGCAAAAAGACCCGATTTTTTGTCTCAAAGGGTTGTAATATATTTATTTCTATGGTATAATGAATATAAATAATGAACTTTTTGCGTACTTTTTTGTTTGAGAGACCATTTTGAAGGCCTCCTACGGCATGGAACACGCTGAAAATGACCAATTATTGCCAAGACCGTGCCTTTATTTTGTCAATGAGATCAAGGAGCTGAAAATGATGACCCTTCGTGAACTGTATTCCGAGATAAGCGGCGACTATGAACAGGCGCTTCGCGTCCTGCGGGCGGAAAAGCTGATCGACAAGCATATACGCAGGCTGCCCGCAAACGGCGTCGCCGGGCGCCTTGCCGATGCGGGCAGGACAATGGATCCCGCGGAGCTTTTTGAAGCCGCTCACGCTATGAAAGGCGTCTGCGCGAACCTCGGCCTCACCCGGCTTTCGGGTATGGCCTCCGAGATAGCGGAGGAATACCGCCCCGGAAACCCGAGGACGCTCTCGGACGCCGAGGTCTCCGCGAAAATATCGGCTATAGAAGAATTATACGCAAAGACCGCAGACGGCATCCGCAGATACGGGGAAGGCTGAACACAGACCGTCCGCAGGTCTGAGGTCTGAAAGGGATAGATCGAATGGAAAGATCGGATAACAAAAAGTATCTCGGCATTCTCGGCGCCTGGGCGCTCTCCTTCGGATGCAGCGTGGGCTGGGGAGCCTTTGTGATGCCGGGCACCACCTTCCTGCCTGTCGCGGGGCCGGTGGGAACTGCGCTGGGTCTCGGGCTCGGCGGTCTTGTTATGCTCGTGCTCGCGGTGAACTTCCATTACCTGATGAACCGCTATCCCGACTGCGGCGGTATCTATACCTATACCAAAAAGGCCTTCGGCTACGACCACGGCTTTCTGAGCGCGTGGTTCCTGATAATCACATACATAGCGATAATCTGGGCAAATGCCACCGCCCTGCCCCTTATAGCAAGGACAGTGCTCAGGGACACATTCCGCTTCGGATACCTCTATCAGATTGCGGGCTATGAGATCTATGCCGGCGAGATACTTCTCTCATCCTTCGCGCTGCTGACCGCAACGGCGGTCTGCTTTATCCGCAGGCTCTCGGCCTGGACGCAGATCCTGCTGGCAGGGATACTCTTTACGGGAGTGGTCATCTGCTTCGCCGCCGCGTCATCCTCGGGAGACTGCACCGGCAGTTATTCTCCCGCCTTCGCCCCGGACAGCTCCCCCGCCGGCGGAGCCTTCACCGTCTTCGCGCTGGCACCGTGGGCATTCGTGGGCTTTGAATCCATAACCCATTCCGCGGAGGAGGCTGAGTTCTCACTGAAAAAGTCCTTCCGCATAATGCTCGTTTCCGTTATAACTGCGGCGATAGCCTATATCCTGCTTTCGCTGCTTGCGGTCAAATCACTGCCGGAGGGCTGCAGCTCCTGGACGGAATACATCTCAAACCTTGACAGCTATTCGGGCAGCGCCTCCCTGCCGACCTTCTTTGCCTCCCACACGGCGCTCGGGAATACCGGCTCGGTCATTCTCGGAGTAGCTGCGCTCGGAGCAATATTCACCGGTCTTATTGGAAACTATATCGCGCTGAGCCGGCTGCTCTGCTCCGTCTCGGACGACGGGCTGTTCCCCAAATGGTTCGGCCAAAAGACCTCGGGTCATGCGCCGAAGAACGCAATACTGTCTATATTCGTCATTTCGCTGGTGCTCCCCTTCTTCGGAAGAACGGCTATCAGCTGGATCGTTGATGTCACGACGGTGGGCGCGACCATCGCCTACGCGCTGGCCTCCGCCTCCGCATTCAAGCTCGCCCGCCAGAACAAAGATACCAAAAACACCGTTCTCGGGCTGGCCGGCATGGTCATCTCCGTGCTGTTCGCACTTGAATTCCTGATACCTAACCTGCTCTCGATAAACACCCTTTCAATGGAGTCCTATCTTATCCTGACTATCTGGAGCATACTGGGATTTCTGTATTTCCGTATATTCCTGCACAGAGACAAGGAGCGCAAGATGGGGCACTCGATCCTTGCGTGGATAGTCCTGCTCGGGCTTATAGTATTCACCTCCACAGTCTGGATGCGTCAGACGACCGATAAAGCGCTCGACCGCTCCGAGGCCGAGATCCGCAGCACTTATGTGCAGGAGGACAGCCCGGAGAGCGGCGACACCGTAAAGGAGCAGATGGAAAACGTCGAGGATGAGCTCAACACCGCCAGCTCGGTGCAGATCGTATTGATCTGCTTCTCGCTCATCATCCTGCTGAGGATATACAGCATCCTTCAAAAACGCGAAAAGCAGATGGAGGTCGAGAAGGCGCTGGCAGAGGAAAGCAGCCGCGCCAAGACCAGCTTCCTTTCCAACATGAGCCACGAGATACGCTCTCCGATGAATGCGATAATCGGCCTCGACCGAATTGCCCTGCGCGACCCCGAGCTCCCTCCCGCAACGAGAGAGCATCTTGAAAAGATCGGCTCCAGCGCAGACCACCTGCTCGGGCTCATAAACGATATCCTCGATATGAGCCGTATAGAATCGGGGCGTATGGTGCTCAAGAACGAGGAGTTCTCCTTCCGGGAATTTCTTGAACAGATAAACATAATCATCAGCGGGCAGTGCCAGGACAAGGGGCTCAGCTATGAATGCATCATCGGCGGCGATATGAAGGACTACTACATCGGCGACGATATGAAGCTCAAGCAGGTCATGATAAACATTCTCGGCAACTCGGTGAAATTCACCGAAGCTCCCGGCAGCGTCACCCTCACCGTTGCGCAGACAGCGGAAGAAGACGGGATCTGCACCCTCCGCTTCGTAATGAAGGATACCGGCATCGGTATGGATAAGGAATACATCCCGAAGATCTTTGAGAGCTTCTCCCAGGAGGACGCCACGACCACCAACAAGTACGGCGGCAGCGGCCTCGGAATGGCTATCACCAAGAACTTCGTCGAGATGATGAACGGCGAGATACAGGTCGAGAGCGAAAAGGGCGTAGGCTCCGTTTTCACCGTCACCGTGAAGCTTGAGGGCTCCGGGCGCACCGCCGATGAAAGCGCAGACGCAGCGGATATGTCCGGCGGCACGGAGGAGATACTCTCCGGCCGCAGGATCCTCATGGCCGAGGACGTTGAACAGAACGCCGAGATACTCGCCGACCTGCTCGAGCTCGAGGGCATGGAGTCGGAGCACGCAGCCAACGGCAGGATCGCCGTCGAGATGTTCTCCGACAGCGCAGTGGGCTACTACGACGCTGTCCTCATGGATGTGCGTATGCCGGAAACGGACGGCCTGACCGCCGCACGGCTCATCCGCGCACTTCCGCGTCCCGACGCCAAGACAGTGCCGATCATAGCCATGACCGCAAACGTCTTTGACGAGGACATCCGCAATTCCATGGAGGCCGGGATGAACGCCCACCTTTTCAAGCCCATCGAGCCGGATAAGATGTACGAGACCATGGCTCGCCTGATCTCGGGCTCGGACAGACAGGAACAATAACAACAGTCAGCAGACCAATACAATCATGCACGGGAGGTCAACTGAATTGAAACTACTGAATAAAATAAAACGCGGCATAGCAGCTCTCCTGCCGGCAGTCCTACTTTCCGGTATGCTGTCACCGACAGCGGTATCGGCGGACGGCAAGGAGCAGAAGGTCGTGCGCGTCGGCTGGTTTGACTCGTCCTTCTGCTATTACGATGAGTTCGGAAGACGCTGCGGCGTCGATTACGAATATCATCAGAAGATCTCGGCCTACACCGGCTGGACCTACGAATACGTTGAGGACAGCTGGCCGAACCTGCTCCAGAAGCTGAAAAACGGCGAGATCGATCTGCTCAGCGACGTTTCCTACAAGCGCGAGCGCGAGGAGTATATGTACTTCTCCGACCTTGCCATGGGGACGGAGGCTTATTACATATACGTCGATGCGGACAACCGCGAGATCACCGCGAACGATCTTTCCTCCTTCAACGGCAAGCGCATCGGTGTCAACAAGGACAGCATCCAGGAGACCTTCCTCAGAGAGTGGGGAGAAAAGAACAGCCTTAACTTTGAGGTCGTCACACTGACCACCGATGAGAACGAGTCTATGGAGAAGATAACCAGCGGCGAGATCGACGCCTTTGCCACCATATTCACCTTCGATTTCAACAAGGACGCGATACCTGTCAGCAGGATCGGCGGATCGGATTATTTCTACGCCGTAAACAAGAGCCGCCCCGACCTTATCGAAGAGCTCAATATGGCTATGGCCGAGATACAGGACGAGGATCCCTATTTCAACGAGAAGATCTCCGCGGACAGGATATACAAAAACAAGACCGGCACACTGCTCACCTCTCAGATCGAGGACTGGCTCAAGGAGCACGGCGAGATCCGTATCGGATACAGGGATAACTATCTGCCGTTCTGCAGCACCGATGAGGAGACCGGCGAGCTGACCGGCGCCCTCAAGGACTATCTTGCCCACGCCCTGAACGATCTCAACAGCCCCAATCTCAAATTCAAGACCGTACCCTACGGATCCACCGAGGCTGCGCTGACCGCTCTGAATTCCGGCGAAGTGGACTGCGTATTCCCGGTATATCTGAGCACCTACGACGCCGATCAGCGCGGCATACGCCTGACCGAACCCGCCATGGAGACCGAGATGAACGCCATAATGCGGGTCTCCGACCGACACGATCTTTCCGACGGGACAACGATCACCTTCGCCGTCAATGCGAACATGGTAAATGTCGAGTCGTTCATCATGGATCTCTATCCCAAGTCCGCAAGAAAGCCCTTCAACGGTCTGCAGGCCTGCTATGACGCCGTCGCAAAGGGCGACGCCGACTGCGTGCTCGTCAGCAATTACAGGATCCCCTCCGAGACGGAGACACTGAACAAAAACAAGCTGTTCACCGTCCCCAGCGGAGAAGCGCTGCAGCTCTCCTTCGCCGTGGACAAATCCGCCCGCGAGCTTTATTCCGTAATGAACAAGACCGTCCTCGCCACCAAGAACAGCGAAATGGACTCGGCTCTCGCTTCGTATATGTACGCCGAGCAGAAGGTCTCGTTCATGCAGTTTTTAAAGGAGAACTGGCTGATCATCGTTGCGGTGCTGACGGTGCTGTTCGTGCTGATACTCTTCCTGCTCGGGCAGAAGCTCAGAGCTGAGCGTATCGCGCACAAGCAGAGGCATCTGCTCGAGGAGGCGGCGCAGATCGCCGAGCTCCAGCAGACGGTATCCTCCCTGCTCAACAATATGCCCGGCCTGTATCTGACCAAGGACGCCAATACCGGCGAATACCTTGCCTGCAATCAGGCCTTTGCCGACTATGCCCACAAGAAGGAACCCTCCGAGATAATCGGCCTCACGGCTGCCGATATCTTTGACGAGGAGACCGTAAAGCGTCTGGAGGAGGACGACAAGCTGGCGCTCTCGATGGACGAGCCTCTCATCTTCTACAGCAACATGGATGATCCCGACGGCAATCCGATAAATGTCAAGACCACCAAGCTCAAATACACCGACGCCAAGGGAAGGCTCTGCGTGCTGGGTATCTTCCAGGACGTTTCAAACAGCTTCCGTATCTCACGGGACAAGGCCTCCACAAAGGAGTCCTACGAGAAGGCCCGCAGCAGCAGCGTGATCTTCACGCATATCGCTCAGGCGCTGGCCAACGGCTTTATGGTGCTTTATTACGTTGACCTTATCACCGAGGAATTCATAGAGTACCGCTCCGACACCGAGGACGGCAGCCTTACCGAGGTCAGACGCAGCTGGCACTTCTTTGAGGAGGGTCAGGACGCCGCCGAGGAGAATGTTCATCCCGATGACAGAGCCGAGGTAGTCAGAGCCATGGACCGCAAGACCCTCGAGGCTGCCCTCGAACAGAACAATATGTTCATGATAACCTATCGCATGATCACCAGGCCGGAGCCGTTCTATGTCAGCATGAAGGCCACCCGTATGCAGGACGACGAACGCTACATGATCCTGAGCATCACCGATATCGACGAGCAGATGAAACAACGTCAGGCCGCGCAGCGCGTGCTTGAGGAACAGACCGCTTACAACAGAGTCAGTGCGCTGGCCGGCGACTTCCTGTGCATCTACATTGTCGTTCCCGAAACGGGGCGCTACCGTGAATACAGCTCTGCCGCCGGCTTCGATACCTTTACGATGCCCGGCGAGGGCGACAGCTTCTTCTCCGATTTCAGGCAGAGGTCTATCTCCGCAGTATATCAGGAGGATCAGAACAGAGTCTTTACCGCTCTCACCATGGAGAACGCCCTTGAAGAAGTCGAGAAGAACGGTATCTTCACCATCAGCTACCGCCTCATTATGAATGACGAGCCCCGCTATGTCCAGCTCAAGGCCGCACTGGTCGAGGAACAGGACGGCAGGCGCCTGATCGTCGGCGTCAACGATATAGATTCTCAGGTGCGTCAGGAGGAGGAATACGGCAGGCGTCTTGCACAGGCAAGGATCGAAGCCAACATCGACGCTCTGACCGGTGTCAAGAACCGCAACGCCTACCGCGTTTACGAGGAAAGACTCAACGCTCAGATCGAGATGAACCGCGCACCCGAATTCGCTATTACTATCCTCGACGTCAACGACCTCAAGAAGGTCAACGACAACGAGGGTCACAAGGCAGGCGACCAGTTCCTCAGAGATGCCTGCCGTATCATATGCACCACCTTCAAGCGCAGCCCTGTATTCCGTGTGGGTGGAGATGAATTTGCCGTCCTTTCGCAGGGCAACGATTACAACCGCCTTGACGAGCTCATCAAGCTGATGAACGACCACAACGAGGAAGCTGTCGAAAACGGCGGCATCGTTATCGCTCTCGGCGTGTCCCGCTACGAGCAGGATACAAAGGTGGCTCAGGTCTACGAGCGTGCAGATCAGAGAATGTATGAGAACAAGAGTTATCTCAAGGAAAAAAAGAAGCTGAGAGGATAAGGTAGTATGTATTATTCTGCGATCGGTCTGCTGGCAGCTCTGGTACTGTTCATAGTGAACTTGGATGTCCTGCGGGATTCACAGGCTTACGACAAGCCCGCCTGGATCGTGTACAGGAGATTCCTGTTTGCCGTGCTCGCATATTATGTCACGGATATCCTCTGGGGCATTCTCGAGTACAAAAAGCTCGATACCGCGCTCTTTGCCGACACGACCGTGTATTTCATGGCTATGGCCGTGGGAATATCCTTCTGGGCGGAGTACACCGTTGCCTATCTGAACGAGAAGAGCTCCTTCGGGCGCTTCCTCGTATATTCCGGGCGTGTCATAGTCACTCTGGTGCTTGGCCTGACCGTTATAAACATATTCAGGCCGGTGCTTTTCACGGTGGACAGCGACAGCGTCTATACCGCGCTCCCGGCGCGATATGTGCTGCTTGCCTGTCAGATACTTTTCCTGGTCGTCATATCCTTCCATGCCCTCGCCTCCATGTACCGGACGGGATCGGGGTTCAGATCGGAAAAGAGCGTGCGCTTCCGCATACTGGCGTCCTTCGGCATAATCATGGCGCTCTGCCTGTTCGTACAGCTCTGGTTCCCCTATCTGCCGCTGTATTCTATCGCCTATATGCTCGGCACCTGCCTGCTCCACGCCTTCGTCGCCAACGACGAGAAGGAAGTATACAGTGCCAAAATGGAGGAGGCCGAGAAGATCGCCGAGCTCAAGGACAGATTTTTCTCCCTGCTCGACAATATGCCCGGCATGGCCTTCACCAAGGATGCCGAGACCGGCAAATATCTTGCCTGCAATCAGGCCTTCGCAGACTATGCCCACAAGGAGACCCCCGAAGCGGTCGTGGGACTTACCGACTTCCAGATCTTCGATCCCGAGACTGCGGCGCATTTCGTGGAGGCGGACAAGATAGCCCTTTCCCTCACCAAGCCCTACATCTTCTATGAGGATGTCCCCGACGCCATGGGAAGGCCCCGCCAGCTCCAGACCACCAAGCTCAGATACAAGGACACCGCCGGCAGATCCTGCGTTCTGGGAATGTGTCAGGATATCACCGACCTTGTCAGCATACAGCACGAGCAGGCCATGACCAAGGAGGCCTACGAGAGCGCCGTAAACACCGGGCTCATGTACACTCACATCGCCCAGACCCTTGCCCGTGACTACACCGAGATGTTCTATGTCAACACCGATACCGAGGAATTCACCGAGTACCGTCACGGCGAGGACGGGAGCACCCTCTCGGAAGTCCGCCACGGCTGGCACTTCTTCAGCGACTGCAAGGCGGAGCTCAGCGAAAGCGTCTATCCCGAGGACAAGGATGCTTTCCTTGCCGCCATGAACCGCAAGAGGCTGATGAAGACTCTCGGCACTAAGGATACCTATGTGCTGACCTTCCGCCGGCTCGTCCGTGAGAGACCTGTCTATGTCAGCATGAAGGTCTCCCGCATGGAAAACGGCGAACAGTATATCATCATAGGCTTTACCGATGTCGATGCCGAGATCCGCGAGGCTATCGCCAAGAACGAGGCTCTGTCGGACGCCCTTTCATCGGCGGAGGCCGCCAACCGCTCGAGGACGACCTTCCTCTCGGGCATGAGCCACGAGCTCCGCACCCCCGTGAACGCTATCATCGGGCTCGATACTCTTGCTCTGAAAAACGGCTCGCTCGACCCCCGCACCAAGGAATACCTCGAGAAGATCGGCACCAGCGCACACAGCCTGCTCTCTCTCATAAACGATATCCTGAATATGAACCGCTTAGAGTCGGGGCGCGAGGTGCTCCGCAAGACCGAATTCTCTCTCGGGATCCTGCTCGAACAGCTCAGTGCGCAGGTGATGTCGCAGTGCAGTCAGAAGGGGCTTGAGTTTGTGTGCTCACTCCCCGAGCAGCTTGACGACCCCTATATCGGCGACGAGCAGAAGCTCAAGGAGGTGCTGACGAACATCCTCTCCAATGCCGTCAAATTCACCGAGGCTCCCGGCAGCGTCACCCTGACCGTCGAAAAGACGGGCGAGTTCGAGGACAAGACCTCGCTGTGCTTCCGGATCAAGGATACCGGCATAGGCATGGATAAGGACTATCTGCCGAAGCTCTTTGACGCCTTCTCGCAGGAGAATTCGGGCAGCAGGACAAAGCCCGGCAGCAGCGGCCTCGGAATGGCAATCACCAAGAGGCTTGCGGACATCATGAACGGCTCTCTGAGCGTCAAGTCGGAAAAGGGCGCCGGCACCGAGTTCACAGTTGCGCTCACACTCACCAAGGGCGACAGAAAGGAGTCGGAGCATTCCGGCGAGATAGACCTCAAGGCGCTCTATATCCTTGTGGTCGATGACAACCCCATCGAGGCGGAGCACGCCGCAGCAGTGCTTGAGGAGGTCGGCATCCGCGCCGACACCTGCTGCAGCGGACAGGAGGCTCTGCGCAGGCTCGAAGTACAGCACGCCCGCAAGCAGCCGTACAGCATAGTGCTCATGGACTGGAATATGCCCGGCATGAACGGTCTCGAGACCTCTTCCGAGATACTCCGGCTTTACGGAAAGGAAAGCATTGTCGCCGCCATGACGGCTTACAGCTGGGAGGATATCCGTGAAGAGGCTCACAGCGCCGGCGTGGTGGACTGTATCGAGAAGCCGCTGTTCGCGGCAAGCATAATCGACGATCTCGAGCGTATCGCCCGCCGCAGCGGAATGGCTGTCTTCAAGGAAAAGAACAAGGCAAGGCTCGAAGGCCGCCGCATACTGCTTGCGGAAGACGTCGAGATCAATGCCGAGATCTTGATAGACACCCTTGAAATGGAAAACATCAAGGTCGATCATGCCGAGAACGGAAAGGCCGCCGTCGAGCTGTTCGAGAAAAGCACGGCAGGCATCTATTCGGCCATACTCATGGATGTGCGTATGCCGATCATGGACGGTCTCGAAGCTGCAAGAACGATCCGCTCCCTGGACAGAGAGGACGCCAAACGCATACCCATAATCGCCCTGACAGCCAACGCCTTCGACGAGGACGTCCAGCTCTCGCTGCAGGCCGGGATGAATGCCCATCTCATCAAGCCGGTGGAAGCCGATCATCTTATCCGCATCCTCGGTGAGCTGATCTATGAATCCGAAAGCAAAATGACAGGTATATAAAACAGCGGCCGCTCCGTTCAGCTCGGAGCGGTCTTGCTTTGTCTCAAGGATTGACTTTTTCTGCCTGCGGTGGTATAATTCAGGCATGATAATATCTGTACAGAAAGGAGAACAGCTCATGCCTGAGATATGTCTGCTCGGTACCGGCGGGATGATCCCGCTCAAGGACAGGTTCCTTACGAGCCTTTACGTCGAACATAACGGTCACGCCCTGCTCATCGACTGCGGGGAGGGCACACAGGTCGCCGCCGCTGTCCACGGTGCAAAGATAAGCAGGATAGAAGCCCTGCTCCTGACCCACGAACACGCCGACCACGTTACCGGTCTGCCGGGACTGCTGCTTTCGATAGGCAATTGCTCCCGCACCCGCCCGCTCGATATCTGGCTGCCCGAAAAGAGCATAGCCAATGTCAGCTCGCTTCTGGCTGTCTGCGGGCATCTGCCCTACGAAGTAGTCTTTCACGGCCTCCCAGACGACGAGCCCGCTTCCTTCACCGCAGAGGCGGCAGACCCCATGCTCACCGTCGATACTGTACCGCTGTGTCATAAGATACCCTGCATCGGCTACCGGCTGTCATTCGGCAGAAAGCCGGTGTTCCTGCCGGAAAAGGCGAAGCAGCTCGGCATCCCCGTCGAGTACTGGAAAACTCTCCACAGCGGCGGCAGCGTGACCCTCCCCGACGGCAGGAGCTTTGCCTCCGGCGACGTCACCGGCGGCGCAAGACCGCCGCTCAGGATAACCTATACCACCGACTCCCTGCCCCTCCCCGGGCTCGCAGATTTCGCAAGAGACTCGGATCTCTTTATCTGCGAGGGGATGTACGGCGACGAGGAAAAGAAAGCCTCCATGAACGAGAAATGCCATATGCTCATGCAGGACGCCTGCCGCCTCGCCGCAGAAGCCGGAGCAAAGCGCCTCTGGCTGACCCATTACAGCCCCGCCGAGGAGTCCCCCGAAATCTACGAGCCGCAGCTCAGAGAGCTGTTCCCCGGCGTAGTCATATCAAAGGACGGGGAACGCATAACGCTGTGATACATCATGAATAACCGAGGTGATAATATGACCTTCCCCGCAGTCACCGACGCCGAATACGGCGATCTTCCCGAAATACTCGAGCTGCAGTACCTCGCCTATCAGAGCGAGGCGGCGCTCTTCGGCACTCAGGATATCCCGCCCCTCAAGCAGACCCTTGAGGAAGTTCAGGCCGAATTCCAAAGCGGCATCATCCTCAAGCTGACCGATGAGAACGGCAGGATAATAGGCTCCGTCCGCGCTCAGGAAAAGGACGGCACTGCACATATCGGCAAGCTGATGGTGCATCCCGACCTCCGCTGCAAGGGTTACGGCACACTGCTGCTCCGTGCGATCGAAGAACGCTTCCCCGGCAGGTGGTGTGAGCTGTTCACAAGCACAGAAAGCGTAGATAATCTCCGGCTCTACCGCTCCCTCGGCTACTGCGAGTTCAGAAGGAGGACGGAGGGAAAGATACGCTTCGTATATCTGCAAAAGACCGTACCCGGCGGGCTGTTCAAGGACGGGCTCGTGATGTTCCGCTGCGGCTGCTGCGGAGGCGAGTGCTTACCTCCCGCAAAGGTGCCCGAAGGCTTTGCAGGCTAGGCCTACTCCTGCGAACGGATCGAATGGCTCGATACCGACGCTCCCCTGCCGGCGCTCGACGAAAAGATCTTTCAGCGGCTTTTGAGCCTCCCGCGGAGGCATAAAAAATACAGGCTCCGCGCCTGCATGAGCTTCCGCCAGCAGCTCGGAAGCGAATTTTATATGGAATACCTGGACCCCGAGCTCTGCCTCTCCGGTAACAGCAGCGACGAGATCTACCACAGCTGTGCCATCGTGAAGTGCCGGCTCGACGGCGTCATCACCGCCACAGCATATCAGGCGTGGGTGGAGGTCACTGCGCTGGATGTGATCTGCTTCCCGGAGCTGCCCGAACGCTTCCCGCCCTTCGAGACAGACCGCACTCTCGAAGAGCTCGTAGATTTCCCGCAGGAGCACTGCGACAACTACATCCAATACGACGATGAGGGCTGGAAGGATCTCTCCTGGAGCGCTCAGGGCGACGTCGGGGCGAGCGGACTTATCCGCACCGACAGCCGGGGCGTAAGGCATCTTATCACCAACGGGATATTCGGCTTCCACGATGACTTTACCTTTTTCGGCAACATCGTAAGCAGACAGGAGCAAAGCAAAGGAGAGCAGCCATGATAATACCCGCACTCCCCGCCGACTTTGATACGGTCAGGAGCATAACACAGACCACGGTCTCGCAGATCTACCCTCACTACTATCCGCAGGGAGCGGTGGATTTCTTTCTCAGACATCACAGCGATGAGAGCATCGCCTCCGATATCGGAAGCGGCTGCGTCTTTCTCTGCACTGATGAGAACGGCTCCCCTGCCGGAACGGTAACGGTCAGAAAAAATGAAATACTCCGGCTGTTCGTTCTGCCGGAGCACCAGGGAAAGGGTCTGGGAAGAGAGCTGCTCGACTTTGCCGAGGCTCTCGTATCAGAGCAATATGACGAGATGATCATAGACGCCTCTCTCTCCGCCAAGCCCATCTACCTGAAGCGCGGCTACAGAGAAGCGGAGTATCACACCATCCCGACCGGGAACGGCGACTTCCTCTGCTATGACGTAATGAAGAAAAGGAGCACGAAATGAAACAGGACATGACCGTCCCCTGTGAGGACGGGTTTATAAACATCCGCGTCGGCGCGATAATCATGAAGGACGGCAAGCTCCTTATGGTCGGCAACAGCGCCCGCCCCGAGTACCTTTACTCGGTGGGGGGACGGGTCAAATTCGGCGAGACCGCCGAGGAAGCCGTCGTCCGCGAGGTGTATGAGGAAACAGGCGTCAGGCTCGAGCCTGACCGCCTCGGCTTCGTCCACGAAAACTACTTTTACGGCGACTCCGGCTATAATTCCGGCAGGCTGATCTATGAGATATCCTTCTTCTTTTACATGAAAGTCCCGGAGGACTTCTCACCCTCCTGCCATAGCATGACGGACGATGCCGCGACAGAGCATCTCTGCTGGATCTCCCCTGACGACCCTGTCCGCTACTATCCCGAGTTCTTCCGCGGGGAGCTGCGTCACCCGGAGCCCGGCGTAAAGCACTTCGTCACTGACGAGAGGAAATGAGCCTTACTCGGTTTTTGAGTACTGCTCTATATCCTCATCAGAAATCGAAGCGCCCACATCCCAGCCCTTGCGGAAAGCGAGCATATCCGGGAGCTTTATGATCCTGCCGTCGTCGAGCGTCAGCGTGACCAGAGGCTCCTCCCCGGGAAGATACCCCTCGCAGCCGTGATCGGGCTCGGTAAGATCGGTTATTTTGTGCAGCATGGCTGTCATTCCTTTCGGTCAGGTCGAGGGGATATCCTCCCCTACCCGATGATACCACATACCGCCGATATTGTCAAATCCACTGTATATTGTTCACAAATTTATATAGAATTGCCGGGTAAAATGTGCTATACTTTATCCAACCGAAAACAGACAAAGACAACATAAAAAGGAGGAACAACATGATACGCTCAGCATTTTTACGCAAACTGTCCGCTTCACTGCTTGCGCTCTGCATGGCAGTCTCGGCTTCGGCTGTGCTCGCCTTCGCAGACGAGGAACAGCCCGGTGACACAACAGGTCTTCACGAGCAGCAGACCGACGATGAGACGACAGGCCTGCATCAGGATCAGCCGGTGTACTCGCTCTCTGTTCAGGCTACGACCGACACCGAGCAGTGCTATGTCGGAGATATCTTTAAGGTAACGCTCTCGGCAGTGAACGACGGAAACACAGATCTCACCAATGTGGAGTTCCTGTTTGAGGACTCACAGGTGCTGACGCAGGAGACCCTTGCCGTGGGCGGGAACATGGAAAAGACCATCAAGCTCCGCGCCGACGAGGTCGATATCGGCAACGGGACGGTGAACGTCAGCTTCAAGGCTGCCGAGCTCGCAGACCCGATCACCAGACAGCTGCACGTTGAGGTGCTCCCCGCTCCCGCAGAGCAGGAACAGGCCCCCGCCGAGCAGACCGATACCCCCGCCGACAAGAACCCCTCCACCGGCGGAAAGCTCACCGCAGCCGCCGCAGTCATCGCAGCAGCAGCGCTCTGCATCTTCATCAGAAAGAGAAACAAGAAATAACAGAAAATCCCCGGAAAGCCCAGCTTTCCGGGGGTATTTTTTTATCAGAACGGTTTTGTGTTCTCGGCCTTGAGACTTATCAGGTCAAGCCCGCCGAGACTGAAATGCAGCCTGATTATCGAGTACCTCGAGAACAGCGGTACCTCGCCCGTGGTAAAGGAAACGGGCTCGCCGTTGGTGCCGTTGTAGGTGAAGGTGCCGAAGGGGGTGCCGAGGCTGTAGATCGTTACATTCATCTGAGCCGTCTCGCTCGCGGTGGAGCTTGCGGTCAGAGTGAACTTGTGGAAGCCTGTCTTCTGCACATCGAAGGTGAAGGAGTACTCCGCATTTCTACCGGTCCTGACGCCGCTCAGGTCTACGACCGCGCTGCCGTTCAGCAGAAATACCTCGCTGCCCGCATCGTCGGAGGTGCCCTCATCCGGCTTGTTGATGACCTTTACGGTGTCGCCGGTGCCCATGATGCGCTCCATGGCGTGAGTGGTCATCAAAAAGCCGAGGATATTCTTCGCCGAGCGCTGAAGCTCACCTCTTGTGAGGCGACCGTCTGCGAGGGCAGCCTCGAGATCGTCGGGGTGCTTCACGCTGTCCGCGCAGACCATATAGATATCGTTCTGCGCCGCCACCATAGACGCCAGCGCCGACTTGTCGGGACGCTCGCCGCGGCTGCGGTTGATGTTCGCCCACCAGTCGGTCATGACGAAGCCGTCAAAGCCCCACTCGTTACGCAGTATCTCGGTGTCGAGCTCGAAATTGCCCGCTGTCCACAGGCCGTTGACCTGCCCGTAGGTGGTCATCACCGAGCGAGCCCTGCCGTCCTTGACGGCGATCTCGAAGCCCCTGAGATAGATCTCCCTGAGCGCCCTCTCGGACACGATGCTGTCTATATTGTGGCGGTTGGTCTCCTGATTGTTGCCGCAGAAATGCTTGACCGTACCCTCGACGCCCGCGCTGTGCAGACCCTTGAGCTCTGCGGCGGCTATCGTTCCGGTGAGGAACGGATCCTCCGAGAAATACTCGAAGTTCCTGCCGTTGAGGGGGTGGCGGTGAATGTTCATGCCCGGGCCGAGCAGACAGTCTACCTTGTTGGCGGTCATTTCAAGGCCGGTGCAGGCAAACAGCTCCTGCACGAGCTTCTTGTCAAATGTGGATGCGATAAGCGTACCGTTGGGCAGGCTGAACGCCTTTGTGCCGCAGTCGAGCCGCATACCCGAGGGACCGTCGGAGCAGCAGCCGCATGGCACTCCGAGCTCCGCGAGCCTGTCCGACACTCCGCCGAAGGCCGCAGCGGTTCCGGGAGTGACCTTCGGTGAGCACATTCCCTCGCCGCGCACCAGCACGCAGAGGTCGTCGTCCGAAAGCTGTGATATGAATTCGTCAAGGCTGATCTCCCCGCTGACGACAGCCGCAAGCTTTCTGTCTCCGCCCGCAGGCTTGATCTCACCGGGAAGCGCCGCAAGCTTCTCTACTGCCGGATCGGTCTTTAACAGGGGCACAGCCTCAAAGCGGGGCTCCGCTCCGCCGCCGACCATTCTCTCAAAGGGAGTCACGGGCGCCAGAGCCTGTTTAAGCTGCTCGATTACCATATCCTCACCGAGCTCAAAGGAGAAGACCTCCTCTGCCGTTCTCACATCGCCGCCCGCATAAAAGCAGTAGCAGCCCTGCTCGAGCACCCAGGCATAAGCGTGCCCCGAAGCGCCGCTGTCGTCGTAGGAGGCAAAGCTCTCAAAGGGGAGCTCAATGCTGAGCGTCTCGCTCTCGCCGGGGGCAAGGGTACGAGTCTTCTCAAACCCGCAGAGCACACGCGCCGGCTTGCCGAGCCTGCCCTGCGGCGCCGAGCAGTAAACGAGCACCGCGTTCTTGCCGCTGAAGCTTCCGGTATTCTTCACCTCTGCGGTGACGGTCACTTTCCTCCCGCTCACATCAGCGCTGCCGGAGGCGCAGACCTCAAATGCCGTGTATGTAAGTCCCGAGCCGAAGGGGTATCTTACCCTGTCCTTTGCGAAGGTCTCAAAGTATCTGTAACCGACGAAGATATCCTCGGCGTAGATATTGCGCTCCTTACCGTAGAAGTATTTGTCGGAGGGGTGGTCGGTGAGATCGAGGGCTACCGTGTCGGGCAGTCTGCCGCTGGGAGCGATGTCGCCGAGCAGAGCCTTCGCCGCACCGAGGCCTCCGATCATGCCGCCCTGCCAGATATACATTACCGCATCAGGCGAGAACTCGTCAACGAAGGACATATCTATGGTGTTGCCGGTGTTGAGCAGCACGGCGACCTTCTCAAAGCGCTTTCTCACAGCGGCGAGCATATCCCGCTCACCCTTCGAGAGCTTGAAGGAGCCCTCGCCGGCATTGTTGTCCTTTTCCTCGCCGGCGGTCCTGCCGATGATGACAAGCGCAGTATCCGACCTTGCCGCAGCCGCCGACACGAACTCGTCCGAGAGAGGCATCTCCTCCTGCGACCAGGGCTCACCGCCCCACTTCTCGCCGAGCTCATAGGGGTTGTCATCCGTCCAGCGCAGGTAGGTCTCGTATACCTCCTCGTCTATTCTGGCTCCCAGCTCACGCAGACCGTCCACAACGTTCCAGACCTTTGAAACGTTGACCATTCCGCCCGAGCCGGTGCCGCTCTTGTAGTAGTTGAGCTGAATGCGCCCGAATACGGCGACGCTTTTGTCTCTCGACAGCGGCAGCGCCGAATTCTCATTTCTGAGCAGCACGCTGCCCTCCGCGCAGACCTCCGCTGCCTTGTTTATATATTCGTTCCAGTCAAGTATTCTTTCTGCCATATACAACATCCTTTCCCCGCAGACTTGGTACCTTCGATTCTAACACATAAAGCCTGCTTAGTCAATGAAATGATAGGATATGATAAATAATTGATACTATCTCTGCACCCGGGAACTCAATCCTCTGCTATTCGCTCGAACCGTTTGCGGCTGCCGTCAAGGACAGGCTCGTTCCACATCTGCGCAGGCCTCGCCCAGATGTCTCCGCTGCCGTAGAGCGCCTTGTAGATCACCATCGGCTCGAGAGTCTCCGAATGGCGTGCTATGCCCAGCACCTCATATTCGTTTCCCTTGTAGTGGCGGTATCTCCCCGCCGGGATCGCCGATACTGCTTCTTCGTATGTCATCTGTATACCTTCCCTGTCAGAGACCGAGCCTCAGATCGTTCACTCTTTCGGCCAGCGCTTTGAGCTTCTGCACCGAATGCTCCCGGCGGAGCCTGCCGAGGGTCGTAGTCTCCGGCTCGGAAGATGTGACGAGATACAAAAACCTCAGATACCCCGCGACGCTGATCCTGTCGGTGAGGTCTGCGAGACGCTGCTTGTCCTCGGTGCCGAAATACAGCTCAAGCAGCTTCGTGAAGATATACTCTGTCTTGTCGGCGGTTATGCCGAGGAAGTTCATCGAGTTCTCCGGCTCGTCCTCGCCGTAGGCGCGGTAGGTCACGAACAGCGCCGCAAGGTCAAAGATCCTGTCTCCGATGCTGAGGGTGTCCATATCAATGAGCATCGGTTCACCGTTGACGAGCATAACGTTCTTCATCTGGTAGTCACCGTGAACGGCGTAAGGATCGTCCGGCAGAGCGCGGAGCAGAGCCTTTATCCGTTCCGACAGCTCACTGCCGAGAAGGTCTGCGAGCTTGTCCGCATAGCCGATGTAGACATCCTTCGCTGCGGGCAGATCGCCGCTTACGATCTCGGTGTCGTGGATGAGCCGCAGAAAGCCCGCATACTGCTCAAGGATGCTGTCAATGTTCTCCGGCTGCTCGATGATAAGGTCGTTGAAGCTGCGGGCATTGAGCAGCTCGAACACCGTCCCGAGGCTGTCCCCGACGCGGACTATATCATAGGATATGGCAGTCGGCAGACCGTTTACGAGCGCGATCCTCGCCTTGCGCTTTTCCTCCTCGATGACCGCCCGGCTGTCCGGCACGCGGAACACCTTTACGATCGTTTCGTCGTCGATGCGGTAAACGCTGCCGTAGAAGCCCTGGCCTATCAGCTTGCACCCATCGACAGAGAGTTCTCTTATCCGCTTGCTGACGGTGAACAGCTCGGTAAAGCCCGTCATCTCAAAGACCTCGTAGACCTCCGGCGTGAGACCTCTGATCTCTATGGGGCTTCCGACCCTGCGGCGCAGCTTCATCAGCACGCGCAGCCCCGCGCTCGAGATGTATTCAAGGCCGCTGCCGTCAAGCACCGGCTCACCGGCTGCTTCATCGAGCACGGAGTTTATCTCCCGCTCGATCTCCGGGGCATTGACAGTATCTATCCTGCCCTCAAGGTATATGACCGTCCGTCCGTTTTCGGTCTCTGTTCTCATGGGATCACCTCTTTCGCCGTGTCTGCCTCTTTGGCAGCTTCTTTATCCTGATTATACCATAATATGCCGGTAAAGTCAATCGAGAACAGTGCCTGAAGGCGGGTCAAAGTGCCGGTTTGACAAATAATTGCCATATTTTTTATACAAAATTCTATTGAAATGACAGAAAATTTAGTGTATAATATATAATGACGTGAGACTATCATTTATAAGGCTGTGATGATATGAAAAATTCAGAGACCTATAAAGCAACGGATATAATCAACGGCTTCGAGTGCCGCCCGGGCATCTATACCCTAAACGGCGCCTCCGCCATGCAAAAGGCTGTCAATTTCACCATCCACTCCTCCAACGCCACAGGCTGCTCGGTGGTGCTGTTCCGACGCGGCGAGAAGGAGCCCTACGGAATAGTCCCCATTCCCGACAGCTACCGCATCGGCGATACTTGGTCAATAATGATCTACGGCTTAGATATCTATGAGGTGGAGTACTGCTACCGCTTCGACGGGGAGTATGACCCAAAGAAAGGCCACCTCTTCGACAACAAGACCAACATCCTCGACCCCTACGCCCGCGCCGTGACCGGACAGAGCGTGTGGGGTCAGAAAAGCGGCGCCGACGACTGCTACCACGGCAGGATCACCACCGACGTCTTTGACTGGGGCTCCTTCCGGAAGCGGGATATCCCCTTCGGCGATCTGGTCATCTATGAGCTGCACGTCAGGGGCTTTACCAAGAGCCTGACCTCCGGCGTCAGGAACCCCGGGACCTTCAACGGCGTAAAGGAGAAGATACCCTACCTCAAAAAGCTGGGCGTCAACGCCATTGAGCTCATGCCTGTGTTCGAGTTCGACGAGCTCTATGAGGACAGGCACCACGACGGCAAGCTCCTCTATAACTACTGGGGCTACAACACCACCTGCTTCTTCGCCCCGAATACGAGCTATGCCTCCGGCATAGAGTACAACCACGAGGGCGACGAGCTCAAGAGCCTTATCCGCACCTGCAATGAGAACGGCATACAGGTCTTTCTCGATGTGGTCTTCAACCACACCTCCGAGGGCAACGAGGACGGCAGGATATTCTCCTTCAAGGGGCTCGACAACAGCGTTTACTATATGCTCACCCCGGAGGGCAAGTACGTCAATTTCAGCGGCTGCGGAAATACCATGAACTGCAGCCACCCGATAGTCCAGCAGTTTATCATCGAGTGCCTGAGATACTGGGTCATCGAGTACCGCGTTGACGGCTTCCGCTTCGACCTTGCCTCGATACTCGGCCGCAGCGAGGACGGCACACCGATAGAGAACCCGCCTCTGCTGAAAATGATAGCCTATGACCCCATACTCAGCGGAGTCAAGCTCATCGCCGAGGCCTGGGATGCCGGCGGACTGTATCAGGTCGGGAGCTTCCCCTCCTGGAACCGCTGGGCGGAGTGGAACGGCCGCTTCCGGGACGACCTGCGCTGCTTTCTCAAGGGCGACAGCGGCAAGGCTTGGGCAGCCGTCCAGAGGATAACCGGGTCTGCGGACCTCTACCCTCCCGAGCGGTGGCACAATGCCTCGGTAAACTTCCTGACCTGCCACGACGGCTTCACTATGTACGACCTCTACTCCTACAATATAAAGCACAACGAAGCCAACGGCTGGGACAACACCGACGGCGACAACAGCGTAACGAGCTGGAACTGCGGCGTCGAGGGGGATACCGACGACCCGTACATCATCGGGCTGCGCATGAGGATGATAAAGAACGCCTTTGCCTCGCTGTTCATGAGCAGAGGAGCTGTCATGTTCTATGCCGGCGACGAATTCTGCAACACCCAGTTCGGCAACAACAACGCCTACTGTCAGGACAACGACGTCTCGTGGCTGGACTGGTCGAGGCTTAAAAAGTTCCGCGAGATACACGATTTCGTCACGGATATGATCGCCTTCCGCAAGAAGCACGAGATCATCAGGCGGACGTCCAAGTCAACGGCCTTCGGCTTCCCGGACATCAGCATACACAACACGACGGCGTGGAACAAGGAATTCCACGATTACGACCATGTTATCGGAGTGATGTTCGCGGGCAAGGACGGCAAGGGGCGTGACGATGCCGTTTTCATCGGCATCAATGCTTACTGGGAGAACTGCCCTGTTGAGCTGCCTGAGCTGCCGGAGGGATACAGCTGGGACATAGAATTCTACACCTACCCGGAATACAGGACAGGGACGGATTTCAACGATCTGATCCACCGTGTCGGTAACACCTGTTATTTAGAGCCGAGAAGTGTGATCGTTGCTGCGGCGAAACCAAACTAAAGAAAGCTGCGGATCCAAACGCGAAGCGAAATGAGGAAATTCCTTCCCCGAATAAACTCGGAAGAAATCGGGGGACGCTTCCCCCTTGACCCCAAGTTGCTTTCGCGTTTGGAACCGCAGCTTTTATTGTTTACTCCTTTATCTGCTCCGCCGGGATCAGACTCGGATCAAACATTACCTCCGAGTGATTGTCCCAGATGAGCTTCTTATCAATGAGCTCCCCGCTCTCGCGGTCATAGGTGTCCTTGTATATCTTCGATACCCGGTAGTATTTGTCACCCTCCTTGCGGAAATGATGACCCTCCTCCGAGATGCCGTAAGTGTTCGGGAACGGACGCTCGCTCCTGAGCTCACCGTACAGATTGCCGTCCTTGCACCAGATACAAAGCTGAACATCCTGATCCGTGTTGTTTTTAAAGCGGAAATCTATGTAGTTGTAGTACACCGAGGTGCCCGCGCTCATCGGTACACGCTTCTCACCGTCCGGTGCCAGCGCGTCGGAATGGGTGTGGAACTCCGTTACCTCAAGAGGACTGTCCAGCACCAGCAGATGCAGCGTGTTGCTCAGATTGCACAGCCCGCCTCCGGGCCCCGGCACGAGCTTGTTCTGAAAGATGATCCTGCCGTCCTTGTAGCCCTTTTTCCTGGTGATGCTCCCCACTGTCTTCCAGAAGGAGAATTCCTCCCCCGGATGGATGACGAGCCCGTTTATGCGTCCGCCGGCAAGCCTGATGTTCACAGCCTTGTTTTCCTGAAGCTCGGGATCTATCCCCGGGCCGGTCTTAACGATAACGTTGCTGTGCTCGGATACGAGACACGGCAGCTTTTTATGTATCCGCTTTTTGGCGAACCTGACGCCGTTCTTGATGTCCCGAAGATGATGCAGCAGTATCTCCTTCTTTTCGGAGATCGCATAGGGTATCGGGCCGAGATCGCAGAAATTCTTTCCTTTCAGAAAAAGCATCTTATCTCTCCTTTATTATATCAGTTCCGAGCCTGTGAGTGTACTTGCTGCTGCGGCGGTAGATCCCGAGGATGAGCTTTTCGATATAGCGCTTCTTTCCTATCCTCGTCTCGCCGGGCACCGTGATGAAATGAACGAGTATGTTCGGGATGCCGAGCCGGTTCGCCCCGACGGTGTCCACAAACATCTGATCGCCGATGCTGACTACCTTTGCCTTCTTCATTTTCAGCACCCCGAGGGCTTTCTTGTAGCCCTCCGGCTTCGGCTTGTCCGCATCGCAGATAAAGGGTGTGTCTATATTCTTCGTAAAGCTCTCGAGCCTGCTTCTGAGGTTATCCGAGAGCAGCACTGTCTTAAATCCTATCTCATGCAGCCGCACGAACAGCTCCTCGACCTCCGGTGTGGCGTCGTCATTATGGTGGACAAGGGTGTTGTCCACATCGAAGATCAGCCCGCGCACGCCGTTTCCGTAGAGCTTCTCATAGTCTATGGCAAAGACGCTCGGCGCATATTCATAGGGATAAAATCTTTTAAGCATCCCTTCACCTCAGACGGTCACGGCGGCCTTCTCAAGATGCCCGCAGACCTTATCTATCTGCTCGCAGAAGGAGCCCTCGAAGCAGTTGTCGAAGAACGCGCTGCCGATGGTGAAAGCCCACGGCGAAGCGGCAAGTATCTCGTCGAGCTTATCGTAGCTGTCAACGCTTCCCGCAAGACATACGGGCGCATCCACCTCGGCGACGAAGCGCCTGATAAGCTCGTGAGCGTCGCCGGTGTACCTGTAAGCGAGAAGGTCGAAGCCGTCGGCTCCGCGCTCGATGAGGCTGTTGGCCTCCTCGATCATCCCGTCAACAGTGCCGTCAAGCACCGAGGGGCGGTCGTACACCTCGCCCACATAGGGCATATATTTCAGCCCGTGCTGCTTGCACAGGGCATTTACCGAGTCATAGAACATAGTCCCCATAAGGATATCGCAGCCGCAGTCAACAGCCATCTGCGCACCCCTGAGGCAGCTTTCCTCGTCGTAGGCCACTACTTCGAGCACAGCGGTCTTGCCGCACTTCTTTATCTCCGCAAACAGCTTCTTCATTTCGGGCAGAGGCAGATCCTCCTCCTTGAAGCCGAAGTATCCGGCCTTGCAGCTGCGGCAGCTCTCGAAGATCTGAGGCGCGTCGGCGGCGGTCTTGTCATTGTACGTCAGCATGACGACGAGTTCCGGTGTATTATCCATCTCTATCACCTTTTTAACCAATTCACAGTTGTTCTACAAAAGTCAATATTTCAACAAATAGAATTGTAGCACAAACATATATAGGTGTCAATAGCTGAGCGCGTATTTTGGTGCTTTATGTAAAACTCCGAATGTATTTGCGGAAAAAATAGTGACAAATGCGTAAAAGTGTGATATACTGTTCTGTGCTGCCGTAAACACGGCAAAACCGACGGAAGGAGGATAAGCGGTGAACAAGTACAAGCGTCTCGTGCTAAACATACTGATATTTGCTGTGGGAAGCTTCGGCTCAAAGATCTTCGCGCTGATCCTCAACAACCTCTACACAAAGCGCATTGACCCCGTCGGCTTCTACACCAAGTCGCTCATCGAGACTATCGCGCTGTTCCTGATCCCCGTGTTCACCTTCTCGCTGACGGAGGCGGTCGTCCGCTTCGGCCTCGACGGGAGATACGATCAGAAAAAGGTCTTCACCAATGCCTCGGTCATGATCTTCGCGGGCATGGGGATGATGCTCGTTGTAGTGCCGTTTTTGCAGTTTATCCCGATACTCCGCCCCCTGCGCGGGTACTCGCTGCTTCTGTGCGTCTATGTGTTCGCCTCGTCGATGCGTTCGCTCTGCTCGCAGTTCGCAAGGTCGCGCAATCTCGTCAAGATATTCTCCTTCGACGGCATAGCCGCTATGCTGACGCTGTTCATATTCAGCCTCATTTTCATCAGCTATATGGATCTCGGGGTCAAGGGCTTCATGCTCGCCACCATACTCTCCGACAGCTTCTCGGCGCTGTTTCTGTTCCTTGCCGCAAACGTGCATAAGTTCTTCGATACCAAATGCCTCAGCCGCAGGCTCTCGGAGAAGATGCTGCGCTTTGCCGTCCCGCTGATACCCACCACCGTTATGTGGACGCTCACCGGCTTCTCCGACCAGATCTTCATCTCCAATATGCACAGCAGCAGAGTCCAGCTCGGTGAGGCGGCGGCAGGCATATATTCCGCAGCCACCAAGGTGCCGAACCTGCTGTCAATGGCCGCGACGATCTTCTCGATGGCCTGGAATATGTCCGCGATCACCGAGAACCGCTCCAAGGACAAGCGCGAATTCTACACCAACGTCCTCGACGCCTACCGCTCGCTGCTGTTCGTGTGTGCGGCGGGGCTGATACTGCTCGTCAAGCCGCTTTCGGGGCTGCTCATAAACTATTCCACCTTCCCCGAATACAGCCGGGCGTACCTATACACTCCCATGCTCATCACCGCAGCGGTGTATGTCTGCCTCAACCACTTCGAGTACGGTATCTATACCGCCACCAAGCACAGCCGCAGCGCCTTTTATACCGTTGCCGCGGCGCTCTGCTCGAACCTTATAATGAACGCGGTGTTCATCCCGCTGATCGGCATACAGGGCGCTTCGCTGGCGACCTGCATGAGCTATATCATCTGCTTTGGCCTGCGTCTGCAGGACATAAGAAGATTTGAGCCCTTCAAGGTCTCGGTGAGCAAGTTCGTTATAAATACGGTGCTGCTGTTTATCATGTGCGCCTGCGTCATCATCGCGGAGGACGAATATTTCCTCTATGCCCTGCTCCCGGCGCTGCTGATAGTGATACTCAATCTCCGTGAGCTCAAACAGGTCATAGTGAGACTTATAAAGAAGGAGCGCAGGAAATCTGCGCAGTGAGAAAAACAATAACAGGGCTGTTTCAGCTTTGCATGATCATTCAGATGATCCATCCCCGCTTTGTCAATACCCTCGCTCAGCAAATGTACCAAAACAAGCCTCGGTATTTTGTGAAAAACGCCGAAACACAAACGCTGCACCCCCAATCCCGGGGATGCAGCGTATTATTTTTATTCAGTCATCAGGTCGTCAGGCGATCACTTGGTCAGCTTCCAGATATCTCTTGCATAGTCCTCAACAGACCTGTCTGCCGAGAAGATACCTGCGTTTGCGATGTTCGCAAGCGACATCCTCTGCCACCTCACAGCGTCTCTGTAGCACTCGGAGGCGTAAGCCTGAGCCTGCTGATAGGATGCGAAATCCGCAAGAGCCATATAGCTGTCGGAGGTCTTGAGGCTGGTAGCGATCTCGCCGAAATGCTCGCCGTTGATGCCTCTTACCAGCGTATCGACCGCCTCACGGATGACGCCGTTGCTGTTGTAGCAGTCGATAGGTCTGTAATGGGGCTTGGCAGCGTTGACCTCGTCAACGTTCATACCGAAGATGATGATGTTGTCGTCGCCCACCTGCTCGTGGATCTCAACATTCGCGCCGTCCATAGTACCCAGCGTTACTGCGCCGTTTATCATCAGCTTCATGTTGCCGGTACCCGAAGCCTCGGTACCCGCCAGAGAGATCTGCTCGGAGATCTCCGCCGCAGGCATGAGTATCTCGGAGAGGGATACGCAGTAGTCCTCTAAGAACAGTACATTGAGCTTGTCGCTGATGCGCTTGTCCTTGCGGACCTCCTGAGAGATGTTCCAGATCAGCTTGATGATCTGCTTGGCCATATAGTAGCCGGGAGCAGCCTTCGCCGCAAAGATATAGGTCTTGGGGGTGAAGTCGGCGTTGGGATTGTTCCTGAGGAAGTTGTACTCAGCGATTATATTGAGCGCATTGAGCTGCTGGCGCTTGTACTCGTGCAGACGCTTTACCTGAACGTCGAAGATCGAATCCGTGTTGAGCACGATTCCGTACTGGCTCTTTACATACTTGGCAAAGCTTGCCTTGTTGTCGGCCTTGATCTGTGCAAGTCTCTCAAGAACGTCCTTGTCGTCAGCAAACTTGTTGAAGGCGCTGAGCTTGGAGGCATCTCTGAGGAAGCCGTCGCCGATCTTCTCGCGCAGCAGGGCGGTCAGACCCTCGTTGGACTGATAGAGCCATCTTCTGTATGCGATACCGTTGGTGACATTGGTGAACTTCTCGGGCGTGTAATCATACTCGTCGCGGAAGGTCTCGCGCTTGATGATCTCGGAATGGATCTTTGCAACGCCGTTTACATGGTGGCAGGCGTGAACGCAGAGAGTCGCCATCTTGACCTTGTTGTTCTCGATAATGGACATCCTCGTTACCTTCTCCTGGTCGCCGTAGCGCTCCCAGAGCTGGCGGCAGTAGCGCTCGTTGATCTCAACGATGATCGAGAATATTCTCGGGGTAACGCTCTTGAGCAGGTTGCAGTCCCACTTCTCGAGAGCCTCGGGCATTACGGTGTGGTTGGTGTATGCAAAGGTCTTCTGAACGATAGCCCAGGCATTGTCCCACGAATAACCGCAGTCGTCGAGCATTACTCTCATAAGCTCGGGGATAGCAAGGGTCGGGTGGGTGTCGTTGATATGGATGGCTACCTTCTCGCCGAGATTGTCGAGAGTGCCGTAAACGCTCATGTGCTGATTTACGATATCGCCGATAGAAGCAGCGCAGAGGAAATACTGCTGCCTGAGTCTCAGGCTCTTGCCCTCGGCATGGTTATCGTTGGGGTAAAGCACCTTGGTGATAGCCTGCGACATGATATTGAGACCCAGAGCCTTGCTGTAATCGCCCTTGTTGAACAGCGGCATATCGAAGGAGCTTACCTCTGCCTTCCACAGTCTCAGCTTGGAGACCGCCTCGCTGCCGTAGCCGGAAACGAACATATCGTAGGGCACCGCCATAACGGAGGTGTAGTTCTCGTGTGTTACGCAGTGATACTGGTTGTCCCAGTACTCCTTGAGCTCGCCGTCGAATCTTACCTCGATAGCCTTGCTCGGCACGGGAACGAGCCATGCGGAGCCGCCGGGGAGCCAGTTGTCGGGCAGCTCGGTCTGCCAGCCCTCGTCCAGCTTCTGCTTGAAGATACCGTACTCATAGCAGATCGAGAAGCCGGTGGCGTGGTAGCCGTCCGCCGCGAGGCCGTCAAGGTAGCAGGCGGCAAGTCTTCCGAGACCGCCGTTGCCGAGACCCGCATCGGGCTCGCACTCATATATGCCGTTCATCGAGATGCCGTACTCGCCGAGCACAGCCTTGGTCTGCTCGATCATCTCAAGATTGTAAAGGCTCGTCTTGAGCGAACGGCCCATAAGGAACTCCATCGAGAGGTAGTATACCTTCTTGTGACCCATTGAATGGGTCTTGACGGTGAAGTGCCTTCTCTTGTTCTTCATTATCCTGACCACGATCTTGGTCAGCGCCTCATACACCTGCTGATCGGAAGCCTCCTCGGGAGTGGTCTGGAAATCTCCGTGGATGATATCAAGGAACTGCTCCTTGAGCTCCTCTCTCGAAATAGTCTTTTCAGCTGATTTCTTTGGCCTTGCCATATTCTGATTACCTCCTGTTGTTTGCGGCCGGGGTCTGCATTATGCCGCTTGAGCCGCCGGCGCCGGAAAAATGCGCAGACAGCCATTGATATATTATAGCACAGGATGCCCTCACTTTTCAAGCTTTTCCTGTGAATAGGTAAAAAAACTTGACGTATACACTATATGCGGGGTATCCTCCGCCCCTAAGGACGGATATGCACCGTATCTTATTATATGTTCATCCCGCCCGGATGTCAAGGGCAGAAACCGGGGATATCGCCATATTTATTGATTTAAACACTAATTTGCAGGCACAAAGCCGCAAATTTAGGGATTTTTACACCCGGACAAAAAATATCCGTGCCGGCAGGGCACACCTTAATAATTCACTGTTCATTATTTCAGTTCATGCTCTCGCGGATACGCTTCCAGTCGGGGCAGAAGCTCGACACCAGAGCCCAGAACTGCGGGCTGTGATCCATATAACGCAGGTGGCAGAGCTCGTGGATGACAACATAATCTATGCACTCCTGCGGGAAGAAGACCACCCTGCTGTTGATCGAGATGTTCCCCGACGAGGAGCAGCGCCCCCAGCTGGCGGACATCTTCTTGACCGTCACCTTCTTCGGGCAGAGCCCTGTCAGCGCCGTAAGGCGGGTGAAAGCGGACGCGATCAGCTCGGAGGTGCGCTTTTTCAGCGCCTTGCGCACCTGCGCATCGGTGTACTCGGTGCGTGCATCGCCTTCAAGCGTCCCGAACACCGAGACCACGAGGCTGCCGCCCTCGAAACGCGGCGCGAAATATCTCCGCGCCTCCTCGCAGACGATCTCGTATTCCTCCCCGGCGAGGGTGAAGCGTTCGCCCTCCGCGAAGATCTCCGGCACCACCGCCGTGCTCCTGCGTGAGGCGAGACCCTTGAGCACCCATGCCGCCTTTTCCCGCAGGAAAGCCGTCCCGCGCTCCTCATCGGCGCCGAGAGGCAGCCTCAGCACCACCTTGCCGCCCTTTATCGCGATATAGATATTCCTGCGCTTCGATCTGTCCACCGTGTAATCGAGCACGGTGCCGTCGTCGAGCACAAGTCTGCGCTTGCCGCTCTGCATGGTCTCCCCTCCTGTCAAAAAGCCGCTGCGGGCCGCATTTCAGCCCGCAGCGGACATCCGCCGAGATATTTTTTTACTGTGCCGGAGCCTCCGCCGCTGCAGCAGCTGCCGCAGTGGTGGTCGTGGTATCGCGCTGCACCGGCTCGGGGCTCAGAAAGCTTGCGAGCACATAGCCCACATAGTCGTTGCCGTCGGAATTGTGGAAGCCCACCTTGACATATCCGCTCTCGAGCCGCTCGTAGACCTTGACTCTGATGTTAGGCGACATACAGATCAGGTTCTCGGCCTTCTGGTCGCCGGAGGCCTTGAGCTGGACATAATTGGTTATATACATCTGCTCCGACGCCGCCGCGGTCGTGGACGAGGTCTCGGGAGGAGCCGTCTCGGTGACAGAGGACGTTGTCTGCTCCGAAGCGGAGGTCTCCGGTGCAAGAGGCATCGAGGAGGTATACGAGGTCGCCGAATGATTGGTCACGGTACCCGTATAGATGCCCTCGGGGACATCCTTGCTGTTGCTCGCAAACAGGCTCTTGGCAAGCAGCACGATCACTCCGATGCTTATTGCCGCCACAATGATTATCACTATGATGTTCACGGCGTTCACAGACCCGAGGATATTGCCTCTGCTCTTTTCCTTTTTGCTCAAGCCAACCGACCTCCGTTCGACGGTATAATTCCTGTTATGACACTATTATACCACGGCATTGTCAGATTGTCAATCGTTTGTGTCCAAATTGTCGGACAGAGAAACAGTATCTCCCGACCCGCCTCCGAGGACGGCTATGCTTTCATCCTCGGGCAGAGCCTCCACGTCCCGCAGGCTCCTGATAATGGTGTTTGTCCGCGTGCCGACAAGGGTATCGAGGCTTGTCTGAGCGGTGCTGAGCTGCTTCTGAGTTTTCTCGAGGACGGTACCGAACTTGCCGAACTCGGTCTTGACCGCTCCGAGCACCTTCCAGACCTCATTGGAACGCTTCTGTATGGCCAGCGTCCGGAAGCCCATCTGCAGCGAGTTGAGCAGCGCCGCCATAGTCGAGGGACCCGCAATGTTCACATTGAACTCCCTCTGTAAGCTCTCCATAAGCCCGCCGTTTACGGCCTCGGCGTAGAGCCCCTCAAATGGCAGGAACATTATCGCAAAGCTCGTGGTATGGGGCGGAGCTATGTACTTGTCGCTGATGTCCTTCGCGCAGGAGCGCAGCTCGTCGAAAAGCTGCTTCTTCGCGGTCTTGACCGCATCGGTGCTGCCGCTGTCGTAGGCTTCCTGGAGAGCTGAATAGCGGTCTCCGGGAAACTTGGAGTCTATCGGCAGATATACCGTGCTGCCGTCGGCTCCGGGGAGCTTTACCGCGAACTCGACGCGGTTGTTGGAACGGGGCACCACGGCCTTTTCCGTCTCATACTGCTCGGGAGCGAGTATATCCCGCAGGATCGAGGCGAGCTGCATCTCGCCGAGGATGCCGCGGTTCTTGACGTTCGAGAGCACCTTTCTCAGGTCGCCGACGCCGGAGGCTATGGCCTGCATCTCGCCGAGCCCCTTGTAGACCGATTCGAGCTGGTCGCTGACCTGCTTGAAGGAGTCGGTGAGCTTGCGGTCGAGCTTTTCATCCACCGTCTGCTGGATGGTCTCGAGGCGGCTGTTGTTGTCCTCGCGGATGGTATTGAGCTGGCGCTCCATCGTCTGACGCATGAGTTCAAGGCTGTCGGTGCTCTTTTTCTCGAGGTTCTCTACCCTTGTCGAGAACATGGCAAGGGAGTTATTCAGCCCGTTTGACATCTTGTCGAGGCTGGCGTTCTGGCTGTCTGTGATAAGGGTGAACTCGCTCTTCAGCTTGGCGCCCAGCTCTTCGCCCACGGCCTTTTTGATGCCGTCGAGGCTCCTGCCGGTCTCGGCACGCTGCTGATCGAGGCGCTCGTCGAGGGAACGCCGAAGCGAGCCCATACTCTGGGAGTTGTTCTGTTCAAGAGTGGCAAAACGCCCCTCGAGGGCGGTCAGCCTGTCGTTCACGTTCTTGGACATGGCGTCTATCGCCCTGCCCTGACTTTCCGCGGCGCTGCTCTGGCTCTGGGATATTCCCGTCCCGAGGGCGGAAACGCTGGTCTGCACGCTCTGCGAGACCTCACGCCTCAGCTCCGAATTGCCCTTTGACACGCTCTCGGTCACGGTGTCCTCAAGCTTGGAGATATACTCCCCGCCCGACCTAAACAGCTTGATACACACCACGATGAGCATAACAAGGCAGATGCACGAAAGAATAAGAGTAAATATCTCCATGACCGCACTTCCTTTCCGGGCTTCATTTTACTTATTATACCACATTTCTCCGGGATATGCAAGCTTTTGTAGTCCGTTTTTCGGGACAGTTGCTATTTGTACAGATTTTTGGACAGATACTCCTGCTTTGACTTAAAATGAGCCTGCTGCACGGAGCAAATATCAGGCGAAAAAAAGGGATATCTTCCCCGCCTGAGGCGGGAAGACATCCTTTTTTCGCCTTTTCACCGTGCTGCGAAGCAGCGCGGTGATGAATGATCTCAGTATTTATGCAAAGTGTACTGCACATTCATGCTCTCACATAAGCGGTGCCACGAGCTTTAAGAGACGTCCGCGGATCTTGAGAGAGAGCTTTTCGTTTGCGATCGTCTCGGGGGTCACGCGGCGGCATTTCCGAAGCGTCTCCTGAAAGTCGGCTTCGATCTCGGAGATGCAGGCAGTGCGGTAAAGATAGGTCGCGCACTCGAAATGATGATAGAGGCTGCGGTAGTCGAGGTTTATCGTGCCTACGACGGCCTTCTGATTGTCGCTGACGAAGATCTTGGCGTGTACGAAGCCGGGGGTGTACTCGTAGATCTCGACGCCGGCTTCGGTCAGGGACTTGTAATGGGTCTTGGCAAGGGAGTAGGCCGATTTCTTGTCGGGGATGCCCGGCAGTATGATCTGCACCTCGACTCCCCGCTTCGCCGCATATTTGAGGGCGGCTTCAAGCTCGTTGTCGAGGATGAGATAGGGCGTCATTATGTGGACGTAGCTGATCGAGCGGTAGAGGATGTCCATATACACGCTCTCGCCGACTCTTTCGCCGTCGAGGGGCTGGTCGCAGTAGGGCATGACGAAGCCGTCGGTCTTTTCGGAGGGGTAAAGCAGGCTGCATTCATCCCAGCGGGTCTCTGGCTCGTCCATGTTCCACATCTGCAGGAACATCAGCGTGAAGCTCTGCACCGCCTCGCCGGTGAGCATGATCGCGGTATCCTTCCAGTGACCGAAGCGCTCGCGGCGGTTGATGTACTCGTCGGCGAGGTTCACGCCGCCGTTGAAGGCGACCTTCCCGTCGATGACGAGTATCTTGCGGTGATCGCGGTAGTTGTAGGAGGTGGATATGAACGGCTTGATGGGCGAGAAGGGCTTGCACTTGATGCCGTGCTTCTGCAGCAGAAGAGGATAGTCGTGGGTGAGTGTCGAGATCTCGCACATCCCGTCATACATCACCCGGACGTCAACGCCCTGAGCGGCCTTGTCGATCAGTATTTTGAGTATCGTGCCCCACATCAGACCCTCGTCGATGATGAAGTACTCCATGAAGATGAACTTCTCAGCCTTCTTGAGCTGAGAGACCATGGCATTGAACTTGTCCTCGCCCAGCGGGAAGAACTCGACCTCGGTGTTCTCGTAGACCGGGAAGCGTCCCGAGCGGTTGAGATAATAGCAGAGGTCGCTGGTACCCGATTCGATGAGTTCCTCCTTGATTATGGTCAGCGGGTTCTGGGTCAAGCATTTGCGGGATTCCTTTATAAGCTCGCACTGCCGTTTTTTTTCTTTTCTGTGACCCACCTCGAACTGTGTGAACAGCAGCATCAGCGCCGCCGGCACCGGCACGAACATGAAAAGCCCCGCCCAGGTCAGCTTGGCGCTGGAGTCCATATCGAGGTTGTAGAGATAGAGCAGCATAACGAACAGCAGCACTATCTGAAGTATCGCCAGCACGGTGAACCTCATGACGAACATATATATCCCGGCCACAAGGCCTATCTGCAAGAGTATCAGCAGCACGAAAAGTCCGGCTCTGCTGAACAGCAGCTTTTTGAGCCCGTGTGTCTTATGGGGTATCAGCTCTACCGTAGCATCGGTATTCTTAGCCATATCCTCACTCTCCTTTATCATTTGATACAGCGCACGGTTTTTCCCATTATACCACATTTTTATCCGGATTGCAAGCGCCGCGGCTGTCAAATACCGTCTGACCGCCCCGCAAATGCTCATAATTATTCATTTTTCCTTGATTTTCGCAGAGCGCTGTGATATAATTGTATAAGAGATATCCTTTAGGCAACACCGCACAACCATTGTGCGTCAGATCGCGCGCAAGCTCAATAAAGTTGAGCTGAGATTTTTCGTCAGATTGCCTAAATTCGACGCCGCCTTGCTGGCGCAAGGCAAGGAGAATTTGGGTTATATGACGGAAAATATGCAAGCGGATGATGTACAAAAGCGTTAGCCGGTGGTTGTGCGGTGTTGCCTTTATCAAAGGAGGTATATTTATGCTGATGACGGACAAGGATGCCTTCCGTAAAGGCATCAGGCGCATTATCATCACCGAAGAGCAGATCAGAGAGGCTGTCGCCGAATGCGGCAGCTGGATAAGCCGCGAGTATGAGGGCAAGCCGCTGCTGCTCGTGAGCGTGCTGAAAGGGGCGTTCGTGTTCCTGTCGGATCTCTGCAAGGCGGTCACGATACCCTGCGAGGTCGGCTTTATGGCTGCTCAGAGCTACTTTGAGGGCACGAGCTCGGCGGGCAGGGTGAACATCACCTACGATCTGACCCAGGATATCAGCGGCTATCATGTCATCATCGTTGAGGACATCATCGACACCGGCAGGACGCTCAAGCTCATTGCCGAGCTGCTGAGAGATCGTCACCCGCTGTCGCTTAAGATCGTCACCCTCCTTGACAAGCCCGACAGGCGCATCGTCGAGCTGGAGGCTGACCGCTCCCTCTTTACCATCCCCGACCATTTTGTCATCGGCTACGGCCTCGACTGTGCCGAGTATTACCGTAACCTTCCGTATATCGCGGAATACGGCGCAGAGGAGGGGTAAGAGATGTTTGAAAAGCTCTTCAAGCTCAAGGAACACAAGACCGATGCCAGAACGGAGATCCTCGCCGGAGTCACCACCTTCATGACGATGGCCTACATCCTTGCGGTGAACCCGAACATATTCTCCGCCGCCGGCATGGACAGGACTGCCGTCCTGCTTGCGACCTGTATCGCTTCGTTCATCGGCACCCTCTGCATGGCGATCTTTGCGAACCTGCCGTTCGCACTGTCGGCGGGAATGGGTCTCAACGCCTATTTCGCCTATACTGTCGTCATCGGCAACGGCTACACCTGGCAGACCGCGCTTATGGCCGTTCTGGTCGAGGGCGTCGTGTTCATAATCCTCTCGTTCACGGGCATCAGAGAGGCGATCTTCAACTGTATACCCATGCCGCTGAAAAAGGCGGTATCCGTCGGGATAGGGCTGTTTATCTGCTTTATCGGCCTGCAGAACGCCGGCCTCGCAGTTGACTCCTCCACTCTCGTTTCCCTCGTCAGCTTCAAGGAAAGCTTCCATACCTCCGGCATCTGCGCTCTGCTCGCCGTGATAGGTACGCTGGCTATGGCGGTGCTCTATATCAGAAAGGTCCCCGGCTCGATATTCATAGGCATCGTCGGGACATGGGTGCTCGGGATAATCTGCGAGCTTACGGGGCTCTATGTCCCCGGCGAGGGCTACAACTCGCTGATACCGAGCTTCAGCATGACCGATTTCTCCAAGCTCGGAGACACTGTGGGGCAGTGCTTCAGAGCCGATTTCTCCAATGTCGGGATATTCGGGTTCATCGTGGTTTGCTTCTCGTTTTTGTTCGTCGATCTGTTCGACACGATCGGTACCCTCATCGGCGTCAGCTCCAAGGCGGATATGCTCGATGAGGACGGCAAGCTCCCCGGCATAAGAGCCGCTCTTATGGCGGACTCGGTAGCCACCACCGCAGGAGCCATGCTCGGCACCTCGACCACCACCACCTTCGTCGAGTCGGCGGCAGGCGTCGGTGCCGGAGGCAGAACCGGTCTGACCTCCCTTACCACAGCCATACTCTTCCTGCTCTCGACCCTGCTCGCGCCGCTGTTCATAGCGATACCGTCCTTTGCGACGGCTCCGGCGCTGATACTCGTGGGCTTTCTGATGTTCTCGTCGATCACCGAGATCAAGTTCACCGCCGACAGCTACACCTCGTCTATCCCGGCGTATCTCTGCATCATTGGTATGCCGCTGTTTTACAGCATCTCCGAGGGCATCTCGCTGGGGATAATCTCCTATGTGGTCATCAACCTGTTCTGCGGAAAGCGCAAGTCCATAAACCCGCTGCTCTATGTGCTGGCGGTGCTGTTCGTTCTGAAATACGTATTCCTGTAAGGAGGGAAGGTCATGAAAACATACACGTTAAAGGTCGCGGGGCTGACGAGAAAGCTCCCGATCTGCAGGACAAACGATAAGCTCGGCTTTGCCGCTTTCATAATGTTCTCGGACGTCGAGCTCACGGTGAAGTGTACCGAGGCGCTGCTGAAAAAATGCCCGCCCTTCGATGTCATCATAACTGCCGAGTCAAAGGGCATTCCTATCGCATACGAGGCCGCAAGGCAGTCCGGAAAGGAGTATGTGGTGGCGAGGAAATCGGTCAAGCTCTACATGACCGACCCCATCTCGATACAGGTCAAGTCGATCACCACCGAGGAGGTGCAGACCCTTTATCTTTCGTCTGAGGACGCCGAGAAGATCAAGGGCAGCAGGGTGCTCGTGCTCGACGACGTGATAAGCACCGGCGAATCGCTGATCGCGCTCAACAGGCTTATAGCTGCCGCCGGCGGTGAGATCGCAGCGCAGGCCGCAGTGCTTGCGGAGGGCTCCGCCGCCGACAGGGACGACATAATCTTCCTTGAGAAGCTGCCGCTTTTCCCGCTTTGACGATAAAGAAAAGGAGAGAGAATTATGGGAACAGTAATGATAATAGATCATCCGCTGGTAAAGCACAAGATCTCGCTTCTGCGGGATGAAAACACAGGCACGCGGGATTTCCGCATACTGGTCGAGGAGATCTCGATGCTCATGGGCTACGAAGCGCTTAGAGACCTGCCGACGGAGCTTGCAACCGTAAAGTCTCCGGTGGCGGAGTCGAGCCAGCCGATGCTTGCGGGCAAGAAGCTTGCGATAGTCCCGATACTCCGGGCGGGTCTTGGGATGGTGAACGGTCTGCTGTCCTTAGTGCCGTCGGCGAAAGTCGGGCACATAGGGGTCTACCGTGACGAAGAGACGCACGAGCCGCACGAATACTTCTGCAAGCTGCCGGACAACATAGACGAGCGTTTGGCTATCCTGCCGGATCCGATGCTTGCGACGGGCGGTTCGGCGATCTACGCGGTAGATTTCCTCAAATCCAAGGGCTGCAAGGCAATCAAGTTCATGTGCATCATAGCGGCGCCGGAGGGGCTTGAGGCGTTAAAGAAGGCTCATCCGGACATTGACATCTATGTTGGGTGTGTAGATGAGAAGCTTAATGACAAGGCATACATTGTACCGGGTTTAGGAGATGCGGGAGACAGGATCTTCGGAACGAAGTAGTCCTAACGCGGACGGGTCCTCGGCGCGGACGGCGCAGTTCCGCCTTTGGATAATATAGTGCAGGAAAGCACCTCGGTTTGACGGCGGGCTGGACAGAGTATAAGACCCAAACGCGAAGCGAAATGGGGTCATGGGGGGTCTCCCCCCTTGCGGGGGTCGTGGGGGCGGAGCTCCCCTCGTCGCCGTCCGCAGACGGCGAAACTCCCCTTACCGTAGGGCGCTCCGAGAGGGGTGAATTTAAAAACAGTCCGGTGGACTGTTTTTAAAGAGGGGAGGCCCTGCAAGAG
>JAFXVY010000099.1 GCA_017534595.1 Ruminococcus sp.
CCCGCAAGGGGGAAGCGTCCCCCTTGACCCCATTTCGCTTCGCGTTTGGGTCTCTACGCTTGTTCATCCCGCCGTCAAACCAAAGTGCTTTTCTGCACTCCGTAATCCAAAGGCGGAACTGCGCCGTCCGCGCCGAGGACCTTCGCGTTTGGAGCCGCAGCTTCTCTTTGCTTTACTGTTTCTCCTCTATCGCCGTGATCTTGTCGATCCTCCGCTGATGCCTCTCATCTCCCGAGAACGGCGTGTTCACAAAAATGTCCACCAGATCAAACGCCGTGCCTTCACCGACTACCCTCGCACCGAAACACAAAACGTTCGCATCGTTGTGCTCCCTCGAAAGCCTCGCAGAGAAGTAGTCCGAACAGCACGCAGCCCTGATGCCCCTTACCTTGTTCGCCGCATAAGACATCCCGAGACCTGTCCCGCAGATCAGTATTCCCAGCGCACATTCGCCGCTCGTTACCTTCCCGCATACAGCCTCCGCTGCATCGGGATAATCACATCTCTCCCCCGGCGCACAGCCCATATCAATGACCTCGTGCCCCTGCTCTTCAAGATGTGCTTTCACCGCAAGCTTGAGCTCCGGCGCTGCATGATCGTTTCCTATCGCTATTTTCATGGTCGTTTCTCCTTTCAGGGATCACCTGTATATGTATTCCAGCACGGAGCAGATCTCTCCGGCTTCGTTTGAGAAGGTAATAATATCCGAGCCCTCGCGGTGATAGACCGTCGGCAGGATCTTGTCCCCCGGCATGAACGAGGCGCGGTACTCGCAGCGCAGCCTGAACGGGTCGGCGGCGGGATCCACGAGCTCGTCTCCGAGGTCGGCGTACCTTGCATTGTTGATGTGGCCGTTGGTGTCCGCCTGACACCGCATGGCCGTGAACGCCGGGCGCAGCTCTCCTCCCGTTTCGGGGATATCTATCCTGCGGGGAGTCAGCTCCATATCCGGGGCGGGGGCAAGCTCTATGCGGGAGTTGACCTCCTCGGAGAGCTTGAGCGGACGCCTTGTCTTTGCCGATACCAGCGTCGAGACCTGATAGGATGCGGCGCAAAGCCTGCCGTCGTCGCCGGTGATGCGGGTGATGCGTCTGCCGTAGATCCGGCGGCTCTCGAACAGCTGTGTCGTGACGGTCAGCACCTCGCGGTATCTCGGCTGCGAGAGGATATCGAGCTGTCTGTATGCGACATACAGCAGCGCCTCTCCGCTTATCATCATCGGGCCTATGGCCTTATCCTCACGCCGGGACACGGTACAGCAGTCCTGCATGAAATCTATGAGCGCGCTGCGGCGCATCCTTCCGTCAGACCCGAAATGGCTGTACAGGGTCTCACGCTTCATTTCCGTCATTTGGCTTCCCCTTTCCGATATACTCATCCTTGAGCTTGAAGATGTGCACATACTCCGTTATAGCCGAGAACTTATAGAAGCAGTTGCGCTCGAACATGGCGACGTTATCGTACATCTCCTCGATATCGTCGTAAACGAGCTCCGGGAACACGGAGTCTATGGGGCATTTGAAGATCATATACTCGGGGTACCCGTACTCACGCCAGCGGGCGAAGTTATGCTGATTGTCTTCCTCTGTGGTCTGCCGGAACTTTGAATAGAGCTGCTCCGGGTTGTCTATATTGAAGTTGTAGAAGATATTGGTATCAAAGTAAGGCGAGAGCGCGGAGGCGTCGGACATCTCGTTGGACATATTGTGGCGGTTGGCGTCGGTGTAGTAGTCGTCGTCGAACTTGCTGCCGCCCTTGTACTCATAGAGCCAGCACATCATAATGGTGTGCCCCTCCATATCGTTGTCCTTGATATACTGCGCCACCTCACGCATACCGTAGGGGTTTATGATATCCATAGCCGTGCAGCTCAGGCTCCACGCCAGCGGCATGGCTGATATGAACACCACTGCGCACTTGCCGAGCACAACGGTGAGCTTCGACTCGACCTTTGTTCTGATCTTCCCGAAGATCTCCGGCACTGCGGCGTTCTCGTCATCCATGACTGTCCACAGGATAAAGACGATATAGAAGGTGCTGATGCCGAGGTGGTTCCAGTACATATACTTGAGCACCCCGAAGATCAGGAAGCCGAAGTAGGGCACCGCGAAGATCGCAAGCTTGCGGTTCTTCTTGGTCACGGCGAAGAGCACCGCGAGCAGCATAGCTCCGCCGATCATTGTCGTGATGAGACCCGAGGTCGTCTGCTTGATCGTTTCGACGTCGATATAGATGCCGAAGAGCGAATCTATCGGGTAGACGAGCAGCAGTTTAAGGTTTCTGAGTCTGTCTGCGATGCCGACGTTCATGTTCATGTAGCGGATATCGTCGGCGGGGATGATAAGGCTCGCCGTGAACAGTGCGAACGCCAGCACGACCAGCAGCAGGTAGCAGCGCTTGTCCTTAAAGACCGATACAAAGCGTTTTTCCTTTATGGCTGCCGCGAATATCTCCCAGACCCACACCACGCACATACCGCCCGCCAGCACGAGCCCGTAGGCGTGGGAGGCGCAGAGCAGCAGTATCGCCAGGATGTAGCCGAGGGGCTTTTCGTTGCGGCGCTTGTAGAACGTTGCCGCCAGCATCAGAGCGAGCATCATCAGCGAGTAGGGTCGGCAGATGACGGCGGTCTGATAGAAGAAAAAGAAGGTGAAGGGTATCATGCAGCGGACTATCCTCGGGAACGGCGACTTGTAGAGTATCAGCCAGACTCCCGCCGCGCAGATGACAAGGTTGACCGCCTTCAGCGAGAGCTCAAAGGGTGCGCCGAGCTTTGCGAAGGGCATGAGCAGCAGTGACCACAGCGGCGGATGCCCCTCGTAGTGCGGGACGTCGAAGAAGATGTCCTTTATAGAGGCCGACCGTGCTATGCTCCACGCCTGAGCCTCATCGAACCACGGCTCGTGGAATATCCCCACGATCACGACGGCTGCGATATACGCAAAAAAAACGATCAGCTCCGCCCGACCCTTATCGCGGCTCATAAGCCGCTGCTTTGTTTCTGCTTTCATACATTCACCCACCCATTATGGTCATCTTAGACATTATAGCATATTCTTTTTATAAATGCAACAAAAAAGGCGCAAAAAAAGAGCCCGCCGAAGCGAGCTCTCTTTGTTAGATTGATTTGGTTAGATCTTGCCGACCTGTTATCAGGTGGTAGAGTTACCAGGCTGGAAGGAGCCACCGATCTTGTGAGTAGCATCAGGATCAGTCTCAGGCTCAGGATACTGACCAACCATAGTGTCATCGGTTGCAGTTGTGCCCTTGTCAGCCCACTGAGCGCACTTAACCTTCTTGGAAGCTACCTGCCACCAAACGATACCGGAACCGGAACCGTTGTCTTCCATAGCCTTGATAACTGCATTCTTGAGCTCGCCGGTAGCACCAGTAGGCTCAGTAACAGCGGAAGGAGCAGCAGGACCATAAGTACCGTCCTTGATCTTAGCGATACCGCCATCAGCAGTAACGTCAGCGATCGCGCCGTTTACGGTTGTGAACACGAGCTTCGCGTTCGAGTTTGCGGACTTCAGCTTGGACTTCTTAACGTAGCCCATCATCGAAGGAACGAGGATGGCTGCCAGAATGCCGATAATGGCAATAACTACGATAAGCTCTACCAGTGTAAAGCCCTTCTGTGCCTTTTTCATAGGA
>JAFXVY010000100.1 GCA_017534595.1 Ruminococcus sp.
ATCATCCGCTTGCATATTTTCCGTCATATTACCCAAATTCTCCTTGCCTTGCGCCAGCAAGGCGGCGTCGAATTTAGGCAATCTGACGAAAAATCTGACTGCGCGTCTGACGCACAATGGTTGTGCGGTGTTGCCTAAATGAACTTCACCGGAGGTAAACAGTTATGATGAAAAAGCTTGTATGTATCATTACAGCATTAACGACAGCGCTCGTTATGGTCTCCTGCGGCAGCAGCGACAGCAGCTCGGTATCCGACACAGTATCCAAGTCGGACAGTTCATCCGCAGCAGAGCCGGAGTCCGCCGCAGACGAGTCTGAGGACGATTCCCCCTATACCCTCAACGGAGATTTCTCCAAGGGCAAGAACGATAAATGGATGGCCTCCGACGGCTGGTCCAACGGCAATATGTTCAACTGCACCTGGAAGGCTGCCAACGCAGTCTTTGAGGACGGCGTGCTCAAGCTCTCTATCGACAAGCTCTGGGACGACAGCTATACAGGCGGCGAGTATCGCACCAACGACTTCTACGGCTACGGCCTCTATGAGGTCTCGATGAAGCCTATCAAGAACGTGGGCGTCGTTTCCTCCTTCTTCACCTACACCGGCCCCTCCGACAGCAACCCCTGGGATGAGATAGATATCGAGTTCCTCGGCAAGGATACCACCAAGGTGCAGTTCAACTACTTCACCGACGGCAAGGGCAACCACGAGAAGCTCTACGATCTCGGCTTCGACGCTTCCGAGGAGTTCCACACCTACGGCTTCCGCTGGGAGAAGGACAAGATCACCTGGTACGTTGACGGCGTGGAGGTACACTCCGCCACCGAGAACATCCCCGTGACACCCGGCAAGATCATGATGAACACCTGGAACGGCATCAACGTGAACGCATGGCTCGGCAAGTACGACGGCACCACTCCTCTGACCGCAGAATATCAGTGGGCAAGGTTCACAGCCGAATAATAATTCATAATGCACAATGCACAATTTCCCGGACGGGAGGTTGTGCATTTTCTTTTTTCCGCAGGCTGTCCGAACGGGCATAACGTCCGTGCAGCGGACACCTTCATTGTTCATTGAAAAAAATTCTGTTTTCCCTCTTGACAAACAGGGATCTTTGTGTTAATATATGAATAGATGTTCAAGTGTTCTATTGTTTGACCGCAGCGGAGGTGCTGAGAATGTCAGAAAAAACGGGTGCGGTGAGCACCGAAACGAAAAAGGAAATGCCGTCAGATGAGGAGCTTTACGATCTCGCGGAGCTGTTCAAGGTCTTCGGGGATACCACAAGAGTCAGGATTCTTTCGGCTCTTGAGCTGGGGGAGCAGAACGTCGGCGAGCTGGCTGCAAGGCTGAGCCTTACACAGACCGCCTGTTCGCATCAGCTGCGGGTGCTGAAAAACAACAAGCTCGTCCGCAGCAGACGCAGCGGCAAAGCGATCTACTATTCGCTTTCCGACGATCATGTGAGGTCGATACTCGAGATCGGTCTCGAGCATATACTTGAATGAACGGAGAAGTGAGCTATGATCTGGGATAAGTTTTCCGCGTTCTATGACCGCGCAGAGACGCTGTTCAACAGAGAGGTCTTTCTCAATACCGGCAAGGTCTGCGCGGAGTATATCGAGAGCAGTGACCGGGTGCTCGAATGTGCCTGCGGCACCGGCGCCATAAGCGTTTGGATAGCACCGGCGTGCAGGGAGCTGACCGTCACCGATCTCTCCCACAAGATGCTCGCCCAGGCGGACAAAAAGCTTGCGCGCTTTGACAATGTCAGGATCAGGCACGCGGATATCTTCCGCCTGCGCTGCCCCGACGGCAGCTTCGACAAGGTCATCGCCGGGAATGTCATCCACCTGCTCGACGAGCCCGGCAAGGCTCTTGAAGAACTGCTCCGGGTATGCAGACCCGGAGGGCTCGTGATACTCCCGACTTATCTTATCGGCAACGATTCCCTCAACAGGGCGGTCGTCGCCGGGATAGACAAGGCAGGAGTCAACTTCAGGCACCGCTTCGAGCTTGGCACCTACCGCAGCTTCCTTGAGGAGCTCGGGCACCCCGCAAGAGAGATAAAGGTCGTGAAGGGGCGTATGCCCTGCGCCGTCGCGGTGATAGAGAAAAAGGGTGAGCAGGAATGACAGATAAAGTCATCCTGACAGGTACACCGCAGGAGAAGATAACGACCTGCCTCAAAACCGCCGGCTGGTATAAGGGCCGAAAAGCCGATCTGACAGAAGCGCGAGCCTTCTACGCCTCGGGCGGCATCACGCTTCCGGCGGGAGCCGAGCGGTTCCTTGAGGAATACCACGGCCTCTCGAGCGGGTGGTATCTCAACGTCCCCCTCGAGCAGCAGAAGGGCAGAGCCCCTGATGTGGAATTCAATATCATCCCTGACGGCAGCTGGGCGACCAAAAGCTACTTTGAAGAATGCTATGCGGCGGAGTACGCAGAGAATCTCCAAAAGATCTCCGACTTCGCCGGAGAGCAGCTGGTCTGGGTGGCCTCGATCGGGTATTACTACTCCGAAAGCGTCTATATGGGCAGCACGGATAAGCTTTTTGTCCTGCGTGACGACGGAAAGATCCGCACCTATTACTCTGTCACGGATATGCTGCTCTGGGACTTTGAGCATCACCCCCAATGGGAATACGTTACCGTGCGCTCACACACAAAAGAATAAAGAGCGGCGAGGGGAAAGAAAAACAATGCGTCAGAACAAAAATAATATATATACACGGAGGAAAACCACTATGAAAAAGACATTCAAGCTTGATGAGCTCGACTGCGCCAACTGCGGCGCCAAGATGGAGGCCGCTGTGAAGAAGATCGACGGCGTTACCGGCTGCACGGTCAGCTTCATGACACAGAAGATCACCATCGAAGCCGACGACGACTGCTTCGACGATGTCGTAAAGCAGGCAGTAAAGGTCTGCCGCAAGATCGAGCCCGACTGCGAGATAATCGTTAAGTGATATGAAACGCAAGCAGAAAAAAGTTCTCGTCAGGATAATCGTCAGCGCGGTGCTGCTGGTGTTCGCAAAGATATTCTGCCCGGATGAATGGTGGGCGGCCTTTGTGTATGCCGTACCCTATCTCGTGATCGGGTATGACGTCATTTTCAAGGCGGTGCGCAATATCGCCAACGGTCAGGTCTTCGATGAGAACTTCCTTATGGTCATAGCCACGGTCGGCGCCTTTGCCACCGGGGAATATACCGAGGCCGCAGCGGTAATGCTGTTCTATCAGACCGGAGAGCTGTTCCAGAGCGTTGCGGTCGGCAGGTCGAGGAAGTCTATCTCGGAGCTTATGGATATCCGCCCCGACTACGCCAACATAGAGCGTGACGGCAAGCTCGAGCAGGTTGACCCCGACGAGATCGCCGTGGGCGACGAGATAATCATCAAGCCCGGCGAGAAGATCCCCCTCGACGGCATAGTCCTCGAGGGCAGGAGCGCCGCAGACACCTCCGCACTGACGGGCGAGAGCCTGCCGCGTGAGATCGACGCCGGCGACGATGTGGTAAGCGGGTGCATAAACCTCACCGGAGTGCTCAGAGTGAGAGTCACCAAGCCGTTCGGCGAATCCACCGTCTCAAAGATACTCGAGCTCACCGAGAACGCCGCCTCGCAGAAGGCAAAGACAGAGAATTTCATAACCCGATTTGCAAGGTACTATACCCCCGCCGTGGTGTTCGCGGCGCTTGCGCTGGCAGTGATACCCCCGCTGATAGCCGGCGGCGGCTGGATGACCTGGATACACAGAGCACTGATATTCCTTGTTATCTCCTGCCCCTGCGCACTGGTCATTTCGGTGCCCCTCAGCTTCTTCGGAGGCATCGGCGGCGCGGGCAGACAGGGTATACTCGTCAAGGGCGGCAGCTGCTTCGAGTCGCTTGCAAAGACCGATACCGTTGTCTTCGACAAGACGGGTACGCTCACCAAGGGCGTGTTCAATGTCACGGCCGTACACCCGGAGAGCATCAGCGAGCAGCGGCTCACCGAGCTGGCAGCCTACGCCGAGAGCAGCAGTACTCACCCGATAGCTGCAGCGCTGCGTGACGCCTGCAATACCCAGATCGACCGCAGCCGCATAACCTCCTGCGAGGAGATCGCGGGCAGGGGAGTCAGAGCGGTCATCGACGGCGAGGAGGTCTGCGCCGGCAACGGCAAGCTAATGGACGATATCGGCGTGAGCTGGCACCCCTGCCACCATGTCGGGACGACAGTTCATATCGCGGTCAACGGCGTGTACGCCGGGCATCTCGTGATCTCGGATGAGGTCAAGGAGACCTCCGCCGCTGCAATAGCGGAGCTCGGCAGGATAGGGGTAAAGAAAACGGTAATGCTCACCGGCGACGCTGACGCCGTGGGTAAGGATGCCGCTAAGAAGCTGGGCATCGGCGAGGTCTATACCGAGCTGCTGCCGGCGGATAAGGTGGAGAAGGTCGAAGGGCTGCTCAATGCGGAGCAGGGCGGAGTGCTGGCATTCGTCGGCGACGGCATAAATGACGCGCCGGTGCTTGCAAGAGCGGATATAGGCATAGCCATGGGAGCCATGGGCTCGGATGCCGCAATAGAGGCAGCGGATGTCGTGCTCATGGACGACGACCCCGCAAAGCTGGCAAAGGCTATACTCACCGCCAGAAGAACTCTTAGGATAGTATATGAGAACATCGTGTTCGCGCTCGGGGTAAAGGCTCTTGTGCTGATACTCGGCGCACTGGGGTTTGCCTCTATGTGGGCGGCGGTATTTGCCGATGTCGGAGTATCCGTTATAGCGATACTAAACGCCATGAGAGCGCTGAAGGTAAAGAACTGAAGCAAACAGGCCGCGGGGCAGACCCGCTGCCTGTTTTTCATTTGGTGATTGACTAATGTGAACGTATGTGATATAATATCCACAGAGTATGCGGCATAGTGCCGCGGTACATCCCTTTTTCCGGAGGTCGGATATGAAAATTATGGCTGTCGATTACGGCGACGTCAGGACGGGTCTCGCCGTCTGCGACCGGACTGAGTTCCTCGCTTCTCCCATCGGGACGATCGAGGAGCGCAATATGCAGATGCTCGCCATGAAGGTCGCTCACATGGCGGAGCAGTATGAGGTGGGGGAGATCATAGTCGGTCTGCCGCTGAACATGAACGGCTCCAAGGGCCCCCGCGCCGAGAAGTGCGAGGCCTTCGCCCAGCTGCTCGGGAACCTCACCGAGCTGCCCGTGAATATGTGGGACGAGCGCTCGACTACCGTTACCGCTCACAACATTCTCAATGAAACAGACGTAAGAGGCAAGAAGCGCAAGGCGGTAGTGGATACCGTCGCTGCGACGGTTATTCTGGAGGGCTATCTTGAGTATCGCAGGAAGAACAAGCAATGAGTATAACGCCGACGGGCTGTCGGGCGTAAAGAAGAATACCCGCCGCCGCAGGGTGATCTTTATCATCGCGATCATACTGCTGGCTCTGCTCGCCGAGCTGCTGAGGTCAAATCTCTATATCTCGGTGGATGAGTATCTGTATATGAGCAACGACCTTCCCGCCGGGTTCAGCGGAGTGAAGATCGTCCAGATCTCCGACTACCACAACAGCGGCGAAGGCTTCTGTGACAGGCTGCTTTCCAAGGTCAAGCTCGAGAGCCCGGATTATATCTTCATCACCGGAGATACTGCCGATTCCATCTGCACAGACCTTAAGGCTGCGGAGGGCTTTCTTGAAAAAGTGTCCAAAATTGCGGACTGTTATCTCGTCTGGGGCAACCATGACCTCGCCCTCTCCCTCGACGATCAGAAGCGCCTCAAGGACTGCTGCGTAAACAACGGCATCACCGTGCTCGAGAACAGCTATGCCGTCCTCGAACGCGGCAGCGACAAGGTGCTGCTCGTCGGCACGGATCAGAGCATGGACAGCACTCAGGTCGAGCGTATGTTCGGCAGCGTCCCGAAGGGCTGCAAGACGGTCATCTGGCTGCATCACTACCCCGAGGACTTCAAGGATATCGTTGACGTCTCAGAAAAAGCGGGCATCGGCGCCGATCTCGTTTTCTCGGGCCACGCCCACGGCGGACTTATCGGCATACCCTTTGCAGAGGGGCTCTACGCACCCGGTCAGGGCTTTTTCCCGGAATATGCCTCCGGCAGATACGAGTACGGCTCGAGCGTGATGCTCGTCAGCAGGGGAGTCGGCAACAGCGGCTACACCAAGCGCCTTTTCAACTCGCTGCACCTTGTGGTCTGCGAGCTCAAGAGCGGCAAAAAGTAGAATATAAAACTGACCCCGGAGCGGCAGTGCTCCGGGGTCTTTGCGTTGACGGGCTTACTTGTCGAACGAGGGATTGAAGGCGTAGAAGTTGCGGGAATCGAGCATATCCTGAACTATGCGCAGCCCCTCTCCGAAACGCTGGAAATGCACGATCTCTCTTTCGCGCAGGAACTTGATCGGGTCGCGGACATCCGGGTCGTCGATGAGGCGAAGCAGATTGTCATAGGTCGTGCGGGCTTTCTGCTCGGCGGCAAGGTCTTCGTGAAGGTCGGTTATCGGGTCGCCCTTCGACTGGAAGGTCATCGCCGAGAAGGGTACTCCCGACGCCGCCTGCGGATAGATGCCGGTGGTGTGGTCAACGAAGTAGGCGTCAAAGCCGGCCTCCTTGATCTCCTTTATCGACAGATCCCGGGTCAGCTGGAAGAGTATCGCCGAGATCATCTCCATGTGCGCGAGTTCCTCTGTACCTGCTTCGTTGAACAAGTGACGCCCTGAAAGGCTCGCTCACCCCGCAGAGTTCTATGCTCACCTCTCCGTTCCCGAGGGCGGTGATCCTGCTGACGGCAGCGGAGAGCACTTGGTCGGAAAGCGCCGCTCTGCGAACTGTATCCTCCGGCAGAGCGAGCCTGTGCTTCGAGAGCAGGCGCAGGGTTTTGTCAGCCGCCGCAGCAGGAGCACCGGTGCTTTCAATCAGCGTGCGCACCTCCGATTTCAGCGCCTCATCGGGCAGGGATGCGTTCCCGCAGGCAGCGGAGCATCTCCAGGAGCGGTAAACGCCGGCTTTCGTCTTTTTGCTTCGGGAGACATACCCCGCGCCGCACCGCCCGCAGACAGTCTTCCCGCTGAGAGGGTACCGCGCCGAATAGCTGCTCCTGTCGGCGGGGGTACACCTGCCCTGACGCAGACGGGCAGCAGCGTCGAACAGCTCCCGGGGTATCAGCGCCCCGTGATGTCCGCGGATAACTGTCAGCTCCGACTCCTCCCGGCAGCGGACGCGGCGGTGGGACAGGTGGTCGGGAGTGCAGGTCTTGCCCTGGACGAGATCTCCGGTGTATTTCTCGTTGCCAAGCAGACGCATTACTGCGGCGGGGCTCCATTTGTCTGCATATCTCGCCGGGACGCCCTCGGCGTTGAGCCGTGCGGCTATGCTCCTGCCGCCGAGCCCGCCGTAAACATAGAGCCGGAAGATGTACCCAACCACCTCCGCCTCCTCCGGTTCGGGGATGAGTACGCCGTCTTTCAGGGTGTAGCCGTAGGGGCTGCGCCCGAAGACCACACCCTGCTCCATGCGCCGCCGCTGCCCCCAGCGCACCCGCTCGGAGGTGCGGCGGCTCTCCTCCTGCGCTATGGACGACAGCAGCGTGAGCCGAAGCTCGCCCTCCGGGGCAAGGGTGTCTATACCGTCGTTGAGAAAGGTCACGCCGATGCCGAGCTCCCGCAGCCGCCGAACGCAGACGAGTGCGTCCACCGTGTTGCGGGCGAAGCGGCTGACCTCCTTGGTGAGTATGCGGTCAAAGCGCCCTGCTTCGGCGTCGGCGAGCATTCTCATGAACGCCGGGCGGCGCAGCGCCTGAGTCCCGCTGACCCCCTCGTCCGAGTAGACGGCGCAGAGCTCCCAGCCCTCATGGCTGCTTATCATCCGGCGGAAATACTCTGTCTGATTTTCCAGTGAGCCCGCCTGACCCTGCCCCTCTGTCGATACCCGGCAGTATGCGCACACTCTCAAGATACTCTGCAAAGACACGTTCTCCCTCCTCCTTGCTTATGCTGCCCGAAGCCGTGAGCTCGCCCGCGATCCCGCGCAGTATGCAGGAAACGAGCCCGGGATATTCATTTTCGGGTCTGCCGTTTTTCATGGCTTTCACCTCCCGGTATCAAGGATATGCGCTCCCTGCCTGTCCCGATACATCCCGTAAGAATCCGACATTTCGTCTTATTCCACAAGATATTGCATAATTCTTTGTGAACCCTGCATACAAACAGTGGATAGCTGAAATAAAGTTTGTAGGATTTAACGTTGACAAAACAGGGCTTTAAATGGTATATTGTTTATATCTGAAAGGGGGAAGTATCCGGCTTTCCCGCTTTCCGATGAATACAATAAGGAGTGACAAGTATGAAAATGATCAAGAAAATGCTCGCATTTTCGCTGGCAGCCGTAATGGCAGGCTCCTGCCTCGCTTCCTGCGGCAGCAGTGATTCGAGCAGCAAGTCCGACGGAAATAACGGCGGTACCGAGGGCGACAGCTCCAAGGTCATCACCATCGGCGGCAGCGGTCCTCTCACCGGCGGTGCTGCGCAGTACGGCATCGGCGTAAAGAACGCTGTTGAGCTGGCTGTCAAGGACGTTAACGCTTCCGGCGAGCTCGGCGACATCAAGCTCGAGGTAGTATTCGAGGACGATGAGGCTGACCCCGCTGACAAGGCTGTAAACGCCTACAACACCCTCAAGGACAAGGGTATGGACATCATGGTAGGTACTGTTACCACCGGTTCCTGCCTCGCAGTTATCGACAAGACCAAGGAGGATAACATCTTCCAGATCACACCCTCCGCTTCCGCTCAGGATGTAATCGCTAACCCCAACTGCTTCCAGGTCTGCTTCACCGACCCCAACCAGGGCCGCGCTTCCGCAGACTATATCGCTGACAACAACGTTGCCAAGAAGGTAGCTATCATCTATGACAGCTCCGACGCTTATTCTTCCGGTATCTACAACACCTTCAAGTCCGAGGCTTCCGCCAAGGGTCTTGAGGTAGTATCCGAGGGCGCATTCACCAAGGATTCCAAGACCGACTTCTCGGCTCAGATCGCCGATGCCAAGAACAAGGGCGCTGAGCTCGTGTTCCTGCCCATCTACTACACCGAGGCTTCTCTGATCCTTGCTCAGTGCAAGAGCGCTGACTTTGCTCCCAAGTTCTTCGGCTGCGACGGTCTTGACGGTATCCTTTCCGTTGAGGGCTTCGACACCGCACTTGCCGAGGGCGTAATGCTCCTGACCCCGTTCGCTGCCGACGCTGCTGACGAGGCTACCCAGAAGTTCGTTGCAGACTACAAGGCTGCTTACAGTGACGAGACTCCCAACCAGTTCGCTGCCGATGCTTACGACTGCGTAAAGATCATCGCCAAGCTGATCAAGCAGGAGGGCATCACCGCTGATATGTCCGCTTCCGATATGTGCGACAAGCTCTGCGCCGCTATCACCAACGGCTTCAGCTTCGACGGCCTTACCGGTACCGGCATGACCTGGACCGCTGAGGGTGCTGTTTCCAAGAACCCGAAGGCTGTTGTTATCAAGAACGGTACTTACTCCGCTCTTCAGTAATAACAAATGATGCGACGGGGCATCTGCGAAAAGCAGGTGCCCCGTTTTTTTGCGGATGTTATCATAAGTGCCAAAAATCAGCATTTGCAGAGGCGTATTTTTTAGGAATAGCTTGTTGCAATCCGGCGGATATTGTGATATAATATACTATGTGCGATTATGGGCGCTGCCCGGATATCAGCCAAGGGAAGGAATGTTTGCTTAATGGCTTTTCTCGATTACTTGATCAACGGCATCAGCCTCGGAAGCATATATGCCGTTATTGCGCTGGGCTATACGCTTGTCTACGGTATAGCCAAGATGCTCAACTTCGCTCACGGCGACGTTATCATGGTCGGCGGATACGTCATCTTCACGATGATGTCGAACGTTGGGCTCAACTCCTATGTCTCTGTGCTCATAGCTATGGCTGCGTGTACGGTGCTCGGCATTACGATCGAAAAGATCGCCTACAAGCCGCTGCGTCAGTCCACCAACCTCGCCGTGCTCATCACCGCGATAGGAGTCAGCTATTTCCTGCAGAATATCGCTCTGATAATATTCGGAGAGAAGCCGGTAACTTTCAAGTCGGTCATCGACCTGCCGAAGATCACCCTCTTCGACGGGCAGATAGTCATCAAGTCCGAGGCTATCGCTTCGATCATCGTTTCGGTAGTAATTGTCGTGGGGCTCTCGCTTTTCGTCAACAAGACCAAGAGCGGACGTGCGATGCTGGCGGTCTCCGAGGATAAGGACGCAGCAAGGCTCATGGGTATAAACGTAAACCGCACGATCTCCCTGACGTTCGCCATCGGCTCGGGACTCGCTGCGATCGCGGGCGCACTGCTCTGCTCGAGCTACCCCGTGCTCTCCAACACCACCGGCGCTATGCCCGGCATCAAGGCCTTCGTTGCGGCGGTATTCGGCGGCATCGGCTCGATACCCGGCGCTATGGTGGGAGGTCTGCTGATAGGCGTCATCGAGATACTCGGGCGCGCATATATCTCCCCCCAGCTTGCAGATGCCATAGTTTTCGCGGTGCTGATCATCGTTCTGATAGTAAGACCTACCGGTATCCTCGGCAAGAAGGTAAACGAGAAGGTCTGACCCCCGGTCATCACGGCATCCACGAAACTATGCGACTAATCGCGAAAGGAACGATACGCTTTGAAGAAGCTGAAAATAAAACCCTCAACGCGCAGCAGCTTTACCACCTATGCAATAGTGACCGCTGCGTTCATAGCGGTGCAGATAATGATCTCGACGGGGAGCGCCAGCAATATGTTCAAGGGCCTGCTCATCCCGTTCTGCGTCTACTCCATAGCTGCCGCTTCGCTTAACCTCACCGTCGGCATACTCGGCGAGCTCAGCCTCGGCCAGGCCGGATTTATGTGCATCGGAGCCTACTCCAGCGCGATCTTCTCGGTCTGCACCAAGGATACCATAACCAGCGCGTGGATACGCTTCCCGATAGCTCTGCTCATCGGCGGCATCTTCGCCGCGATATTCGGAATACTCATAGGCATCCCCGTGCTTCGTCTGCGCGGCGACTACCTTGCGATAGTTACCCTTGCCTTCGGCGAGATCATCAAGAACGTCTTTAATGCCCTCTATGTCGGCTACGACAGCAGCGGACTGCATTTCTCCCTCACCAGCCAGGGCGACCTGAACCTCGCCCCCGACGGCAAGATGCTCATAAACGGCGCACTCGGCGTCAAGGGTATGCCCCAGGACTCCACCTTCGTCATCGGCTTTGTTGTCCTGCTGCTGACGCTCATAATCCTCTACAACTTTATCTACTCCTCCACCGGCAGAGCGGTAATGTCTATCAGAGACAACCGCATAGCCGCCGAGTCGGTAGGTCTCAACATCACCAAGTACAAGCTCATCACCTTCGGCCTCACCGCGTTTCTTGCGGGCGTTGCGGGCGCGATCTTCTCGCATAACCTCTCGACGCTGCAGGCCTCGAAGTTCGATTACAACCTCTCGATACTGATACTCGTGTTCGTCGTGCTCGGCGGCATAGGCAGCATCAGGGGCAGCGTTATCGCAGCGATCGTGCTGACCTACCTGCCCGAGGTGCTCAGAAAGCTCAACAGCGACTTCGGCAAGTACCGTATGCTCATATATTCGGTAGTGCTGATCGTTATGATGATCTTCACCTCCAACGCCAAGATACGCGGCTTCTTTGCGGCAAGCTTTGCAAAGCTCAAGGGGCTCATAATCAAGGATAAGAATACACCGGCAAAGGAGGCGGAGTGATATGGCACTGCTCGAAGTCAAAAAGCTCGGCATCTCCTTCGGCGGTCTGCGTGCCGTTGACGATTTCTCGGTATCTATCGAGAAGGGGGACCTCTACGGCCTCATAGGCCCCAACGGCGCGGGCAAGACCACGATCTTCAACCTGCTCACCGGCGTCTATAAGCCCACCGACGGCTCCATTACCCTCGACGGCGTGAACATCACCGGCAAGAGCACCATCGAGATCAACAAGGCGGGCATCGCCCGTACCTTCCAGAACATCAGACTGTTCTCAAAGCTCAGCGTACTTGACAACGTCAAGGCCGGGCTCACCAATAAGTACAGATACTCCACCGCGACAGGCATCTTCCGCCTGCCCAAGTATTTCAGGCTCGAGCGTGAGATGACCGAACGCGCACTTGAACTGCTGCGTCCCTTCGAGCTGGACGGCGACGCCGATGTCATAGCGGCGAACCTGCCCTACGGAAAGCAGAGAAAGCTCGAGATCGCAAGAGCCCTTGCCACGGATCCCAAGCTGCTGCTCCTCGACGAGCCGGCTGCCGGCATGAACCCCAAGGAGACCGCGGGGCTCATGAACACGATCCTTACGGTAAGAGACGATTTCGGAGTCACCGTGCTGCTCATAGAGCACGATATGGCACTGGTGTCGGGCATCTGCGAGAAGCTCTCGGTGCTCAACTTCGGTCAGCTGCTCTGCGAGGGCCCCACGGGTCAGGTGCTCAATGACCCCGAGGTCATCAAGGCATATTTAGGCGAGTAAGGGGGCGGAGCTATGTCAATGCTTGAAGTCAAGGATCTGAGCGTCTATTACGGAGTGATACAGGCGCTCAAGGGCATCTCCTTCTCGGTCAATGAGGGAGAGGTCATAGCGCTCATAGGCGCTAACGGCGCGGGAAAGACCACAACTTTGCATACCCTTACCGGCATACTGCCCGCCAGAACGGGCTCGATAGTCTTCGAGGGTACGGAGCTCACAAAGACTCCCGCACATAAGATAGTAAAAATGGGCATCGCTCACGTTCCCGAGGGAAGGCGTATCTTCCAGCAGCTGACGGTGCTCGATAACCTGAAGCTCGGTGCGTTCACCAGAAACGATAAGGACGGCATCGCCGAGGATATGGAGAAGATCTATAAGCGCTTCCCGAGGCTCGAGGAAAGAAAGACCCAGATCGCGGGTACACTCTCGGGCGGTGAGCAGCAGATGCTCGCTATGGGCAGAGCGCTGATGTCCAGACCGAAAATGGTGGTCATGGATGAGCCCTCAATGGGTCTCTCGCCTATACTCGTCAGCGAGATCTTCGATATCATCGAGTCTATCCGCAAGGACGGCACCACGGTGCTGCTCGTTGAGCAGAACGCCAAGAAGGCGCTTTCCATCGCGGACAGAGCCTACGTCCTCGAGACCGGCAGGATAACCCTCTCGGGCAAGGCCTCGGATCTTATCAACGACGAGAAGGTAAGAAAGGCCTACCTCGGAGAGTGACCGGGAAAACATCATCAATGTAAGGGAGCGATCAGCTTGGCACAGATCATAACCATAGCCCGCGGCATGGGAAGCGGAGGCAGAACGATAGGTAAGATGCTCTCCGAGGAGCTCGGGTATAAATACTACGACAAGGATCTCATCCGCCTCGCAAGCGAGGACAGCGGCATCAACGAAGCCTTCTTCGGCAGAGTCGATGAGAAGCTCAAGAGCTCGTTCATCAAGCGCGGCGGCGTGTATAAGGGCGGAGTCATAGACCCGTCGAGCAGGGAGTTCACCTCCGACAAGAACCTGTTCAACTTCCAGGCCAAGATCATCAAGGAGCTTGCCGACAAGGAGCCCGCAGTGATAATCGGGCGCTGCGCCGACTTCATCCTCGCCGACAGAACGGACGTCATCAGGCTGTTCATCTTCTGCGATAAGGAGACGGCGGTGAAGAACGTCGTGGACGCCTACGGCATCACCGAGAAGGAGGCTGCAAAGCTCGTCGAGAAGACCGATAAGGACAGGAGCGACTATTACAGCCACTACACCGGCCGCGACTGGGAGTGCGCAAGGAACTACAACATCTGCCTCGACACCAGCCGCCTCGATTTCGAGACCTGCGTGAAGATCATCAAGGGATATATCTCACTGATAGGATAAAGGCACCACCGCACAACCACCGGCTAACGCCTTTATACATCATCCGCTTGCATATTTTCCGTCATATTACCCAAATTCTCCTTGCCTTGCGCTAGCAAGGCGGCGTCGAATTTAGGCAATCTGACGAAAAATCTGACTGCGCGTCTGACGCACAATGGTTGTGCGGTGTTGCCTAAAAAAACTGCTGCCTGCGGCTCATGCTGCGGGCAGCTTTTGCGTCTTGGGTACAACGAAGCACCTATATCGCTGAGTATCGCCTGAACCTCCCGGCAGGGAGCGGAGTATCTCTGCGACAGATAGCGCATCGCCGCGCCGAGCTCACCGTCAGGACCGCCGAGCTGCGAAATGATGACCTTTGCCAGCGCAGGATTGGTGTTCTTGATCCTTACAGGGTACTGAAGCTTTTTCTCATACTGCCACATCAGTCATTACCTCCTTCGTTGGCGCAGAGCTCCCAGGGGAAGGGCTCCGTGACCCATTCCCACTTGCGCGTCCCTTCGGATGCGCAGGCCGTGAGAGGGCCGTACTTCTTCTGATATTCGGCGAGGACGCTTTCGTATTTCTCCTTGTGAGTGCGGTAGAAGGCGAGACCCTCGGTGCAGGTCGGGTGGCTGTCAAGATAGAGCACAGCCTCGTGTACCGTGAAGGCGCACGCCTGAACTCTTCTGAGGAGCTTCTGCTGTTCACTTGTCATTTCGGGCGGCCTCCTCTCCTATAAACGGCAGATCAAGGCAGGGGAACAGCGTACCGCGGGAGAGCGCGGCGTCGCTGTCGTAGGTCTTCTGCCAGGTCTGGAACGGGACGTATGCCATAGCAAGGGGCATATCTGCGGGGAACACTGATCTCGGCATCGGGCAGGCTGCGGCCTCGGGCATGACATCGTCGTCCGAGAGGAGAGCTCCGAGCAGAGTCTTGTCGGTCTTTTCCATAATTACCTCCGATCGTTTAGTGGGAGCCCGCTTGGGGCTCCGCTATATCCTATTCGCCCGGAGACCCGTAAGTGAGAATTAACATTCTGTTCACAACTTTCTTTCGATTTTGCGGTACTACATATACAGAAGGGGAAAAAGTTCTAAGCATCCAAGCATCTATGATACTAAGAGACTAAAAGGGGTGGTGATCCGGTATGCAGCAGGCACTCGGGCAGTTCGAGCCGTTCTATGAAGAGACCAAAACGCAGGTGCTGCGGTATATCGCCGCCCACTGCCTTGATATCGCGGATATCGAGGATCTGTTTCAGGAGACATATCTGAGCATTTACCGCTCCCTCTCCAACCGGACAGAGAGGATAGAGAACAACGAGAGCTATGCCATCACCGCAGCCAAGCGCACGATCTCAAAGCACTACTCCGCGTTCAGGAGGTTCACCGCTAAGGTGGGCAGCGGGTTCTCAAAGCTGGGCTCAAAGGACCTCACCGAGGACATCCCCGACGGCTCGGATATCGAGAACATAGTCGCCGACAGGGAGCTTATCGCCGAGATCTCGCAGATCGTCGCCGAGGCTCCGGGCAGCGTCGGCAGGATATTCTATATGCACTATGTGCTGGGGATGACCCTCTCCGAGATAGCGGGAGACCTCGGGATGCCGGAGAACACGGTCAAGGCACAGCTCTACCGCACGCTTGCGGAGATAAGAAGGATCTACGGAAGGAGGGATCTGTTATGACCGAAAAGGATCTGATACGCTCGGCAGTCGAAAAGATAGCCTCGCGCCCGGATGAATTCACCGCGCAGGAGATACTCCTCCGGGAGAGCTCCAAGGCGAGAGCCAAGCCGAGCCGCGCTTCGTTCATCATAGCCGTGGCAGCGGCGGCGGTCATCGCAGCCTTCGCGGGGATCTTCCTCAAGCTCCGCAGCGATGAGATCACTCCCGAGCCTGCCGTTTCCGCACCGGATAAGCAGGTCGCCTCCCGCACCGACGATAAGCAGAAGCCCGAGCCGACCCTCTGGATCGACCTGACCTCGATGTCGGGCGAGGAGCTTGAAAATGCCAAGTATTCGGCGGAGCTCCCGACCCTTCCCGGATGGAAGGTCGTTGTCAAAAGCAATTCTGTCATAGCTTATATGATAAACAGTGACGGTTCTGTGTCATCTGCGGGTAAGAGGACGGTTGTATGGCAAAAGAATGTTAAGCGCGTATACCTTGCCGACATCTCGGACGACGGAGCCTATGAGCTCATCTGCGAAACTGGCGGCACCGCAGACAATGACGGCGCGGTGACCGTCTGCAACGTTATCTTGGGCAGCGTGAGAGATTTCATTATCCCCGGGATCTCGTCTTTCGGCGCCGAGATCAGCGACGGCAGGCTTATGCTCGTTCAGAATAACTGCAGCGGAGAGACCATTCGTTCATATTTCCCGGCCGAAGGCTATACCCCCGAGTATGTCGAGGGCGTAAAGGAAAAATACCGCAGCACCGTTGATATGCTCCTTGATAAGGATTGGTTTGAAGTGGATGTCGACGTCACAGAGACGATACCTACCGCAAGCTCAAACAGACAGAACGGATCTGTCACATCTTTAAGCCGTTCGCTCATCACTGCAGATGATGCGGCAGCTTATGACATCAGTACCCTGCTTGCGGATGACCGTCTGCTGGAGGATTGTGAGTTTATTGCTCAGAGCGGCACGACGTTCAGCGAACTTACTTATCAGTTCATCGATAGGGACTACGGGAAAATTAAGTGGAGCGCAGAATTAACTTCATCAATGGGTCCGATCATGAAATTCTCCGAGAAATGGAGCTCTGTTTATGTGATGTTTTCCGATCCCGGCGATCCCGGCATCTTCAGCTATCTTCTGAAGCTCTCCGCATCTGCATCCGAGCTCATAAAAAAGAACCTTGAGGAGATCGCCGAGAACCGCTCCGTAAACATCGGCGGTTCCGTGTCGGTCAAAGCAGAAAGTCTTGACGACCTGATAAAAAACAACGTTGCGACGAAAATACGCTGCGCTGTTACCAACGATGAGGTGCGATTCAGGATCGAGAGATCTCCCGACACGGGCGGCCTGCGCCTTACGGTGGAGGATGTCATACGCAGAGATCCCGATGTGTCATCGGATATCAGTCTTGCCATGTTTACGGAGACCCACAGCAGCGTATTAACGGTCGAAAAGGGTCAGACTCTTGACATCGGCCAAAGCACAGGCTGGGTACATTTTGCGGTATACAGTGAAACGAACCCGAAGAAATACCTGACAGAGCAGAAGGGGATACCCTCGGATCAGCTCGATAAGACCGGTGTCAGCCAGTCGAGCGTTGCGATAACTATATTTGATGATAACGAATAAAAGAAATGAATATATCCCGCGCAGGCCTCCGATAATAAAAGAAAGAAAGGAGGTCTGCAAATGGAACAGACTGATACCACCGAGCTGCTCAGAGAATGCAACTCGGGCATCAAAATGGGGATCGACTCGATTGACGAGATGCTCCCCGACGTAAAAAGCGAAAAGCTCCGGGCAGTGATGCTCCAAGCGAAAAAGGAGCACTGTGATCTGGGTGATGAGACCCACGCCCTGCTCACCGACGTCGGCCGCCAGACCAAGGAGCCTCACCCGATAGCCAAGGGTATATCTTGGCTCAAGACGGAGGTAAAGCTCGCAGCGGACAGGTCAGACGAAACGGTAGCCGATCTCATCACCGACGGCTGCGATATGGGCATCAAGTCACTGAGCAGCTATCTTAACCGCTATACTGCTGCCGATAAGGACGTTCGCAGCATAACCAGACGGCTCATCGCATCCGAGGAAAAGCTCCGCGACGGAGTAAGGGAATTCCTGCGATAAACCGTTTGACAAAACCGCGCAGGTGTGGTATAATCAAATCTGCCGGCAGACTATACGGTAGCGTAAACGCTTTAGTTTATGAGGAAAGTCCGGGCACCGCAGAGCAGGATAGCTGATAACATCAGCCGAGGGCGACCTCCGAGCAAGTGCAACAGAGATATACCGCCGATTCTTGCTTGCAAGGATCTGGTAAGGGTGGAAAGGCGAGGTAAGAGCTCACCGGGGCGTCGGAGACGGCGCTGCCATGTAAACCTTATCCGGTGCAACACCAATGGCAGCTTACGGGTCAATGGCTGCTCGTCAGACCCGCGGGCTGTAGGTGGCTAAAGCCGTGCGGCGACGCACGGTGCAGATAGATTACCGTACACGACAGAACCCGGCTTATCGGTCGGCCGGCAACAAAAGCGCTTCTCCGCAGGGAGGAGCGTTTTTGCGTCAGGGCGAAAAATTTTCCCGCCCCCCTTGCAATCTGCGGGCTTATCTGCTAAAATATAGATATGATATCAGAAAGGGGGCCGCGAAATGAGCTTTCAGCTTGTGCAGGGCGTTTCAGCCGACGATCTTGACGGCATCTGCAGCGCCTATACAGTTACCGATGATTACCTCGACAGCGTCGTATCCGCCGAGCTCATACGTCCCGTGCTGGAGGGCGTGCTCGATAAGCTCGAGGAGCCGCATTTCTTCTTTGTCGAGATCCCGTGTACCGAGGCCGAGGAGAAGCAGCTGCGCAAATTCGAGTCCGACCCCACCCACAGAAAGGTCTACTACCTCGACGGCTGTACCCGGGAGGTCTCATTTGCGATACTCAAAAGATACGGCGAGCTGCTCATAAACGACGGTCTCACGCGCTTCGGCTTCGGCTCGAACAAGACCAACGACGAGGTCTATGTCATGGACTATCAGCAGATCCGCATTTTCGGCATGACCCGCTTCTTCGAGCCGGTGTTCCGGAAGCTCGGAGTACCCGAAACGGATGAGCTCCGGACCCTCTGGGATAACTTCTCACCCGAGCACCCCGGCGTAAGCTCTTCGATAGAGGTCGAGGGCGAGCGCTGCGAGGATATAGTCGAAAACCTCTCCGATGAGGGGATGTATTACGCCGAAACACGCTGAATACAGGAGGAATAAATATGAACATCTGGCATGACATCTCACCCAAGCATATCCACAGCGAGGAATTCACGGCAGTCATCGAGATCCCCAAGGGCTCGAAGATCAAGTACGAGCTCGATAAGGAGACCGGTCTGCTCAAAATGGACAGGATACTCTATACATCCACCCACTACCCCGCCAACTACGGCTTTATCCCCCGTACCTATGCCGATGACGGCGACCCCCTCGATGTCCTCGTGCTCTGCTCCGAGACGCTGCAGCCCCTCTCTCTCGTGGACTGCCGTCCGATAGGCGTTATCCTCATGCTCGACAACGGAGCCAACGACGAAAAGATCATCTGCATCCCCACCAAGGACCCCAACTACAACCAGTACACCGATATAGCCAACCTCCCGAAGCACATCTTTGACGAGATGTCCCACTTCTTCTCGGTCTACAAGCAGCTCGAGGACAAGGACACCGTTATAGACGACGTCCGCGATGCCGCAGCAGCCAAGCAGATCGTTCAGAGCTGCATCGACAACTACATCGAGAAATACTGCCGGTGAGGGCAATTAAGGTCAATAATTCAGGTGTGCGCCGGAGGTGCACGGTTCCTGGAATTTTGCCGCAGGTAAGCTGACGCTGCCTGCGGCTTTTTTGCGGCCTGTGATTGTTAATTGCTTAACGGAGCTCGGAGTGATTTACAAAAAGTTTACAATAGTATAGGGGTGGGACGTTTGTAATAATTAAATCCGTTAACAAAATAAAATGCGTCGGTTTATATCATAAAACGGCATACCCTGAATAAACAAGTACAAAAAAACGAACTGCACAAAAAGTCTTTTGTAAAATTGTGCTTTTTTCGTGAAAAAGTGTTGACCTATACAACATATTGTGGTATAATATATCTGACAGAAAATGTCCGCCCGACGAGCGAACCTATGTTTGAATTGCGGCTCCGATCAGCCGGACGCGGTTCTTTTGTTAATATAGCGTTCATAAATTACAATTAGGTTAAGCGATTTCGGAAGAATATTACAAAAGTTCCGAACAATTTACATAATTATCGGTCGGATTTTTTGTCAGCGGAGGCGAAGCAGCAAAAAAATAGTCGTTTTTGCTGTTGCATTTTCCGGATTTGTGGTGTATAATAAAGTCAAAGTGGTGAAAAGTGCAAAAAAGTGGTGAAGTTTCCCTGAAATTTCACAAACTTGAATGCGCCTTTCGCCTTAAAGTCTTACACTGCAAAACCGGGAGGTGAACACTTTGTCCGACGAGCGGAACGAAAAACACATCTTAAAAGGGACCTTTTACCAGACTATGGATGCCAAGGGGAGAATGACATTCCCCGCAAAGCTCCGCGAGATCATCGGAGAAAGGTTCATCGTAACGCGAGGCAGCGACGGCTGTCTGTTCGTCTATTCCTGTGAGGATTTTGAAGAACGCGCCGAGAAGATCAGGCGCCTGCCCATGTCGCAGGCAAGGAACTTCCAGCGGGTGTTCATGGCGAACGCAGGCGAGGTCGAGGCCGACAAGCAGGGCAGGATACTTATCCCGCCTGTCCTCAGAGAGCTTGCAAAGCTCGATAAGGACGTAGTAGTGACGGGCGTTTCCGACAGGTGCGAGATCTGGGACAGACAGACATGGGAGGACTTCAACAACAGCGTTGACCTCGGCGCACTCATGGACGCTCTGGAGGGACTTGATTTTTAGTGGAATTCCGCCATTACTCCGTTATGCTCCGCGAGAGCATCGACGGACTCGATATTAAGCCCGACGGCATCTACGTTGACGGCACCGCCGGCGGCGCAGGTCATTCCCGGGAGATAGCATCCCGCCTTGAAGCAGGGCAGGGAAGGCTCATCGCCCTCGACCGCGACCCCGAGGCTGTGGCTGTGGCAGCGGAAAGGCTCAGAGGGCTGCCCGCGCAGGTCGTCAGGGCAAACTACGCCGATATCGCCAAGATACTTGAGGAGCTCGGTGTCGGCAGGGTCGACGGCATACTGCTCGACCTCGGCGTCTCGAGCTATCAGCTCGACAACGCGGAGAGAGGGTTCTCCTATCATAAGGACGCGCCTCTCGACATGAGAATGAGCGGCGAGGGTACCTCGGCGTGGGATATCGTCAACGGATACACTGAAGAAGAGCTCTCCCGCTGTATCTTCGAGTACGGCGAGGAGAAATACGCAAGGAGCATTGCCGCCAATATCGTAAAGGCAAGGCAGCAGGCTCCGATAAACACGACCTTCGAGCTCGCGGAGATCATCAAGGCGTCGGTGCCCCAGAAGGTAAGGCGCGAGAAAAATCCCTGCAAGAAGACCTTTCAGGCGATCAGGATCGCCGTGAACAACGAGCTCGGATACCTCTCCGAAGCCCTTGACGCGGCTTTCGGGTGCCTGAAGATCGGCGGAAGGCTGGCTGTCATAAGCTTCCATTCCCTCGAGGACAGGATAGTAAAGGTCAGATTCAACAGCTTTGCATCGGGCTGCACCTGCCCGCCGGATTTCCCGGTGTGCGTGTGCGGGAAGAAGCCGAGGGGCAGGCTCGTGACGAGAAAGCCCGTCGAGCCCTCCGAGAGCGAGCTCGCGGAAAACAACCGCAGCCGCAGCGCAAAGCTCCGCATCATCGAAAGGATCGCGGAATAAGTAACGTTTTTTGGTAAACACAGGTCAGGTGATAACGATGGCAGATATGAATGTGCATAATCTTGCTTACGATTACAGTATATATGACGAAGAGACCGAGCAGGAGCTTGAGGACACCGAGAAGGAGCAGCAGCGCAGGAAAAAGGCTCACGGTGCAGGCCACAAGACCACTACGAGCGTCATCAAGGCGCTGGCAGTGGCGGCGGCGGTCATGGGTCTGCTCTGCGCGATGATCTACGGCAGAGTCGAGCTGACGAGCCTCTATTCCAAGCAGAGCGAGCTCGAGACAGAGCTGTCAAGGCTCCAGAACGAGAACGTCAGCCTTGAATCCGAGCTGGCTCAGAAAACAGGTCTCACCAAGATCGAGGACTACGTCGAGAATGAGCTGGGTCTCAGGAAGCTCGACCGCAGCCAGATCGAATATGTCGAGGTGCCCAAGACCAAGGTGGCCGAGGCCGCCGAGAATGACGACGGCAACCTGTTCGTAAGCATCAAGCGCTGGTTCAGCGGAGTGCTGGAATATATCGGCGCGCAGTAAAATAGAATAAAACAGGCAGCAGAGCGCATCGGCAGGATCCGGTGACGCTCTCCTGACTGTTATGTCCGCAGGGCGGAAAGAAGAGGTTATTTTGCGATGAGCAGATCCAATAATCGGAGCGATACTCCGAATAAGATAATGAAGAACCGCCTGACGCGGTATGTCGTGATCGCCATATTCGTTCTGGTGGTGTGGATAGTCGTGCAGCTGTTCAAGGTGGCTGTAACCGAGGCCGACAAGTGGCAGGAGCTCGCAAACTCACAGCAGGTGAGGAGCACCGTTGTCCCCGCCTCGAGAGGCACGATGTACGACATCAACGGCCAGGTGCTCGCGCAGAGCGCCACCGTTTATAACGTCTACTGCGACCCCGTGATGCTGTGGGATAACTACCTCAACGTCCGGGACGAAAGGATAAAGGAGCTCAACGAGCTGATAGAGGAGACCAAGAATGCCGAGAAGCTCGCGGAGTACCGCCGGAAGCTGGCTGACACCAAATCCTCCGAACAGAGCTACGACGAGCTCGTGAAGTTCCTCTCCACCAAGCTCGGCGTCGAGACCGAGACGGTCAGGGAGAAGTGCCGGAACCGAAACAGCCAGTATGAGATCATCAAGCGCAACGTCGAGAAAACGCTTGCCGCTGAGATCGACAAGTATCTCTCCGACGAAGGACTCGACGGAGTGAGATGCGAACCCACCACCAAGAGATTTTATCCCCAGGGCTCCCTTGCTGCGAATGTCCTCGGGCACCTCGACTACGACGGCAACGGCATCTACGGCCTTGAGGCCTATTACGACGATTACCTCCGCGGCATCGACGGCAGAGTCATCACCGCCACCGCCCGCGACGGTACGGAGATACCTTACAGATACAGACAGTCCTATGAGGCTCAGGACGGCGATTCGCTTATCCTGAACATTGATGTGAATATACAGTATCAGCTCGAAAAGGCTATGGCAAAGGCCGTCGAGAAGCATAAGCCCGCCGACCGTGCCTGCGGCATCATAATGAATCCCAAGACCGGCGCTGTATATGCAATGGCTACCAATTACAGCTACGATCCCAACAAGCCCGCCGAGGTCACGGATGAGGAAGCTGCCGCCAAGCTCGCAGCCCTCGCCCCCGAGTCCGACGAGTACGACAAGATCGAGAAGGACGCCTGGAACACTCAGTGGAAGAACAAGGCGGTCTCCGAGCTCTATTATCCCGGCTCGGTATTCAAGGTAATAACCGGCTCCTCGGCTCTCGAGGACAAGGCGATAACTCTTGAGGATACCTTCAGCTGCAATACGAGCATAGTCGTCGCGGATACCAAGATCAGCTGCTGGTCGAACAGGAACCACGGCGCTCAGAACCTCGCCCAGGCCATGACCAACTCCTGCAACCCCGCGTTCATTCAGATAGGTCAGAGGCTCGGAGTCGAGAGCTTCTCCAAGTATTTCAAGGCCTACGGCCTTACCGAAAAGACCGGCATCGACCTCCCCGGAGAGGCCTCGCCGATCTATCACAGACCCGAGAATATGTCCATAGTCGATCTTGCGGCTTCAAGCTTCGGCCAGTCCAACAAGATCACTCCCATACAGATGATAACCGCCTACTGCGCAGTTATCAACGGCGGCTACCTCGTTACCCCGCAGGTGGTCGATAAGATACTCGACCCCAAGGGGAATATCGTGCTCGACAATGAGCCCGTCATCAAGAGACAGGTCATCTCGTCGGAGGTCTCCGCAGAGATGAGAGCTATCCTCGAGAACGTCGTGAATTCGGCGCAGGGCTCCAACTCCTATATCAAGGGCTTCCGCATCGGCGGCAAGTCCGGTACCTCCCAGAAGCTCGACGAGGACGTTAAGGGTGAGACCTACGTCGCCTCCTACTGCGCCTTTGCTCCCGCCGACGACCCGGAGGTCATCATGCTCGTAATGGTAGACCACCCCACCGGCGAGGACTACTACGGCTCGCAGGTCGCAGCACCTATCTGCGTTGAGGTGTTCGAGGAGCTGCTGCCTTACCTCGGCTTCTTCCCGTCCTATACCGACGAGGAGCTCTCCGAGCTTCAGGTCAGCGTTCCGAATACCGAGTACACCCAGCCTGCCGACGCTCAGAAGACCCTTACGGATCTCGGACTCAAGGTGAAGATAGTCGGCAGCGGAAATACCGTCTACAAGCAGGTGCCCTTCGCAGTCAATGTCGAGAAGGGAAGCACGGTCGTGCTCTATACCGAAAAGAACTATACCGAGACACAGGCAGTAGTGCCCAATCTCCAAGGCCTCTCGAGGCATGAGGCCAAGTCGCTGCTTGAAAGCGTCGGGCTCAACCTGACCTCCGAGGGCAGCGCCATAGACCAGGAGGACGCTGTCGCATCTTCCGACCAGAGCTATGCCGCAAATACAATGGCTCCCGTCGGCACGGCGGTATCCGTAACGTTCGTTTCCAAGAAGATCAGCTCACAATGAGGGGAATATCAAGAGAGAAGGAATGAATATGAGGCTTTATGAATTGATGAGGGGGATAGCGGACTGCTCCCTGCCCGACCGCGAGATAACCGATGTTACCTCCGATACCCGCAGGCAGCTTCCCGCAGGCTTTGTGTTCGTATGCATCAGGGGCAATACCTTCGACGGCCACGATGCCGCTGCCGAGATGCTTCAAAGAGGTGCCTGCGTTGTAGTCACCGAGCGTGACCTCGGCCTTGAACAGCAGGTCATCGTCTCCGATACGAGAGCCGTGTATCCCATGCTCTGCGCAAGATTTTTCGGCGACCCGCAGAAGCAGCTCAAGCTCATAGGCGTCACCGGTACCAACGGCAAGACCACGATAACCACCGTTCTCAAAAAGGTGCTCGACGGCTTCGGAAAGAAGGTCGGCCTCATAGGCACCTGCCAGAACGAGATCTGCGACAGAGTGCTCCATACCGAGAGAACTACTCCCGAGCCCTACGAGCTGTTCGAGCTGTTCCGCGAGATGGCGGACGCCGGCTGCGAGTATGCCGTAATGGAGGCTTCATCTCAGGGACTTGAGCAGAAGCGCCTCGGCCCCTGCGAGTTCACGGTCGGAATATTCACCAACCTCACTCAGGATCACCTCGACGTCCACGGGACAATGGAGAATTACTATCAGGCCAAGAAGCTGCTCTTTGACGTTTCCGCTCAGGCCATAATCAATATCGACGACTTCTACGGCAGACGCTTCCTCGAGGAAGTCACCTGCCCCAAGAATACATATTCCGCAGAACAGAAGGCCGACTTCTACGCCGAGGATATCCTCCTTTTGGCAAGCGGCGTCAAGTATGTCTACTGCGACGGCAGGACCAAGCACAACGTTGACTTCAAGATGCCCGGCGTGTTCAATGTTTCCAATTCGCTGGCGGTCATCGCCTGCTGCGAGACCCTCGGCTTCAACGCCGACGCGGTCATCAGGCAGCTCAACGGTATGCAGGGCGTCCGCGGCAGAGCGGAGGTCATCCCCACGGGACGTGACTTCACCGTTATCTGCGATTACGCCCATACCCCCGACGCTCTTGTTAACGTCCTCTCGGCGATCAGAACAGGCGCCGAGGGCAAGGTAAAGTGCCTGTTCGGCTGCGGCGGCAACCGCGACGCCACCAAGCGTCCGCTCATGGCAGCTGCGGCGGCGGACAACGCCGACTTTCTCATCATCACCTCGGATAACCCCCGCAACGAGGATCCCGAGGACATCATCAGCGATATACTCAAGGGCCTTGAAGGCAAAGATACACCTTACATAAAGATAACCGACAGGCGCGAGGCTATCCACTGGGCGATCAAAAACGCCGAGAAGGACGATATAATCGTGCTTGCAGGCAAGGGCCACGAGGACTACCAGATACTCGCCGGCGGCGTCAGGATCCGCTTCGACGAGCGCGAGGTAGTCGCGGAGGCACTTGAGAATAATTGATAATTAACAAGTAATAATAAATGATTATGGTGTGCGCCTGCGGCACAGCTCTTCGCTCCCCACAGTGCCCGAATGGGCATAACCATCGGTGCGCAGCACCGATACCTTAATTATTCATTATTCATTATTCATTATTAATTATCCAAGGAGAAGGAGACGGTAGTATGGAAAAAATGACGCTCGCCGAGATAGTTTCGGCAGTGGACGGCAGCTTCGGCTATCCGTCCGATCTGTATGTCGAATGTATCTCGTCGGACACCCGGCAGATCAGCGGGAACTCCGTGTTCATCGCCCTCAAGGGCGATAACTTCGACGGCCATGACTTCGCAGCCAAGGCCATGGAGCTCGGTGCCGCCGCAGCGATCACCGAAAGACCCGTTGACGGAGCGAAGTGCATAATCGTCGATTCCACTGCAAGAGCTCTCCTCGATCTCGGCAGATACTACCGCAGAAAGTTCGATATCCCGCTGGTCGGCATAACCGGCTCGGTGGGCAAGACCACTACCAAGGATATGATAGCCTGCGTAATGTCGCGGGGCTTTAAGACACTCAAGACCATAGGCAACCATAACAACGAGATCGGCGTCCCTCAGACGCTTTTCGGGCTCGATAACAGCTGTGAGGCTGCGGTCATCGAGATGGGCATGAACCATACCGGCGAGATGTCGAGGCTCTCGACCTGCGCCGAGCCCACGCTCTGCGTTATAACCAATATAGGAGTCTCGCATATCGAGAACCTCGGCTCGCAGGAGAATATCCTCCGCGCCAAGCTCGAGATCCTCGACGGCGCGTCCCCCGACGCTCCGCTCATACTCAACCGTGATGATAAGCTGCTTGCCTCGGCGGAGATCCGCGGCAGCAGGGAGATAATGTACTATTCCCTCAAAAAGAAGGACTGCCCCGTATACGCCGCCGATGTCACCGTCAGCGACAGCGGGATAGAGTTCGGCATCGTATATAACGGCACGAGATATCCCGCCAGGATAAACGTCCTCGGCGAGCATAATGTCCGCAATGCCCTCGCAGCCTTCTGCGTAGGGGTAAGGCTGGGGATAGACCCCGCCGAGTGCGCCGCCGGCCTCTCGGATTTCAAGCCCGAGGGTCTCAGACAGAATATAAGATACGCCAAGGGCATGACCTTTGTGGTCGATTGCTACAATGCGGCCCCCGATTCCATGAGAGCGGCGCTTTCGGTGCTCTCACAGGTGAGCGTGGGTGAGGGCGGCAGACGCTTCTGCGTGCTCGCGGATATGCTCGAGCTCGGCAAGAACGCCCGTACCTACCATAAGCAGGTCGGCGAGTATGTAAAGGCAGATATGCTGCTCTGCTACGGCGAAAATTCGAGATACTATATCGAGGGCGCCGTGAAGAAGGGCTTTGACGAGTCCGCGTGCAGATATTTTGAAAGCAAGGATGAGCTCACGGCTTTCCTGAAAAGCGAGCTGAAGGAAGGAGATGCCGTGCTCTTCAAGGGCAGCCGAGGCATGAAGCTCGAGGAGGTCATCGAACAGCTTGTCTGATATCCTGAAAATGTTTGTCCCGATGCTGCTCTGCGCAGTTACCTGCGTGCTGCTCGGGCTTACCGCGATACCCCTGCTGCGTGCGAGGATGACCGGGCGCTTCGAGCCCCGGATCGGCAGCCGATTCAAGACGGACGGCTCCGAGCCCGTTATGGGCGGCGCCGTGCTGGTGCTTGCCTTCGCACTGTGGTATTTTCCCCTGTCGCTGACCGGGGATATCTCAAGATCATCGAATATACAGGATTCCCGCGCGGGCTTGATCCTTGCGGGAATTTATGTTATAGCTGTGACTGCCGTCGGCATAGCCGAAGACAGGCTCAGGCATTTCTTGGCGAGACCTGCCGGCGTGTCAAAGCTGTTCAAGCAGCTGCTCATTTACACCCTCAGCCTCTCGCTCACCCTCGGCCTGACGGCATTCTCGAGCTCCTCGACAGAGGTGCTGCTGCCGTTTCATTTGGGCTATATCGAGTTCGGAGTTCTGTATTACCCGCTTACGGCGCTGGTCATGACCCTCGCCGTGAACCTCTCCAAGCTGCTTTTCTGCTTCGGCGGGGATACCTCCGGCTCGGTCGGGGGACTCTCCGAGCTGACGGGTGCGGTCTCGCTTCTGAGCGTATCCGTCTGCTGCCGGATCGTTTACTCATACGCCGGTCAGATCTTCGCGGACTGCGCCGCAGCTGCCTGCATAGGTATGCTCTTCTGGACGCTCGCGCCCTCGAAGCTCATAACAGGGGAGTCCGGCTCGCTTTGTATCGGAGCCATGCTCTCGGCAGCTGTGCTGCTGACAAAGCTCGAGTTCCTGTTTTTGCTCACCTCCGTGCCGCAGATCATTGATCTTGCCGGCGGAGCGTTCTGCTTCGCAAGGGGCAGGAAGGCGTACAGGGATACCGGCGCGATCCCCCCGAGATCGCTGCACCGCGCCCTGCTCGATAAGGGCAGAGGCAGCTATACCGTGCTGCTGATCTTTTTGCTGCCCGCACTGGCGGGCGCCGCGCTCTCGCTGATCTTCGCTTACTATGCGGGAGCATTCGTCATCAGAATCTAAGGAGGCAATCTCATTGTCAGAATATACAGAAGGCTATACCGGCCTGCCCGATGCTCCCGATACCCCGGAAGAGCAGCCGCAGCAGCCTCCCAGGGAAAAGGAGGCGCAGCCGAAGGTAGCCCAGGCGCGAAAAAAATTCAATCTGCGATTTATAAAGACCGAGATAGATAAGCCGTTCTGCATACTTGTAATATCGCTGCTGGTGTTCGGCATCGTTATGATGTTCTCGGCAAGCTATGCCAGAGCCATAGCCGAGCTCGGCGACGGCTACTTCTATGTAAAGAAGCAGATATTCTCCGCTGTCCTCGGACTTATAGCAATGCTGCTGATGTCCTTCCTCGACTACCATTTCTTCCAGACGACGTATATAGCGTGGGGATTCTTTGTATTGACGCTCGGCCTGACGTTCATCACCACGTTCATAGGCTCCACCACCGCCGACGCTACCCGCTGGCTCGACTTCGGCTTCATACAGCTGCAGCCTTCCGAGCTCATGAAGGTCGGGTTCATAGTCATCTTCGCGTTCATCATGGCGGTCAACTTCCCCTATTTCAGGAAATGGCAGTATTCGACTCTGCCGTTCGCGGTGATAATGGGCGCCGTAATGCTCGTGCTCGTAATGCAGAGACATATGTCCGCCGTGCTGCTGGTCGGCACGATAGGCCTTACCATGATGTTCGTCAGCGGGATGCCGAAAAAGCATTTCTTCGTGTTCATCGGCCTCGCTCTGCTCGCGGGCGGCCTGTTCGTTCTCTATAAGATGTTCATAGACAAGGACTTGGGCTATATATCCGACCGTATCCAGAGCTGGAGAGACCCCCTCTCCGACCCCACCGACAAGACCATGCAGACCTATAACTCCCTTATAGCCATAGGCTCCGGCGGAGTATTCGGGCTGGGCTTCGGCGAGTCGAGGCAGAAGTACCTCTACCTCCCCGAATCGCAGAACGACTTCGTGTTCTCCATTGTCTGCGAGGAGCTGGGGCTTATCGGCGCACTTGTCGTCATACTGCTTTTCGTTATGTTCATCCTCCGCGGCTTCTATATCGCGTCCCGCGCAAAGGACCGCTTCGGTATGCTCCTTGCAACGGGCATCACCGTGCAGATAGGCGTCCAGGCACTGCTCAATATCGCCGTCGCCAGCAACGCCTTCCCCAATACGGGAATATCCCTGCCGTTTTTCAGCTACGGCGGCACCGCGCTGCTCATACAGCTTGCCGAAATGGGCATCCTGCTGAGCGTCTCAAGGCAGTCGAATATGCAGAAATAGCGGGCTTCCATATATGAACAGCACTTAATAAAATATGTAAAAAATACGGATTGACAAATCCGTATTTTTAGTATATCATTAAATTTGGAGTGATATGTATGCTCAGAGTTTTACTTGCCGGCGGCGGTACGGCAGGACATATAAATCCCGCCCTCGCCATAGCCGAGATCATAAAGGAACATCATCCGGACGCCGAGTTCTGCTTCGCCGGGAACCCCGATAAGCTCGAGGCCAGACTCGTCCCTCAGGCGGGCTACCGCTTTGAACCGATCAGGATCGAGGGCTTCCAGAGGCACCTCTCCGTCGGGAATATCGGCCGCAATTTCAAGGCCGTCCACTACCTTGCACATTCGGGCAGGAGAGCCGCGCAGATCATCAAGGATTTCAAGCCCGACCTCGTTGTCGGCACCGGCGGCTATGTCTCCGGGCCTATCGTCAGGAAGGCCGCTAAAATGGGGATCAAGACCGCTATCCATGAGGCCAATGCCTATGCCGGCGTGACCACAAAGCTGCTCAGCAAGCAGGTCGATAAGATCATGCTCACCGTCAAGGAGACCAAGAACCTCGACCCCTCTGTCATGGATAAGGTCACTGTCACCGGGCTGCCTGTGCGCCACGCCTTCGAGAAGCGCTCGAAGTCCGAGGCGAGAAAAGAGCTCGGCTTCTCCGACAGCGATATCGTCATCCTTTCCTGCGGCGGCAGCCTCGGCTCCAAGACCATAAACGAGACCGCGGCAAAGCTCTTCCGCTGGTATAAGGAGACCGGCAGGAACGTCTGCCATATCCATTCCTACGGCACCTATAAGGACTACGCCGGCTTCGTTGACGAGCTTGAGGCCTCCGGCGTGCCGGTAAGGGACAACAAGCGCTATATCGTCAGCGAGTATGTCAATATGCCGCTGGCGCTCACCGCCTGCGACCTCGTTATCTCCCGCTGCGGCGCCAGCACTCTTACCGAGCTTGAGGCCGTCGGCAGGGGCTCGATACTCATACCCTCGCCCATAGTTGCGGAAAACCACCAGTACCATAACGGTATGGTGCTCCAGAACGCCGGCGCCGGCTTTGTATTTGAGGAGAAGGATCTCGGCGAGAATACCGTCACCGATAAGGTCGCCGAGCTCATCGACAGCCCCGGAAAGCTCGAGGAGCTGTCAAGAAACGCCGCATCTATCTATATCGGCGATACAAACGAGCGCATCTACGAAACTATCAGGCCGCTCATAAGCGAACAGTAAAGAAAAACATAAGAGGAGAGACAAATGCCTAAGCAGAGAGGATCAATGGATTCCATAAATCTTCCCGATAAGGAACAGCTCAGCAGCCTGTCCGGCGGATATGCCGACAGCCGCAGGGTCTACCGGGAAAAGGGCATAGACGATTTCGGCAACGCCGTAAGAGCCGATTTCAATTCGGCCACGCCGGTCAGGATGCCCGAAAGAGCTCCCGCTCAGGAGGAGCCCAAGGATGAGTTCGATAAGCTCATCGAACAGGAAAAGAACAAAAAAGCCAATGCCGTGAAGCATAAGGGCTTCAAGATCGCGGGCAGGTATGTCCAGAGGTGGCTCGTTATCAGGATAGCCGTCATCATAGTTGTGATACTGTTCATCCTTGTCACCTTCTTCCCGCCCTTTACCTTCTCGAGCACCGACGGCAGAGTCATCGAGGGCAATATCTTCGAGAACAGGAGCCTCGCGCAGGTCAAAGAGGATGTCCTGATGTCCGACTTTGTCTATAACATCGACGCCCTGAGTTCGGTAAATCCCAATAATTACAGGGTTTGTACCGTAGATATAGACATCAAGAACTTCAGCCCGTATAAGGTCGAGCTGCCCGGCTTCAGCATCGTCAGCTGCGACCCGCTCTATAAGGACAAATTCATCTCCGCCCGCCTCAACGGCGGCACCTGTGAGATAAGCGCATTCTCGGTCAAGACGGTCACGGTGGAAGTGCTTATGAACGTCCACGAGCTCAACGCCGAACAGTTCGACGCCGCCATGACCAGCCTTGTGATCCGTACCAACGGTATGCGCAAGAAGCTCGGGCCTATCTCCATACCCACAGTGCCCGCATTCGTGTTCGTCAACGATTCGCTCGAGTACCACCTGAAATAACGCTCTCACTCCCCGGGGGAAAAACGCATAGTATAAGGCACAGTCCTTTATCGGCATTTTTCTCGTGAGGGGGAGAGGCGGCTATGCAAAAGCTTGTTATCGAGGGTGAAAGACGGCTCTGCGGTGAGCTGACCGTTCAGGGGGCAAAGAACAGCGCACTTCCGCTGCTTGCAGCCTGCCTGCTCGCAGACGGCGAGAGCGTGCTGCATAACTGCCCGCAGCTCAGCGACGTCTGCTCCGCCTGCCGGATACTCGGCTGCCTCGGCTGCGAGTGCAGGCTCGAGGATCATACCGTTACCGTCAGGGCGGATGCGCCGTGCGGCTGCTGCGTGCCCGATGAGCTGATGCGCGAGATGCGCTCGTCGATAGTTTTTCTGGGCGCCGTGCTCGGCAGGGTCGGGGAGTGCTCGCTCTCCTTTCCCGGCGGCTGCGAGCTGGGTCCGAGGCCCATAGATATGCATCTCAACGCCCTTCGCAGGATGGGCGCCGAGATAAAAGAGTGCCACGGCGTGCTCAGATGCACCTGCCCCGAGGGGCTGCACGGTGCAAAGACAGCGCTGTCCTTCCCGTCAGTGGGGGCGACCGAAAACATAATGCTCGCCGCTGTCCTTGCGGACGGTGTCACCGTCATACGCAACGCGGCGCGTGAGCCGGAGATCTGCGACCTCGCGGGTTTCCTCAGAGGCTGCGGAGCCCGCATAAAGGGCGACGGCAGCGATACGATAACAATTGAGGGCGTGACCTCGCTGCACGGCTGCGAGTATACCGTCATGCCCGACAGGATAGTTGCCGCCACCATGATGGCAGCCGCAGCCGCAGCAGGCGGCGAGCTCGCACTCATCGGCGCAAGATCCGGCGACCTCGACGCGGTGATACCTGTCTTTGAGGAAATGGGCTGCCGGATCTATCCCTACAGCGACAGACTGTTCGTGACCCGCAGCCTCCCGCTGAAAGCCGTGCGCACCGTCAGGACGATGCCCTATCCGGGCTTCCCCACAGACGCGCAGGCGGTCGTTATGGCCGCGCTTGCAAAGGCCAAGGGCACGAGCATTATCGTCGAGAATATCTTTGAGAACAGATACCGCCATGTCGATGAGCTCATACGCATGGGCGCCGTTATCAAGACCGAGGGCAAGGTCGCCGTCATAGACGGGGCGCCGCGGCTCTACGGGGCTAAAGTGCGCGCCGCGGAGCTCAGGGGCGGGGCAGCGCTTGCCGTCGCAGCTCTCGCCGCAGAGGGAGTCACCGAGCTGACCGGCGTAAGATATATCGACAGAGGATATGAAAGACTTGAAGCACAGCTCACCGCTGCGGGAGCATCAGTGAAGCGCTTGCTTGAATAAATGAGGAAGAACAAATGAAGGACATTGTAAAAAGTCAGGTAAATGACGAATACAAGGTTATAAACGGCCGCAAGGTCAAGGTCTCCCGCCGCAGACGGCGCTCGAACCTCACCACCTACTGCGCCATAGCCGTAGCCGGGTTCTCCGTGCTCGGACTTGTGATAAGCCTGTTTTTCCTGTTCGACCTCAAGGATGTCACCATCAGCGGCGTCTCGCTCTATACCAACGACCAGATACTCCTCGTCGGGGGCGTCGAGAAGGGAGCCAATCTCATAAGAACCAATACCTCGGTCATCGAGCAGCGCCTTGTGGATACGCTGCCCTATATCGAGAAGGCCACCGTCACCAAGGACTATCCCAATTCGCTGGCGATAAGCGTGGTCGAGGCCGAGAAGTGCGCGGATATCGAGCTCAACGGCAGGTACTTCATACTCTCCTCTTCGGGCATCATTCTCGAGGCGGATAACCAGTACCACGACGAAACGCTGCCCCTTGTAAGGGGTATGCAGCTCAAGGACGCCGAGCCGAATGCACAGCTTGCCAGTGAGGACGCCGGCAAGACCAAGGTCCTGATGCAGATACTCGATTCGATCAAAAGCACCCGCTTCGAGCGCATAACCGAGATCGACCTGCTCGACCGAACGGATATCGTGCTCAAGTACGAGAACAGGATAGAGCTCAAGGTCGGAAGTGCAATAGATATGAGCTATAAGCTCAGCTACATGAAAGCCGTCATTGACCAGTATATGCCCGGGGACTTCGAGGGCACGCTGATCTATAACGGCGCCAACAGCGGCGTCTCCGCTATTTCCAAGGAGGCGCAGGAGGCCAACGAGAGCAACCGCTCCGGCAGCGGAGTGATACGTTCCTCGCTGACCCATGACTTCGGCGAGCCGACGGAGATCGTCAACGGCGGCAGCTCACAGCAGCAGGGCGAAAGCTCCGCTTCGGAGCCCCCCGTTCAGCAGCAGGGAGCCGCCGATGAATATACCGGCTGGAGAGAGTAAACGGGCACATTGTGAATTTTGAACAATATGACCAAAAAAACGTACCCGTTTTTATTCATTTGCTGAAAAATCAAAAATTAGCGGCTTCTGCGCTTTACTTTTTTAGGGAATTGTGATAAAATATCTATGTATCTATGTTATAGGGGATAATTGCGCCCGTTCAGGACGGAATACCGCTGAAATGTAAGAATTTTAGGAGAATATAAATTTCATTAGGAGGAAACAGATTATGTCTTATGAGTATGTTGAAGCACCCGTTGAAGGAGCAAGGATCAAGGTCATCGGTGTCGGCGGCGGCGGCGGAAACGCTCTTAACTGTATTGCCAGCCAGGGCATCGCGGGCAACGTTGATTATATCGCAATAAATACCGATATCCAGGCTCTCAAAGGCTCCAAGGCCACCGAAAAGATCCAGATCGGCGCAAAGCTGACCCACGGCCTCGGCGCAGGTGCCAAGCCCGAGATCGGCGAGGCTTCCGCTCAGGAGAGCAAGGAGGAGATCAGCGAGGTCATCAAGGATGCCGATATGATCTTCATCACCGCAGGTATGGGCGGCGGTACCGGTACAGGTGCGGCTCCCGTAGTTGCTGAGATCGCTCAGGAAATGGATAAGCTCACCGTAGCTGTCGTTACCAAGCCCTTCAAGTTCGAGGGCGCAAAGAAGATGGAGAAGGCTGAGAAGGGTATCGCTGCGATGCTCGCTCACGTTGACGCTCTCATCGTTATCCCCAACCAGAATCTCCTTACCGGCGGTCAGAAGCTCACCATGCGTCAGAGCTACGCTCTCGCTGATGAGGTGCTCAAGGACGACGTTATCTCTATCGCCGAGATCATCACAAGACATGACGAGATCAATGTTGACTTCGCCGATATAACCACTATCATTAAGAACGCAGGCTTCGCTCACATGGCCAAGGGTCACGGCTCCGGCAAGGATAAGGTAGCCGATGTCGTATCGCAGGTGATTTCCAGCGATCTGCTCGAGACCTCCATCAAGGGCGCTAAGAGACTGCTTGTAAACATCACCATGAGTGAGGATATCGTAGTTGACGAGATCGACGAGCTCACCAATGCCATCACCGAGGCTGTTGATGAGGATGCTGAGATCATCTTCGGCAACGGCTACGATCCCGAGGCCAACGATGAGGTATACGTTACCGTTATCGCTGCCGACTTCGACGATGCCGCAAGAGCTGCCGAGAGCACCAAGAGAGCTGCTTTCTCCGCAAGCTATAAGCCCTCCGAGGCCGATGCCAAGGCTGATGCCGAGGCAAGACATAAGGCCGGTGTGAAGGCCGCCGATAACCCCGACTATTACGACGACATCTTCAACATCTTCAAGACTAAGTAAAGATCGTATGGGACGGGCATTTTACGGTGTTCGTCCTGTCCTTTTTTAAACCGTTTTTGCACGGTGGGAAATCTGCACAAAACGAGTAGCGCTTTTTTGTGACTATCAATAAATTTTTGGAAAATTCATTAAATTTGTTGAAATTGAAACAAAAGCATTGTATAATAAATTTATTAAATTATCTTATGGAGGTAATGGAAAATGGCAAATAACGGTTTTCTCAGAACAGTCAGAATGGGCGGCTTCGATAAGTCCGACGTTCTTGCTTATGTAGATGATCTCAACTCTAAGATCTATAACCTCGAGACCAAGGTCAAGGATCAGGAGGAAACCATTGATCGCCTCGAAAAGAATGCCGGCAACGCCGATGCTAACTTTGAAGGCAAGGCCGAGCTCGAGAAGAAGGTCGAGGAGGCTAAGAATAAGGTAGCAGAGCTGATGGCTTCTACCGATACAATGAAGATGCAGATCGCTGACTACGAGCAGCAGATCTCCGAGAAGGATACCGAGATCGACCGTCAGAAGAACGAGATCGAGGATCTCAAGGAGAAGCTCGCTAACGCTGAGGCCAACGCCAATTCCGGCGCTTCCTCGCAGGCATTCGACCTCGGAAACGTATTCCTCGAGGCTCAGAATACCGCTAACAAGATCGTTAACGAGGCTAAGAAGGCTGCCAAGCAGATGACCGACGACGCCGAGGTCCAGGCTAACCAGATCATCGACGACGCCAACAATCAGGCCGAGAGCACCGTTACCAACGCTCAGGCTGAGGCTTCGAGAACTCTCGAGGCTGCAAGATCCAGCGCCGCTTCCATGACCGCTACCGCAAAGGCCGAGGCTGATGCAGTTACCAGCGCCGCCAATTCCGAGGCTGCCGCAGTTACCAATAAGGCTAACGCCGAGGCAGCTACCGTTACCTCGCAGGCTCAGGCTCAGGCCAAGAAGATGATCGACGATGCTACCGCAGAGGCCGGCATCATCAGAGCCAAGTCCGCAGACCTCAGAAGATCTGTCAAGGAAGAGTACGATTCCCTCAGCGAGAACATCACTCAGGTCATCTCCTCGCTCAACGACCTCTTCGGCTCCAGCATCGGCTCCGCCAATAAGGCAAGAGACCTCATCGACGACGGCCTCTCGCTGGTTGAAGAGCAGCAGTAATGAGCTCTCCGAAAAGAGTAGACGCGCAGAAGCTCAGAGAGGCGGCAGCCGATCAGAGATGCGGGGACAAGATTTTGCTCACCGGCTTTGTCTATACCTCGAGAGACGCTGCGCATAAACGTATAATGTCGCTGATCGAAAAGGGCGAAAAGCTGCCCTATGAGATCAGAGACGCCGTGATATACTACGCGGGCCCCACTCCCGCACCCGAGGGTAAGCCTATCGGGTCCTGCGGGCCGACAACTTCCGGCAGGATGGACAGATTTGCTCCGAAGCTGCTCGATATGGGTCTCGCCGGTATGATCGGCAAGGGTGAGCGTTCCGCCGAAGTGAGGGACGCGATACAAAGAAATAAAGCTGTTTATTTATGCGCCGTGGGAGGCGCGGGCGCTTTGGCCTGCAACTGTATCAAGAGCTGTGAGGTCATTGCATTTGAGGATCTCGGCTGCGAGTCTGTGAAGAAGCTCTGGGTCGAGGATTTTCCGCTCATCGTTGCAAACGACTGCTTTGGCGGCGATATATTTGAACGCGGCAGAGCTGAGTTTGCTTGTTTATAGGATTATGAAAAAGTAAACAGAGAGCCTATCCGCTCTCTGTTTGTTTTTTTGCGGGATGTTTGAGACCGCTGTTTATTCGTCAAAATAACTATTATAGCTTTCGTAAATATGTCGAATGATACAAATATTTCCGCATTATTAAATTTTTTTAAAACTTTGCTTGACTTTGTATAAATCAAATGATATGATATAAGTACATCTTGGACGATGGTGGGGTATGCGTTGATGTTCGGAGATGGAGCAGGTCCGCTTGACAAACTCAGCAGCGAGGAGCTTGTGGCTCTTTGCAGAAAAGAAGACCGCCTTGCTCTTACCGAGCTTATCAAGCGCTTTGTGCCTTCGGTTCGGAAAAGGGCTGAATCCTTTGCGGGCGGAAATCCCGACGACCTCATGCAGGAGGGCTTTTTGGCGCTCCTCGACGCCGTCAGGAACTTCGATCCCGACAGGGGGGCCGGGTTCACTACCTTTGCCCTTTCGTGTATCCGTAACCGGATGATAAACGTGTACAAGAAGAACAGCATCAGTACCGATGAGCTTACCGAGGATCTTGAGCTTCCCGATGACGACGCGGTCATACCCGAGAATATCGTCGCGGAGCAGGCTGCCTTTGAAGAACTCAGCTCGAAGATCACCGCAGCGCTGTCAAAGCTGGAGCTCAGCGTGTTCAGACTCTATGTCAGGGGCATGAGCTATGAGCAGATAGCCGAGGAGCTGGGTGTCCCGGAGAAGTCGGTGGACAATGCCGTTCAGCGTATGCGGCGCAAGCTCAAGGAAGTCCTTTGATGATAATATGGCCGATGTAGCTTAATTGCAGAGCGTTGTTAGGTTTTTCTACAAAGATGTCGGTGCAAGTCCGGCCGGGGCAAAATTTTTTAGCGAGGTAAAGAAGTATGTACGAGGACAAGACATTAGTATGCAAGGACTGCGGCAACGAGTTCGTATTCACCGCAGGCGAGCAGGAGTTTTATGCTGAGAAAGGCTTTGTAAACGAGCCCCAGCGCTGCAAGGCTTGCCGTGACGCAAGAAAGAATGCGTCCAGAGAGGGCAGACAGATGTATACCGCTGTTTGCGCTAACTGCGGCAACGAGGCCAAGATCCCCTTCAAGCCCAGAGAGGACAGACCTGTTTACTGCAGCGAGTGCTTCGCTCAGATGAAGCAGGATCAGTAATAACATACTAAGTCAAGCCCCGCAGAGCATTTCTGCGGGGCTTTGTTCGTTAGAGACGGTCTTATCCGCAAATGTAAACAATCAATTAGCAGATTGTAAACATACATCGGAAAAGTGAGTGAACACCAGAGTTTTGACGTAATAAAGGACGAGGGGACGGGAAACGTCCCGGAGAAAAGGAGTGTTTCAGAATGAAAAGACGTTTTATCTGCATCGCAGCCGCATCCCTTATGCTCGCAGCCTGCGCGGACAGCAGCAGCGTATCCGATGCGGGCAGCAGTACCGCGCCTGACAGCACAGCTGAAAGCACCGTCACGGCCGATCTCTCGGCAGAGCCGGTCAGGAGCGCTTACAGCGGCGCCGAGGCGCTTTTCGGGATGAGCTTCCCCGGCTTCGAGATGCCCGATAGCTTCGAGGTGCCGCTTGTGGAGAGAGTCTACGAGCTGAGCTATAACAATGTTTCCGGCGAAAACTCCGCCGAAAACAGTAAGGAGATATTCAAACGGTTTTTCGGCGAGAGATACGATCCGTCCAACGAGCTCGGCAACGGCAGCACAGGTCTGATGTACAGATCAAAGGAGCAGGAGATAATCACCGAGGAACAGCCCGACGGCAGCAAGGCCGAAATATACGCACAGGACTACGGCGAGATAGATAACGGCTTCATTATTCTCTGCGATAAGCAGTCCTATATCCTGAGCTATCATGACAGCGAGTTTACCCGTTACAGAACAGCGACCCGCGGTGCAGAACTCATAGAGACCAAGGCTGGCGAGATATCCGTGGCACAGGAGGCTTCCTATATCGAGAAGGAGGTAAACGAGCTGATAGGCGACGCCGCAGCTCCGTTCGCTGTCAAGGTCATGTTTGTTGATGTATATGACATCGGAAAGATCGCCGCAAGATGCGCCCTGACCTATGACGGCGTTCCGGTGCAGTACGGCTTTCCGGCTTACGAGGTGCAGAAGGAGAACGGAAAGGAGACGGGACTGTATTTCTGCGTCAACGTTTTTCTTTCCGATGACAATGTGATCCACGGACTTGACGTGGCTCTGCCGCAGAACCTGATCGAAGCCAAGCAGGTCGATCAGATATTATCTCTCAGGAGAGCTGTGGGCATACTCAAAGAGACCTTCACCGAGAACGACAGCTATACCTTCACCGACGTCAAGCTGCTCTACTGCGGCAGGACGCTGGACAGAACATGGGCGTCCGAGGTCATGAGCGACCCCGAAAAGCATCTTGATGTCTTCAAAAGCTATGCCGCCGAGACCAAGAACCTCCGCCCGACATGGTGCTTCTTTCTGAACAGCGAGACCAACATCGACATTGAGCCCTGCGTCAAGATCGACGCCATAAGCGGCGAGGTCTTCCTTGACTTTGCGGAAAAGAAGCAATAGCGTTTTGCACAATTCCCACTGCTTTGAATTGTACACTCCTACAAAGTTTCAGAAAAGGTGAGTGGAAACGGGATGTTTGTCGTATAAGTGGGCGAGGGGACGGGAAACGTCCCGGAGAAAAGGAGTGTTTCACTATGAGAAGACGTTTTATCTGTATCGCAGCCGCAGCGCTTATGCTCACAGCCTGCGCGGACAGCAGCAGTTCGGGCGCCGAGGGCGGTACCGCCGACCTGTCGGGCGGCTCCCCGAGAGCAGCCTACAACGGAGCGGAGGAGCTTATGGGCAAGAGCTATCCCGGCTTCGAGATGCCGGCAAGCTTTGAGACCCCCGAGATCAATGAGGTCTACGAGATAACCTATAACAAGATCCCCCGCGAATACGAAAAGGAGCAGGCGGCAGAACTGTTCAAGCGCTTTATCGGCGAGGATTACGATAAGCGGTTCTTTCACAGGGACGACGCTTTCAGCAGCTTCTATTACAACGGCGAGGACGCCAACGCCAACTGCTCCTGCGGCAGCGGTGTCATCAATATGGGTATGATATTCGACGTTCCGGCCGGACGCCGGCGCACCGGACATTATAACGTCGGCACCGAGCCGGATACAGCGATAACCGTCGGAAGCCTCGATACTTCGGTCTCGCAGGCTGCAGGCTTTATGGATAACGAGCTCAATACGCTCCTTGACGGCTTCCTCGCCCCCTTTGAGATCAGGTCACAGGTGATAGAGGTCTACTCCGACGGTGCTGTCTTCGCCAACTGCGCCCTGACACTTGACGGCATCCCTTTGCAGTCATGGAAATCGGCATACAACAGAGTCGTCGAGGGGCAGGGAGTGGAATACTTCGATTGCTTCACTAACGGCGCAGAGATCGTTGACCTCGACAGGCTGCGGTATCTCTTCGTAACGGACTGCCCGACAGTGATCGAGAAGAAAAAGCTCGATCAGATGATCTCCCTCAAGCGGGCGGTGGGCATACTCCAGAGCGAGCTTGACGTCACCGACAGCTATGAGTTTTCGGATGTAAGGCTTATGTACTGCGGGCTGGTCGTCAATCCGAGATCGGGTTCAGTGATCACCGATGCCGAGCTTGATTCACAGCAGCAGGAGGTCTTCCGCGCGGAGAGCAGGACCCTCACCCCGACCTGGTGCTTCTTCCTCAAATTCGATGAGGAGGACAACACCGACCGCTGTATCAAAGTCAACGCCGTCACCGGCGAGGTCATTTACGATATAGCAGCAGGAGCGTGATAAATATGAAAAGGATAATGTGTATCGCAGCCGCAGCGCTGCTTCTCGTGTCCTGTGCCGACAGCGACAGCAGCAAGACTGCCACCGCCGACCTCACAGGCGAATCCCCGAGATCGGTCTATCAGGGAGCCGATGACTTCATGGGCAAGAGCTACCCCGGCTTCGTCATGCCCGAGAACTTCGATGTGCCGGAGATACAGCGTGCCTACACCGTGACTTTCAGCAGCACGATAAAAGAGGCCGCCGTGGAAAGGGGCAAGGAGCTGCTGAAAAAGTGGTTCGGGGACAAATACGACCCGAGGTGCGTCGTCACCGACGGCAATAACAGTCTGGTGTATTCGCCCATTAATCTCGCGGATGAGTTGGGTATAGCGGACGACGATCTGGAGGGCGCTGTATGGCCTGATGTGGGCGGCAGCGGATTTTTCTCGCCCGGCTGGATATCAGTCAGCGACAATTATACGTTTCCCTCTTTTCAAAGCAGGATCTCGGCGGAGACAATGACGGAGAAGGAATATAACGAGGCGCTCAAAAACTATGTCCCGAATACAGACGAGTACAGAGTAGCTTCCGACGGAGGCTCGCTCATACAGCTCAAGGACGGCGAGATCTCGGTGGCGCAGGAGGCTCATATTGCCGATGAAAAGCTCAATGAGCTTCTAGGCGATTATGCCGCTCCGTTTGAGATCAAGACGATCGCCCTGACCGTGGATCACGACAGTGAGCAGATACAGGCCCTTGCCGCGCTGACCTGTGAGGGCATACCGATACAGTGCTATTCCACCGACGGCGAAGTATATGACGAGAACAACGGCACCGAAAGTCCTTTGGTCGTATTGCTCATGGGTATGTTCTCCCTCGATAACGAGCTGCATCAGGTCATTGCTTCTGAAATGCCCGACACCGTGAGCCTCTCCGAGCCCCTTGAAAGGATCATCTCTCTCAAAAGGGCGATAGGCATTTTGCAGGAGACTCTCGACCCCGCGCTGACCGTGGAATTTTCCGATGTCCGGCTGATGTACTGCGGACGAGAAACTATGCCGTGGACAAGAAAGGGAGTAGAGAAGGGCGGCTATACCGACCAGCAGCTCAGAAAAGAATACTATGCCAAGCCCAAGACTCTCAACCCTACATGGTGCTTTTTCATAAAGGGAGACAGGATCGGCGTAATGGAAAAATGCATCAAGATCAACGCCGTCATCGGAGAAGTCACCTTTGACACACTGACCAAAGACTGATGCCTGTCTTTTTTAAAAAAAGCACTTGCAATTTCGGGAAAAATAGGGTATAATAGATGTATACCGAAAATGTAGGTTTTGTAAAGGAAAGGAGAGTGTTTAAAATGGATTTTGTTGTAACAAAGGATACGATCATCGGTGAGATCATGGATCATGACGATACGACCGCCGACATCTTCATGTCGATCGGTATGCACTGCCTGTTCTGCCCCGCTTCGAGAGGCGAGACAGTCGAGCAGGCCTGCATGGTACACGGCGTTGATGCCGACGAGCTCGTTAAGAAGCTCAATGCTCATATCAACGGTTGATCTTCGCGCTGCCGCGATACTGCGGCAGCTTGTTTTTTAGCCGGCGCTGCAGGAGGCATTATATGCTGCATATCTTAGCTAATGACAGCTCCGCTTCGGATAAGTGGGGCAAGTTCGGCGAGGTCATGGGCGACGTGAGCAAGTCTGTTTACTTTTATATACTTATTATCGTTATCCTTGTTATACTTATCGCCGCACTGATAATGGCATACTTCAGAAAACGTAAGCGCCCGGAAGGCACAGGTGAGGACAACAGGAAGAATGTCCCGTTAAGGATAGTTATATATGTGCTTGCCGGGGTACTGTTCCTTGTGATCTTTCCAATTATCTTCATAAATATATGAGAGGTGAGTGCTTTGAATGACCGCAGACTTCTTGCCTGTGCGCAGCTGTGTAAGGGCAGCCGCGTCTGCGACGTCGGCACCGATCACGGCTATCTTGCCATAGAGCTCGTTTCAAGCGGGAAGTGCCAAAGCGCCGCTGCCTGCGACATAAACGAGCAGCCGCTTGCTTCCGCGAGGGAGAACATCGAAAAATCCGGCCTCTCGGACAGGATAGAGACCTTTCTCTCAGACGGGCTCGACGCCGTTCCCGACGCGGGGATCACGGATGTGGTCATCGCCGGCATGGGCGGTGAGCTGATAACCGACATACTCTCCCGGGCAGGGTGGATAAAAGAACGCCGGGTGAATCTCGTCCTCCAGCCCATGACCAAGTGGGATCACCTGCGCGGCTGGCTCATGAAAGAGGGCTTTGAGGTCACAAAGGAGCTCGCCTGTGCGGAGGGGCGGTTCGTCTATTCGGTCATTCAGGCGGTATATACCGGCAGGGTACACGATACAAAGCCCGGGCTCGACTACCTCTACGGCGGCCTTGTTTCCCCCGATACAGAGGACGGCAGAGCGTACCTGAGCCGTCAGGCTTCGCGGCTTCGGACAGCCGGGGAGGGCATAGCAAGAGACCCCGCCCGCTCGTTTGAAGCGGGGCAGTACCTTGAGGCTGCGGATATCCTCGAGGACAGGATAAAAGAACATTCGCCGTGAGTACGGCTCAAATAAATCAAGAGGTGAGATAAATGACGACAGTTAAGGACATCTACAGCTACATCGACAAGATCGCGCCCTTCTCCAATCAGGAGAGCTATGACAACAGCGGAGTGAACATCGGCTGGGGCGACGATGAGGTCAAGTCTGCACTCATAGCGCTGGACGCCACCACCGATGTTGTGCGCGACGCTGAGCAGGTCGGAGCACAGCTCATCATCACGCATCATCCCGTTATCTTCGACCCGATAAAGAAGATCAGCTTCAAGTCGGTCTCGGGCAGACTTGCCTTTGACGGCATCAACGTTATCTGCGCACATACCAGCTTCGATTCCGCCAAGATGAACGACCTCCTCTGCGAGAAGCTCGGGCTCATTCCCACCGAGCCGCTGAGAGTGGAGAACGGCGTTCCCACAGGCTATATCTGCGAGTGCGCCAACATGAGCCCCGAAAGGCTCGTTACCCGCATCCAGGCAGCCCTCGGCACCACCTGCGTCAGATACAACAACATGGGCGGCGAGATCAACCGTACCGCGGTATGCTCGGGCAGCGGCGGAAGCTTTCTGCAGGATGTCATCGCCAAGAACGTTGACTGCCTCATCACCGGCGACGTCAAGCACAGCGTCTTCATCGACGCCTACAACGCCGGAGTCATGGTCATAGACGCAGGCCATTATCATACCGAGGAGATCTTCTGCGAGTACATGAGAAGCGTGCTCTCGGATAAGTTCCCCGATGTACATTTTGAAGTCGCACCCTCCGAGAGGGATATTCTGAGTTACCAGTTCTGAGGAGATCCAAATGGCTCTTGACGGAGTATTTTTAAGACAGGTCAGGCTCGAGCTCGCCCCGCTGATAGGCGGCAGAGTCGATAAGATACACCAGCCCTCCCGCGAGGAGCTGCTGATAACACTGCGCACCCGCGAGGGCGCCTACCGGCTGCTGATAAATACCGGTGCAGGCACCGCAAGGGTACACGTAACAAGGGCGGATATCGAAAACCCCAAGGTCCCGCCCATGTTCTGTATGCTCATGCGCAAGCAGCTTTCCTCCGGCAAGCTCGTGGATATCAGGCAGGACGGCCTCGAGAGGATACTGTATCTCGATTTCGATGCCGCCAACGAGCTCGGGGATATCTGCCGGCTCACGCTCGCCGTGGAGATCATGGGCAGGCATTCAAATCTCATACTTATAAATTCCGAGGGCAGGGTAGTGGACAGCATCAAGCGCGTCGGGCAGGATATGTCGCAGGTGCGCCTCGTGCTCCCCGGGATAGCCTATACTCTCCCGCCCAAGGAGCCCCGGCTCTCCCTCGTTGACGACGACCCCGCAGCCATAACCGCCGCGGCTCTCGGGAAGACCGGAATGAAGCTCCCCAAGGCGCTCATGGCGGTAATGGAGGGAATCTCCCCCGTATTTGCGAGGGAGGCGGAGTTCTACGCCGGCAGAGGGCGTGAGCTCGCCGTCTCCGATATGTCGCAGGACGAAGCAGACCGTCTGACCTTCTATCTGAAAAAGACCGCCGCCGAGCTTGCCGACGGCACCAATCACTATACCGTTCTGCGCACGCAGGACGGGCAGTTCAAGGACTTCTGCTTCACCGAGATCCACCAGTACGGCACGCTTATGGTGACCTCCGAGGCCGAGTCCGCCTGCGATACACTTGACAGGTTCTTCTCCGAGAGAGACCGTACCGCCCGAGTCAAGCAGAAGGCGCAGGATCTCTTCCGGCTGCTCGTGAACGCAACGGAAAGGGTCTCCCGCCGAACGGCAAATCAACGCCTCGAGCTCAGCCAGTGCGCTGACCGCGACAAGCTCAGAAGGTACGGCGACCTTATCATGTCCAACCTGTACAGGCTCGAAAAGGGCGACGGCGAGGCCGTTGTCGAGGACTATTTCGAGGAGGGCAGCCCGACGGTGCGCATACCCCTCGAGCGCCGGCTCACCCCCTCGCAGAACGCCCAGCGCTACTATAAGGAATACCGCAAGGCAGACACCGCCGAGAAGATGCTTGAAGGCCTCATTGCCAAGGGCGAGGAGGAGCTCGAGTACCTTGACTCGGTATTCGATGCGCTGACAAGGGCGCAGGGCGAGGCTGATATCGCCGAGCTCAGGGCAGAGCTTGCGGAGCAGGGATATATCAAGCGCAGCAAGGTAAAAGAGAAGCCGGGCAAGGTGCGCCCGCCGATGCTTTTCGTGTCCTCGGACGGGTACGAGATAAGGGTCGGCAGGAACAACCGCGAGAACGACAGGCTGACCTGCAAGGATTCCGAGAAGCTGGACATCTGGCTGCACACGAAGGACATCACGGGCTCGCATACAGTCATTTCGTGCCACGGCGAGACCCCGCCTGACAGAACGATAAGGGAGGCGGCGGTCATCGCGGCGTACCACTCGAAGGCGAGGGAGTCGTCGCAGGTACCGGTGGATTATACGCTTATCAAGTATGTAAAGAAGCCGTCTGGAGCGAAGCCGGGGATGGTGATTTTTACCAACAACTCGACGGTATATGTTACGCCGGACGGGGAGCTGGCAGCGAGACTGGCGAAGTAACAACAAAACCTGCGGCTCCAAACGCGAAGCGAAATGGGGTCAAGGGGACTCGGTCCCCTTGCGGGTCGAGGGCAGAGCCCCGCAGAGTCAAGGGACAGAGTCCCTTGCAGAGTGCATTTTTCCGGGACGGAAAAATTACAGAGCTCTCACTCGGAGCGTAAGCTCCGACCCCGGCTCCGCAGGCACTAAAAACTCAACACAAAACAAGGCGCTGCGCCCAAAATCCAAAGGGCACAGCGCTTTCTGTATCTGTATGCAGTTATAGGGACTATCATTCGCAGCGCCGACCAGCTCCGTCCGGCGCCCGCAGGCACAGAAACAGAGAGCGAGCACCGCGAGCGAACGTTTTTCGTCCGGCTCCGCACCCGAAGGGGTTCGGGGGCGACCGGAAAGCCCCCGAGATAGGGCGGGCGCCGATCTTTCGGACAACACAAAGCTTTGAGCGTGACACTCAGAACCGCCTCTTACTTCGGAGCCGGACGGAATTCGCTCGGGTGCTTTGCACCCTGCTATTCCTATGCCTGCGGGCGACGGACTTCCTTGTCGGCGCTGCGAATGATAGTCCCTATAACTGCATACAGATACAGAAAGCGCTGTGCCCTTTGATTTATGGGCGCAGCGCCTTATTTGTATTGAATTATTGCTTTGTGCGGAGCCGTGCGGGGCTCTGCCCTCGACCCGCGAGGAGGGCTCTGCCCCCTCGACCCCCGCAAGGGGGAAGCGTCCCCCTTGACCCCATTTCGCTGTCGCGTTTGGGTCTGTCAGCTTGCCTTGCTGCTGTCAGTCTTACTGTCCGCCTTACTGTCCGCCTTGCTGTCCGTCTTGCTCTCATCCGCCTTACTGCTCTCATCCGCAGTACCGCTCTCATCAGCCTTCGAGCTCTCATCCGCTGCCTTGCTCTCCGCCGCAGCCTTCTCTTCCGCAGCCTTCTTGTCAGCCTCTTCAAGCTCCGCCGCTCTCGCCTTCAGATCCGGCAGCTCGTCACGGGTGATCGTTATGTCGTTCGCGTAGAATTGCTTGAGATCGTCAAGCTTGTTGTATTCCGGGTTGAGCGTCGCGTCTTCTTTGAGGAGGAAGCTCCCGCCCCACTGCCCTATGTAGCCCCAGTATGCGTGCTGATCCGCTATCGACTGTACCGACGGCAGCGTGCCGCATTCGCTCATGACTATCGGCTTGTTCGCCGAGATGTTTTTCAGGAATATCAGCCTGTCAGCGTGTGCCGAAAGATTTGCCTTGTCGTAAATGTCCGCCGAGATGATGTCGCACTGCTTGTCGCCCACATACCAGCCCGCGTTCTGCGCCGACCATACCCAGATCAGATTGTTGAGCTTGTGGTAGTTCGTCTGACGCTGATAGAGCAGGCTCCACAGCCATTTGTAAGAGGCTGCCGTCTTGCCCCACCAGAAGTACCCGTTGGATGCCTCGTGCAGCGGCCTCCAGATGACCGAGATCCCCTTGTCCTGCAATTCTTTCAGCTTCTCGGAGACCTTATCAATATCCTTGACTATCGCAAGGCATTCCTCCGAGATCTTCTCCTCCTCGAGGAGCTTTTCAAGCTCGGAGATCGGAAGCGTTGCGATCTTTTCTTTCGTTACCGCCTTGGTGAGATCGAAGTCGGTCTCGTCGGAGTAGTAGCTCTTGCCGCCGATGGGGTCTGTCCAGTGCCACATATATCCTACTATACCGCCCTCGGACGCCCATTTCTCAGCGTACTCGATCTCGTTCTCGCCCATTATCATATCCTGAGTAAAGGGCATCAGGTCGCCGAAGCGTATCGCGGGGCTGCGGCCTGTGATCTCAAGGATCTTCCGTGTCTCGGTGAGGGTACCCACAGTGTCGTGCTGACCTATGAGCACCTTGCTGCCGAAGCTCTCGCAGAGGTAGGAGTAGAGCGCCTTGGTGTTGTAGTCGGCGTTGGCGTTGACGAGCGTGCTCTTGAGAGGAGTGAGCTTGAGATCGCGGATCTCGGTGCTCGCGGTGACAGCCGCATAGTCAACGTCCACCTCGCCGGAGCTTACGGTCAGCGCAAGGTCTGCGCCGCCCTTGGCAAGATAGATATTCGAGAAGGTGAACAGCGAGAAGGTCTCTCCCGCCGCCACAGTGAAGTCACCGACATGGGAGGCGTTGGCGTTGAGCGTGCAGACGCTCTTTTTCTCCGCTGCCACAGCTACCGACAGATTGTAATACTGGCTCTCGGGGGCGTCGAAGTGCAGGACTATGCCGCTGTCCTTGTCAACTCCCTTTACATAGCCCTCTCCCGAGAAAGCCTCCCTCTCCTTGGAGACCTCGGCCTTGCCGGAGAGCTCGCCGGTCTCGGCTTCGAGAGTTATGTCGAACTCCGCAAAGGGCAGCTCCGCGGGAACTATCTTCACGTCCTCCGCCGTGGTGGTCGTTACCTCCGGTTCGGGGACGCTGTCCTCGACCGGGACGGTGGTCACGGTGGCCTCGGTGGTCTTCTCTGTCTTTTTGGGCTCGGGGATGTCGTTATTCTCAGCGATCTTTGTCCCGCAGCCCGAAAGCATGAGCATTACTGCCGCAGAAATTGCGGCAAGCCTTTTAGTTTTCATTTCGTTTCACCCTGAAAAATTTATTGTGCCCTGCCGGGTATCAGCCGGTAGGTCTTGTCCGGCTCGGCCTCAAAGGTAAAGGCTCCGCCGCCGTACTCTCCGTTTATCTCCGTGTCTCCGCAGAGGATCCTGTCTCCGCTGCCGCAGACAACGGTGCAGCGCCCCGCCGCAGAGGGTACTATCCTCGCCTCGGTGAGGCTGCCGTTTTCCCAGCTTGCCGAGACGGTGTATCCTCCTCTTGCCCGCAGGCCCTCAAAGCTCCCGCTTACCCATTGGGGAGGAAGTGCCGGCAGCAGGCTGATCTCCCCGCTGTGGGACTGTAACAGCGCCTCCGCTATGCCTGCCGAGCCGCCGAAGTTGCCGTCTATCTGGAAGGGCGGGTGCATATCGAACAGGTTGCGGCTCGTCGAATGGCTGAGCAGCGCCTCAATGTTCTCCGCCACCTTTTCTCCGTCACCGAGCCTCGCCCAGTGATTGATGATCCACGCCCTCGACCAGCCGGTGTGACCGCCGCCGTTTGCAAGCCTGCGCTCGAGGGTGGCTCTTGCCGCCGCCGCAAGCCCGGGAGTTTTCCGCAGGGAGATCCTGTCCGCAGGATAGAGCGCAAAGAGCTGTGAGATGTGCCGGTGCCCCGGCTCAGCCTCGTCGTAGTCCTCCGCCCACTCCATGATCTGCCCGTACTTGCCGATCTCCGGCTTGGGGAGCCTTTCTCTCAGCGAGCGCACAAGATCCGCAAACCCCTCGCGCTCCCCGAGTATATCCGCTGCCTCGGCTGTCGCCGTGAACAGCTCGTAGATGATCTGACTGTCCATTGACGGCCCCTGACATACCGAGCCCTTGACGCCGTCAGCGGTGATGTAGGTGTTCTCCGGGGATACCGACGGGCTCGTCACCAGCCTGCCCTTGCCGTCGTCGGTGAGGAAGTCCACAAAGAACCTCGCCGCCTCGCAGAGAGTATCGAACTTCTCCGCAAGGAACTCCCGGTCAAGAGTGAAGCGGTAATGCTCCCATATATGCAGGCAAAGCCAGGCCGCACCCATCGGCCACTGGGTCGCAGGCATCCAGAGATCCTGCGGAGCCGTGTCGCCCCAGATATCAGTGTTGTGATGGCATACGAACCCGCCGCAGCCGTACATCTTCTCGGCGGTGATCCTGCCGTTCGGCCTCATCCGCTCGATGTGGTCGAAAAGCGGCGTGTGGAGCTCCGGCAGACCGCAGATCTCCGCGCCCCAGTAGTTCATCTCGGTGTTGATGTTCACCGTGAACTTGCAGCCCCACGCCGGCCACATATCCTTGTTCCAGATGCCCTGCAGATTTGTCGGCAGCGTCCCCTCCCGGGAGGCCGCGATCAGCAGATACCGCCCGAAATTGAAGTAAAGCTCGGCAAGCTTGCTGTCCGGCTTGCCCTGCGAGAAGCGTTCAAGGCGCTTGTCCGTCGGCAGAGCCGAACCGCCCTCGCTGTCGTCGGGAAGAGATATCCCGCAGCGCGAGTAATACTTTCCGTAGTCCGCAAGATGCGCCGCAAGCAGCTCGTCATAGCTCTTTGCCGCAGCAGACTCCGCATCAAAGGCCGCCTGACCCTTGTGATCCTGCTGCCTGAACGAGGTCTGCGCACCGATCGTCAGAAGCAGCTCGTCGCAGCACTCACAGTCAAGATAATTGCCGTAGGGACGTACTTTCCCGCCCTTTGCGCTCGCCTTGAGATACGCCGCGAAGCTTATGCCGTCGCTGCCTCCCTCGGCTCCGCAGAGCAGGATATGATCCCCCTCGGGGGCGTTGGAATCGAAGTAATCGTCGCGCCCGTCGAGCTTGAGCCTCACGCTCACCGAAGCGGGTCTGTCGGCGGTTATGCGGATGACCATGACCTGATCCGGCTCGGAGACGAACGCCTCCCGCCTGTAATTGACGCCGCCGGCGGTATACTCGACAGTGCTGACGGCGGTACGCAGGTCGAGGGAACGTCTTTGATACGCGCACTCGGGGTGTACCGGGTCGATGATATTGAGATCGCAGAGGGGCATATAGTGCCTCTGATTGACGGGTGTACCGCAGAAGGCCTCGGCGACGAGCTTTTCGGCCTCGGGTATCCTGCCGTCGGCGATGAGGTCGCGGACGCGGTCGAGTTCTGCGAGTGCGGAGGAATTATTGCGTGATCTGGGGCCGCCCGACCAGAGGGAATCCTCATTGAGGCAGATCCTTTCATAGAGGGGCTGCCCGAAGACCATAGCGCCGATACGGCCGTTACCGAGGGCGAGGGCGTCATTCCAATCCTCGGCGGGGAAGTCGTACCACAATATATGGGAACAATTATTTTTCGGCATAAGAGTGACTCCGTTTCTGCAAAAACAGTTATACATTTACATTATATCACAGAAAGCGGGAGATGTCAAATAGGGGCAGGTGGCTAAGCAAAGTGCAAGTGTAGGAGGCTGAACAAAGCTGAGTGACCCAAACGCGAAGCGAAATAAAGCGCGCGGTCGAGCCTCGCGCCAGAGGCTCGCGGGGTCAAGGGGCAGAGCCCCTTGTCGCCGTCCGCAGACGGCGAAACTCCCCTTACCGGAGGGCGCTCCGAGAGGGGTGAATTTAAAAACAGTCCGGTGGACTGTTTTTAAAGAGGGGAGGCCCTGCAAGAGAGGGCCTCCCCTTGTTC
>JAFXVY010000101.1 GCA_017534595.1 Ruminococcus sp.
GCCTTGCAAGCGAAGTTCACTTCGCTTTACGCAACGGCAAGGAGAATAGTGTCAACAAGTTGACACGGTAATAATGACGGAAAATATGCAAGCGGATGATGTACAAAGGCGTTAGCCGGTGGTTGTGCGGTGTTGCCTTAAACAGGTTGATGATATTCAGGCCTTTCTTTTCCGCGAAGCCGACAGTCAGCGAGGTGCCGCTCTTTCGTGCGGGGCCGTGGAAGCAGAGCCTCCGTTCGTGTCTCGTTTTTCCTTCTGATAATATCATACCAGACTGCCTGCGCAGAATTCTGCGCATAAAAAAGCCGCCCCGGAGGACGGCTTTTTCATTTACAGTCTCGGATCCACCGGCTCGCTCTCAAAAGCCAGCACTCCGAAGGCGCACTCGTGTACTCGGTAGAGAGGTTCGCCCTTTACGAAGCGGGACAGGGATTCCATTCCGAGGGAGAATTCTTTCAGCGCAAGGGTGCGCTTGCGGTTGAGGGAGCGCTTTTTCAGGCGCTTCAAATGCTCCGGTTCGAGGTACTCCGCACCGTAGATTATGCGAAGATATTCGCGTCCTCTGCACTTGACGGCGGGCTGCAGCAGCTTGATGCCCTGCCTTGCGATGTAGGTCTCCGGCTTCACTACCACACCCTCGCCGCCGCTGCCGGTAAGATCAAGCCACCACTCCACGCCGGCCTGTATACCGGCTTCATCCTCAGTATCAACGGTGATGTAGGGCGTCTCCATAAACACCGGGTCGGAGCCGTTTGTGATGTATTTTCGGATGATCTCCATGTGCCATTCGTGGGTCTTGTCAGACCATACAGCTCCCTCGGATGCAAGTATATGAAATGGCGCTATGCGGAAATCGTCTATGCTTTTTACCGTCCAGCAGTACTCACGGTAGGCGTCACGGTAACGCTTTATGCCGTCGAGGCGTGCGGTGTATTTTTCAAGCAGCTCGGCGGGGTCTGCGTTCTGACCGGAGGTCGCCGCATCAACTTCAAAAGCATTGTTTTGCCGTGCCGCAGCCTTTCTGAGTGCCTCGACTGCGGCGCTCAGACCGTCCTCGCCCGCGCAGCCCGTGGGGGCATACTGTGAGCGGATAAGCCCCTGCGCTTTCTCCGACCAGGGCATTAGTTCGGTGTCGAGGCAGGCCCAGTCGGTTTTGTGATCAGTCCAGAATTTCGTACTTGTAAGAACAGCGTCGAGACGGTCGAGCAGAGCTGTTTCGGTGGCGTCATTATCAAAGAAACGCCTGCCCGTGCGGGTGTAGATAATGCCCCTCGTGCCGTCGGTGATACCGAAGCGGGACCGCGCAGTTTCGGCGTTTCTGCACAGCACGATCACCGCCCGCGAGCCCATGTGCTTCTTCTCGCAGACCACCTTTTTGACGCCGTGGGAGCGGTAATACTCGAAGGCCTGCAAGGGGTGTTCGAGGTAGTCCTCCAGCGCGCTGGTCTCGCAGGGGGACATTGTCGGCGGCAGGTAGATCAGCCAGTGCGGGTCGGCGGCGAACCGTGACATGATCTCGAGAGCCGCCGCCGCGTTGTTCTCGTGGACGTCGATTCCGGGCATCAGTTCGGTCTCGATGTGGAGCTTGCGGTTGAAGTCCCCGACGCTGAGCATATCGCCGATGTCCAGATTTTTGGACTCGTCGAGGGGCTTCACAGGCTCGTAGTACCGCCTGAGGGCGTCCACGCTGACGAACTCCTTTTCCGGCCAGCGCATGGCGGTCAGCTTGCCGCCGAATACGCATCCGGTGTCGATGCAGTAGGTGCCGTTGACCTGCTTGACCTCCAGCGCCGCGATATGACCAAATACGACTGCCGCACGCCCGCGGTAGTCTGCCGCCCAATCGAGGCGCACAGGCAGGCCGTACTCGTCAAACTCGCCCGTCCGCTCGCCGTAGAGGCAGAACTCGCGCACCGCCGCCGAGCCCCGCCCAATGAACTGCTGCTTGATGCCGGCGTGGGCGATGACCAATCGCCCATCATCAAGGACGTAGTGGCTTATCAGCCCGTCAATGAAGCTGCGCACCTCAGCCTTGAAATCCTCACCCGCCGCATCAAGCTCGGCGATAGTCTTGTCGAGGCCGTGGGTGGGGCTGACCTTCTTGCCGTTCAGATATTTCAGCAGCTTGACATCGTGGTTGCCGGGGACGGCTATCGCGCTGCCGGACTTCACCATATCCATAACGATCCGCAGGACGTCTGCGCTGCGCTCGCCCCTGTCGCAGAAGTCGCCGAGAAATGCTGCTTTGCGACCTTCGGGGTGGCAGTACACGCCGTCGGTCTTAACATATCCCAGCTTGTATAGCAGCGCTTCAAGCTCGTCACAGCAGCCGTGGATATCGCCGATGATATCGAAGGGGCCGTGCTCGTCACGCTTGTTGTTCCAAAGCTTGGTGCGGACGATCTCGCAGTTTTCAAGCTGCTCGAGGGAGTTGATGATGTAGATAAAGCGGAAACCCTCACGCTTTAAATTTCTTATACTCTTCCTGACCTCAACACAGTGCTGACGGATAACACGCTCCGGCAGGTTCCTGTCGGGGCGCTGTTTATTGCGCTCCTGCAACAGCTCTTCCGGGAGATTGAGGACTATCGCCGCAGCGTGGACATTCTGCGACTTTGCGACCTGCAATATCTGCTGTCTCGCCATTTTCTGTATGTTTGTCGCGTCAATGACGGTGAGTTTCATCAGATCAAGACGCTTGCTGGCAGCGTACCAGAGCAGATCAAAAGCCTCGGCGGAGACGGTCTGATCGTTCTCGTCGTCGCAGACCATCCCCCTGAAAAAGTCGGAGGACAGCACTTCTGTCGGTTTAAAATATTTATGTGCAAAGGTGGATTTCCCCGAGCTTGTGGCGCCGATAAGGGCGACTAAACAGAACTCGGGTATCTCAATTCTGAACTTATCCATTCCGTGTAAACACTCCCATCTGTGTCGGTGTGCCGAGGCTTTCGTCCTCGTCGCCGATACCGCTGATCCTGCAGCTGTAGCCGAAGCGGGCACACATATCCTCGCACCAGGCCTTGAACTCTGCTCTCGTCCATTCAAAGCGGTGGTCGCCGTGACGGAGGGAATTCTCCTTCATGTGCTCGTAGTTGGCATTGTACTCCCGGTTCGGGGTGGTGATTATCACCGTCCGCGGCTTTGCGAACTCAAACACCGAACGCTCCAGCGCGGGCAGCCGTGAGGACTCGATATGCTCGATGACCTCGATCACGCAGGCGCAGTCGTAGCCCGAAAAGCGGTCATCCTTGTAGGTCAGCGAGGCCTGCATAAGCGTCAGCTTTTTCTTTCTGAACGGCTCCATGCGGTCAAGGTGCAGGCGTATCGCCGCCTTTTCAAGCTCTGCGACGGAGACGTCGCAGGCGGTGACCTTTTTGATCTGCGGCTCGTTGAGCAGCAGCGAAGTCAGGCGGCATTCTCCGCAGCCCAGGTCGATGACCGTCTGCGCGCCCGATGCGAGGACGGCGTTCTTGACTGCCTGCATCCGCTTGGTGTTCAGCGGCGTGAACTTGCGCTTTTCATTCTGCTCTGTTTTGGTTTCAGTCTCGGTCTCTTCGGGTTCGGTCATCTCGATTTCCTCGATCTCACCGATCTCAGTATCTTCGGTCTCGGTTTCTTCGATCTCGTCATCCTCAAGAAGCTTGCTTATCGCAAGGCGGGCATAGCTGCGCTTGGCATTGAAATACCGCTGCGCAATTTTCTTTCTGTAAGGATGCTCCGCCAGCCAGCCCTCGCCGTGGTCGAGAAGCTTGCGGATCTCGTCCTCCTGGATGTAGTAATGCTTCTGCTTGTCGAAAACCGGTATCAGCACATAGATGTGGTTGAGCAGGTCGCAGAGGCGCACCGTGCCGCTGATAGTCAGGTCGATATACGGCGAATCGCCCCACTCGGGAAAGCGCTCGTCCAGCGGGCGGCGTTCGGTCTTTACCTCGTAGCCGAGGGGTTCAAAGAGACGGTTGGCAAGCTCGGTATCGCCGCTGTCACGAAGTGCGGAGAGGGTCGCCGTGAGCTTTATAGGTGTCTGTGCAAGCTCCGGGCGCTTATCGCAGCGTCCGGACATAGCCGTTCCGAAAACGCGCACTAACGCCGTTGACATAAACGAAGTCGAGGCGTAGGGACGGTCGTTGACGTAATCAAAAAGACCGCCCTCCTTGCTGCCGACCTTGCCTCTTGCGAGGTCTATGGGGTCGATGTCCAGCAGCAGAGCGGCGGTGGTGCGGGTGTCGGTTACCTCGGGGTAAAAGACGTAGGCCCGCCCGTAATTAAGCTCGAACTGCTGTGCGCGTGAGGGGTTTTTATGCAGCAGGAAGCCAAGCTCCTGCGTGTTCTGTCCTTCGTAGGTTACGGTGAAAAGCAAGGGGATCATCCTTTCTTGCAAGTGATTTTTCTTATGATAGCATATTTCGGTGGGAATGTCAATCAAGCTCCCACCGGTAGTCATACACCCGCCTGTACCCGCCGCGCTGCGGGACATTTTTTGCCCTGCGGACCTTGCGGTTGGCAACTGTGCGGAGCCATTTGGGGTACCCACTTCCGCGGTGGGAGTAATATCTTATATATCTGCCTTTATCTTCATCGTACCACGCTCCGCTGCCAAACCATTTGGAGGTTGCGGCTGCCAGCTTTTTGAGGCGGCGTCGGGTTTCGCGGCTTCTGCGGTGGCTCATTTCAGCGCCTCCCTGTCTCCTTATCCTGGCAGCGCCCCCTAAGAGGCACTGCGGGTACGGGTGCAAAGACCCGCCTTATGCCCTTTTATAGCGTCCGGGGCGTTCAGTGCAGACGCTGCATCCGGGCAGAGCTTTTTTTATTTCTTCAATTTGATCCGCCGGTACCGAACAGCCCGTTACGATAAGCCTGCGAAGTTCAGTCATATTCTTTACAAAACCAATATCCTTTATCTTCGGGCTGCCGCCGATGATAAGTGTCCTGAGACCAGTTTTATCCTCCAAAGCCGAGATATCTTCGAGCCCGGGATAATCAGTGATCTCAAGCGATTTAAGATCGTTCCAGTCTTTAAGGAAGCCGAGATCCTTTACGTCCCCGACCTTTTCAATATCTATCTCATTGCGCCTCTGACCATACGCCAGAAGCTGCAGGCGGGTCAGATTCTTTTTCTCCGACAGACGGCTGAGGTCGTCGGCAGAAAGGTTCCCGAGCCGGAGCTCGGTGACATTTTCAAGCTCGGTGACCGTTTCCATATCGTATTTGCAGCGGACAAGAGAAAGGGACTTGAGTTCGGTCATTTCAGCCGGGAATCTCTGCCCGGTAAGATCGTAACCGAGCAGGCTGACGCTGCTTATCTGATCAGCCTTTACGAGGGGAGAAAGATCAAGCTTTTCAGCTGTTTTCCTGGAGATGAGATGGATGAAGTGAAGATCGTTGACCTCACACACCCGGAGAGCCTCTTCAAGTGTTCTTGCTCCGAGGCTCCGGATCCGGACGTCCTTGCCAATCATCCTGTGATTGTGCATACCTGTATCATACAGTTCCTTGATGCTGTCATAAAACTCGGGTCTGTTCAGCACGACTATCTTATCAAGGTATGGGGTGATAAGACGTCTCAGGCTGTCCTGAGAGGTAGTAATTGTCAGCACGGTGGCATAGCCGTCGTTTTCCCTGTGATCGGCGAGCTTCCTGAACTCGCCGCCGAAATCTTCTATAAAGTCATTGATGATGCTGTTGTCGATCTTGAGAGTGAACCTTTCCTTCCTTCCGCCGCAGAGTACAGGCTGTGAGGAAATATACTCATTCATATCGTTGTATCCGAGGGCAGAGAGAAACTTTCTTGCGTTGAGGGCAGGTTCTCTTATGAGCCTGATATCGCAGAGCTTGTCGATATAAAAATGCGAGAGATCATCCTGACCGTCAACGGCGCAGATAAGGATATATCTGCCGTTTGCAAGGGTAAGCTCGAAGGGAGAAACGGTGATGTCCTTCGGGTACTTGTTCACAAGGTTGAGCATTTTGTTATACACCTTGTAGTTGCATAATATTTTTGCATTGCCGCCGATGGCACGCTGGATAATTCCGAGGTTTTCGGTCACGGCATCGGAGGAACGCTTTCTTCCGGCGACACGCTTCTGAAAGCTGCCGCAGCTGTTTCTGAGGGATTCGCTGCCGAGGTCGCAAAGCTCCGAGATCATTTTCTTTGCAGTCTCCGAGCCCACAACGCCGTTGTTGATCAGGCAGTCGATCAGCACGCGCAGCTGCGCATCGGTGAACTCTCTGCCCTCAAAGATGTAGTGGGTGCCGTCCTCGGACTCGCGGAGAGTGTAGCCGCAGCGGTCGAGGGTCCTGAGCTTGGAGGCAAACGTGTTGCGGGAAACGGAGATGCCGTACTCGTCAAGGAGCTTATCCTGCATCTCGCGCTTGTTGTGATCGTCGCCGAATCTGCGCAGGATATCGAGTATCGCCAGCAGTGCGGCAGCCTTGTCGTATTCGTAAAGATCGTTGTTCAGCTTCATAGTGATACCTCCGTTATTCCTGTTATCATTATACATCACGGTATGCGCAGAATTTTGAGCTATGCTTTAATTAACCCGCAATTCTGCGTTTTCTCCTGTTTTCTGAATTTATAATAGCACATCTGAGGACCGAATTCGTCAACAAATTGTGAACAAATCGCAGGCAGGCATATTCAGTCCTGCTTTTTGGACTTGTAGTAATAGATGTAAACCGGGATACCTCTTTTCTTTGCCTGCTCTACGGTAAACTTCGTCCCCCGGCTCTCACCGTTCCAAAAAGCGATCACGGCGGGGCGCTCGGACTGGGAGATGTAGCTTATCATTTCCGCATTGCGCCTGATCCCCGCCGATCTGCCGTAGGTCTTCCAGTCGGGCAGAAAGCGGACGACCTCAAAGCCGTGAGCTTCGGCAAACTTCTCCCCCGATATATCCGCACCCTTACACCCTCCGCTGACGATCACGCATTCGCTCACGCCCAGCTCCGCAAGCACCCCGAGGATGAATCCGTCCACGATCTCCTGCGGATGCTCGGTCTTGCCGCCGCAGACGATGATGTGGGCTGTCTTATCTTGCATAAAGTATCACCGCCGTGAATTTCTCCTGTCTTTCCATATCCTCGATATTGCACTGCGTCCCCTTGCTGATACCGTCCCAGAACATCAGCGCAGGCCTGCGGCAATGGACATTGCGATATCCTTCTGCCGGTAAAATGCGAAGCCGCTCTTCCCCGCAACAAAAACAGCTGCCACCGGATAGCCGCCCTCGTTGCACCGCACTCTCGTTCCGCTGGCATAGACTTTCACCTTGTCATATCTATGCTCGTGCAGATTTTAAGTCCTTTCTCTTACAAATCAGCCAACGCTTCAATGGCGTGTGCTTTAGCTTCTTCCTGTGTCTCAAATACTTCGCGGCAGATCGTATTATCAAGAAAATACTTCCATCTGCCGTTCCTGTTCCTGCAGATCACTGCAATATGTTCTCCTGATTTAAGATACTGATTTCCGCTCGAGGATGTTTTCCATACTTTCATTCTAAGGGTCTCAAGCCTCTGCTGCCTATTCTTGAAACGGCGTTCACGTTCCTTCGCAGCCTCCAAATTACCCTCCAGCTTTCCCGCACAGACACACCCTGTATTCAAGGGCGGCATCACGGGGTGGACCATGTGATGGACATAACGTATCACCTGATGTCCGCAGTACTCACAGGTCATTGAAGGATACCCGAGATCTTCCACACCGACACATCGCCACCCGCTCTCGGATCCGCTTTGGTCAGGCAGCGCCAGCGGTTGTTGCTGCTCAAGCGGGAGTTCATCCCTGATCTCGGGTGACTGTTCAACCTCGATATATCTGCTTTGATTTACCGGTAATGCGGGAGCAGTATGATCAGTGCTGAAATAGCTCTCCGAAATAGAGCGCGGCAGAACGATTCCATAGAACTGCACCTTAAAGCTCCTGCGGTATCTGTCGTGGCCGATTATCTTTCCCTTGCCGAATACGTGATGAGTTACCTCGTCGCCCTCTTTGAGTTTTTCAGACTGCCCTTGTGGGAACTCTGAAACAGTACGTCTGTCAGACACCGCTCTTTCAAACTCTTTAGGAATGGCTCCTATCCTGCGGTAGTTTTCCTTTCCGATCTCATCAAGGAATCGGGAGGGCAGCTTCTTTGCACCGTTGGGAGAGGCACCCTCTGAATCGGTGAAATACAGCTGCTTCTGCGCTCTTGTGATAGCAACATAGCAAAGCCGCCTTTCTTCCTCAAGGCCTTCGAGCTTTCGTTCCTCTATCGTTTTTGATGACGGGAATATCCCCTCCGAGAGGCCTACAACAAATACTGCCGGAAACTCCAAGCCCTTTGAAGCATGGATTGTCATCAGCTTGACAGTGTCACGCTCGCTGTCCTCATTTTCTGCTGAACGCAAACTAATCTGCTGAAGAAACCCTCCGAGAGTAATATCTTCCCCGAGATCATTCTCATACTCATGTACAAAAGTCTTGAATTCCGTATAATTACCGAGCCTCTCCTCGTCACCGAGCTCGCGGATATATTTCTCGTACCCCGAATCCGCAGCGATCCTGTCGATCAGTTCCGAGAGCGAGAGACTGCCGCTGTTCTGTCTCGCATTCTCGATAGTATTTATCAGTTCCGATACCGAGCTTTCCGTAAACGGCGCTTCGTCAATATGTGCTTTAAGGGTATCGTAAAGCGTTGCCTCCGGTTCGTTCTCATAGATCGCGGTCAGCCTTGCGAGCTTTTCGCGTCCGAAGCGGCGGCTGGGCTTGTTGATGATACGTTTCAGAGCATCGTCATCACCGAATGCAGCTACCCTCAGATATGCGATCATATCAAGTATCTCCATCCGCTGAAAAAACTTAACTCCGCCGTATATCTCGTAGGGTACGCCCTGCTCGGTGAGCTTCTTTTCTATGACACGAGAGAGGGCTCCCATTCTGTAGAGCACAGCGTGGTCGGAATAGTTCATTCCCCTATCTCTGACATTTTCCTTTATGAGCTGTGCTATCTGTTCGGCTTCTTTCTCGTCACTCTTGATATGGTAATGCAGCACCTCCGCACCGTCGGGCTGTTCGGTGTAAAGCTCCTTTTTGAGTCTGATAGTGTTCTTGTCGATAAGCGTGTTGGCGCACTTGAGTATCTGCGGAGTTGAGCGGTAATTTCGGTTGAGGAAAAGGGTGTGTGTCGGGGTATGCCCCTTGTCAAAATCCACGAGCAGGCGCACATCCGAACCCCTCCACTGATAGATATTCTGATCCGGGTCTCCGACGATCATCAGATTTCGGTATTTTCCTGAAAGCAGTTCAAGCAGCTTCATCTCTGTTTCGGAGCTGTCCTGAAACTCATCTACCTGTATGTAATTGAGCCTGTCCTGCCACTTCTCTCTGACCTCCTCGCTTGTTTCGAGAAGATACAGCGCAAAGCAGATAAGGTCGTTGAAATCCAGAGCCCCGACAGCCTTCTGCGACTGCATATAGTCCTCCATTATATGACTGTCAAAATCGGTCAAAGCCGCCATGATCTGCACGTCGTCCGGACTTGTCTGCTTCGGAACATAGTCGGTGTAATTCCGGGTTTTATAGACTCCTGTCTTTTTGATGATCTGCTCAAATGCGGCGTGATCCAGCCTCAGTTCGTATTTTCTGTATATCTCCGAAAGGATACGCTTCTGTCCGACCTGATCGAGTATGGTGTAATCCCGGGGCAGGAACAGCTTGTTGCAGTCCTCGCGGATAAGCCTTGCGCAGAAGCCGTGATAAGTACAGATCAGAGAGGTGTCGTAACCCTCCCCGATCAGCTCTCGGATGCGCTTTTTCATCTCTCCTGCCGCCTTGTTGGTAAAGGTCACACAGAGTATATTCGAGGGATCAATACCATAATCTTCAACGAGATAGGCATAGCGGTTCACAAGCAGCCTGGTCTTTCCGCTGCCGGCTCCCGCGATAACGCGCACATATCCTTCGGTTGACTGTACAGCCTCAAGCTGTTCTTCGTTCAGATCATTCAGCCCGATCAAAGCTATTGCCTCCGTTTCCGGTCATCTTTTAAGTATTATATCACTGCACACGCTCAAATTACTGTGCACTAATTTTCTTCCCCCAGCTTCTCGATCTCGGAGAAGTAATTCTTCCTTGTAAACCGGATTTCAAAGGGATGACCCTGAGTTCAAAAGTATCAATGTTCTGTTCATTCATATCGTTATTCTCTTTTCAGATATCCACACCGCCGTGAGTATCGCCTGTTAAGTATATCATAATATCACCCCGCCTTGAAGCCTATCCTCCTGCGGACAGGCTCCGCTTCTTTTATACTGTTCGTACTTATCTCCGCAAAATCCTCCGCTGTGAGCGTTAAAAGCTCGTCGCCCGAGAGCTTTGCAATATCGCATTTCGAGAGCCTCATAGCCTGGGCGAGCTGCGCCTGCTCCACAAGGTTCCGCGCATATCTTCCGTTGCCGAAGCCGCCCGAGAGCAGCGCCTTTTCAAAGATCGGGATAAGCACGGCTCTCGCGTCATCGGCTAACTTGTATTTGTTGTTCCTGACGACCAGCTTTGTGATGTCGAAGAGCTCCTCTGCGCTGTAATCGGGGAAATCCACATAGAAGGATATCCTCGAACGCAGCCCCGGATTGCGCTCGATAAACTCGCTCATCTCCTTGGGATATCCTGCGAAGATAACTACCGTATCCTCGCGGGCGTTCTCCATTTCCTGAACGATAGTGTTGATCGCCTCGTCACCGAACAGGCCCTTGCGGTCATCGACAAGCGAATAAGCCTCGTCGATGAACAGCACCGAGCCCTTTGCCCGCCTGAACATATTCTTAACCTGGATCGCCGTAGAGCCTACGTACTGTCCCACGAGATCCTTTCTGCCGCACTCGATCAGATCACCCACGGAAAGCACCTCGTTGTCCTTGAGTATCTGTGCGAAAAGCCTTGCGACAGTGGTCTTGGCGGTACCGGGGGCGCCGGTGAATACCATGTGCATGGAGCGCTTTGCGTTCGGCATACCCCGCTCCGCAAGAGCCTTGTGCAGCTTTGAATAGTTGACCGCCTGATCTATCATTTTCTTGACCTTTTCAAGACCGATCATTTCCGAGAGCTTCGTGTAAGCGTCGCCTGTCGGAACGGCGGGCTTGTCAAGCTCCACGTTCTTCCGGAAGTCTGAATACTGGGGATAGATCTTCGTCTTCAGCGCGTTGGCGTACCAGACATCGTAAAGCTGTCGCAGATCGTTGGCATAGTAGCCGGTGTCCTTTGCCGCCGCCGAGAGCAGCTCCCTGTCGGGCTTGACCTTGTCGGCTTTCGCAAAAGCGCGGAGCAGCTTCTTCGCCTCGTTGTTCATCGCAAGGCGCTCGGTGATCTCCACGAAGGTGAGCTCGGGCAGAGCGTTCTTGATCTTCTCCCCCTGCGCTTCAAGGCAGTTGGGCAGCGCAAAGATGACCAGCGTCCTGAGCTTATGCTCCTTGATAAGATCGTAGACCTCGGCGGGGAGCATATTTGAAGTCGCCGTGCCGTTTTGAGTTTCCTGCATATCCGAAAGATCGAAGATGACAGTCCCGCCCTTAGCGATCCTGAAAAGTCCCTCGGCATCAAAGCCGCCCCTGTACTGGCGGGGACCGATGACGGTATAACGCCGCGAGCCGAGTCTGCCGTGCCTGTGGAGCGTGTCAATGAGCCTGTCGCAGACCTTTAAAGAACATCCCGTGCGGACTATGTAATGCACCGGATGACCCTTCGCGTTCTCTGTCGCGGCGGGCTGTACGATGCGGTCGATCTCCGGCAGGAAGCTGTCGGCGTAAAGCCCCAGCTCCGCAGCTCTTTTCAGCTCGGGGTATGTATATTCTCTTGCGAGCTTTTCCTCGGGTGAAGAACCGCGAGTAAATGCGCTGATACCGAAAGCCTCGAGGTCGTCGGTGTCGAAATCAAAGGTTTTTCTGAATCCGAAGTGAGTGAACCTTTCGAGAGTCTTGACGGTGATCTCCTCCTGCTCTGTTTTGCCGGAGATCTTTGCCATGCGGATAAGCTCATCGAGAGCGTCTCCAAGTGCTGTCCCGTCGGAAAGAGCAAAGCCGAGGGACAGTCTGCTTCCGGTGTCCTGATAGATGAATGCGCACCTTCTGCCGAGGTATTTTCTGTTATGCTCGAAAAGCGCATTGTTGATTCGGTTCACGGCTTCTTCGTCATACTCGCGCCTGCCGCGCTCGTTCTTGACCATAGGGATAGGCTTGTCGAGTTCTATGTTTATCTTGTAGCAGATCATTCTGTGCTCCTCCGTTTCGTTTTGTTGTCTCCTGTCGTCTTCTTCTGTTACTATCATATCACAGGGTATGCTCAAAATATTGCGCCAAAATCACCTGCCTTTCAGTGAAGCTTTTCTCCGCGTTTTTGGCTCTCCGCTGTCAGTGAATACATCATATCACATTCAAAATCCGAATTCGTCAGCAAATTGTGAACAGACAAAACGAGTACAGAAATTTACACAGTTGCTCAAAATTCTTTTCTTTATGTATATATTATATCAAAGGGGATGCGTAAAAAACTACGCATCCCCTCAAAAAGTATCAGAAAGATATAGGCAATACCGCACAACCCCTGTGCGTCAGATGCGCAGTCAGATTTTTCGTCAGAGTGCATAAATTTGACGCAGGCGGGCTGACGCCCGGCAAGGAAAATTTGTGTGCTATGACGGAAAATATGCAAGCAGATGACGTGCA
>JAFXVY010000102.1 GCA_017534595.1 Ruminococcus sp.
GCCCTCTCTTGCAGGGCCTCCCCTCTTTAAAAACAGTCCACCGGACTGTTTTTAAATTCACCCCTTGCGGAGCGCCCTGCGGTAAGGGGAGTTTCGCCGTCTGCGGACGGCGACGAGGGGAGCTCCGCCCCCTCGACCCCCGCAAGGGAGCAAAGCCCCCTTGACCCCATTTCGCTTCGCGTTTGGGTCACACAACTTTGTTCAGCCCGCCGTCAAACCAAAGTGCGGTTCTGCACTACGTTTTCCAAAGGCGGAACTGCGCCGTCCGCGCCGAGGACCGCCGAGGACTGCCTCCGAACCTCTTCGGGGGAATACTTCTTTTGAAGTTGCGACGAAGCTGGAACGCTCTCAATTTCCCGTGTATTTTGCCTGAGAGGTGATCTTGGCTCCCGGCACCCCTACTCCGTCTTTGAGGTCGGCAAGTTCCAGCGTCACTGTCGTCTCGGGGGAGGTATGCTTCTTTCCGTTCAGCTCGTATACCGCACCGAACCGGAATTCCTTTGCAATCGTATTCTCGGTGAAGATCGTTTCCTCGCCGGAAGCGTAGTTCATGCTGTAACGGGTACGGTAATATCCGTCGCCAGCCGTTTCGTCGCCGTGGTTCTTATAGTCGCCGTCATCGTACATCTTTGCCAGCTCTGCGCCGGTATCCATGTTGATAAGGCTGATCGTTTCCGGACAGTCACCGTTCTGAGGGTGCGCTGAAAAGAAGACTTCCGTGTCTGCGTACTCGTCATAAATGTATACGGTGTCCGTACCGCTTTCCAGCTTGATGTCTTCAACGCTGCCGTCATCGGAGGCTTTTGCGTTTACGGCATTATCGCCGCTTTCAAAAAGCTTTACCGTGATACCCGTCTCGATAGCGCAGTGGGTCTTTTCGCCCTCGCTGTAGACCGCGCCGAAGGTGAAGAAACGCTCGTTGGGGTTGGTCTCGTAGAGAGTGTCGCCGTCGTCGAAGTCGTAGGAAAGCCTGTATTTCCCGGAGTAGATACCGTCGCCGGCTTCCTTGTCGCCGTGGTTCTCAAGATCGCCGTCATCGTACATCTCCGCGAAGATATCGTCAGACCAGCCGTCCTGGAGCAGGATCTTGTCCGGGTGACCGCCGCTGAGCGACCGGGCATAGAACACTACATCGAGAGTGTCCTTCCTTGCATTGACTTTTATAACACCGTTTTCGGAGCTGTTTTCTACCGCAACATCCTGGATATAGCCGTCGTACTCGAGAAAGCTGCTGTCGTCTGTACGGCTCTGATCGGGAGCCGATTCCGGCACCTCGCGGCTTTCGGCCGGGTCTGTACCCGACGCCGCAGGGGTGATGTCGTCTGCCTTGATGTCGCTGCTGCGTGTGAATGCTATCACCGCGACCGCCGCAACTGCCGCACACGCCGCGGCTGCTGCGATATACCTCCATCTGCCGCCCTTTACCGCTGCGGCACTTGTTATATTTCTGTTATCATCCATCTTGTTGTCCTCCTTCCCGCCGGAGAGCTCGGCTCTGCGAAGCACGCTCTGCACGACGTCCTCGTCGGGCGAAAGCTGGCTTCTCATATCTTCAAAAAGTTTCTTATCCAAAGTATTCGCCCTCCAATCTTTTCCTTAATATCTTTCTGGCGCGGGAGAGCCGCATCATCACAGCCGCAGAGGTGGTGCCGGTCGCCTCGGCTATCTCGGAGGTCTTAAGACCCTCGAAATAGTATAGGTACACCGCTGTCCTCAGCTTGGGCTCGAGAGAGAGAACCGCCGCAAAGACTTCGTTCTCGGTCTCTGTCTGAAACTGCACCGCTATGTCGGTGCCCGCGTCGGGATCCTTGTCAACGCGGGAGTTCCAGGCACTGTGATTGGTCCTCGTGCAGAGGTTGAGAGTCGTGCGTATCAGCCAGGCACGCAGAGCGTACTCATGCTCGAAGACGGGAGCCTTGGTGTGGTAGAGCAGGAATACCTCCTGGAACACATCGTCTGCGTCGGCGCGGCTGTTGAGGTGAGTGACCGCAAGTCCGTAGACGGTCTGCTTGTATTTTCCCATGACCTCCTCGAGACCGGTCACGGGTGCTTTGCTGCTTATGTCTTCACGCATTTCTCTCACCTCCTGTAATGATATCCCGCGGGGAAGGTCAAACCTAACAAGATGAACGGATATTCGGCGTTGTGAACAAAAACCGGGGCCCGGTTCTGTGCAGATGCACGAATATACCCTATAACCATTATAATACACCCGCAGGATTTGTCAAGAGACCGCGCAATATCCGTATTGACGGGGACTTTTCTTTATGGTAGAATAAAACTGGTAACAGCAACGGACTGTTAAGGCAACACCGCACAACCATTGTGCGTCAGACGCGCAGTCAGATTTTTCGTCAGATTGCCTAAATTCGACGCCGCATTGCTGGCGCAAGGCAAGGAGAATAGTGTCAACAAGTTGACACGGTAATAATGACGGAAAATATGCAAGCGGATGATGTACAAAGGCGTTAGCCGGTGGTTGTGCGGTGTTGCCTTAAGAATATTCATACAGGGGGTAAAGCTTATGCCAATGATGGAAAGACCGCAGGTCAGGGATACCGACGGGGGGAAGATGCTGGGAGCACACCTTTGACAAATTCGAGGTAAAGGTCTATGTGCCCGATAACGACCTCGACGGCCAGACCAACAACTATTCGTTCAGAGCGCCGCTGCTGCTCGTCTTCGAGGAGGACAGGCAGGATATGGAAAGCGCGGTAAAGTTTGCAAAAGAGACCGGTCTTGCGCAGATCGCCGCCGCCAACGATTCGAGCGTGCTGTTTATCTATCCGACCTGTGAGGGCGGCTGGGACAGCGCCGACGCGAGCCTCTATGCCTCGGTGATCTCCGAGGTCAAGATGATACCCGTGTATCAGGACGGCATTGTTGAGAATTTCGACTTCTTCCAGAAGAAGTTCCTCGGCTATTTCATCAGAGGCGCTATCTTCCGCGCCGATATCTACAGCTTCGACAGATCCGCCGACTATGTGGCGAAGAACCTGCTCACCACCCTCGAGGGTGATTACCTCTGGGGCCCCGGAGAGATCACTCCCGCCGTCTGCTCGATGCAGGGGCTGAGCGTGACGCCCGTCGTTGACCGCAGGGATATCGCGGTGATAAGCGTCGGCAACAGCGATGAGATAAACAAAGCCTTCGAGGGCTGCGAGTATCTGCTCGTCAAGGACAAGGCCGACTATATCTCCGACTTTGACAGCTTCGTGCGCAGATACAAGCGCTGGTGCGGAGTCATGCAGCTCGAGCCCGACTTCCCTGCTCTCGGCATGACCGAGGACGTCGGCGGAGTCGAGGTAAAGACCTCGCCGGACAACAGAGGCCGCTTCAAGAACGACCCGACACATAAGGTCGGCTATTTCGCCTACTACAACAACGACATCTTCGACAACGGCCCCGCTCCGCTGGTGCTGGGCTTCCACGGCGGCGGTGACACCTCGATGTACCTCACCTACGTTGCGGGCTGGTGGGAGGTCGCCCACAAGTACGGCTTCCTGTTCGTGTCGGTGGAGAACCACATGGACGTCACCGCGACGGAGGCGATAGAGCTCCTCGAGCACCTGAAACAGCGCTATAACATCGACACTCACCGCATCTATGCGACGGGCTTCTCCATGGGCAGCGGCAAGACCTGGGATCTTTTCCAGGAGTACCCGGAGGTCTTTGCGGGAGTTATGCCTGCGAGCGCACTTTTCCCGGTATTCACTACCTTCTTCGGCGAGCCCGCGACCCCGAACCTCAACAGGAGCGTACCGCTGCCGGTATTCTACTCGGGCGGTGAGAAGTCGCACCTGCCGGAGCTGCCGTTCCATACAGAGACGGCGCTTGAGAGGGTGAAGTATATCGCCGAGGTCAACAGGCTGAAAAAGAACTTTGACGATGTAAGCTTTGACGATCAGGACAGCTGGGAGGAGAAGCTCTGGGCAGTCGAGGGAGACCGGGTGGAGAAGATCCCGGATCCGTCGAGGGGGAGCATCCTTACGATACACTACTATGACAGTGTAGACGGTGTATGCCGGACTGCGTTTGCCGGGATAGACAATCAGATCCACGAGTGCCGTGAGCACACCAACGAAAACGCCTGGAAGTTCATATCGCAGTTTACGAGGTAAAGAGAGACTGTTGACAAGCCGGGCATAATGGTATATAATGATTTCATACCAAAATGCTTCCCGGCCTCCGGGCAGCCGAAAGGAGCATACTGCCATGCCTAAGTACGATGTTTTCATATCATATCCCAATACCGATGAAGACGGGCACAGGCTGAAGGAAGCCGAGCTCGCCGAGAAGCTCTACAATATCCTGACAAAGAAGGGTCTGCCGGTGTTTTTCAGCGACAAGTCCCTGTTCGAGCAGGGCATCGGAGACTACAAAAAGGCGATAGACAAAGCGCTCGGCGAGGCATCGGTGCTGATCGTCCTCGGAACGGATATCAACAATATCACCAAGGGCTGGGTCGAGCACGAGTACGAGACCTTCTATGAGGATATCCTCAGCAGGCGCAAGCCCAACGGCAAGATAATGTCCTATATCGACAATATCCATATCTCCCAGATGCCGAGGACGCTCCAGCGCTTCCAGATCTTCTTCATGGAGCAGTGTACCCTCGAAAAGCTGGCCGAATACATAATGAATGCCTTCAAGGAGCAGCCCGCAGACTCTGCTAAGGGAAAGGCCGCCCCGGTGCTCACGGGCGGTGAGATCACCCTGTCGAAGGCCAAGGGCGTGGATCAGAACACCTTTACCGTGTCCTCCTACCGCTCGGATTACCGCAACGAGCTCAACAGGCTCAAAATACAGTCCGATAACGCGAGGCGCTCCGACAAAATAGCGCTCGATCATCTTTACAGCCTCGAGCCGTGGGACAGGGACGAGCCACTGTATGTGCTGGATGTGGGCAGCGCCTACGGCTTTGTGGCGGAGGACAGGTTCGGGAACGACCCGAGAGTTGCCAAGGTGCTCTGCCTCGACAACAACAGGCGGGTCATCGAGAGAGCGCAGATACTCTTTGCCGAGAACGACAAGATCGTGTTCGAGGTCGCGGATGTTGACAGCGAGACCTTTGAAGAGGATGTCCGCGAGCTTATGTACAAGCACGGGATACCCAAGTTCCATATCGTTTATTCCGCGCTGCTTCTGCTCCACCTGAAGGACCCCTGCCGGACGCTGAGAAAGCTCCGCAGCCTGATGGATAAGGACTCCTATATCGTGGTGCGCGGCTCGGATGACGGCAGCAAGCTCTGCTATCCCCACTATGAGCTCATGGAGCAGATCATCGAAAAGGGCATGACCGTCAAGAACTGCGCCGACCGCAGGAACGGCAGCAAGCTGTTCCATCAGATGATAAATTCCGGATTTTCGGATGTCCGGGTGTTCAGCTGCATGACCGAGACCAGCGGTATGAGCTTTGAGGAAAAGCAGCAGCTGTTCTCCGAGAGCTTTGCTTACAGATCCGATGCTTACAGGATGATACTTGAAAAGGATCCGGAAAGCGAAACAGCCAAGAAGGATTACGAATGGATAACCAACGCCCTCGAGGAATTCGAGAACTACTTTTATGAGTGCGGCTTCTGGTACTGCGAGTATGACTATATGGCAGTCGCCGGACGCTTTCCGCACAAATAGTTTATAGGCAACACCGCACAACCATTGTGCGGTGTTGCCTATATGTCCGCAGCTTATTGCTCCGCCGGTCAGATCGGCGGAGCATTTTTGTTCAGGCAGACATCGGTTCATCCTGTGATTTTCAGCCAAATTTATCCATTTGCACGAAAAATCTTGACAAAGCGTCCAAAATACTGTATAATACATATTACCTACCGGCTGTCGGAAAGCGTCGAACGCTCCCGATATGCTATGGTACCACTTGTGTAAAACCCCGACCGCTATACAGACAGAACGCGGTCCGATACATTCCCGGAGGATGATCTGATGAAGACCCCTAACGCACTGCTGTGCGCCGCACTTGCCGCTCTCGTTATGCTGATGCCCGCTTCCGAAGGCCTTTCGGAGATCCCCGCCCTTGAGGATACCGCTCCGCAGGCCGCGAAAAGCGCCGTTCTTATCAGCAAGACTGAAAACAGTAATATCACCGTGTTTGTCCCCTCGGATGCGAGCTCCGAAGATGCCGCGGAGGAGGTCGTCTCCGAGCCCGAGGTCACTGTCGATGAGGTCTCCGGGCCGGCAGACCCTATTGATGAGGGCTTTGCCCGCAGAGCCGAGGAGGTGCGTGAGGCTGCCGAGGCCGAAAAGGCCTTCCTTGCACGCAACCCCGATCTTGCTGAGCTGGGTGAGCATATCCCCGAGGGCAGCACAGAGCCGATCGCCGTCAGCGACCCCGGCTTCCACAAATACATAGCAAAGCTCATGGAGCAGGAAAGATACGCAAGCACCGCCTCCCTTACCGGGATGTGCCTGCCGATGCTGAATATTTCCGCAGCAGCGGTCTCCGGCTCCGCAGCGCTTGTCCATCAGGACCGCTTCTCTGACTGCACGCTGACCTACGGCACCGATGTTTCCTACTTCCAGGGGAACATCGACTGGAAAAAGGTCAAGGCCGCAGGGATAGATTTCTGTATCCTGCGTGCGGGGTACCGCGGCTACGGCAAGGCCGGAACGCTGGTGCTCGATGAGAAGTTCCTCACGAACTACAAGAACGCCAAGGCTGCCGGACTGAAGGTAGGCGCCTATTTCTTCACTCAGGCGATAACCACCGCCGAGGCTAAGGCGGAGGCTGATTTCGTTTACAGCTACATCAAGAACTTCCAGTTCGATCTCCCGATCTACTGCGATATGGAGGAGATCACCTACGATACCGGCAGGCTCGATTCCGCCAATCTCACCAAAGCGCAGAAGACCGCGATAATCATGACATTCTGCGACAGGATGATCGAGCTCGGCTTCAACAGCGGAGTTTACTCCAACCCGAGCTGGCTCTACAACAAGATCGAGCGCACCAAGCTTGAGGCCAAGTACCCGATCTGGCTCGCCAACTACACTACCAAGACCACCTACGAATACAAGTTCGACATCTGGCAGTACGGCCTCGGTTACATCGACGGCATCTACGGCCAGACGGATATGGATGTAAGATACACCAATGCCGTTCCCGGTACGATAACCGGGCTGAAAGCCGAAAACCTCGGCGGCGGAAAGGTCAAGCTGAGCTGGGATCCCCTCGGCTCGGGTGTCACCGGCTACTGCGTGCGCAGCAAGAAGCCGAGCGCGGTCGTCAGCAGTATCGCTGCTTCCACCAGCAACAATTACGTTATCCTGACGCTCGACAAAGGCTCGATCTACACGCTGTCGGTAAACGGCACGAACACTACGGCCAACGGTTCTGTCTCGGGTCCGCTGTCCTTTATTTACATCGCAGTGAACGATGCGCCGGCGGAGTTTGCCTGCACCGCTGACAGCGAAGGGTTCACCGCTTCGTGGCAGCCTGTGAACGGAGCCTCCGGATATAATATCTACATCAAGGAAGACGGCGGCGAGCCTGTGCTTGCCGGAAGCTGCACCGGTACCTCCTTTAAATGCAGCTGTGATCCCGGCGATCACACCGTTTACGCGACGGCGTTCGTCACCGGCAGCTCCGCTTCATACGAGGGCGCCTTTACCGACGGCGTGAAGATAAGGGTCGAGGCCGGGAAATTTGAACTGGCAGAGGCTTCATTCTCCTCGCTGACTCTCGGCTGGGATGAGATAAAGTCCGCTCAGAGCTTCAAGGTTTACGGATATAACGAGGCAACCGGCGAGAAGACGCTTATGGCTGAGCTCCCCGGCGATGCACGCAGCTATTCCGTGACCGGTCTGCCGGTATGCGCGAGGTACTCTTTTGTGATAGAAGTGCTCTACACAGACGGCATATCCTGCTTCTCGCAGGTGATCTCCGGTATCACGAGGCCGGGGCCGGTGGGAGACGTCAACTCTGACGGTGTGCTGAACATGAAGGATATAGCGATCCTCAAGAAATACCTGCACACAGGTCAGGGCAACATCGAACCTGCCAACGCCGACGTTGACCGCAACGGCGTCATCGACGAGGCGGATCTGACCTGTCTGAAGGAGAAACTGGTCGGGTCGTCCGAAAAGCTCATATAGTACAAGCCCGGATGCACAGACCGGGCCGCGGGAACTCACCTGCGGCCCGGTTTTTTCATGCACGCAAAAACGCCCTTGCCGGCTGACCGGCAAAAGCGTCATAAAGCTGTGATATAAACTTCGGTTACTTCCTGCGGGAGGTATTGCGCCTCTTGCCGTCCATAACGTGCTTGAGATCGGACATACGCTCCTCGCTCGACTGCTTGAAGCGGGAAAGCATATCCTCGAACTCCGCGTCGCCCGAATGCTCATCCGGGTCATATACCGGAGGCGGGTTCTTTGCAAGATCCTGCGGCTCGGGTCTCGTGTACGGCTTTCTGACGGGAGCCGGCCCTCTTCCGGGAGCTCCGCCCGGCCTGCGCTCGCCCTGCTTTCTCGGCGGCGCCGGGAGCGCCTTCTTGATCGAAAGGCTGATCTTCTTGTCCTCTCCGACGGAAAGGACCTTTACCTTGACCGTCTGCCCCTCCTGAAGGTGGTCTTTGATATCGCTCACATAAGTGTTAGCGACCTCGGAGATATGCACCATCCCCGTAGTGTCCTTGTCAAGCTCGACGAACGCGCCGAATTTGGTGATCCCTGTGACCTTGCCTTCGTAAATTTTTCCAACCTCAAGCTGCATCAGTATTCTTTTTCCTCTCTTTGATTTGCCTCACGGCGTCAGTTGTTTTTTTCGACTATATAAAAGCGGCGCTCGTTCGGATAAGCATACCCCAGCTGCTCAACGGCTACACGCTTCATGTACTCGGCTTCGTCACCGGTGCTGAGCAGACGGTTATACTCGTCGTTCTTCTGCTCCTGCTCGGTGATCTGTGCGGAGAGCTCGTCGCTCTGCTTTTTGAGAGAGACTATCTGCGCCTGCTGGGAGATAACGGTAAATATGGAATAGATGATGAGGCAGAATATCGCAACAAAAGCGATAACGTGGCCGAGACGCTTCCTGGGCTTGACTGATACGGCGTCCTTGTTTTCGGTCATCACAGCACTCTCCTTTCCCTTAGCAGACACAGTCTCCGACAGTTTTACTTATATATTATACTACAATGAAAACTATACTTTCAAGACCTTTTTCGAGATTTTTTTAATATTTTAAAATTTGATATATTTTCCACAAAAAACGATACGGCTTTTTGTCTAATTTTTGCTGTGAGAATGCCTCCCGTGCGTTTCCAGAGAGTCCGCAGACCGCTGAAAATGTGAGAAAAGACAAACACTATGCCTCTGCCGGCGGTATATCTTTCCGCGGCGGCGCCGAGAAGCATACCTATAAGCGGAAAGAAGCGCAGACGGCCTGTCTGCGCGGCGGAGAGCATGAACCAGCAAAAGCAGAAGATCACGGCACAGAAAAGATCGAGCAGCTGCTCGGTAACGGCGCCCGTGCGCAGACCGCGTCTCAGTGCCCGGAGGAGGTCACAGCAGGCTCCGAGGAGGATCCCCAGCACGCAGGCGAGCATGAAGATCTCTCCTGCGCGGAGGGAGCCCTCGGACATGGGCATCGTCCCGGAGGAAAGCAGGCGCATCATCGGAAGATCCTGCCGATAAGCGAGAGCTTGCCCGTTCTCTCCTTATCGCCGTAGATGAGCGCGGCGATGTCGCCCTCCACCGAGAGCTCGCCGCTTTCGACGTTCATCCGGTTGATGTGAAGGTTCCTGCCCTTGATGCTGAGCTCTCCGAGCTGGGTATAGAGCAGTATACCCTCCTCGCTGAACCTGTCAACGTCGGTAACTCCCGTGAGCTCGAGGCGGGAGCGGTTCTCGAGGATCAGTCCGTGCCTGCCGTTAGGCTCGGTCATAGCGGTCACTCCTTTTTTGTAAGATAGATCGGGTGCGGATGTAAAAAAATGCCTCGCGGATGCTTGACTAATCAGGCATTTTTTGGTATGATAATAATGTATAGGTATGTATTATCACCGTGTTCAAGTATATGACACGGGTGCTTTGGATATGACAGGAGGCGTCAGCTATGAATGAGATCGTTATGAGGACAGTTTCAAGAAGGCTCGAGAGATGTGCGGAAAACCTCCGCAAGAACAACATCGACGCCTACATCGCGGAGAACTGCGCCGAAGCCGTGAGCATCGTTGAAGGGCTCATGAAGGACGGCGACACCATTTCCTGCGGCGGCTCGGTATCTTTGGCGGAGAGCGGAGTGCTCGCGCTGATGCAGAGCGGCAGATACAACTTCCTCGACCGTTCCAAGGCTGCCGACAGAGAGGCTGTCGAGCAGATCTACCGGGACACCTTCTCGGCGGATGTGTTTCTGACCTCGTCCAATGCCGTTACAGAAAACGGCGAGCTTTACAATGTTGACGGCAACTCCAACCGCGTCGCGGCTATCTGCTACGGGCCGAAGTCGGTGATCTTCGTGGTGGGATACAATAAGGTGGTAAGAGATCTTGACGAGGCAATAAGGCGGGTAAAGTGCAAGGCGGCTCCCCCGAACGCCGACAGGCTCTCCTGCGACACCTACTGTGCAAAGACGGGAGAATGCGTCTCGGTCGCCAAGGGCGGAGACATGGCGGCGGGCTGCTCCTCCGAGGGCAGGATCTGCTGCAACTACGTCGTTTCGGCGCAGCAGCGCATCAAGGGCAGGATGAAGGTCATACTTGTTAAGGAGGAGCTCGGCTTCTGAGCTCGGGAGATGTGACTTATGATAGAGGGCAGCGGACACAGGGTACTGGCGGTCTGCACATCGGGCATACACCGTGAGAACGTAAGAGACACGGTGCGGGAGCTCGTGGCCGAGGGCGCAAAGCTCGGCTTCAGGACGGTCATACTCAACACCTTTCTGGATATGTACAACAAGGACGCTTTCACCAAGGGCGAGGCGAGCATCTTCTCGCTGATCGAGTCCCCGGTGATCGACGCCGTTATCGTCATGCCCGAAGCCATAAAGAGCGAAGAGGTCATACGCAGGATAGTTGAGCGTGCAAAGCGCAGGGGCCTGCCTGTGATCTCGATAGACGGCATGACCGAGGGCTGCCGGAACATCGTTTTCAACTACGGCGACAGCTTCGAGCAGATCGTCAGACACGTTATAGACGTCCACGGGTGCCGCAGGATAAACTATGTGGCGGGGCTCAAGGACAATCCCTTCTCCGAGGAGAGGACGCAGCGCTTCCTCAAGGTCATTGAGGAAAAGAACATCCCGGCGGAGAACATAAGGATCGGTCACGGCGACTTCTGGGAGGAGCCGGCTGCCGCTCTTGCGGAGAGCTGGTTCACAAGCGGTGAGCCGCTGCCCGAGGCGGTCATCTGCGCCAACGATTCGATGGCTCTCGCGGTCTGCGGGGTGCTGCGGGATCATAAGGTCAGAGTGCCGCAGGATGTGATAGTCACGGGATTTGACGGCATCGAGCTCGAAAAGTATTTCGTGCCGAGGCTCACGACCTGCGCTGCGGATATAGGTCAGGCGGGGCGCACCGCTGCGGCGACAGCCGACACGCTCTTGAACGGCGGCACGGCTCCGGAGGTCACGGAGATACCCTACGCCATGAGAGTGGCGCAGTCCTGCGGGTGCCACAGGATACATTCCGCCGACCTGGCGGGAAAGATAATGTCGATATCCTCGGACATCGCGGGAAACGAGGCTCACGAGAGCTTTATGTTCGACTATCTGAGGCACACCCTCGGGTGCAGGCGAAAGAGCGAGCTTGCGGAGACCATGAAGCGCTTCGGGCACTTTGATATGTGGTGCTGCACCGGGGCGGGCTACTTCTCCGACAAGCTGGTGCGTCAGCGGTTCGGAGACTTCCCTGCCGAGATGAGGCTGCTTGCCACGAACGTCGAGGGGCACTCCTTCACGGGCAAGTTCCCGACCGGAGATCTGCTCCCCACACTGCCGGAGATACTCGAGAGCCGGGATTCCGTGATGTTCAGCCCGATACACAGCGAATCCGACCTGATAGGCTATCTCGGCATAAGCATCGAGCTCGACAAGAACCTGTTCCTTATGGCGAGGCGGTTCACGATGCTCACCGATCAGATACTCTGGAACTTCAAGAACAGGCTGGTCATCGAGCGGGCCAACGAAAAGCTGGCGGAAATGCACATCCACGACCCCATGACCGGAACGCTCAACAGGCGCGGCTTCTACAAGAAGGCCTCGCGGATGATAAAGCGGATAGAGTCAAGGGGCGGCTGCGCCGTGATCTTCTCGGCGGATATGGACGGGCTCAAGCAGATCAACGACAGCTTCGGCCACAATGAGGGCGACAAAGCCATCAAGGCTCTGGCCTCGGCTCTGATAAAGTGCGCGGGCAGCGAGAGCATCTGCGCGAGGTTCGGCGGCGATGAGTTCATCATCATGACCGCGGCGGAGAATGCGGAGCAGGCCGGCGATTTCGCCGAAAGGGTACAGGGGATGCTCGACGATCACGTCCGCAGGGTCAAGGCTCCCTACCGGATAAGAGTGAGCATCGGCGCTGTTGACAGGGTGATCTCTGAGACGGAGGAGCTGGATGAGTGCATAAGGCTCGCGGACGAGCTGATGTACCGCGAAAAGCGTGAGCACAAGAAGCAGGAAGATTAAGGAAGGGTTTCCAGTATCTTTTGCTGCGGAAAAACTCATAACCTGATAAAAAGCATTGACATACGTCGGAAAAGTATGTATAATCTATAAAGGACGGCTCTTGACGGGCTGATATACTCGCAAGGAAGTGTTTGTTTGAAAAGGAAGTATTTTCAGAATTTCAATAAAAGGAAGCTGCTGCTGGCATTCGCCGACTGCTTTATGGTCATCGTATCGGCGCTGATAGCGAACTTCGTTCTCACGGCGTTCGGTACCCCTCTGGGCGGCAGGGCGGTATTCAAGTGCATGGTGCTCAGTGCGTTCTTCTGCATAGCCTCCATGACCTTCTGCGGGCTGTACACAAAGATGTGGCGGTACTTCAACATCCATGATTACATCTACTGCGTTGTGGGTGCTGCGGCGGGCTTCACGCTTTCATACGCAGCCTTCTATCTGATGACCAACACCTTCTACCCCGCGTTCTCGCTGCTGCACTGCGGCATAACGATCTGCGCGATCTGCATTTTCAGGCTGCTGTTCAAGAGCGCATTCATAACCCTTTCCCACAATTCCGAGAAGGACTCCGGCAAGCGGACGCTGATAGTCGGGGCGGGCAAGGCCAGCGAGCTGCTGTTAAACGAGATTAAGCGTGCAAGGCTGCTGGGCGAGAAGAACGCTTCGGCGAAGTATCTGCCCGTGTGCCTGGTGGACGACGATCCCAACAAGACCGGCAAGATCATCGAGGGCGTTACGGTAGTGGGTACGACGGCGGATATACAGCGCTTTACCGAGCAGTTCGCCGTTGAGCAGATAATCTTTGCGATCCCCTCCTGCCCGGAGGACAAGAAGCGCGAGATACTGGACAGATGCTCCTCCACTAAGGCGGCTGTAAAGGTAGTTCCCTTCCTCGGAGACGCACTTTTTACCGACAAGCCGATCATGGGGCAGATCAGAGACATCCGCATCGAGGATCTGCTCGGGCGCGACCCGATAACCTTTGACAGCGAGGAGATCAAGAACTTCATCTCCGGCAAGGTCTGCATGGTAACGGGCGGCGGCGGCTCGATAGGCTCGGAGCTGGTGCGTCAGATCGCAAAGTTCGGCCCCAGGCAGGTCATCATAGTCGATATCTACGAGAACAACGCTTATGAGATCCAGCAGGAGCTGGTCATGGAATACGGCAAGGAGCTCGACCTTGTGACGCTGATCGCTTCGGTGCGCGACTACCACCGTATGAACAGCATCTTCGAGCAGTACAAGCCTCAGATAGTTTTCCATGCGGCGGCGCACAAGCACGTCCCGCTCATGGAGGTCAGCCCGATGGAGGCGATAAAGAACAACGTCATCGGCACCTTCAACACCGCGACTCTCGCGGAGTACCACGGGGTCGAGAAGTTCGTTATGATCTCCACCGACAAGGCCGTCAACCCGACGAATGTAATGGGCGCATCCAAGCGCTGCTGCGAGATGGTGGTTCAGTACCTCGCTCAGCAGGAGAATGTCCGGACGGAGTTCGTGACCACCCGCTTCGGCAACGTGCTGGGCTCCAACGGCTCGGTCATCCCGCTGTTCAAGAAGCAGATCGAAAAGGGCGGGCCGGTGACGGTAACGCATCCCGAGATCATCAGATACTTCATGACGATACCCGAGGCGGTGAACCTCGTTATGGAGGCGGCGGCGATCGCTCACGGCGGCGAGATCTTCGTGCTCGACATGGGCAAGCCGGTAAAGATCGTGACGCTGGCGGAAAACCTTATCCGTATGTACGGCAAGGTGCCGGGCGAGGATATAGAGATCAAGTTCACCGGGCTGAGGCCGGGTGAGAAGATCAAGGAAGAGCTGCTCATGATGGAGGAAGGCCTCCAGAAGACCAAGAACAAGCTCATATTCATCGGCAAGCAGATCGAGATAGATCCCGCGACCTTTATCAACGAGCTCGAGACTCTCAAGGAGGCGGCTCTGACAGACAACGATGCCGCAGCCGTACAGGCGCTGCACAACATCGTGCCGACCTTCACCACTCCGGAGGAGTTCAACAGCAAGGAGCTTGTACACAGTGCGAAATAAAAACAGCAGAGCGAACGCTTTTGTCCGCTCTGCTTGATTTTTTCTGCGGGATATGCTATAATATCCGGGTAACGATAAATCTCAACGGGGGAGATACTTATGCTTAAAAGGATCGCGGCGGGCTTTCTTGCCGCTGTAATATGCGCTCTGGCGCTCTGCTCCTGCTTCGGCTCGGTGAAGGATGCGGAGGGTGCGGAGCTCATCAAAAAGGCGAGGTCTGCTTACAAGGAGCTCAACAGTGCGAGGGTCATCATGACCAACACCGGTACCGGCGAGATCGAGCAGGAGTTCGTGTTCAAGTACGATGAGAAGGATATACTGCTCTACTCCTACAAGGGCAAAAGCGAGAAGAACGAATACGCGCAGTACAACAACGGCATGGAGCTGTTCACCTATCAGAACGGCGAGCAGAGCTATTTACAGAAAGGCGAGAACGGATTTGTGCTCTACAACCGGAGCTCCACTCATCCCCAGGCTGACGAGGGGCTGATACTCTACTCCCCTGCCGCCGTGACTGAGGCGACAGTTACCGACGAGGCCGGAGTTACTCACATCCGGCACGTTTACGACGTCTCGAAGATAGGTGCGCAGGCCGAGAGCGGCGAGGTGACGGGCTTCTCGGCGGACTACTACTTCAAGGGCGACGAGCTTCTGTACTTCGTCGAGACCACAGACACCCTTGAGGACGGCGCGGCCAAACACTACGCCTACAAGGTGGAGATCACCGAGAAGAATGCTGTGGAAAAGGTGGAGAACACGGTACTGGCTCTGACGGAGGGCAGGAAATGACGGTAAGGTATCTGACCGACGGTGACGATCCCGCGGCTGTCAGCGAGATCTACGAGCGCAGCTGGAAGCACGCCTACAAGGGGATCATCCCGCAGGCCTTCCTTGACGGCATCCCCCGGGGCAAGTGGGCGAAGCACCTGAAAAACGCCTCCATGCGGCATTTCGTCGCGGAGGAGAACGGCGTGCTCATCGGTACGGCGAGCGTCTGCGCCTCGCGCTGGGAGGACTTCAAGGGGTACGGCGAGCTGGTTTCGATCTATTTTCTGCCGGAGTACACGGGCAAGGGTCACGGGAGCAAGCTGCTGGAGCGGTGCATCGCGGAGCTCGGATCCATGGGCTTTGAGCGGGTAATGCTCTGGGTGCTCGAGGACAATCTTTCTGCGCGGGCCTTCTACGAGCGGCGCGGTTTTATCTGCACGGAGACCTTCCTCGCAGACGAGATCGGCGGCAAGCCTCTGCGCGAAGCGGCGTATGTGCGAGGCATCGGGGGCGTCTGAGGGTACGCCAATGTGAACAAATTGTAAAAACAGTCACACGGCACTTGACGAAAAAGGTGCCGTGTGATATAATATTAAAGTCGAATGCGGCAGTGCTGGAATAGGCAGACAGGCACGTTTGAGGGGCGTGTGTCAACCGACGTACGGGTTCAAGTCCCGTTTGCCGCACCAATCAGAGCTTCGCAAAACACCGAATTTATGGCGTTTGCGAAGTTCTTTTTTTGTCTTAAATCGCCTTTGGGACTTGTTTGGGACTTATTTTTCGGATGCTTTGAGTCCCTCTGAAAAAATGACCTTTATGATACATCTTTCTGTGAGTTGGCTTCACCTTTACCGCTACTTGCCGTGATCTTGTTTTTATTCCCATAACTTAGCGGCAGAGCCTCTGCGACTGCGTCCATCGCTGCTGCCTGTGCAGCCTGGAAGGTATGGCAATACAGATTCAAAGTTGTTGTCGCAACGCTATGTCCAAGACAGCTCTGAACTGTCTTGACATCAATTCCGCTGTTGATGAGCAGCGTGGCGTTCAAATGCCTCCATGAGTGATTGGTAACATACCTCATACCCGTTCTCTCACAGAACTTCTTGAAATATCTGCCGGGTGCCGAACGGTCAAGAGTAAGTCCGTTCCACTTGGTGAAGACCCTGTCGGTCTCGATCCACTTCGAGCCGACTTTTTTTCGCTGAACGTCCTGCAAGCCCTGCCACTTTCTCAGCACCTCCATAACATCCTGCGGAAGCTTGAGACTTCTCATGCTCTGGACAGTCTTTGGCGTTTCGGTGTAGTGACCGCGATCCTTAGAATAAAGGCAGGTCCTGTTGACCGTTACGACGTTGGAATCGAAATTGATATCCTTCCACTCCAGCCCCATAAGCTCTCCGAGCCTGAAACCGCTGTAGATCGCAAGAATGTAAAAGCATACATATATGTAGTTATGCTTGCTTTCTTCCTTGAACAGTTCAAACAGCTTTTGTGCTTCTTCGATAGTATAAAGCTCCTTTTCGGGTGTGGTAACTCTTGGTATCTGCACATTTTTACAAGGGTTCTCCTTGATCATCTGCATTTTTACTGCGTAATCAAGTATGCTTGATATCATTGACTTGTAGAGTTTAATTGTTTTGGTGGACAGCTTACCGCCGTTCTTGTTTCTGCCGTCATTACGCTCGGTCTCGCAAAGCTCCAATATGAATTTCTGGATATGTCTTGTGGTGAGCTTGTCCAGCCTGATATGCCCGATAGCTTTGTATGTGCGAGCTTCCATCGTGTGATAGCCCTGAAGAGTGGATTCTTTCAGCCTCATAGCTGCGTACTCCTTGAACCATTGTCTGGCAAAATCCTCGAACTTGATAGTCGCCACAACATTGCCCTGCATACAAGCCTCCTCAAACAGAACGGTCTGCCGCTGTAATTCTTTCTCGATCTGTCTTGAAGTCATACCCGGCTCGGGAGTCCATGTCATTCTTTGAGTTACCTGTTTGCCCTGCGCATCGTATCCGCAGGAAACTTTTATCCTATATGAATTACCTCTTTTTTCAATTGTTGCCATAATACATCTCTCCTTTGCGATGTGTAGATTTTATGGCGTGTTCCGTTATGTTCAGTTTAGCACTTTAAAGTTGGAATGTCAAGTGCCTTCATTATTTAGGACGAAACACGAATGTGCAGTTGTCAATGATCTTGGACACTCGCCCTCAAAAAATAAGATGTTAAGCACATATTGGCAACTTCACCTCTTGGAGGAGCCGTAGGCGACGGAGAGAGGTGAAGTTGCGGCGGCTCTCTACATTATCGACAGGTGA
>JAFXVY010000103.1 GCA_017534595.1 Ruminococcus sp.
AGTTCGGGCTTTCCGAACCGGCGTCCTCGTGATCGGTATAGAGTATTTTTAACCGCGGATAGATATATACCCCGTCGATATAAGCCTTGTCCGCCCGTAAACGGCAGGTGCTGACATCCTTATTCTTATCAAAGAACTTGTCATACTTGAGGCAGTAGTTGTAGACATCGTCGTATATATCCGGGTGGACGATGTAATATTTAGGGCCGTCCTCGCCGGGTGTTGTTACATAGAAATAGACAAGCTGTTTGTTGTCCGCAAGGATGTTCTTGTCGGGATCGATCACACGGTAGGAAAGATAGGGCTTGTCTTCATCGTAGTAGGTATAATCGTACTCTGCTTCTATCTTCGTTCCGATGGAGACATAGTTTAAGAATTCGCAGTATGCTTCATAATTTGTGTTCTCGTCGAGCCCCAGCGATTCGTAGACCTGCCTGATATCGAAGTAGCTCCGGAGCGCCCGGGTCTGACCGTCCTTCCAGCAATAGTTCCTGTAAAGAAAGGACGTGAGCAGTAACGCCAGCGTCCCCGCTGTCACCGCGATGATGAGCGCGTTTTTGAGCCTCTTTTTGAATATACTTTTGAAGTTCGGTTTTGTGACTGCTGCTGTTTTCATATTCTTTCCTCCTTAGTTCTCGGTGAGCTTATAGCCCCCGCCGAAAACCGTTTTGATGCGTTTGCTCTCGCTGCCGAGAGCCTTGCGGAGCTTCTTGATGTGATTATCCACGACGCGCTCGTCGCCGTCGAAGTCATAGCTCCAGACCTTTGTGATTATCGCCTCGCGGCTGAGTACCCGCTCCTTGTTGTCCATAAGGAGCTTGAGGAGGAAATACTCCTTTGGAGCTGTCTCCACAGTCTCGCCGTTGACGGTGACGGTCATTTTTACCGGGTCGAGACCTATGCCGCCGCAGGTGATGACTTCCCCGCGCTGCACCATACCCTTAGCCCGCTTGACGAGTGCGAGACACTTGGCATAGAGTGCGGCGAGCGAGAACGGCTTGACGATATAGTCGTCGGCGCCGAGGTCATAGCCGCGGAGTATATCGCTCTCGCTGCCGAGGGCGGTCATAAAGATTATCGGCACGGCGCTCCCGCTGCGGACGGTGCGGCAGATCTCGAAGCCGGAGGCGCCGGGGAGCATGATATCGAGCAGGACGAGGTCGTACTCATTCTCATAGAGCATAGCGAGGCCGGTATTGCCGTCCGGGGCGAAGTCAACGGTGAAGACATCCTTACCTTTAGCGGAGAAGTAGTCGCCGATCATTTCGCGTATCTGGGCGGAATCCTCGACGGTGAGAATTCTGAAAGCCATGGTGTATCCCTCCTTTCATAACAGATGATAACAGCAGCTTGTGTCCTTTTTATATCCGCGGGACACAAATTTATTATATCAGGACAGGAGAGAAAAGTCAACGGAGGGAGGTCGCCCGCAGGAAGCCGCAGATCAAAACGCGAAGCGAAATGGGGTCAAGGGGGGCTCCCCCCTTGCGGGGTACAATTTTTCCGAAGGACAAATTTGCAGCGCCCCGACGGCTCCGCACCCGAAGGGGTTCGGGGGCGACCGGAAAGCCCCCGAAACAGGGCGGGCGGCTATGCTTTCGGCTTATACGAAGTCGAGAGCGTGAAATATAGCCGCACATCTTTTTCTCTGGCTTTGCAGAAAAGTTCAGGTGTCTGTCCGAAGGGGTTCGGGGGCGACCGGAAAGCCCCCGAGACAGGGCGGGTGTCTATCTTTCGCCTTATACGAAGTTGAGAGCGTGAAACTCAGAACCGCCTCTATGCTTGGAGACGGACGGAATTCGCTCGGGTGCTTTGCACCCTGCTATTCCTGTGCCTGCGGGCGACGAACTGCCTTGACGGCGCTGCGAATTATTGTCCCTGCGACTTTGGATAAAGGATAAGGCGTTGCAGCCCTTTGGATTATGGGCGCAGCGCCTTGTTTTGTGTTGTGTTACTGCTTTGTGCGGAGCCGTGCGAGGGCTCTGCCCTCGACCCGCGAGGAGGGCTCTGCCCCCTCGACCCCCGCAAGGGAGCAAAGCCCCCTTGACCCCATTTTGCTTTGCGTTTGGGCCTTTACGCCTCTCTCGTTACTGTCCTAAATTTTGTACTCCTCCACTCTCCCGTACATCTTTACATCCACAAGCGCATCTACTAACGTCCCGTCCTCAGTGTATTCTTCCGAGTATACCTTACCGTCCCGCCGGATGTCGTTGAGCAAGCTCCCCTCGGAGAAAGGTATCAGCAGCTTCATCTTCTTCGCACTCTGCGGCAGCGCCTTCGCTACCGCCTCAAGCAGCGCTTCTATCCCCTCGCCTCTCTTCGCCGAGATCCTCACAACGTTCTCTCCCGCCGTCAGCTCGTCCATATAAGGCACAAGATCACATTTGTTGAACACCGTCACGACCGGTATCCCCTCGCACCCCAGCTCTTTCAGGAGCTCCAGCGTCACCCTCGCCTGCTGCTCGCAGTCGTCCGAGGACGCATCACATATATGCAGTATCACATCGGCGCTGGCGGCTTCCTCAAGCGTGGACTTGAATGCCTCGACAAGGTGGTGCGGCAGCCGGCTTATCAGCCCGACGGTGTCCACGAGCATAACACTCCTGCCGTCCGGCAATTCAATGGCGCGGGAGGTCGTCTCGAGCGTTGCAAACAGCTTGTTCTCGGCGAGGACACCCGCCTCGGTAAGGGTATTGAGCAGCGTCGATTTGCCGACGTTCGTATACCCCACTATCGCGCAGACGAGCACGCCGTCCTTGCGTCTTCTTTCGCGGTGGAGGCCGCGGCGCTTCTCTATCTCTTTGAGCTCTGCGGAAAGCGAGGCTATCCGCGCCCGGATATGCCTTTTATCGGTCTCGAGCTTGGTCTCTCCGGGGCCCCGGGTACCTATGCCTCCGCCGAGACGCGAAAGCTTATGCCCCATTCCCGCGAGCCTCGGCAGGCGGTAGCGGTGCTGGGCTATCTCGACCTGGAGCCTGCCCTCATGGGTCGTGGCACGCTGAGCGAAGATATCGAGTATCAGCATGGTGCGGTCTATCGTATGTGTTCCGGTGATGTCCTCGATATTGCGTATCTGTGTGGCGGTGAGCTCGCAGTCGAAGATGATGAGGTCTATATCCTCTCTCTCGCAGAGCTCGGCTATCTCGGCAAGCCTGCCCGACCCGGCACAGGTGGCGGGGTCAAAGGAGGGTCTTTTCTGTATCACTGTGAGCACCGTCTCGGCGCCGGCGGTATCGGCGAGCTCGGAGAGCTCCGCAAGGGAACGCTCGGCGTCGTACTCGCCCACATCCACTGCGCAGAGAAGTGCGCGGGGCTTTGTTATCTCATTGTCCGTCATAGCGGCTCCTTTTCTTTTCCAGTTCGCGCCTGCCTCTTGCGAGCCCGACGCATTTATTTATTATCGCAACAAGTATGGCTCCCCCGACAAGTCCGGCGGAGACAAAGATAAACGTGAGATCGTCGCTTGTGCGCCTTATGGCGACAAAGTACATCGTCGAGGCGACTGCGCCTATCACCATCAGCACGCAGAGGGCGGTCAGGGCACCCGAGCCCTTTGCGGGGCGGTAGAGCCGGAGCTCCTCGGCGGGGTAATGCTGACCTATGCGGTACTGCTCCTCCGAAACATCGCAGGGGTAGAAGTAGAAGGTATCCTGCCTGATATACTTCCCCTTGACTCTGACGAAATGCAGGTACTGCCCTACCGGAGCCTTTTTGTACTGTCCCCCCGAGACCCTGCACTCTATGCCGTTGAGGGACACAAAGTAGGTGTAGGTCGTGGTGGTATGCCCGTCCTCATCGGTGGAGGTATGGGACTCGACGCGGTGGCTCGTGACCATAGCGCCGAAGGCATCGTAATTGTTGCCGAGTATCTTTATCAGCTCGGAGATATCCACGAGCGCGGTCAGGAAAACGAAAAACAGTATCAGCGCGATCAGGATGACCAGCGGCAGAGCGTTCCTGCCGATAAAAATGCAGAGGGTCACGCCGCCGCCCAGGATAAGGCACTTGATGAACGCATTTCTCGTGATCCGCGAGGTCAGCTGAGAGACATACTGCGAATTGACCCCGTCGTCAAAGACGTCATAGCCGCGATAGTATTGCTTCATGCGCTGATAGAGCGCCTCCTGCTCGGCGCGGGCTCTTGCGGCGCTTTCAGCCATAGCACGCTTTACGTTTGCAAAGAAACCCATAAAATCCTCCGATCAGTCATGTGGGCCGAAGGTCTCGGCGAGCACTCTGATATTCTCTGTCGCCGCGGTGATATCCTCGGCGGAGAAGATAGCGGTAGCGATACCGAAGCCGCTTGCTCCGCTGCCCCCGAGCACCATAATATTATCCTTGTTTATACCGCCGAGCGCGACGCAGGGCAGGTCGCCGTCAGAGGCGATCTCGCGGAACAGCTCGGGAGTAATGCGGGCGTCGGGGCTCCTGTCGGGGTCGGGGAACACAGGCCCGAGGGCGAGGAAGTCGGCGCCTCCCTTTTTGGCTGCGCGCGCCTGAGATACGGTCTTGGCTGTCGCGCAGATGATGAGCTTGTCGCCTGCCATAGATCTCACGACATTGACGGGCGAATCGTGGAGCCCGACATGGACGCCGTCGGCGCCTGCGACGAGTGCGGCGCGGAAGTTATCGTTGACGATAAGGGGCACGCCTGCGGCGGTGCAGACCTCCTTAACGGCTTTAGCCTCGCGGATAAGCTCTCTTTCGGACAGAGATTTATCTCTGAGCTCTATCATAGTAGCGCCGCCTTTTATTGCGTCCTCGACGGCTTTACAGATATCGCGGTCGCCGATACATTTCCTGTCAGCGATGGCATAGAGAAGCAGAGAATGTTTATCTTTAAGCATGATGATCTCCCCCTTATATATTTATAGATATTATTATAACACATGATGAACAAAAATGCAAGAGGCGCCCTGCAGAAGGCAAGGCGCCCGCGCGTAAGCGAAATGAGGAAATTTCTTCCTCGAATAAACTCGGAAGAAATTGGGGTCTCCCCCCTTGCGGGGGGTCGAGGGGGCGGAGCCCTCCTCGCGGGTCGAGGGCAGAGCCCCGACGGCTCCGCACCCGAAGGGGTTCGGGGGCGACCGGAAAGCCCCCGAGACAGGGCGGGCGTCTTTATTTCGCCTTATACGAAGTTAAGAGCGTGAAACTCAGAACCGCACACTTTCTGCGGAGCCCGACGGAATTCGCTCGGCCGCTTACGCGACCTGCTATTCCTGTGCCTGCAGGCGACGAACTTTCTTGTCGGCGCTGCGAATATCTGTCCCCGAAGCATAGCAAAATGAAAAGGCGCTGGTGCCCTTTGGATTTATGGGCGCAGCGCCTTGTTTTGTGTTGAGTTTTTAGTGCCTGCGGAGCCGTGCGGGGCTCTGCCCCGTACCCCGCGAGGAGGGCTCTGCCCCCTCGACCCCCGCAAGGGAGCAAAGCCCCCTTGACCCCATTTCGCTGTCGCGTTTGGAGCCGCAGCTTTGTTCAGCCCGCCGTCAAACCGAAGTGCTTTCCTGCACTCCATAAACCAAAGGCGGAAATACGCCGTCCGCGTTAGGACCTTTTCACTTATGTTCCAATATCACCTTTATATGTGTCGTGTCTCTCAGCGTGAAACCGAAATCCTTGCCTATCTGCCATCTCGTGTACGGCAATGTGAACTTCTCACAAAATACCGTCCGGTAATCAGCCTCAACACCCGCCAAAAGCTCTCCCTCGCTGACCGGGAAGTAATCCTCCCGCACTTCCCTCTCCCAGTTCTGCGTGTATTTGTACTTGAGGAGATAGTGTACAAGCTGCTTCTGCGTCTTTATCTCGCCCCTCACAGACTCAAAGTCCGCAAGCTGCCCCGCGTAGTCAGCCGACGCCCTCACCGCCGAAAGCTGTTCGGCGTCCGCGGGACGGTCAAGACTGTCGTCAAACATCATGTCGCGGATGCAGATGTACCTGAACCCGCTGCGAAACGCCCTCTCCCTGAACTCAGCTATGCTCTCCGGCGTGCCGTAAGACCACACCTCGTGGATCGTGCTCGAGATGTTCAGAAGACTGCTCTCAAAGCTTACGCCCAGCTCGTCCCAGGAGGTGCAGAACTGCGCTCCCGGCACGTTCTTCTTCGCTGCCCCGATCATCTCCGGGCTGATGTCGTACCCGACATAGCGGTACTCCGGGAACATCTGCGACATTGCCTTGATAAGCTCGCCGTTGGCGCAGCCGAAGTCCACTATCGTGTCGAAGGGCTCGAAGACCTTGTCAACAAAGAACATCTTGTCAAGAATCGACCTCTGCATTCGGATAAGGTAGATCTCGAGGTCGGAGATCCGGTTTTCATCTATCTGCACAGCGCGGCACTCCTTTCGGTGGATCATCACTTATCATTATACCGCATTTTATTCCGGCGGTCAAGTGTTCGCCGGGAACAGATACATCTTGGTGGGGAGGGTGTCGTTTCTGTCGGATGGGCTCGTATAGGTGACTTCGATCGTCCTGCTGCCGTTTCGACTCACGGATGCCGACATGATCTGATATTTCGGATCGTCCGCTTCAAAGAGGGATTTCTCCACTTTGCCGTCCTTGAGGGTGAAGATGCCGTTGAGACCCTGGGTCTCGCCGGTGCCGTCGCCGCCCAGCTGCCAGAAGAAGAAAGGCTCACCGCTGCCGTTGGATGCCGCGAACATACCGTTGGTTTCGAAGATCAGCTCGCCGGTCTCAAGGTCGGCAAGGAAGCGGGTGATGCTGAAATTCTCGTAGTAGACATACTTCCCATCCTTCACATACAGCCTGTTGACGGGCTGACAGGTCTCGTTGTAGACGTCCTCCTGCGGCACCTCTAAGAGTGCTGCGGCGGCAACAGTGGTTGTCAGATCCTTCTCGGAAAGCTTGTTGTAGGACTTGTCATAGCAGTCGAGGAACATATTTACAACGGTCTCGCCGTCATACTGTAAACGCAGGGCGTAGAGCTTATCCCCCTCGGAGCAGAGCTGCCTTATGGCTGCGCCGTGGAGGTCGGAGCCGAGGGTGTGTACAATCTTCTGGGTGCAGTTGCCGGTGGCGGGGTCGTACTCCATGACCCTGTACTCCCAGATCTCATTTTCCATAACGATATCGCAGAACACTATCTTATCCCCGAAGGAGGTAAGCGCTGTATAGGGCATGATCCGCCCCTCGACGGAATGTACCGCCTCCGCGGTGCCCTTGACGAGATCGAACTTGTAGAGCACCTGCTTGTCGGGTTCATCGTCGAGCAGCTCTCCGCAGAGCACCAGCGTGTAGACGCAGTCCCCGAGCTCGGTGCGGACATATCCGGGCTCATAAGTCCTGTTTTCAACGGTGGCGAGCACCTTGTCGGTCTTGCTCTCGGTATCGAAGAGGTGGTACTCATAGAGCTTCTGCGAATCGTCAACGCCCTCGGGCAGAGCGGTATAGAACAGACCGTGATCGGTGAGTATCGCGGCGCCGTAGCGCTGTATCGTGGCTATGACCTTGCTGTCCTTATCGACTATATCCTCCGAAACGTTGTAGAACTTGCTGTTGAGAGGGTCGCTGACATCCTGCTGTGCGTTGCTGCTGTTGTCGTCGGTAATATCGGCTTTGCTGCCGTTGTCTTTATTCTCGGTGCTGCTGCTCTGATCGGCGCAGCCGGCAAGTATCATTGCCGCCGCAAGTATGATAACTATGATCTTCATGCTGTCCACTCCTTTACTGTTCTATGCCGTAGTGCTTTTTAAGCCCCTCGGCTATTTCCTTGTTATACGCTCCCGGCTCGGTGTACACCGCCTCCGGCTTGTCGCCGAGGCTGTAGATCCCGCTGTAAGCGCCGGAGATATAGCAGCTGCCGTCCTCCGGCTCGGTGAGGCAGAAGATCGCTCTCGTGCCGGGCTGCAGCGGGGCGATATCCTCCGAGCAGGCGTAGGTCACGGAGATCTCGTCCTCGTCGGTCTTGGTGTAGTGCAGCCGCAGGTTCAGCGTTTCATCGCATTCGCCCTTGAGCACCTTCTCCACCCGCAGTATGCCCACGGTATCCGAGCCGTAAAGCTCTGACGGCACCGTTCCGACATCCCCGGTGTACTCCCCGACAACTATCAGCGGGCAGTCCTTAACGATCTCCTCCGCCGAGCAGTATATTATGCGGTCGGGGATATTCTGCGGAGTGACTGTCTTGATCTGCTTTGACGAGCCTGTCACACCCGCTGTAATGAATGATGAGCTGCCGCCCTCGAACATTTCGGGGGTGGTCTCTCCCCTGCGCGTCAGCGCGAACACTCCGACGCCTATGACCACCGCCGCCGCTGCTGCCGCCGCGATATACGCCCTGACGTTCAGGCGGGGCCTGCGGTAGGACAGCGCCTCGTCGATATGGCGGCTGTCAACTCTGTCAAGAGCTTCGTTTATGTATTTCTCGTTCATAGCACATAGCCCTCCTTTTCAAGCTGCTTTTTCAGCTTCCTGCGGAGCCTCGAAAGCTTTACGAAGGCATTGTTCTCACTTATCCCCACGGCCTCCGCCGACTCGGCGACGGACTGTGACAGATAGTACCTGCGGACAAACAGCGCTCTCGAGCCGGGGTCGAGGCCGTCAAGGAAGCGGTTTATGGCCTCGCCCAGCTCGCGTGCGGAGATGCGCTCGGAGAGCTCGTCCGAGCCGATGAACTCATCGAGCTCCTCAAGGGGGACGGTCAGCTCGGCGCTTCGCTTTGCGGCGTATTTCTCACGGCATTTTTTCAGAGACAGGTTCCTTGCCGCCGCGCAGATATAAGCTCCGAGAGGGTCGGGGCGCTCGGGAGGTATACTCTCCCACATGGCGAGATAGGTGTCGTTCTCGATCTCCTCGGCATCCTCACAGCTGTGAGTGATCCCCTCCGCCACGCGCCTCACCAGCCTGCCGTAGCAAGCCCTGAGCGCATCTATCGCCTGCTCCGAGCGCTCAAAGAGCAGAGCGATCACCTCGCTGTCCTTCATATCCCCGCCTCCTTTGCCTTCACTCTATATCTACCCGTCCGAACATAAAACCTTACACAATAAAATAAAAAATATCCATCGCCTCAGGCGACACCTCAATTATTCATTATAAAAACTCCTCCCCCAGAACGAACCGAGGGAGGAAAGTCTTATGCGCCCTGCTGTTTGGGCTTTTTGCGTATGATAACGGGGTCGGCCTCGCCTCTTACCGCCTCGGCGGTAACGGTTATGCCGGTAATGGTCTCGTCGGAGGGGGACTCGAACATCAGCTTGGTGAGTATGCCCTCAACGATCGAGCGCAGACCTCTCGCACCGGTCTTGCGGGCGATAGTCAGACGAGCGATCTCGGCCTTGGCCTCCTCGGTGACGGTGAAGTCGATGCCGTCGAGCTTGAACAGCTTGGTGTACTGACGCACCAGCGAGTTCTTGGGCTCGGTCAGTATGCGGCAGAGCGCAGCCTCGTCCAGCTCCTCGAGCACGGTGATGACAGGCAGTCTGCCCACCAGCTCGGGCACGATCCCGAACTTTACAAGGTCCTGAGGCTCGACCTTCTTCATTACGTCGATATCCTCATTCTTGCTCTTGATGCTGCTTCCGAAGCCCATGGCAGAGGAATCGGTGCGCTTCTTGATAACGCTCTCGAGGCCGTCGAAGGCGCCGCCGCAGATAAACAGGATGTTCTTGGTGTCGATCTGGATGAACTCCTGATGCGGGTGCTTTCTGCCGCCCTGCGGGGGAACGTTGGAAACGGTACCCTCAACGATCTTCAGAAGTGCCTGCTGAACGCCCTCGCCGCTTACGTCGCGGGTGATCGAGGTGTTCTCGGACTTCCTTGCGATCTTGTCGATCTCGTCGATGTAGATGATGCCCTTGGAGGCAGCCTCAACATCGTAATCCGCAGCCTGTATCAGCCTCGTGAGCACGTTCTCGACGTCGTCGCCCACATAGCCGGCCTCGGTAAGAGTGGTGGCGTCGGCGATAGCGAAGGGAACGTTCAGGAGCTTTGCAAGCGTCTGCGCCATAAGGGTCTTGCCGGTTCCGGTGGGACCCAGCAGCAGAACGTTGGATTTCTGTATCTCCACATCGTCCTTGTCGCTGTCGAGGGAGAGTATGCGCTTATAGTGGTTGTATACCGCTACCGAGAGGGTTATCTTCGCATCCTCCTGCCCTATGACGTACTCGTCGAGCACCGCCTTTATCTCGGCAGGCTTCTTGAGGGTAACGGAGCTGTCCTTGCTGCTTCTGTCGAGCTCGGTATTGGTAGGCTTAGCGTCAGCCATTGCATTCTGCTCGGCAAGGATGTCGTAGCAGTAGAGCACGCACTCGTCGCAGATGCTGTAAGCACCGGCGGTAAACATATTCTTTGCCTTGGCTTCGCTTTTTCCGCAGAAATTACAGCGCTTGAAAACGTCGTTAGCCATAGATATCTCCTTTCAGAGCATTGGGTCTCTTATCTGTGAGCGATGACCTGATCCACAAGGCCGTACTGCTGAGCCTCGTCGGCGGAGAGATAGTTGTCTCTCTCGGTGTCGGCAGCGATCTGCTCTATGGACTTGCCCGTATTGGCTGCGAGAATGGTATTCATTCTCTCTCTTGTTCTAACAAGGTGATCCGCGTGGATCTTGATATCGGTACACTGGCCGGAGATACCGCCGCCTCCGATAAGGGGCTGGTGGATCATGATCTCGGCATTGGGAAGTGCGAAGCGCTTGCCCTTGGCGCCGCTCGAAAGCAGGAACGCGCCCATGGAGGCAGCCATACCGATGCAGATAGTCGAAACGTCGCACTTGATATACTGCATAGTGTCATAGATAGCCATGCCGGCGCTGATAGATCCGCCGGGGCTGTTGATATAGAGGTCGATGTCCTTATCGGGATCCTGGCTCTCGAGATAGAGCAGCTCGGCAACTACCACGCTGGCAACGTTATCGTCGATAGGGTCGGAGAGCATGATGATGCGGTCGTTGAGCAGCCTCGAATAGATATCGTAGCTTCTCTCCCCGCGGCCGGTCTGTTCAACTACATAAGGTATAAGCGGCATTGTATGTTCCTCCTTTTGATATACTATTCGCCCGCAGAACGTGACCGCGAGCGAATAAGAATGTACTTGGTTTTATGTGAGTGAGAAGATCACTTGATGACAGCGCTGTCCTTTACGAGCTCTACTGCCTTGCCGACAGCGATATCCTTGGCAACGTCCTCATCGCGGACATACTTTCTTACCTCGTCGGCAGTGATGCCGTTGTTCTCGGCGATAGTATTGATCTCCTTCTCGACCTCCTCAGCGGTGGCCTCGATGCCCTCGTTCTTAACGATCTGCTCAAGCGCAAGACGCAGCTTTACCTGCTTCTCGGCCTGCTCACGGTAGGTCTTTCTCAGAGTGTCAACGCTCTGGCCGGTGTACTGCATATAGAGCTCGAGGGTCATGCCCTGCTGACGCAGTCTCATAGCCAGCTCGTTCACCATCTCGTCTGCACGGTTGTCGTACATTACCTCGGGGATCTCGCCCTTCATGTTCTCGACTACCTTATCGAGCAGATAGGTCTCGACAGCCTGATCGGCGGCCTTCTCATTGGTTTCCTCGAGCTTGGTCTTTATGTCGGCCTTGTAAGCGTCAAGGGTCTCGAAATCGGTGGTCTCGGAAACGAGCTCATCGTCGATCTTGGGATACTCCTTCTTGGTGATAGCCTTGAGGTTGATCTTGAATACTGCGGGAGCGCCTGCAAGATCCTTTACCTGATACTCCTCGGGGAAGGTAACGTTTATATCGAACTGCTCGCCGGTGCTGTGACCTACGATAGCATCCTCAAAGCCGGGGATGAACTGACCGCTGCCGAGCTCAAGGTCGAAGTCCTCGCCCTTGCCGCCGTCGAAGGCAACGTCATCCTTGAAGCCCTCGAAGTCGATGGTAACGGTATCGCCGAGCTCTGCGGCTCTGTCGTCAACGGTCAGGATGCGGACGTTCTTCTCGGCGAGCTTCTTGAGCTCTCTCTCGATATCCTCATCCTCAACGGGCTTAACGGTCTTCTCCACCTCGATGCCCTTATAGTCGGAGACCTCGACAACGGGCTTGGTGGTGCAGGTGACCTTCATCTCAACGCCCTTTTCCTTGTCAACGGAAGTGATCTCAACGTCGGGTCTGGCAACGAGCTCAAGCTCTGCCTCCTTAACGGCGTCGTTAACGTACTGCTGATAGATGGCGTTGATAGCCTCCTCATAGAAGAAGCCCTCGCCGTACTCGCGCTCGATGAGCTTTCTGGGAGCCTTGCCCTTTCTGAAGCCGGGCACCTGGATCCTGCCTCTGTTCTTGAGGTAAGCCTGCTGTACGGCAGCCTCGAAATCCTCTGCACCGATCTCTATTACGAGCTCGACTTTATTAGTATCGACCTTGTTTGATGACTTTAAACTCATTTTTTATTCCTCCAATAAAATATGCCCGCAGATAAAGAATATGCAGACAAATAAACTATCTAAATAATTATACCACAGTTGCGCCGACATTTCAAGCGCTTTTCAAAATTCAGCACTTTGCACAATTTCGGTGATGTCAAGCGGGTCAAATTGCAGATAGTCAGCAGAGATCAGCCTCAGCTCGACCCCCTCATACTGCCCGGTGACGGCGTTTGCGTGGGCCCGCCTGCCGTGAAGGTGGCCGTAGAAGCAGAGCTTGATGCCGTGCCTGCGCAGCACCTCGAATATCGGCTCGTTGACCGATCCCGCGAACACCGGCGGGTAATGCAGGAACACCACGGGTCTCAGACCCTGCTTTTCCGCCTCGATGACCGAAGCCTCGAGCCGTATCGCCTCGCGGTTTATGACCTTCTCGTCCTCGGGCTTGCCCGTTTCGTTTATCCACCCTCTGCTCCCGCAGAGGCCGATGCCATCATACTCATAGCAATTGTTGTGCAGGATGTTCAGCGTCGTGATACCGTTGTCCTCAAAGAAGCGGTACATCTTCGAGGCGGTGTTCCACCAGTAATCGTGGTTGCCCTTGGAGATTATCTTTCTCCCCGGCAGGCTGTCGAGGAACCGCAGATCCTCAAGGCTCTGCTCGAGGGACATCGCCCAGGAGATATCCCCCGGCAGCATGACTGTGTCCTCCGGGCGGATCTTTCTTTTCCAGTTGTATTCGAGCCGCTCCACATGATCCTCCCAGCCGCCGAAAATATCCATCGGCTTATCCGTCCCGAGAGAAAGATGAGTGTCGGCAAGCACAAAAAGACTCACAGAGCACCTCTTTTCATGAATATTTCTCACCGGAAAGTCCATAATAAGACTGTACGAAAGGAGTGATCACTATGGATGATACCAAGACCCTTAATTCGGTGAGATGCGATGTGTCGAGCTGCGTCCACAACGTAGACGGCTGCGCCTGCAGCGCCGACAGCATCAAGGTCTGCTGCACCTGCACCTCCCCCGACTGCGCGGACGAGACCCTTTGCAGGACTTTCAGAGCAAGGCAGCAGTAAGTATCAAAAAGCGCCTGTGGCAGCGACCGCAGGCGCTTTTTCTATGTTCGGTTTTTTATTCCTTTATGCCGAGAGTACGGAACACATAGCCCTTCATATCGGCCTTGTCGATAGTCTCGGTGAAGCGGATATCCTTATCCTTGAGAGCCGCAAGGGATGCGGGAACAGGCAGCTTTGAGGCGTCAGCCAGCTTGTCAACGAGCTCGAACTCGTCGGCGTCGGTCTCGGCACCGATAGCGGAGAGCACAGAGCCGGAGAACTTATAGGGGCTGGCGGTGGAGGCGATGACCGTCTTGGTCTTATCGCCGGTAGCGGCCTTGTAGTCCTCGTAGACCTTCACTGCAACGGCGGTGTGAGTGTCGCAGGTGTAGGAATACTTATCGTAGATCTCCTTGATGCAGGCCTTGGTCTGAGCATCGTCGCAGCAGCCGGCATAGAATTCCTCGGCGAGCACCTTCTTGACGTCCTCGCTGACCTCATATCTGCCCTCGGAGGCAAGCTTGCCGAACCACTCTCTGATCGTGGCGTCGTTCTCGCCGCAGAGGTGATAGAGCAGTCTCTCAAGGTTGGAGGAGATAAGTATATCCATAGAGGGCGAGATCGTGGTATAGAACTTCCTGTTGCGGTCGTAAACGCCGGTGTTGATGAAATCGGTCAGCACGTTGTTGGCGTTGGAGGCGCAGATCAGCTTGTTCACGGGAACGCCCATCTTCTTGGCATAGTAGGCGGCAAGGATATTGCCGAAGTTGCCTGTCGGAACGACTATATTGATCTTCTCGCCGGCCTTGATACCGCCGTCTGCGAGCAGCTGAGCGTAGGTGGAAACATAGTAGATGATCTGGGGAGCAAGTCTGCCCCAGTTGATCGAGTTCGCAGACGAGAACTGCATACCGTTCCTGTCGAGCGTCTCGGCAACGGCGGCGTCGGTGAAGATAGCCTTTACGCCGTTCTGAGCGTCATCAAAGTTGCCCTTGATGGCGCATACGCCGACATTCGCGCCCTCCTGGGTTGTCATCTGCTTCTTCTGCATGGCGGATACGCCGTCATCGGGATAGAAGACGAGTATCTCGGTTCCGGGAACGTCCTTGAAGCCCTCGAGCGCGGCCTTGCCGGTATCGCCGGAGGTAGCCACGAGAATAACTATCTTCCTGCCGAGCTCCAGCTTCTTGGCGGAGGTGGTCAGCAGGTAGGGCAGGATCTGCAGCGCCATATCCTTGAAAGCGCAGGTCGGGCCGTGCCACAGCTCGAGCATATAGGTGCCGTCAAAGAGGTGGGCGAGCTCTGCGATGCTGTCGGAATCGAAGTTCTTATCACTGTATGCGTTATCAACACAATAGCGGATCTCGGCCTCGGTAAAGTCCGTAAGGAACTTGGAGAAGACGAAAAACGCCCTGTCGCGGTAGGATACGTTCCCGAGCGCCGCGATCTCATCCATGGTGAGCGAGGGGATCTCAGACGGAACGAAAAGGCCGCCGTCCTTGGAGATGCCCTGCGAGATCGCCTGAGCGGAGCTCACGTTCACCGCGCTGTTTCTTGTGCTTTTGTAAAACATAATTATTCACCTTTCCTGAATTTATTTGCTTGCATCAAAAGCCGAGACATAATATCTCAGGCTGAGCTTACCGTTTTTCTTTACCTCCACCGCCGCAACGTCGAAGCGGGCCTCCATGGGCTCGTCGAGTTCGGAGATGTACCGCTCTGCGGCGGCTATGAGGCACTGCTGCTTTGCGGGGGTCACAGCCTCCTCCCCGGAGACGGCGGCACCCTCTTTTCTGAGCTTGACCTCGCAGAAGACCAGCACTCCGTTCTTGCTGGCGATGATGTCTATCTCCCCGCCCCGGACGGTGTAGTTGCGCTCGGCTATCTCGTAGCCCCTGCCGGTCAGGAATGCGCAGACCGCCGACTCGCCGGCGTTTCCTATCTCGCGCTTATTCATGCTTCCCGCCCGCCTTCTTGGCGTAGTACTTCCTGAGGAAGCTCGGCCTGTGGACAGGGCTCTCGCCGAACTTATCTATCATTTCATAGTGCAGCTTGGTGCCGTAGCCCTTATGCTTGGCGAACTGCCAGTCGGGGTACTGCTCATCGAGGCGCTTCATGTATCTGTCCCGCTCGACCTTGGCAAGCACCGAAGCCGCAGCTACGGCCTGGCTCTTGCCGTCCCCCTTGACGACCGCCTCGTATGGCGTATCGAACTTCGGGGGCATATTGCCGTCAACGAGGATGATGCCCGGCGTTTCGCCGAGCCCGGCGACCGCACGCTTCATGGCGAGCTTTGCGGCCTCGAGGATGTTCATTTCCTCGATCTCCGCCACCGACGAGGAGGCTATGCACCATGCCAGCGCCTTCTCCCTGATCTCGTCGAACAGCTCCTCACGCTTTTTCTCGGTGAGCTTCTTGCTGTCGTTGAGGCCGTCTATCACGACCCCCTCCGGAAAGATGACCGCCGCCGCGTAGACATCGCCGGCAAGGGGACCCCTGCCCGCTTCATCCGTCCCGCAGACGAGCCCGTATCTTTCCTTATACTCCTGATCGAATTCGTAAAGTGTCATAAATTATATCGGATAGACCCTTTCACAGTCTTGTATCTCTGCGCAGTCCTCCTCGGAGACAAACACCTCCGCCGACTGCGACAGATCGTTGTCACAGAACCTTTCGCTCTTCATAAGCTCGATGACCCGCTGCGCATTTGCTCTTGCGTCCCCGGTCTCGAGCCAGACGGCAATAACGTCACCGTCGATGTAGTCAAAGCCGTTATCGTAAAACGGCGCTGCCGGTATATTCCTCCGCCCTGACGGGCAGATAGGATATGATATCGAGGTCGGGGTTATCGAGCTTTTCGGGGTCGAGCTTTATGATTATAGTCTGCATACCCTCATCTCCTGATATCCGCGGGACGCTCGAGAGTTATCCTGCCGAGCTTGCCGCTGCGGAACTCATCCATTACCGTTATCGCGGTGCGCTCGGTGTTGATGTCCCCTCCCGAAACGAGGAAGCCGCGCTTTCTGCCTATCCTCTCGAGCAGCTCATACCCTCTGACGCAGCCCGACATCGGGTCGTCATTTTCGGGCAGGCCGCCGATGTCGATCCCGTATCTGCCGGTCAGCAGGTCGGGATAATCGCTCTCCATAAGCTCGAGAAAGCGGCAGGCGACATATTCCATATCGAGGATGCCGTCCTTGACGGCGCCGGTGAATGCCAGCATCTCCCCGACCCTTTTGTCTTCAAACTTCGGCCAGAGCACTCCGGGCATATCGAGCAGCTCCAGCCCGCCCTCGAGCGAGACCCACTGCTTGCCCCTTGTAACTCCCGGCCTGTCCTCCACCTTGGCACGCTTGGCGCCCGCAAGGCGGTTTATGAATGAGCTCTTGCCCACGTTGGGTATCCCGACGACCATTATCCTGATCGGTCTGCCGGTCATGCCGTGAGCCTCCCACTGGGCTATCTTATCGCTCAGCAGCTCTTTGAGAGCCGAATTTATGCGGTTGACGTTCCTGCCGCTGCGGCAGTCGGTGGACACTGCGGTGACGCCGCTGCGCTTGTAATGGTCGAGCCACTGCGAGGTAACGGTCTCATCCGCGGAGTCGGATTTATTGAGCAGCAGCAGCCTCGGCTTTGCGCCCACGAGCCTGTCCATTTCCGGGTTCCTGCTCGAATAGGGTATCCGGGCATCGGTGATCTCCACCACGGCGTCCACAAGCTTTAAGTTGGACTGCATTATCCTTCTGGTCTTGGCCATGTGGCCGGGGAACCACTGTATATTCGCTTCGCTGCTCATTTTTCTCACTTCACTTTGCTGTCCTGCCCGCCGCTATTCCACGGTGCCGAACCCGCCCTTATCGGAGGAGTATCTGAAATACGCCTTGCAGATTATCTCATCGCGGGTCACGAAGCCGAAGATGCGGCTGTCGGTGGAATGATTGCGGTTGTCGCCGAGGACGAAATATTTTCCGAAGGGCACGCGGTAGACATACCGCCCGCTCTTCCCGTCTTTGAAGTCCGGAGCGAACTCCGGCCTGTCGGTCATGGCCTCTCTTACATAGGGCTCATCGAGCTTTTCGCCGTTTCTGTAGACGCTGTTCGCGGAGTAGTCTATCTCGAGGACGTCCCCCGCCTCTGCGATGACGCGCTTTGCGATGACCTCCTTCATGCTCTCCGAGCTGATGAAGACGATATCTCCGGGCTTGGGCTCGTAGAGAAAGCTCAGCGCGACGATCCTGTCGCCGTCGTAGAGGGTATTCTCCATGCTCTCGCCGTTGACGGTGACGTTTTTCAGCACGAAGGTAAACAGGAAGATAAACACGAACACCGCGGTGCAGGCGGTGCCCAGGATGTCCAGCGCCTCATCGGCTATCGCACCGGCACGGGATCTCATTGTCAGATGGAGCCGATGCTGCTGAACGGATAGAATCTGAATATCGCCTTGCCGAGCACATCGCCGAGGCTGACAAAGCCGACCATATCCGAGCGGCTGTCGGTGGAGTGGTTGCGGTTATCGCCCATCACGAAGATAGTCCCCTCGGGAACGGTGTAATTATAAACGCCGTCGGAGGTCCTGTATCTCTGATCGAAGATGCTCTGCTCGCGCATATCGGCTTCGTTTATGTAGCTCTGGTCGATATACTCGCCGTTGACCTTGACGGTATCGTCGTTGTAGTTTACGCAGACGGTATCTCCGCCGACGCCGATGCAGCGCTTGATGATGCACTTGTTAAGGGTCTTGGAATTGCAGACGACTATATCCCCTCTCTCGGGGGTATAGTTCAGGTGCGTGAGTATTATCCTGTCCTTATCCGAGAGCGTGGAGCTCATCGAAGGCCCCGCGACCTCAACGATTCGCAGGAAGAATATAAACACGATTATGACCACGAACATAGCCAGCACGAAAGCCTCCGCCCACTCGAGCAGGTCGGTTATGAGATCGTACTCCTTTTCGTCGGTCTGTTCGGGAGTTTTGTTGGTCTTGATTGATTTATCCATAACGGCTCACCTCGCCTAAAATATCTATACCCTACTATTATACCAAAAAATCCTGCTCTTTGCAAGAGCCAAAACGAAAAAAAGCGCGTTATCACGGCAATAATTTTGTGCACACTGTCCGCAGAGCCGTAAAACACAAAAAAGCACTGCCGGAGCAGTGCTTTTTATGAGATCCTTACTTGATCATTTCCTTGACCTTAGCTGCCTTGCCGACTCTCTTTCTCAGATAGTACAGCTTAGCGCGGCGAACCTTACCGCTTCTTACCAGCTCAACCTTCTCTACTACGGGAGAATGGATCGGGAAAACTCTCTCGATACCGCAGCCGTGTGCTACGCGGCGAACGGTAAAGGTCTCGCCGATGCCGCCGTGCTTCTTGGCGATAACGGTACCCTCGAAGATCTGGATCCTCGACTTGTCGCCCTCTGCGATCCTTACGTGAACCTTTACGGTATCACCTACGTTTACTTCGGGCACGTTTTCCTTCATGCTGGACTGTGAGATCAGCTTTAAAGCATCCACTTTAAATACCTCCTGTTGTTTTCAGATGTTCATACACTTTATGGCGAGCTTATGCTTCGCAAAGCCAGAGGACTATCCGCTTTAATGTCGTTCCCGGGGACTGCCGGGTGCTGGCATTAACTCCCGTCGGCAGAACCGACGGATATTCAAATGCTTAAATATTATACCATACAAGGCGCTGTTTTTCAAGCGGGTGCTATATAAAATTTTCAAGACTCTTTGTAAGTATCTTTGTGCGTTTTGTACATATCCTGTCAAGGGAGCTGCCCATGAAGCTCTCAAAGGCCTCCATGACCACATTCGTGTTGAGGTTGAACTCGCTCCCGGCGGGGAGCCTGAGCCCTGCGTCGGCGTGAGCGCCCTCCGAGGACAGGCTCAGCAGGCAGATGTGCGGGCGGATATCCACGAGGTTTACACCCCGCTTCTTAGTGCGCTTCTCGACCTCTATCTTCTCCTGTGCGAGGAAGTCGGAGAACCGCTGCCCGAGGACGCTTCCCTCGGTGCCGTCCTGCTCGAAGGAGACCTCATACTCGGCGAAGGCGATCTCGGTATGCTTCATCACCGGTGCTGCCGCGCTTACCAGCCGCAGGCCCTCCGGCGCACAGGCGTTGACCTTCTCGCAGAGCTCGTCATACCCGAGGGGCTCGGTCAGCGCGATATCGAGTATCTCCACCGACGAGGACGTCCCGAGAGGCAGCGCCAGCGGGAACATCAGATAGGCGTGGGGGTTGAAGCCCTGCGTGTACCACAGGGGTGCTCCGGCGCGCTTGAACAGCCGCTGAAAGCAGCGCATAAGGTCAAGGTGAGAGATATACCGCGCCCTGCCCGTCTTCTCGAACACAAGGCGGTATTCGGTCTTTTCGATGCGCAGGTTCTGGTTCTTGGGTTGGAGCATCTCAGCCACAGTAAACACCCCCGCACTCTTTCTTTATGCCGCAGCCGGAGCAGCCCTCCGCGCAGTTGCGGGTGGTCTTTGCCTCGTGAGCCTTCTTGTTCTCGCGGACAAAGAACTCGTGCGACACAAGATAGTCAAGGTGCGACCACGGCGCTGTCTCGTCGTAGGCGCGGCGGCGGTTGGCGTAGAACGCCGTGTCGGTGCGGCACTCCTCAAAGGCCTCCTGCCAGAGGTCGAAGCGGAAATGCTCGTCCCAGCTGTCAAGGGTGCAGCCCTTTTTCCACGCGCAGTATATCGTGTCCGCGAGGCGGCGGTCTCCCCTTGCGAGGACGCCCTCGAGGACGGAAACGTTCATCTGGTGATAGCTGACCTTTATCTTCTTGGACTTTATGCAGTCGAGCAGGTGCCCCTGCTTGCGGCGTATCTCATCCGGCAGTGCCTGTGGCTCGAACTCAAAGGGCGTGAACGGCTTGGGTACGAACGTCGCGCAGGATAACGACACCTGAACGCTCTTTCCGCGCTGCTCCTTCGGGGTCTCGTAGTAGAGATCGACCACCTTCTGAGCGAGGTTCGCTATGCCCTCTATGTCCTCGTCGGTCTCGTCGGGAAGGCCGAGCATGAAATACAGCTTGACAGTCTGATAGCCCTCCGAGAAGGCGAGGCGGCAGGTGCGCAGTATCTCCTCCTCGGTGAGGTTCTTGTTGATGACGTCACGCAGGCGCTGGGTGCCGGCCTCGGGAGCGAAGGTAAGCCCGCTCTTGCGCACCGCGGCTATGCGGTCAACGATCTCCTTGCTCATGGTATCTATACGCAGCGAGGGCAGCGAGAGGTTGATGTTCTCGTTGTCGGTGTAGTCGGAGAGAGTGGTCAGCAGCTCGGTGATCCTGGTGTGATCCGAGGTGGAGAGCGACGACAGCGACACCTCCTCATAGCCCGTCTGCTCGCAGAGGGTGCGGGTCTGCCCTGCTATGGTGTTTATGCTCTTTTCCCGGAACGGCCTGTAAATGAACCCCGCCTGACAGAACCGGCAGCCGCGTATGCAGCCGCGCAGCACCTCTACCACCACTCTGTCGTGGACAATGCTCGTAAAGGGCACCACAAAGCTGTCGGGGTAGTAGGCGTGATCGAAATCGGAGATGACGCGCTTCTTTATCTTCGGCTTCGCCTCGGGGACGTTGGGCGTTATCGCCGCCACGGTGCCGTCCTCGTTGTAGGTGACGTCGTAGAACTGCGGCACGTAGATGCCCTCTATCTTTGCGGCCTCGCGCAGGAACTGCTCCTTGGTGGGGTGCTGCGGCTTCATCTGCTCGTAGAGGCGCATCAGCTCGAGGTTGACCTCCTCTCCCTCGCCTAAGATGAACAGGTCGAAGAACGGCGCTATCGGCTCCGGATTGCAGACGCAGGGACCTCCCCCGACCACTATCGGCGTAAGACCTTTCCTGTCTCTTGCATAGACCGGCAGCCCTGCAAGGTCGAGCATCTCGAGGACGTTCGTGAACGACAGCTCGTACTGGAGCGTGAAGCCGATGAAATCGAAGTCCTTTATGGGGTCAAGGCTCTCGAGGGCATAGAGGGGGATGTTGTTCTCGCGCATCAGCGCCTCGAGATCCTTCTCTGGCATGAATACCCGCTCGCACCAGTAGTTCGGCACGGCGTTTTTCAGCCCGTAGAGTATCTTCATCCCGAGGTGGGACATCCCCACGTCGTAGACATCGGGGAAGCAGAATGCAAAGCGGACGTCCACCCTGCTCTTGTCCTTGGTGACGCTCCCGAGCTCCCCGCCGATATAGCGGGCGGGCTTCTGAGTTTTCAGCAGCAGCTGTTCAAGCTTGTTTCTTATTTCTTCCAAGGGCCAAACCTCCTTTTTATCCGTCACAGAGGATGATAACAGCAGTAGCGATAAGCGAAAAGGGTATGCTCCCGCGGACGACCGAAAGCACGGCCAGCGCCGCGGCGGGCAGCAGAGCGGCCATGCGCAGCAGCGCCGGCGGTTCTCTCCCGGTGAGCTCGGTATAGAGCCTGCCGCCGTCGAAGTATCTGAAAGGCAGCAGATTGAAAAGCCCGAGAGCAAGATTTGCCGCGGCGAAAAGCCCCGCATACCCGAGCAGCAGGCTTATCCCCGCACAAAGCAGGTTCACGGCGCATCCGGCCAGCAGCACGGCAGCGGTCTTTGCCCTGCCGCAATACAGGCAGCTGTCCGAAAGGCGTATACCGCCCGCATAGAACGTCAGCGCCTCCGGCGGCATACCAAAGAGGCACATCACAGAGATGTGCCCGAGTTCGTGCATAAGGGAGCAGAGCAGTATCACCGCAAGCTGCACCGCCGCCGCTCCTCCCGCAGCCGAGACGAGCCCGACCACGGCAAAAAACGAAAATGTAAATCTTATCTTTGGTCTGCGAAAAGGCAGCTCGAGCATAGTATCACCCGTAACAGTATACGCTGCGGGTATCCTACCTATCACAGAGCCCGGCTTACGAGCCGTAATGAAAAAACAAAGCCAAGCCGTCACAGCTGACATGGCGGCACTGGCTTATGATTCAATGTTTGCCCGAAACTGTCAGGCGGTTGAGCGCACGCTTGAGCCTCTGCTCGGCGTGGCGGAACTCCTTATCGCTGGCCTGTGCGGCAAGCTCACGTTCCGCACGCTCCCTTGAGCGCTCCGCCCTCGAAACGTCGATATCCTCCGCCCACTCGACAGCGGTGGTCACGACAGTCACAACGCCGTTCTCCACCTTTACAACGCCCGCGGAGACGGCTGCCACCCGGCTGTCCGTCCCGTTCTCGCTCACGGTGAGAGGCGAAGGCACAATATTCGCGACATAGGGGGTATGCCCCGCCAGTATGCCTATATTTCCCGCAGCGGTCTTGACGATGATGCTTACAGCCTCGCCCTCGTAAAAGACCTTGTCGGGGGTGATTATCCTGAGCTTGAAGGTATTCATGCTTACACCTCTGAAACCGAATGCTTGTTAGTCCTCAGCGGAGGCCTTTGCCTTCTCGACTGCCTCGTCGATAGTGCCGACGAACAGGAACGCCGATTCGGGCAGGTCGTCATGGAGGCCGTCGATGATCTCGCGGAAGCCTCTGATAGTCTCCTTGATCGGGACATACTTGCCCTCCATACCGGTGAACTGCTCGGCAACGGAGAAGGGCTGCGAAAGAAATCTCTGGATCTTTCTCGCTCTGGTAACGGTGAGCTTATCCTCGTCGGAGAGCTCATCCATGCCCATGATCGCGATGATATCCTGGAGCTCCTTATATCGCTGGAGTATCGACTGAACGTCTCTTGCAGTTCTGTAATGCTCGCTGCCGACGATCTCGGGAGTGAGTATCCTCGAGTTGGACTCGAGCGGGTCAACTGCGGGGTAGATACCCAGCGAAGCGATGGTTCTCGAAAGAACTGTGGTTGCGTCAAGATGCGCGAATGTAGTTGCGGGAGCGGGGTCGGTAAGGTCGTCCGCCGGCACATATACGGCCTGTACGGATGTGATCGAGCCCTTCTTTGTGGAGGTTATCCTCTCCTGCAAGGCTCCCATTTCGGTAGCCAGCGTCGGCTGATAGCCCACCGCCGAAGGCATACGTCCCAGCAGCGCCGAAACCTCGGAGCCTGCCTGTGTGAAACGGAAGATATTGTCTATGAACAGCAGAACATCCTGCCCTTCAACGTCTCTGAAATACTCGGCCATGGTCAGACCTGAGAGCCCGACTCTCATTCTTGCCCCGGGGGGCTCGTTCATCTGACCGTACACGAGAACGGTCTTGTCGATAACTCCCGACTCGATCATTTCGTTGTAGAGGTCATTTCCCTCACGGGTACGCTCGCCGACGCCCGTGAACACGGAGATACCGCCGTGCTGCTTGGCGATGTTGTTTATAAGCTCCATGATGAGCACCGTCTTGCCGACGCCTGCGCCGCCGAACAGACCGATCTTACCGCCCTTTAAGTAGGGTGCGATCAGGTCAACGACCTTGATGCCGGTCTCGAGGACCTCGTTGGAAGCCTTCTGCTCCTCGTAGGAGGGGGGCTCGCGGTGGATCTCCCAGCGCTCCTCGGTCTCGGGGGCCGGTTTGTTGTCAACGGGCTCGCCGAGCAGGTTGAACATTCTCGAAAGGGTCTGTTTGCCGACAGGCACATTTATAGCCCTGCCGGTATCCACAGCCTCGGTGCCTCTTACAAGTCCGTCGGTGGAGGACATGGCGATACATCTTACCACATCGTCACCGATATGCTGAGCGACCTCAACGGTCAGCTTATTGCCGCCGAGCTGTATCTCCACTGCGTTGAGCAGATCGGGAAGATGCTCCTTGTCAAAGCGGATATCAACAACCGCTCCGACTATCTGCACTACCTTGCCGATATTCTTTTCAGCCATTTATTCATTCATTCCTTCCTGCATAAAAGGGATCATTCATCTCTGAGCGAAGCGGAGCTTATCTCCGTGAGCTCCTGGGTTATCATCGCCTGACGCGCTCTGTTGTAGAGCAGCGAGAGGTTCTCGATCATTTCCTCGGCGTTGTCGCTGGCGTTCTCCATGGCTGTACGCCTTGCCGCCTGCTCGGAGGCGAAGGAGTCCACCACCGCGGCGTATATGAGTCCGGTGAGATACTGGGGTATAAGCCCGTCAAAGACCTCCTCCGGCGAGGGATCATATTCTATCAGCGAACGGTGCCTGAGCCCCGTGGATATATCCTTTACGGGCAGCACCTCCACCGCCACAGGCACCTGCGAGAGTGCCGAGACAAAGGTGGTATAGATCATATCCACCTGATCGTAATAGCCGCAGCGGAACTGCTCGATGATCTCATCGGCGATATCCTCGGCGTCAACGATCGAAAGGCTCTCCGCCACCTGCGGGTACCGTGCCACGATATCGAAGCCGCGCTTCTCGCAGAACTCCACCGATTTCCTGCCCACGCAGATCACCGAGACCTTTTCCTTCTTATCGGTCAGCTCGGTTATCTTCTGCGCCGCCAGCTTGAGGACGTTGGAGTTGAACCCTCCGGCAAGGCCTCTGTCGCCGGCGATGACCACGAACAGTGTGGAGCGCAGCACTTTTTTCTTGGTATATATCGACGTAAATGCGGGGTCGTTGGAGATATCGCTCATCGTGTCGTAGAGCGCCGCAAAGAACGGCTGGGCTGCGAGAGCTCTCTCCTTGGCGCGCCTGAGCTTGCTCGATGCGACCAGCTGCATGGCCTTGGTTATCTGCATCGTGGACTCAACGCTCTTGATGCGCCGCTTTACGTCCTTCATATTAGCTGTTGACATATCCTGCCGCCAGTATGCGGCACACCTCCTTTACAGGGGTATATCTCATTTTGCGGCGAGATACTTCTCGACGCATTCGCTCACGGCGTCCTTGAGCTCAGCCTCGGTCTCCTTGGAGAGCTCGCCCTTCTGACGGACGGCCTCGCAGACATCCGGGTGAGCAGACTCCACATAATCGAAGAGATACTTCTCGAAATCCTTGACGTCCTCGACGGCTATCTTCTTGAGGTAGTTGTTGACCACCGCGTAGATTATAACGACCTGATGCTCAACGGGCAGCGGGGAATTTCTGTCCTGCTTGAGGACTTCAACTATACGCTCGCCCTGGGCAAGTCTGTCCTTGGTATCCTTATCGAGGTCGGAGCCGAACTGGGAGAACGCCTGCAGCTCTCTGTACTGCGAATAGAGCAGCTTCAGCGGTCCCGAGACCTTCTTCATGGCCTTGATCTGAGCCGAGCCGCCGACACGCGATACCGAGATACCGGGGTTTACGGCGGGTCTTACGCCGGCGAAGAACAGCTCGCTCTCGAGGAAGATCTGTCCGTCGGTGATAGAGATAACGTTAGTGGGTATGTATGCGGAAACGTCGCCCGCCTGGGTCTCGATGATAGGCAGAGCGGTGATCGAGCCGCCGCCGTTTTCCTTGTTGAGGTTGCAGGCGCGTTCAAGCAGTCTTGAATGGAGATAGAAAACGTCTCCGGGATAGGCCTCACGGCCTGTAGGTCTTTTAAGCAGCAGCGACATGGTTCTGTAAGCCACGGCGTGCTTGGAGAGGTCGTCGTAAACGCAGAGCACGTCCTTGCCCTGCAGCATGAAATACTCCGCCATCGCAACGCCCGAATAGGGGGCGATATACTGCAGCGGCGCCATTTCCGAGGCTGTTGCCGAAACGACGATCGAATACTCCATGGCTCCGGCCTTCTCGAGAGTATCCACGACGTTCGCAACGGTGGATCTCTTCTGGCCTATCGCCACATATATACAGATCACGTTCTTGCCCTTCTGGTTGATCATGGTATCGAGGGCGATAGCGGTTTTACCGGTCTGTCTGTCGCCGATAATGAGCTCACGCTGACCTCTGCCTATGGGGATCATCGAGTCGATGGCCTTGATGCCCGTCTGCAGCGGGCGGTTTACCGACTGCCTTGTGATGATGCCGAAGGCGGGGCTCTCGATAGGTCTTCTCTCGTCGGTGAGGATAGCTCCCTTGCCGTCTATGGGTCGGCCGAGGGCGTTTACTACACGCCCGAGCAGAGCCTCTCCCACCGGAACGGAAACGATGCTTCCCGTTCTCTTGACGGAGCTTCCCTCTCTGATGCCGTCGTCCGTACCGAGCAGCACGGTGCCGACGAAATCCTGCTCGAGGTTGAGCGCCATGCCCATGGTCTTGTTTTCAAACTCTATGAGCTCGCCGGACATACAGCGGTCGAGCCCGTGGACTCTTGCGATACCGTCGCCGACGGTAACTACCGTGCCGGTATCGGAGAGCTCTATCTTGGAGCGATAGTCCCTGATCTGCTGTTTTATCAGTCCGGTTATCTCATCAGGACGCAGTTTCATATATCAGTCCCATACCTTTCCTTATATTACGCGATGATGCTGCCGATCTGCGATCTGAGGCGGTCGAGCCTGCTGCGGACGCTCGAATCGAGCTCCGCTCCCTCATATCTCACGACAATGCCGCCTATCAGCGACTTATCGACGGTGAGCTTCATTATTACCTTCTTGCCGAGGGTCGCTTCAAGCTTATCCTTGAGCTTGGTCTGCAGCGCCTCGCTCATAGGCATAGCGGTGACGACGCTCACCTCGAGTATGCCCTGCTCGAGATAGTAAAGCCTTCTGAACTCCCTGCATATCGCCGGGATATAAGCGGCTCTGCCCTTCTCTGCCGCAAGGCACAGGAAATCAAACACCGTATCCGAGACCTTGCCCTCAAAGGCGGCCCCGAGCAGTGACTTCTTCTCCTCAAACGCCACCAGCGGCGATGCAAGGAGCTTCATATATTCCTCATTCGCGGCAAACAATCCGCCCACAGCCGCAAGCTCCCCGTCGGCCTCCTTGGTGATGCCGCGCTCGGAGCAGAGCTCATAGAGGGCGCTGCCGTAAACATTAGCGACGCTTTCTGCCATTACTGTTCACCTACGCTGCTGATAAAGCTTTCGATGAGCTTTTCGTTGTCCTCGAGGCTGATCTCCTTCTCGGCGACAGCCGCGGCGGCGGATACAGCAAGCTCCGCGATCTCGTCCTTGATCTGGTTGACGGCGATCTTCTTTTCTCTTTCGATCTCGCTGTTGGCGCTGTCGATCATGCCCTTGGCCTCGGCTCTCGCCTCGGCGATGATCTCATCCGAGCGCAGCTGAGCCTTCTGGGTGGCGGCGCGGACTATCTCCGCACCCTCCTCCTTGGCCTGACCGATCTTCTCGTCGTACTCCGCGGCGAGGGACTCGGCCTTGCGCTGAGCCTCATCGGCGCTGCGGTAGCTCTCGGAGATCTCGTGCTGCCTGTCGTCCATGACCTTATTGACCTTATCGAAAAGAAAATGCTTCAGAACAAGAAAGAGGATGAGCGTATTGGCAAGTGTAAGTATTATGGTCGTCGGGTCTATCGTAAGAAACTCGGTGACCTTTGCGCAGGGTGTAAGCATTTATCTCATTCCTCCTGTTCGCATGACCTTATGCGGGGGATCAAAGCTTGCCGATAAAGGGATTGGCGAACATAAGTATCAGCGCTACAACGAACGCATAGATACCGGTGGACTCCGCCATGGCGACGCCTATGAACATCGTTCTGGTGCAGTCGCCCTTAGCCTCGGGCTGCCTTGCGATGGACTCGATGGTCTTGCCGACTGCATAACCTTCACCGATACCGGGGCCGATACCTGCGATCATTGCGAGGCCGGCGCCTATTGCCGAACAACCGAGTACGAATGCTTTTTCTGTCAACATGATTTATTCCTCCGTTACTATTGATTACAGTAGGTCGATTGATTTATTACTGATCCTCTGCCGCGCTCGAGACATAGACCATTGTGAGCGTGGCGAAGATATAAGCCTGTATGCAGCCCGAGAAGAGGTCGAAGTAGACCGACAGCACTGCAGGTATGAACAGCTGCATCACATTGAGCCCGAAGCCGCCGAACTCGAATGCGAGGTGGCAGAGCTTGGAGAGTGCGGCGAGTGCGCTGTACACAAGAGCCGTGATGACCGCACCGCCGGAGATGTTTCCGAACATACGGAACGCCATCGAAAGCGGCGTAGCGATCTCGCTGAGCAGGTTCAGCGGGAGCATCACGGGTATCGGCGAGACGAAGCTCTTCAAATATCCGCCAACGCCTCCGTGCTTCAGCTTATAATAGGTGATGAGCACGAATGTCATCATCGCCCAGGTCAGCGTGACGTTGAAGTCAGCGGTCATCGACCGCAGGCCGAGCAGTGAAACGAGTGCGCCGAGCACGGCATACACGAGTATCGTAGCTATGTAGGGAGCGTAATGCTTCCACTTCTTGCCCATGGTCGTCTCGACCATATTATTGACGAAGCCGACGAACATCTCGGCGACTATCTGCCGTTTCTTGGTAGGTACCTTTTCAAGGTTGCGTGTCAGGAACCTGCACACAAGCAGAACGGCGACGATTATCAGCCACCCAATGACGATAGTCTCGGTGATATCTATACCGCCGAAGATCGGCAGAGTAAAGACGACCTTAGGTCCCTGTCCTATCCCGTCCATAGACTTAATCCTTTCCGAAATGATTTATGCCGAGAATGTGATCGAAGGTGAGCAGTATCCTCGGGAACAGCTGCGGCACGACGATCCCGACCACGCTCAGAGCTCCCGTCAGGAACCCGGCGGCGCAGAGCGCTGTAAGCACGGCGAGCCTTATACCGTAGCAGGAGAGCATCATACGCTTTGCACGCTTCTGATCGCAGTCCACTGCCCGCCCGACGGTCTTCGCAAGGAAGATCATCCCGGCGCAGGCGTTTGCCCCGCCCACCGTGAAGCCGAACAGATTTCTCCATTCAAACCCCCAGAACAGCGTAAACAGGAAGCACAGCACCGATGCTGCGGCCATAGCCCTGCACAGCCTGAAAGCAAGGGGCGTAAGATCAACGTTCCCGGAGACCTTATTTTCTTCGGCAGCGCTCATACTCATCCCTCACTGTCGGCAATCTGCACATAATCAGCCAATTATAATCATTATACCATCTTTCGGGCTTCTTGAAAAGAGGTAAAAAGCAGTGATTTTGATTTTTTACGTTTTGCACAATTTTGTTTCAACAAGCCCTGCGATATTCAAATCTAATGCCGATTATGACCAACGGTCAGTTTTTGAACTGTATACATTATATATCACCTGACCGTATTTGTCAAGCGCCGGGGGACAAAAAAAGCACCTGCGCAGCAATTTCGCAGGTGCAGCAGGTTTATCGCAGGATATCGTCCGCCACGTCGCCGGCGGCAGAGAGGGTGGTGTCGATGCCGTCGGCCACCTTATCGCTGATGCTGTCGGCGGCGCTTTCGGCCTTTGAAAGCGGAGCCTCGCTCGTCGCAGACGTCACCGTGGTGGTAGTCGTCGCGGTCGTCGTATCTGTACGGGTGGTATCTCTCGGGCTCAGCGAGCTGCTGTCAGCGCTGCCGGAGCAGGACGCCAGCGCTATCGCAGCAGTAACTGCAAGCGCCCCTGCCATTATTTCCTTCATAGCAAAATCTCCTTTCGTTCGATCATGATCGCCGCAGCTCATAAAACGGCTTTCTTAGTTTGTCCGGTCTCAGCTCGGATATACGGTTGGGAGATTTTGGAAATCAGACAACATGAGTGCCCGCCGTCAAACCGATCATCTTTCCCGAACTCCATGATCCAAAGGCGGAGATACAGAAAGCGCTGTGCCCTTTTTAATATGGGCGCAGCGCTTTGTTTGTATTGAATTATGATCGCCTGCGGAGCCCCGGGCTCTGCCTGCTTTTGTTCCGGCTTAATAGAACGCCTTTTTCTTCTTGATAAAGAAGAATATCCCCGCGCCTGCTATTCCGACTACTACTATGATGATTATTACTACTACAAAGCCGTTTCCGCCTTCCTGCTTCTCAGGTGCATCCCCGACTTCAACTCCCGAGCTCTTTTCTTTTATTTGGATCTCTTCGATCTTCTCCTGCGCCTTCGCAGATGCGTTGTATCCGTCCAGCGCCTTGATGTAAAGATCGTTGCCGCTCTCGTCCTTTACGGGCAGCTTGATGCTGATGTTGTCAAGACACAGTACATCCGAGCTCATGTCCTCCATTACCGGCAGCTCGAATACGAACCTCGTACACGCCATCTCGGTTCTTACCGAGATCGCCTGCTTCCTGTACTGCGTAACGTTGTCGTTCGTCAGCACGTCATAGGTCAGCTGCAGCGTCTTGGGCGTGAGGACTGCTGTGTAGGTGTCATCCGTACCGTAGCAGTATACCGAGTTCTGGAGCAGCTTGCCCTCGGCATCCGCTCCGATCTTATACTGGAAGGTGAAGAAGCAGCCGTCGAAGCAGGAGAGGCCGAAGTCCTCGCTCCTCAGCTCGATAGCCGGGACTTTAAGCTCCGCGCCCTCGGCGGTGGATGCCTCATAGACGTAATTCCCGTCGTCGTCGGTGATATACTGCATATTGTAAAGCAGCGCATCGGTACTCTTCGAGGCGGAGGCTTTCAGCGAGAAGCCCTGATAATAGGTGGTCTTGTCCTGCGTCAGGGTGAGGCCGATAAGGTCGGCGTCATCGTTGGTGTGGACATATTTCGACCAGTTGTCGTTATCGAAGGAGAGCGCCGGGGTCTTGGCATCTGTGCTGATCATTGATTCCTCGTAGGTGAATGGGATCACGGGTCTCGCCTCTTCCTCGGCGGAAGCGCCGAAGGCGAGCGAAGAAGCCGCTACAACAGCTGCGCAGGCAGCATATAAAACTCTTTTCAGGATCATATCCGTCCTCCGTTCAGTATATAAAAAGTTTACGAAACATTTTCCGTCATAATAATTTTACAACATTAAAACAGAAATGTCAAGCGATATTTTGCTCACGTATCGAATAATTAACGTGCCTCTTTACAAAAACGGCACCCCCGGCGTCTTTGCCGGAAGTGCCGAAAGCTGTCTTTACTGGATACCTATAAATCCGAAATAGTTTTTCTTCGGGAGGTTGCGGACCTTAACGGTCTTGGGCAGCTCCTCCTCGGTGAGCTGATAGAGTATGGCGAGGTAATACTCACCTGTCGCCTCATCCTGCTCGACTATCCAGCCGACGGAAGGAACGACGCCTCTGGTGCCGTTCTTGGTAACGGTCTTTCTGATACCCTGCTGCCTGAGGGTGAAATACTTGAGCTCTATATCCTCATTTGCGGGTACGACATAGATCTTTACCGCGCCCTTATCGCTGTCCTGAACGTCGTAGATCTGGAAGCGGTACTCTCCGTCGGGGGAGTAGGTGTTGGTATCGTCGGTGACTTCTGCGATATGCTTCATCTGGCCGCTGTAAAGCGAGTAGACATCGCCCTGCGGGTCGAGGTCGAGGTTGAGCTCGGTCTCCACCGCGGAGCCGCCGAGCAGCATATTGAGCACGAAGTAAGCAACTATACCGAGCACATACATCAGCAGATATATCGTGCCGAGGATGACCTTTACGTTAGCCCTAGTGCCCGCCACGAAGAAGATCACGAGCGCCACAACGAACGGCGGGATGATGAGCACCCAGTTATACATATTGAACAGTATCAGGCAGAACGTCACGGGCATCATCAGCACGCTTATGAGCCTTGTAATGAACATTTCCCTCGTATAGATCATCAAAACGAGGAAGAATACGCTCGCAAGGCTGTAGATGGCAAGAAACGGCGCCGCCATGCCCTCGACAAATTCGAGCTTATACAGGAACGTAGCATAGGTCAGCAGGCAAAGCACCGCGAAGTATGCGCAGCTGAAGACTGCGGTACACCGCTTGACCCATATATTTCCAATGATTTCCTTCAATCTCCGATCCTCCTTGCAAAGACAGATCTTGACTCAAAATGAGCACAGTATTATTCTATATCATTTCATTGTGAAAATCAATAGGTTTAATTAAATTGTAACACAAATGTCAACATCGGTAACATCAGTTTAGGATCAGATCCTCACCGCCGACGAGGCCGCCGGTGATCTCGGTGCTGTCGCCGTCAACGATGCCGGTCTCGACATCCTGCTCCACCTTGACGCCGTCGATCAGGAGGTTGACGAACTGCCTGTCGCCCACCTTCTTGATAGCCTTTGTGGGGACTACCACGACATCCTCGCGGGAGTAGATATTGAAGCTTACCTGCACACCGCTCATATCCATGAACTCGGTATCGTCATCGGGGCGGATCACATAAGTATAGGTCGTATAGTCACCGGCGTCTTCGGTGATGATATCGGCCACCATGCCCTCGCCGGAGAAAACGCCCTGTGTCAGGCCGACTCTCGTTCCGAAGGAGACCTTGTTGAGCTTGTTGTAGGTCTTGCAGATAAGGAACTGCTCGCTCTTGTCGGTGGCGGTGCCGAGAGCTGTGCCCTCGTTGACCCAGGTATAGCGCTGGATGCCTGCATAGCGGCGGTCGAGCTTGAACTTGCCGTCGCAGGGGGCATAGACGTTATAGAGATCCTTCTTGCTCACCAGCCTGTCGTACTCGAGCTGCTGGATCTCGACCTCCGTCTTGGCGTCCTCAAGCTCATAGTAGGAGACACCTGCGGTGGAATAGAGCGTGCTGAGGGTCTTCTTGGCCTGATTGAGATATACCTCCTTCTCCTCGATCTGCGTATCGAGGCCGTCGGAGAAGATGGTGCAGAGCAGGTCGCCCTTCTTGACGTTCATATCCGAGGTGAAATAGATCTGGTCTATCTGACCGGAGGCTCTGAACCTCACGCGCTCGGAATAGGGATAGCCGTAGGAGCCGTCGGCGAAATATCTCTCGGATATCTCCTTCACCTCGGCCTTTGCTGTATTGTAGCTGACCGCCTTTGCCGCATAGATCGGCACGGAGATCTTATCATTCGATTCGGTGCTGCCGCAGCCGGCGAGTGTTATCGCTGCCGCAAGCAGTATGGCTGCATACCTTTTTTTCATACTTGTTCACCTGCTGTAGATTAAACGAAGACACGGAAATGAACATAACATTTCCGAGTAAATACACACAGAATATTGTATCATCTTTTGTCCGATATTTCAACTGCGCCGCCGATATATCGTATATATGCACAATACTGCACACAACTTTTTGGGCATTTTAACTATGCGAGCAGACCGGCGATAATGCTGTTCGACACAAGCATACCCTCCGGAGTGAGTGAGAGCGCGTCCCCGTCGAAGGTACAGAGCCCTTCCGCGGCGAGGCGCTTTGCAAGATCCGCCGCATTACGCAGCTGTTTGCCGCTCATGCCGTACTCCCCTGCTTTGGCGAGGCTTATCCCCTCGCTGAGCCGGAGCCCCAGCATAACATATTCCTCCGCCCTGTCGGGTGCGGGGTCTGTGACCGTCCTGCCGCCGGGGGACATATACTCCCCGAGGCTGTCGGCGTTCTTATACCTGACGCCCCCGAAGAAGCTGTGCGCCGACGGCCCGAAGCCGAGGTAGGGCTCCCCTTTCCAGTATTTGAGGTTATGCCTGCTCTCATACCCCGGGACGGCGAAATTCGAGATCTCATACTGTATAAGCCCCTGCTCCCGGCAGGCGGACACCGCCGCCAGATAGAGCTGCGCCATGCCGTCGTCGTCGCAGAGGCGGCTTGTGAACTCCTCGCGGGCAAAAGCCGTCCCCGGCTCGGCCTTTATCATATAGACCGAGATATGCTTCGCGCCGAGCTGCGCGAGCCTTGCTATGCTTTCCGAAAGAGAGCGCCCGCTCTGCCCCCGTATGCCGATCATAAGGTCGGCGGAGATATTCTCAAAGCCAGCAGAAACGGCATTCTCAAGCGCCGAGACCGCCTCTGCGGCATTGTGGAGCCTGCCGAGGAAGCCCAGATCCCCGTCATCGAGGGACTGCACCCCCACCGAGAGCCTGTTGACTCCCGCCTCTCTGAATCCGGCAAGGTCCTCCGGGGTCAGGGTGCAGGGGTTGGCTTCAAGGGTGATCTCGGGGTCTGCGAGGTCAAAATGCTCCCGGCAGAGCCGGATGATCTCCCCCGCCTGCCCGGGCGTGAGCAGCGAGGGCGTACCCCCGCCGAAATATACTGTATCAGCCGCAGCTGACGGCGCTGACTTTATCTCGTCCGCAAGGGCGCCGAGATAGCCCGGCATATCCGCGCTCCCCGCCGGCACCGAATAGAATGCGCAGTAGGGGCATTTCCTTTTGCAGAACGGCACATGGATATAGATCCCGGTCATCTTCTGCCGTCCTCTGCATCGTCAAAGGCGTTCTCGATGTATCTCCCGACCCGCTCCCGGTTGCTCCTTATCCTTGCGGCGGCGGCAGTGAGCCCCCACCTTGCGGCGCATACCGCGAACAGCAGCAGCATTATGAGCACTGCCCTCAGAACGAACATCGCCTGCTCGGAAAGCGTGAGATAGAAATACTTGGAATTCTTCGACAGTATGTTCACCGCTGCCGGGTGGATGACGATATAGGCTATCAGCCCGAAGCCGGTCATATAGGCGAGCTGAGCGCAGCCGGCGGTAATCGCCGCCTTCGGCGACAGCGACGACAGCTTTATCCCCGAGATCACTGCGAAGGCAGCAAGCAGCAGCAGCGCGAACACCTTGGAGATGTTGGCATAGCACTCGTATATCAGCGGCGCAGCCACGGCACCTATAAGTCCGTATATGAGCGAAAGCTTCATCGCCCGTCTGAAATCCTTCATTTCGATCCTCACATAACATTTTCAAGTAAAAAGATGAGCCACCGCGCTATCCAGAACATCGACACCCCGCCGAGCATAAGCCCGGCAACGACCGTTATGCGCGAATAGCGGTCGTAGGCGCCGCCGCCCCTGCTCACAAGGACGGTCTCGGTGCGCCCGGGCTTGTAGAGCCTGCTGCGGAAGATCATCTCGCAGGGAAAGCTGTTGACAAGCTCCCCCTCAGAACTTTCGTAAACGGCACGGGAGAAGCCCTTTTCCGGCTTCTCTATCCGTGAAAAGGCCGCGCTGACCCTCTTTGACCTCACGAGCCGCACGGCGGTGAATATAAAGAACAGAAGCGTCGCCGCAAGAGCAAGGGCAAGAAGTATCATAACTCCGAGCAGGATATAGAAAAGATCCACTCCGAGCATGACGAGCAGAGCCCCGATGATAACGAGACCGAGAATGACCTCCATCCTGCACCCTCCCTTCCTGCGAAACTGAGCTTACGGATTTTTTTTCTGAGCGGGCTGCTCTATGCTGCCGTCAATATGGACGTCGAGCTGATTGTAGGGTATCTCGACGCCGTTGGCATCAAAGCCCTGCTTGACCTCTCTGATAAGATCGTAGAGATAGGGCCAGTAGTCGCTCTGCCTGATCCACACCCTGAGCAGTATCTCTATCGAGCTCTCGTTATGAGCGCTCATGACGATCATCGGTTCATTGGGATAGTTGAGTGTACGCTCATCGTTGTGGAGTATGCCGAGAATAACGGCCTTGGCCTTGTTGAAGTCCGCCTTGTAGGAGATGCTGAAGCGGTACTCGAGGCGGCGCTTTTCCTCGTTGGTGAAGTTGACTATCGTGGTATTCGTGACCTTGGCGTTCGGGATGAGTATGGCCTTGTTATCCATGCTCAGCAGCTTGGTGTACATTATCTGAATGTCATTTACAAAGCCCTGCTCGTTGTCAACGGAGATATAGTCGCCGATCTTGAAGGGGCGGGTGAACATCAGAATGAAGCCGCCGGCAACGTTCGAGAGATTCTCCTTGAGAGCCAGCGAAACTGCAAGTCCCGCCGCCGAGAGCACGGCTATGATCGAGGTCATGGGGACGTTGAGCTTCGTGAGGGTCATTATGATGACCAGCACATAAAGGGATATCCTGATGACCGACAGCAGGAAGGAATGAGCAGTCTTGTCGATCTTCGAGCGGCCGAGCGCCTTGGAGACGATCTTTACGACGATCTTGGTGGCTATGATGCCGCAGACGAGGATCAGCAGCGCCGCAGCCAGCAGCGGGCCGTAGGTCTTGAGCAGGCTTATGATCTTTTCGTACATGGCTTTACCTCCGTTATCTCAGCGAGCTGACGGCTGCGGACATATCCTGTGCCGCGAACAGATAGGAGCCGGAAACAAGGACGTTCGCCCCCGCCTCTCTGACAAGTGCGGCGGTGATGCCGTTTATGCCGCCGTCCACCTCGATGTCGAGGGGCTGCCCGAGGCTTTCGGCGATCTGCCTTACCTCGGCGATCTTGGGAAGCGTTTCGCTCATGAACTCCTGCCCGCCGAAGCCCGGCTCAACGGTCATGACGAGCACCATATCCACAAGGGGTATCAGCTCGAAGATGCTGCTCACCGGTGTAGCGGGCTTGAGAGCGAGCCCCGCCCTGACGCCGCAGCTGCGTATCTCGGCTATCGCCGCCCTGACGTCCTTCGCGGCCTCGGCGTGGATAGTTATTCCCGCCGCCCCGAGCTCGGCATAGCGCCGGATGTAGCGGATAGGCTCCGTCACCATCATGTGTACGTCTATCGGCAGCTTCGACACCCCCGCCACGCTTCGCAGCACGGGTCCCCCGAAGCTTATCGAGGGGACGAACATACCGTCCATTATATCGAAGTGCAGCCAGTCGCAGCCGGAGGCATGGGCTCTTTCGCAGTCCTCTCCGAGCCTTGCAAAGTCCGCCGACAGCAGCGAAGCCGCGATCACAGTATTTTTCATATTATCGACCACCTGTATTTTATAAGTCCCCTGCAAAGAAAGGGGAACAGTTTAATTGCGCATTGACAACAGATCAGCACTGCTCGTCCAGCGTGAGATCAAAGGACGGGATAAACTCCGTAAGGAAGATATCCGCCTCCTCGCAGCCGAGGCTCTTTATGAGCTCGAGAGTGCTTTTCTCGGCGGAGGCGAAATCTGCGTTGCCCATTCGCTTCTCCTCGATGCACTTTATGAGCGCCGAGAGCTTGTCCGCCGCCTTGACGAGGCGCCAGAGCTCAGCCTCCTCCTCGGTGCGGGAGAACAGCGGCTCGTACTCGCTGCGCAGATCCTCCGGCAGATAGGAGAGCATCTGCCGCTCGGCATTGTCCTCTATCTCGTTGTAGACCGACCTTATCTGCCGGTTATAGTATTTTATCGGCGTCGGGAGATCGCCGGTGATTATCTCGGTGGCGTCGTGATACATGGCGAGCAGCGCCGCCCTCTCGGCGTTGTAGCTCTTGCCGAGCCGCTTGTTGCCGATAAGCGCAAGAGCGTGGGCGATGAACGCCGTCTCGAGAGAGTGCTCGCTTATGTTCTCGGTAATGGTGCTGCGCATAAGCGCCCAGCGGTTGATGTATTTCATCCGCGAGATCATCGCAAAGAATTTATGATCCATATAAGACCTCCGTCAGTATTTAGGGGGAATTATTCCCCCCGCAGTTGATTATAGCACACTTTTTTATAAATGTAAAGCACAGCGGGGAAAATAGTTCGCAAGACAGCTTTGCCGGCAAATATTTCACCCGGTTTTCACATTCGCTTTAGGTTAGATTAAGCTTGGTGCTTTATACTGAGTATAACAACAGGAGCAAGAGAGCTCCGGAACGGAGGAACGGATATGAAAAACATAGCAAGAAATACAGCGACTTTACTGGCAGCGATAATTATGTCCCTCACGGCTGCGGGATGCAGCACGAACGATACGGCCTCGACCGAGGCGGCGGCAAATACGGCGGCGGCTTCGGCCACGGTCAGCACATCGAAGTCCGCAGCGTCGGCGGAGACAAATGCGGCGGTGGCGGCGGCAAGCTCGACAGCGGCGGTGAACACTGACACCGGGGAAAGCGACCTCTTCACCAAGCGCGACCTCGAGCAGACCGCCGACACCTCCGACGCGCAGACGATCACCCTCTCCGACGGAAAGACGGTGGAGATCACCGAGGCCGGAGTCTATGTCCTCACCGGGACGGCAGTTAACTGCACGGTAAAGGTGGATGCCGACAACGAATCCAAGGTGCAGCTGGTGCTCGACGGCGTGAGCATAACAAACGACAGCACCCCGGCGATCTACGTCGTGAGCTGCGACAAGTGCTTCATAACCACCGCCGAGGGCAGCACCAATACCCTCAGCGTCACCGGGAACTTCACCGCCGACGGCGACACCAACACCGACGCGGTCATCTTCGCCAAGGACGATATTGTTCTCAACGGCACGGGTACCCTCGAGATCACCTCGAACAACGGCAACGGCATCTCCGGCAAGGACGACATCAAGTTCACCGGCGGCACATACGTGATAAAGAGCGCCAAGGACGCGATCGAGGCCAATGAGTCGATACTCGTTTCCGACGGAAGCTTTACGGTAAACACCAGCAAGGACGGTCTCCACGCCGAGAACGACGAGGACGACACCACCGGCTCGATAGTCATAACCGGCGGCAGCTTCACGGTCAATGCCAAGAGCGACGCGATACAGGCCGCGACATACGTTCAGATCGACGGCGGCAGCTTTGAGATCACCGCCTCCGAAGGCATCGAGGCGACAGGCATCGTCATCAACGGCGGAGATATCAGCATCTCGGCCTCCGACGACGGTGTGAACGCCGCTCAGAAGAGCAAGAGCTACGGCACTCCTGCCTTTGAGATGAACGGCGGTACCCTCACGATAGTGATGGGCTCGGGCGACACCGACGCCGTCGACGCCAACGGCAACGTTACCGTGAACGGCGGCACGATAGACATTACCACCTCCCTCGTCGGCACTGCCGAATCCTTCGACTATGACGGCACTGCGACCTATAACGGCGGGACGATAATCATAAACGGCTCAGAGGTCGATTCCATACCCCAGTCCTCCATGCCCGGCGGCGGCATGGGAGGCATGGGAGGCATGGGCGGAATGAACGACATGGGCGGCCGGGGCGGACGCGGCTGGTTCTGATCCGCAAACAAAATGCCTTTTTCTTCTCCCCTTTTAGGCAACACCGCACAACCATTGTGCGTCAGACGCGCGCAAGCTCAATAAAGTTGAGCTGAGATTTTTCGTCAGATTGCCTAAATTCGACGCCGCCTTGCTGGCGCAAGGCAAGGAGAATTTGGGTTATATGACGGAAAATATGCAAGCGGATGATGTACAAAGGCGTTAGCCGGTGGTTGTGCGGTGTTGCCTTTATATCCCCCTAAAGAAGCTCTCTGCGGAAGATCACCGGAGAGGGCTTTTTTCGTGTCATCCGCATTTTTGCATATAGTCAAGCTTGCTCTAAAACGTTTTATACATCTTTCGTACATCTTTTACAAAAACAGTTGACAGACAGGCTCAAATATGGTATAATATCTAATAATTTATTATTGGGGAAAGGAGGTATGCAAGTTGGATAAGAACCTGAGACTTCTCAGCGAGTTCATAGAGGCCGCTTCGTCCGCAGAGAACGAGAACACTCTCGAGCAGAAGATCGAAGCCTGCCGTGCGCTCATCGGCTCCGGCGGTGTGGATCCCGAGCTGGTCAGCCTGTCGGAAAAGATATTCGAGCTCGGCAAGAAGTTCGTAACGGTGCGCAGCTCCGCAGCCTCCGAGCTTGAGAAGCTCACCCTCGAAGAGCGCATAGAGCTTGAACAGGTCGAGAAGATCATCGACGAGAACCGCCTGACCTATCACTTCCAGCCGATAGTCAGCGCGGCGGACGGCTCCATATATTCCTACGAGGCGCTGATGCGTCCTATCGGGGCTCCGCTGATCTCGCCTTACCATATCCTTAAATATGCCGCTCTTACCAACCGCCTCGCGGATATCGAGCGGGCTACCTTCTTAAACGTCCTGAACTATATCGACAAGGAGCTCTCCCGCTTCATGGGGAGAATGGTGTTCATCAACAGCATACCGAACATAGTGCTTCCCGTCAAGGATAAGGAAACTATCGAGGAGCTGCTCATCAAGCACGCGGACACCGCGGTCATCGAGATGACCGAGCAGGCCGAGCTCGACGAGAGCAGGATCGAAGCCATAAAGTCCCATTACCACACCCTTAACGTGCGTATAGCGATCGACGACTACGGCACAGGCTATTCCAACGTCAAGAACCTGCTCGACTATATGCCGAATTACGTCAAGATCGACCGTTCGCTGCTCTCCGAGATACAGAACAGCAGCAAGAAGCGGCATTTCGTGCGCGATATAATCGACTTCTGCCACGACAACAGCATCCTTGCTCTTGCAGAGGGCGTTGAGACCTCGGAGGAACTGAGAACGGTCATTCTGCTCGGTGTCGATCTGATACAGGGCTATTACACCGCGAGGCCGTCTGCGGAGGTCATAGAGAAGATCAGCGATGAGGTCATCGCCGAGATACTGCGCTACCGCGACGAGCTTTCGGACGGTATCGCCAGCAAGCAGTATGTTGCCGAGGCGGGCGAGAGAGTTCAGCTCGACCCGCTGGTGCGCGAGGGAGTTTCCGCGGTGCTTGTCGGCAAGGGCTTCCCCGAGGGAGCGGAGGTCACAGTCTGCGGTTCGCCGTCCTCCGACACGCCTGTCAGCATAATCTGTGCCACCGGCTTCAAGGGTACGCTCACCATCGACTCGGTAAGGCTGCTGTCGCTGAGGCAGCGCCCCTGCATCTCCCTTTCCGAGGGCTGCGACGTAACGCTTCGGATAGTCGGCGAGAACCGGCTGGTCAGCGGCGGCATACAGGTGCCGTTCAGGTCGAGGCTCGAGATCATCGGAAACGGTGCGCTCTACATCAAGCTTGACAGCTCCGAATACTTCGGAATAGGCAACGATCTGTCCTCCAAGCACGGAGACATCGTATTCTCCCATAACAGCATGATGACGATCGACGCCTACGGTCAGAGGGGTGTGGCGATCGGCTCCGGCAACGGCGGCAACATCGAGATCAACAGCGGAAAGTACCTCATCAAGCTCCAGGGCAGCTACAGTGTGGGTGTGGGAGCATTTGCGAAGCCTGTTAATCTGACGGTACAGAACTGCGATCTCCAGACGAAGATCAGTGCTGCGAAGAGTGCGGCGCTGGGCTCCCTTTACAGCTCGGCGAACATCCACCTCACGGGTGCGAGCTTCCGCAGCTATCTCACCGGGCTTACGGCTGTTGCCATGGGCACGCCTGACGGTGAGAGCTCAAAGGTGCTTGTAGACAACTGCAACGTCACGATAGAGATCAGTGCCGACGAGCTGACAGCGGTAGGAGCCCTTTCGGGCGACTCCGAGATCAGCATAACCAAGGCGAGCTTCAACGTCACGGCCACGGGGCACAAGGCGCTGGCCTCGGCGGCATGGAGGACAAGACCTCTTTCAGCTCCGTAAATGCCGATGTATCGGTAGACCTCATCACCGAACTTGACGCTTTCACCTTTGCCCCCCCGGAGAACATCCGGACAGTCGGCGGGCGCTGCGCGTTCACCGTAAACGGAAAGGAATGTCAGCCTTAAAACGCTGTGACCCTGTTTATTGGGTCACGGCGTTTGTTGTTTGCCGCTCGGGCGAGTAATACTCGCCCAAACACACATCCTGCGTAAGCCGCACGGAGCTGTCGGCGCTGCGGTCATTTGTCCCCATTACTACGCGGAGATACAGAAAGCGCTGTGCCCTTTGCTTCTCGGGCACAGCGCCTTGTTTGTATTGTATTAACAGTGCCTGCGGGGCTCTGCCGCCTTGACTCCATTTCGCTGCCGCGTTTGGGTCAGCCGTCTCAGAGTATGATCCCTACCTTCGCCAACGCCTTCTTCAGCGTTTCTTCATCAAGCTCATAGTACCCGCTCTTGTCAGTCCTCCGCTCATGCTCCACCCGCGTGAACATTACATAGTTCTCACTCAGATCTTCATTCGTGTAGATGTGCGCCATGATGTATTGGTTCTTAACGGCATAGTAGTTCACCGGGCTGAGCTTGAGTATCGCTTTGCCGTCCCGCGACATATCCGCAAGGAGATCGGAAAAGTCAGTGTCCACATAGCTTATCTGCCGGCATTTCATCCCCTTGACCTTCTGCTTTACCGGAGACTCCGCCTCCGTACTCTTCTTTTTGAAAAACAGCATACCCTGCACTCCCCCTCAGCCGGAATATTCTGTGTATATAATACCACAACCCGCCCCAAACGTCAACCGCCGCGCTTGACTTTATTGCAGAAAAAAGTTATAATATAGAGGAAATTAAATTATCCTGACGGAAGGTGATCTTATTAAAAGCTACGGTACCCTTGCAAGGGTCGGAGATACCGAGATAAATGTTTGTTCCGAGGGCTCCGGGTCTCCCGTTATCGTCTTTATGGCGGGCTCCGGTATAGGCTGCCCGGCGCTCGAATACAAGCCCCTCTGGTTCCGGATGTCAAGCAAGTACAGGATAGCCGTGATCGAAAAGGCCGGCTACGGTCTCAGCGGTAAGGCCTGCACCGAAAGGACAGTTCAAAACCTCGCGGAGGAGAGCCGCGCAGCACTCAGAGCCGTGGGCATCGAGCCGCCCTATATACTGGCTCCCCACTCCTATTCCGGGTTCGAGGCGATCTGGTGGGCGAACACCTATCCCGATGAAGTGAAGGCTGTGCTGGGGATAGATATGGGCTTCCCGAATATGATGAAGGCTCAGGCCGGGGAGATACCCGCCGAAAAGAAGAAGGCCATGGTCGATAAGTCGAGGGCGCTGATGCAGAGGATCGCCAAGCGCGGTATGCTCGACAGGCTGACCCGCAGCCGCACCGTCAACGCCTCGGGTCTGCTCAGCGGCATCGAGCTTACCGATGAGGAAAAGCAGACCTACGAAGAGGTCTATTATAAAAACGTCACCAGCGAGGCTGTGTTTGAGGAGGCTATGCTCGCAGAGGCCAACGCCGAAGCTGCCGACAGCACGGGTATCCTTTCCTGCCTCGCCTGCTTCGCGGTCAGCAGGATGAAATCCCCGGTAAAGAGCCTGACATGGCAGCAGGCCGCCAAGGACTACGCCGCTCTCTGCGGCGCGGAGATACACCTGCTCGACGCCGACCATTTTCTCTACGCCAAGCACCCCGGGAGCGTAGCCGGGCTGTTTTTGAAGTTCTTACAGAAACAGGGGCTGTGACAGTCTGCCGGAGGGCAGGCGCTTAAACTTTACCGTCTGAGGTGAGGATATGTCCAAGAAGGTATATGACAACCGTGAGCTTTCGTGGCTCAAATTCAATATGCGTGTGCTCGAGGAGGCGCAGGACAGCTCCGTTCCCATAATGGAGCGGCTGAAGTTCGCGTCCATTTATTCCAGCAACCTTGATGAGTTCTTTATGGTGCGCGTCGGAGCGCTGATAGATCAGAAGCTCTACGACGACGACCAGAAGGATACCAAGACCAAGCTGCGCCCCTCCGAACAGATAAACGAGATCTGCTCGCGGGTCGCAAAGCTTGCCGAGCATAAGGACAAGACCTTTGCCACGATATGCTCCGAGCTGGAGCTCAAAGGGGTCTCCAAGCGCAGCTTCAAGAGCCTCAACAAATCCGAGCTCGATTTCGTCGAGAGATATTATTCCTACGAGATAGAGCCGATGCTCAACGCCGTCATCATCGACCGCAAGCACCCCTTCCCGTTTTTGGGGGATAAGGAGCTGTTCGTCTGCGCGAAGCTCGCCTCTAAATCGGGTCTGCTGATCGGCCTGATAAGCTGCACGGGCAAGTTCGAGCGGATAGTCTTCCTGCCCGGCGAGAACGGTCAGGTACACTATATGCTGGCGGAGGATATAATCTCCGCGTTCGCAGACCGCGCATTCTCGAGCTATAAGATCGAGGAAAGAGCCGTGCTGCGCCTGACAAGGAGCGCCGATATCAGCCTCGACGACGATTTCGATATCGAGCTCGACGCAAGGCAGAATATGTCCGAGCTCATAAGCAAGCGCAAAAGGCTGCGCCCCGTCAGGATGCAGCTCAGCCGCGCCCTGCCCGACGAGGTCATAAACGAGCTGTGCTCGCGCCTTGAGCTCTCCGCCAAGCAGATATTCATCGAGAAGGCTCCCCTCGACCTCGGGTATGTCTTCGCGCTGTGTCCTAAATGCTCTCAGCGCTCGGAGATGTTCTACTCCAAGCGGGAGCCCCAGCCCTCGCGCATGATCGACGAGTCAAGACCGATGATCCCGCAGATAGAGGAGCGCGACCTGCTGCTCTCATACCCCTACGAATCAATGAAGCCGTTTCTGCGCCTGCTCGACGAGGCCGCCGCAGACCCGGAGGTAACTTCGATAAAAATGACGCTCTACCGCGTCGCCAAGAATTCAAGAGTCATCAAATCCCTGTGTACCGCCGCCGAGAACGGCAAGGACGTATTCGTGCTGGTCGAGCTGCGGGCAAGGTTCGACGAGGAAAACAATATCGAGCAGTCAAGACAGCTCGAGGAAGCGGGCTGCACCGTCGTCTACGGCCCCGCCGGCTTCAAGGTACACTCAAAGCTCTGCCTCATAACCTATAAGACCGCCGAGGGTACGAAGTACATCACCCAGATCGGCACCGGCAACTACAACGAAAAGACCGCCGAGCTCTATACCGATTTCTCGGTCATGACCGCCAACGGCGATATCGCCCAGGACGCCTGCGACGTCTTCAAGGCGCTCTCGATGGGCGAAACGGTTGACAGTATGCGCCTGCTGTGGGCGGCACCGCACTGCTTACAGAACCGGGCCGTCGAAATGATGGATAACGAGATCCGCATAGCGCGTGCCGGCGGCGAGGGATATGTCGGGTTAAAGCTCAACTCGCTTACCGATAAAGTGCTGATAGACAAGCTGATAGAGTGCTCCCAGGCGGGAGTGAAGGTCGAGCTGGTCATCAGGGGCATATCCTGCCTTGCAGCGGGGATAAAGGGCGTCACCGATAACATCAGGCTCATCTCGATAGTCGGGAGATATCTTGAACACGGGCGCATTTATATCTTCGGCGAGGGCGTCAGGAGGAACATCTATATCTCGTCGGCAGACTTTATGACGAGGAACACGACTCGCCGTGTCGAGATCGCGGCGCCGATACTTGACGAGCAGCTCAAGGAGAGGCTGACAGACTATTTCAACGTGCAGTTCTCGGATAATGTCAAGGCGAGGGAGCAGCTGTCTGACAGGAGTTACATACACGTCAGCAACGACAATATGCCGCTTGACGCGCAGAAACACTTTATCGCCGAGGCTTATGCGAACGTCCCGAAGACGAAGCCGGTACCTGTGCCGGAGCCGGAGAAGAAGAAAGGATTTTTTGCGAGACTGTTCGGAAGGTTCCGCAGAAAAAAATAGACCAAACGCGGCAGCATAACGGGGTCAAGGGGACTCATTCCCCTTGACCCCGTTTCACTTATGCGATCGGTCTTGCAGCTTTTGCTTGTTCTTACTGCTCCGCAGTACCGTTAGCCCTCATAATGGCTTCCTTGGTGCTGTTGATGTCATCCATGCTCTTTGCAAGCGCCTTGCCCGAGTTGGCTATCGCCTTCTGTGCGTCGGAAAGCGTCTTCTCAAGATTAACCGCAAGCGCCGCCTTGATCTTCTTCTCCTGCGCCCTTGCATCGGCTACGATACCGTCAGCCTCTTCTCTCGCCTTCTCAAGCTCCTGCTTGGCAACTTCTCTCGCCTGCTTGATGATCTCTTCCTGTGATACCAGAACTTTAGCCTTCTCCTCTGCCTTGCGGATGATCTGCTCGGCTTCACGGTTGGCATTGTCAATGATCGACTTCTGCTCTCTTACGGTCTCGTTCGCAAGATTGATCTCATCAGGCATATTAGCCCTGATGCTGTCTATGTACTCGCGCATCTGCTCCTGGTCTACCATCTTCTTGTTGGAGAAAGGTACTGCCGTTGATTTGTCAAGCAGTGTCAGCATAAGGTCAAGGATACCGTCAATAGTCATAATTGTTCATCTTCCTTTACGATAGATTTTCATACACAGGCCTGTGTACCTGTTTGTCGTATGCTTCTCAGCCGATCACGGCAAGTACAGCGCCGGTCTCCACCGAGGTGCCCTTCGTGGTGTTCACGCTCAGTACCTTTCCGGCTACCGGAGAGTTTACGTCGTTTTCCATCTTCATCGCCTCGAGTACGAAAAGCGCCTGGCCGGCGCTTACCGTGTCGCCTACGGATACCTTTACGTCAAGGATGTTCCCGGGCATCGGAGCGGTAACTTTGGTGCCCTGTACTGCGGCTGCGGGAGCCGGAGCTGCTGCGGGTGCAGCGGCAGGTGCGGGTGCTGCGGCAGGAGCCGGAGCAGCTGCGGGAGCGTCGGACGAAAGCTCCTCCACCGCAACGTCATAGGCCTTGCCGTTTACTGTAATGCTGTATCTTTTCATTTTAAACAACCACCATTCTTAATAATGTCAGAGCTTATCAAAGCTGGATATTTGAATGCTTCTTCGGGAGCCTTGAAACACGCTTGCCCGAGAGGATGTCAAGTGCGCCGATAACTGCGGCTCTTACATCCTGCGCAGCGATAACCGCGTCTACGCTGCCCTTCTGTGCGGCAGCGGCGGCGGAGGCCTCCTCCTGCGCGTACTTGGCAGCGAGCTCGTTTCTCGCAGCGGTGAGGTCTGCTGCACCCTTGAGCTCGTCGTGATGCAGGAACTCAACCGCAGCGGCGGGCACCATCGGCGAGATGACCGCATTCTCAAGAGCGAAGGTCATATCCGAATTGGCTCCCCTGCCGGCCAGAGCTATGAATGCCGAACCGTAGGCCTTGCCGGTAACTACCACGAGCTTGGCGGTCGTGGCCTCTGCATAAGCGTGGGCGAGCATCGCCATGCTCTTTACCGAGCCTGCGGCCTCTGTCTCGTCATCTGCGGCGAAGCCCTCTGTATCAACGAAGGTGATGACCGGGATCGCGAAGGAATCGCAGAAGCGGACAAATCTCGCAAGCTTTGAGGCGTCGGAGGCGGTGAGCCTGTCGGCGGTCTTATTTGTTGCGAGTACGCCCACCGTTGCACCGTTTACGGTTCCGAGGGCGGTATAAGCTGCCCCGCCGAATCCCGCACAGAGCTCGGTCAGCGAGCCGGCGTCGCACACGGCCTCAGCCTGGGAAGCGGCGTCCTCACCGAAGGGCTTGTCCGAGGGCTCGAACTCATACATCGGAACGGGCGAGAGGTTGTTTGCGGGCAGCTTTGCGAGCAGTCCCCTTACAGCCTCGGCAGCGGCCTGATCGTCCTTGCAGACGAGAGCTGCGGTGCCGTTATGCTCCGCATTCTCGGCGCTGTTCTTGATATCGCTGTTAGCCGCAACATAAAGCTCGGCTTTCTCGGTAAGTACTGTTATATCGGCGCTCTCGGCAAGCATGGCTGCCGCACCGGAGCAGACGCCGGCTGCGACCGCGATCTGCGGTACCACTCCCGAAAGGCTGTTGGTGCGCTTGAGCAGCTCGCCGTAAGCGGTGAGAGCACCGAAGCCGTCCTCAAGATCGGCGCCGAAGCTGTCGTAGAAGCCCACCACAGGGATACCGGTAGCGGCGGCAAGGTCGTAAAGCTTGGCGATCTTCTCGGCCTGTACCCTGCTCATCGCTCCGCCCTTTACGCTGACGTCCTGAGAGAACGCATATACGGGGTCACCGTTGGCATAGCCGTAGGCGGTGATGACGCCCGAGAGCTCCGAGCCGGAGAGGGCGAAGGCATCGAGCTCGCTGAACACCCCATCATCAAACAGATATGTCAGACGCTTTCTTGCCTCGGTATCGGCAGCGGCACGCTCCCTCAGCTCGGCAAGACCCAAGTAATTCTGTGACATACAGTTTTATCCTCCATTCAAATCATTCTTGCCGCGCTTTGAGGCTGCGGCATAATCATACAGATTTATTATACTATTTTTCTGTCCCTTTTACAAGAGCAAAATATGTCGTATATACAGTTTTTACAATTTTGTAACATTTTTACCGTTACAGATCCGACATCCCGGGTCAGCCGACGGCAGAGCGCGGCTTCGCTTGTGTAAACATTCTGTGAACGTACTTGACAGAAATCATGCAATATTGTATAATGAAGAAAACTTAAAATGCAAAATGCGCTGAAGGGAAACAAAGCCGACAGCTTCGGTCAAAGAGAGCCGCCGTTTGGTGAAAGGCGGTAAGGGCTGACGGTCATAGCTCATCCCCGAGCAGATAAGGCGAAGCCAGTAGTTTTATACGGGAGCTCCCGTTACAGAGCGCCGCATTGACTGATGCGGGTGAGGCGTATGCGGTGACGTATACGCGAATGAGAGTGGTAACACGGGTCTTGCGCTCGTCTCTTGCGGGAGACGGGCGTTTTTAAATTCTGAAATGACGAAAGGGGCGGGTATTTGTGGTGCGTAATATTGCCGTAGTGAGTCTGTCAAGCGGTATCCTGGGTGAGCCATTCATAAAGTTTGAGCTTGATATCGGTCTCAGACGACTGCGCGAGTACGGGATAAACGTAAAGTTCATGCCGAATGCCCTCAAGGGGCTTGAGTACATCAAGGATCACCCCGAGAAAAGAGCCGAGGATCTGCTGGAGGCCTTCCGCGACCCGGATGTGGATATGATCCTCTGCGCTATCGGCGGGGACGATACCTACAGGCTTCTCCCCTTTCTGTTTGAGAATGACGAGCTGAAAAACGCAGTCAGCGATAAGATATTCCTGGGCTTTTCGGACACTACGATCAACCATTTTATGCTGCATAAGGCGGGGCTGAAAACCTTCTACGGTCAGTCCTTCCTGTCGGATATCTGTGAGCTGAGCAATGAAATGCTGCCCTACACGAAGAAGTATTTTGAGGAGCTCATAACCTTGGGGACTATAAAGGAGATCACTCCCAGCGAGGTCTGGTATGAGGAGAGAAAACAGTTCTCCCCGGATCAGGTGGGCGTGCCGCCTGTCTCCCACCCGGATAAAGGCTTCGAGCTTTTGCAGGGCTCGCCCCTGTTCAAGGGAAAGATATTGGGCGGCTGCATAGATTCGATGTATGATATGTTCAACGGTGAACGGTACGAGGATATGCCTGTCCTATGCAGGAAATACAGCTTATTCCCTGATGCCGGAGACTGGGAGGGGCGGATCCTCCTGCTGGAATCCAGCGAGGAAAAGCCAACTCCGGAGATCTACCGCAGATCTCTGGAATATCTGAAAGAGGCAGGTGTGTTTGACAGGATATCAGGCATACTCGCAGGCAAGCCAATGGACGAGACCTACGCAGAGGAATACAAAAAGCTGCTGGTCGAGGTGATTGACCGCCCGGAGCTGCCCATCGTGTTCAATGTGAACATCGGTCACGCCTTGCCGAGATGCATAATCCCCTTCGGTGTGGAAGCTGCAGTGGATGCCGATAAACAGGTCATCACTTTTGAGAATGAATAAGGACTATAATTGTATTTGTATAAGGAGTGTATAGTTATGATGAATGCAAGCAAGTACAGAAGAGGCTATTATATGCCCCCCTACCCCTGTATGAAATGGGCGGAGAAGGAGTATATCGACCATGCGCCGATCTGGTGCTCCGTTGACCTGAGAGACGGCAATCAGGCTCTTATCATCCCCATGAGCCTTGATGAGAAGCTGGAGTTCTTCGCCAAGCTGGTTGAGATAGGCTTCAAGGAGATCGAGATAGGCTTCCCCGCCGCAAGCGAAACAGAGTATGAATTCTGCCGCACGCTTATCGAGCAGAACCTCATCCCCGACGATGTCACGATACAGGTGCTCACCCAGTCGAGAGAGCATATCATCAAGAAGACCTTTGAGGCTATCGACGGCGCAAAGAACGCTGTCGTTCACCTCTACAACTCGACCTCCTTCGCACAGCGCGAGCAGGTGTTCCGTATGTCCAAGGAGGAGATCAAGGAGATCGCCGTATCGGGTGCTAAGATCTGCGAGCAGTACCGTCAGACCGCCAGGGGCAGGATCGTGTTCGAGTACTCCCCCGAGAGCTTCACCGGCACCGAGCCCGAGTACGCCCTTGAGGTAGTCAATGCCGTCCTCGATGTATGGCAGCCGACCCCCGACAGAAAGGTCATCATCAATCTGCCTGTGACTGTCGAGATGAGCCTTCCCCACGTTTACGCCTCGCAGATAGAGTATATGTGCGAGAACATGAAGTACAGAGAGAACGTCATCGTTTCGCTCCACCCCCACAACGACAGAGGCACCGGCGTCGCCGACTCCGAGCTCGGTATGCTTGCGGGCGCCGACCGTATCGAAGGCACCTGCTTCGGCAACGGTGAGAGGACGGGCAACGTTGATATCGTCACCCTCGCTCTGAATATGTACACCCACGGCGTAGACCCCAAGCTCGACTTCTCTGATATGCCCTCGCTTGTCGAGATCTACGAGAGAGTCACCAGAATGAAGGTCTACGAGCGCAGCCCCTACGCGGGAGCGCTTGTATTCGCGGCCTTCTCCGGCTCGCATCAGGACGCTATCGCAAAGGGCATGAAGTGGCGCGAGGAAAAGGATCCCGAGCACTGGACCTGCCCCTATCTGCCTCTCGACCCGAAGGATGTCGGCAGAGAGTACGACGGCGACGTTATCCGCATCAACTCCCAGTCAGGCAAGGGCGGCATAGGCTACCTCATGGAGAAGAAGTACGGCTACAATATGCCCAAGAAGATGCGCGAGAACTTCGGCTATGCGGTCAAGGATATCTCCGACCGTCTGCACAAGGAGCTCATGCCGGATGAGATCTACAAGATCTTCAAGGAGAACTATCTCAACATCGACGCGCCTGTGAAGGTACACGAGTCTCACTTCGTTCAGGATGCCGACGGACGCATCTCCGCGAAGGTGACGGTCTCCAAGGACGGCTCCGAGCCCAAGGTATTCACCGCCCGCGGCAACGGACGTCTCAACGCTGTGGCGAACGCCCTCAAGCAGGCCACCGGCGTGGACTTCACCCTTGAAAGCTACGACGAGCACGCCCTCGAGCGCCACTCCAACTCCGAGGCGGTATCCTATGTGGGCATCTCCGCCAACGGCAAGATGGTATGGGGCGCCGGCAGACACACGGATATCATCGTATCCTCTATCTATGCTCTGCTCTCGGCGATCAACCACATACTGCTCTGATACGGCAAAAATAACAAGACGGGCTAAGCGTGAACTTAGCCCGTCTTTTGTTTTGGGCAACACCGCACGACCCCTGTGCATCAGATGCGCCGTCCAGATTTTCGTCAGATTGCCTAAATTCGACGCAGGCTTGCTGACGCAAGTCAAGGAGAATTTGGGTAATATGACGGAGAGCTGGCAAGCAGATGATGTGCAGAGGCGTTAG
>JAFXVY010000104.1 GCA_017534595.1 Ruminococcus sp.
CCGTCCAGATTTTCGTCAGATTGCCTAAATTCGACGCAGGCTTGCTGACGCAAGTCAAGGAGAATTTGGGTAATATGACGGAGAGCTGGCAAGCAGATGATGTGCAGAGGCGTTAGCCGCGGGTCGTGCGGTGTTGCCTTTATATTATATGCCGGGGAGCTTTCCGGCGGCATAACACCGGCGGGTCCTGCATAATATTTTAAGGGGGCGATATCATGAACGCTAAGCAGACCTGTGTACGCTCGCTGTGGACGATCACGGCGCTGTTTCTGCTGCCTCTGGCGGTGTGGGGGTACTCCTCCGCGTCGGACTGGCTGGCGCGGCCTGCGGCGGAGCTTGCGGGTCTCACGCTCGGACAGGTCGGCATGGGGGGCACCGATACAGAGCCGCAGTCCCGGGGACTTCTGACAGCGGCACCGGTGAGCTTCGGGTGCACCGACATTGAAGCCGCCCCGGAGGAGATACAGCAGCGCGGCTCCGAACCTGTCGGTATTGAGACGGCGAGGCCGTCGGCGGAGGTACTGGCTCTCGAGCCCTATCCCGAGGATCAGGATACCCGCAGCGGCGCAGTGGAGAAAGTACATCTCGGGTCATACTCCGGCTCACAGTTCTTCGACCTTGACACCGCGGGTCAGGTGCGCAACGGCACTCACTATTCAAACGCCGCCCTGCTTGCCGAGAGCCGTCTTGAGCCGGCATTTTCGATGGCATACACCGAGGGGGAGCCGCTGGTGCTCATATACCACACCCACACCACCGAGAGCTACGAGCCCGCCGACCGGGATTTCTATGACAGCTCGTTCAAGAGCCGGACCACCGACCCGGAGAAGTCCGTCTGCGAGGTCGGCGAGCGGATATGCAGGGAGCTTGAGAAAGCGGGGATACCGTACATCCACGACACGCTGGTACACGATCTGCCGAGCTACAATGCGGCGTATGATTCCTCGAGAAAGACAGTAAAGGAGCTTTTGGCGCAGTACCCGTCGATAAAGATAGTGCTTGACATCCACAGGGACGCGATACAGCGCAGTGACGGGACTCGGCTGTCGCCGACGGCGGAGATAGATGGCAGGGATGCGGCGCAGATAATGATAATCTCGGGGTGTGATGACGGGACGATGGGTATGCCGGAACACCTTAAAAACTTCCGGTTCGCGGCGGCACTGCAGGGTGAGCTTGAGAGCCGGTATCCGGGGCTGACGCGGCCCATCCTTTTTGACTACCGGCACTACAATCAAGATCTGACGACGGGCTCCTTACTGATAGAGGTCGGGAGTCACGGGAACTCATTGGAGCAGGCGTTTTACGCGGGGGAGCTGATAGGGAGAGGGTTAGCGGAGATGATAAGGGAACGGCAGTAAGGAAAGACCAAAACGCGACAGCGAAATGGGGTCAAGGGGGCTTTGCTCCCTTGCGGGGGTCAAGGGGGCAGAGCCCTCCTTGCGGGGTACGGGGCAGAGCCCCGACGGCTCCGCAGGCATGAAAAACTCAATACAAACAAGGCGCTGCGCCCAAAATCCAAAGGGCACAGCGCTTTCTGTATTTCTGTTAAGTAATGGGGACAATTATTCGCAGCGCCGTCAAGGCAGTCCGTCGCCCGCAGGCACAGAAACAGAGAGCGAGCACCGTGAGCGAACGTTTTTCGTCCGGTTCCGCAGATAGTAAGCGTTACAGCCGGCTCCGCACTGTGAGGGGAGATGTCCACCCGAAGGGGTTCGGGGGCGACCGGAAAGCCCCCGAGACAGGGCGTGCTTCATTCTTTCGGCCAAAGCAAAGTTATGAGCGTGACACTCAGAACCGCCTCTATGCTTGGAGCCGCACGGAATTCGCTCGGGTGCTTTGCACCCTGCTATTCCTGTATGTACGGGCGACGGACGGAGTTGACGGCGCTGCGATTATTTGTCCCCATTACTTTGAATAAATGAAAAGGCGCTTGTGCCCTTTGTTTCTTGGGCGCAGCGCCTTGTTTGTATTGAATTGCGAGTGCCTGCGGAGCCGTCGGGGCTTTGCCCCGTACCCCACAAGGGAGCTCCGCCCCCTCGACCCCCGCGAGCCTCTGGCGCGAGGCTCGACCGCGCGCTTTATTTCGCTTCGCGTTTGGAGCCGCGGGTTTGTACGGTATTACTCCATCGTGTAGTACACCGCCGTCACCCGCTGCTTCTCAAATTGCAGCTCTATCCCGCCTATCGTTCTCGTCAGCGCCGTGCCGTATAGCATAAAGCTGATGTTGTCAAAGATCTCCTCTCCGCCGTATCCGCGGACAGTCAGAAAACTCATCTCGCTCCGGCGTCCCGTGCGGTCAAACCGCATCTGTATCCCCGTCGTCAGCGACGATAACCACTGCCGGTCAAAGGCAAAGTATTTCTCGCGCACTATCCCCGTGCCCGCTGCCTCCGGGTTATCAAGACTTACACTGTACTGCCCGTCGTAGTCCGCCATGTAGCCCTTGGAAAGTATCGACCTCCTGTCGCAGACCGTCCCCTCGGAGATTATGTCCTCCGACTCTAACATCAGATCCGCGCCCGTCCTCTCCGTTACCGAGACCTCGTTCGTCCCGATGATGTAGGGCTGTGTGCCGTAGGCCTTCATCGCGTAGGCCGAAACTGCATCCCAGATCGTCGAGTGCTCTTTTACGCTCACATAGTTTACCGTCAGCGTGCCGCTCTCATAGGTGACGTTCGGGATCGGCGTGTTCAGAGCCGCGAGCGCCGTAAGGTTCACCTGATAGTTCAGCCCCGGCACCGGCTCGTTCTGGGTCAGCAGATATGACCAGCCTTTTGAACTGAAATGCATCAGCGTCCTGCCGTTTCTGTGCTCGGCTTTTGCGTATTCAAGATAACCGTCGTGGATCATCCTGCCGCCCGCCGTCAGCCTTACGCGGACGATCCCGGAGACTCCGCCCTCCCGGATGACCGTGCCGCTGAGCTCGGTGCCCGCCATGTAGATGTCCTTTCGGAACACCAGCCTGACTATGTTGTTCTGTACCGTCTGGGTACCTCCGGCGTCGGTGAATGTCAGTGTGCAAAGCTGTGACATGATCTGCCTCCTTACAGCTCACGCAGCACGAAAACAAAGCTCCCGTAGGGGTCGTCGTCATGCTCGGTGAGGGTCAGTTTGTCCGCGTAAAGCGAGGTGTATGTCCTGTTTTCCACCGTCGGGGATACGGTATTTCCCCCGGCGAGAGAGGCGGCAAGCGTGTGGAAGAACGCCGAGCTCTGCGCCTTGAGATACTTCCCCTCAAGGGTCAGTTTCAGCTGCGAGCCCAGCAGGGCACGGTCAAAGCCGCCGGAGAGCATAGCCGTCTCCGAGACCTTCATCTCGTAGGAGACCTCGGCCTTCTCGGCGGCAAAGGTGTCCGTCCCGACAGTTACCGGGATGACAGTGTTTGTGAATGTCATTTTCCGCGCCTCCTTCAGCTTCCGTAATATTCATAGCCCCTGACCTTCAGCGTAACATCGCAGGTCAGACGGTTCACCGTCGCGTTGCGGGTCAGCTCGCCGATCTCGAGGGAGATCAGGCAGTGCCCCAGACTGTCCTGCAGGCAGCCGACAGCTTCGCCGATATCCGACAGGAGCTCGTCGCCTTCCGAAAAGGTCGGTACGGTCACCGGCCCGAAGCACCTGACCATGACCGTGAAGGTCGTCGCGGCGGAGCAGTTGGTGCTGTCGGCGTAGATGCGCTTCGAGAGCTCCTGCTTTTTCACCTTGGGAACGGCGACATAACTGCCGGCCTGCTTCTTGAGCACCGTCTGGAACTCCTGATCGGTGAAGAGGAAATCTCCGTATTCAAAGGCTTCGGAGAGGATCTCGAGCAGATCGTTCAAGGGCTGTCATCTCCCATCGTGCGGAATATGAAATCGGGGTCTTCGCCTATGCCGGCAAGCTGTGCGAAAGCATGATCGCGCAGCTGCTTTGCCGCCTCGATGCAGGAGGTGCCGGTCTGGGCTCTGTGTACGGCTCCCGTCTCGCTCATGGCAAGACGCTCGGCGGAGGCGTATTCGTAAGCGTGCTCGTAGGCTGCCTGCGCCGCTGCCGCATATTCGCAGCAGGAAGCCTGATACTGGTCGATCTCACGGTCGCCGATGAACAGCTCGAGCTTTCTTATTGCCCGGTTGATCAGGTCGTCGTAGGTGCTGCTGACCGTTTCTCCGATGATCCTGAAAAACACCACCCTGATGTTTGCGATCACCATATGTGCCATGGCTCTCACTTCCTTTCGTTATGCGCAGGGTACGCCCCCGGCGGCGCAGTGCTGCCGGGAGCTCCCGCATTTATCAGATCTCGAGTACCTTGACGGCGCCGGAGGTCAGAGCCGAGAAGCCTACGGTGACGGAGGCTGCGATCTCATCGCACTGAGTGGAGATCAGCTTGTCGAAATCGACGATGATATCGGTGCCGCTGATCATCTCGGCGGCGCAGCTCTTGTCGAAGCCGACGATCTTGCCAGAGCCGACAGCCGAGCTCTTGACGATCGTTACTCCGTAGGGGGTCTTGACCTTGCCGGAGGTCATGTAGTCGGAAACGCAGAGCTTCATCTCGTCAAGGGCGAGGATCTGCGCCATGACTGCCGGAGCGCAGACCATGGTGGTCATGTCTCTGTCGCTCATGGAAGCCCAGAAGGCGGCAAGATCGGCGTAGGTGATAGCCGAGCCTGAGATCTGAGAGGGAGTGATGCCGTAGGTCAGATCGTCGATAGCCAGCTTGTTCACTGCGCGGGAGATCTGAGCGCCGAGGCTCTTGAGGATCACGCCGAAGGCCTCGAGACGCTGCTTTCTGATGGACTCGTAGGAGCAGGAGAGCTTCCTTGCGAACTTGGTCAGAGCCTTTGCGGAGGAGGCCAGCACGACGGTGGTCGTGGGCAGGCTGCCTCCCTGGGAAACGCCGGTATCGGAGCCGGTGGAGGTCACGGTGAGACCTCTGAAATCTATCTGGTCGGTGGTGGTGTTCGCGGCGACGATCTCGGGAAGGATCGAGGCCTCGTTCATACCCTGACGGATCATCCTTCTGACATACTCGGGGAACAGCACCGCCGACTCGGAGGAGGCAAAGAACTTCTCCACCTTATCGCTGTGCTCGCCCGACACCTTGATGTCAAAGCGCTTGAGCTGTCTCTCGAAGGCGTCGAGGGAGGCAAGCTCGGTGCCGGAGTAGTTCTCGTCGGGGTCGAGCTGTGCGAGAGCCTCGGTGAAGCTCTTGCCGGTGATCGAATAAAGTGACTTGTCAAGCTTAACGTTATTGTACATATCATATACTCCTTTTCTTAGGTTTGCTTATCATTCCGCTGTCCGGACTGCTCCGGGCATTCAGATCTTGAAGCTGCTGTTGGCAGCCCCGGTGTCGGGACGTGCCTCGAAGAGCTCGGAAGCGTCGGCCTCCCGGGAGGAGAGCATCTGCTTTCTGAGCCTGTCGCGCAGAGCGGCGAGCTCGTCGAAGGTCATGCGCCCGGTGAGGGTCTTTACGGCCTCCACCGCCATTATCGGGCGGGTCAGGAAGCTCAGGGAGATTATCTCCCGCCTGAGCATATCGCAGGCCTTGCCTCCGGCGGCGAGAGCGTCGTCGAGACGGCGGCGCAGCTCAGCTGCGTCCTCATCAAGGGGGAGCTCCGAGAAGTGCTTGGTAACACCCGCGGAGGTCTGCGCCGGGACGGCCACGAACGACCATTCGTAGGCATCTCCGGGCCCGTCGAGGATGTCGCAGCAGAGCCTGCCGTCGTAGCGGCGTCCCTTTATGTGCCCGCAGGGATGCTCGGTGCGGTCGCTGCCGCAGATGCAGCAGGTACGCCTGCCCACCGAGCAGGATACCGAGACCTCTTTCTTGATGCCTCCCTCGATCTCGGTGATGAGGTCGCGGTTGGAATCGGTGCGCATCATGTAGGCCTTGGCGAAGACGTAAGTATAGGGCTCGCCGCAGAGAGTGAGTCTGCCGGGCTCCTCCCTGACCTCGCAGTCAAAGATGCGGGCGGTCTGCTTTTCGCCGCGGGGATCGTGATCGAAGATGCCTGTCTTTCCCACGAAGAGCTCCGCGAGCTTTTTCAGAGCCGGCAGCGAGAAGCGTTCGCCGTCGCGGTCGATCTCGTTGTCGCAGAGGACGACCGGGAAGGTGTAGACCTCCTGCGCCGTGACGGGCTTTCGGGTGAAGCGGTTGAGCTTTTCGAGCGCCGCCTCATCGAGGATAAAATCGTTCTGCATCAGTTTTCTCCTTTCATGCGTTCTTCGAGCACCAGCGCCTGTGCGTTGTAGAGCCTTGCGCGGGCAAGAGCCTCCTCATCCTGGAGGTTTATGTTGCCCCACTCGACCTCGCACTCGCAGTCAAAGCCTGCGAGCCGCAGCATTATGCAGCCGATCTTCCGGAGAACGGGTGTTGTGAGCCGGCGGTAGTATTCAAGCTCGCTGGTGAGGATGTCCGCCTGCTGAGAGCTCATGCGCTCGGTGCTCGACCAGTTAAGTCCAAGCAGGAAGGGGGGTATTGAGAGCTTGGAGATGATCTGCTCGAGCAGCTGCCTTACCGGCACCTGAGTGTCGATGAGCTGATTGTCCGCACCGATCACCCTGATGTCCACATCGCCGACGGCGACAAAGTCCTTGACGACACCCTTGCGTGCGCTCGACATCCCGTCAGACCACTCGGAGGCGATCATGGCGGCTCTCTCCGATGCGTAGGCACGGTCAGCGTCGTTCTCTGGCTTGTAGGTCACGGCGTAGCGGACATTCCCGACTCTGTCAAAATTCTGCCCCACGCACTCGTAGATGCGCATCAGCACATCCGCGAGCACGGGTACTCCGCGGAGTATGGAAACTCCCTCCGGGTGCTTGACCGAAGGATTGAGCGTGGTGTAGGTCCACAGCTCGCGGGGCGGGAGCTTTATCTCCCTGCCGCCGGAGGCGAGCCGGAACCTCAGATCGAGGGGATCCTTACCGCGCTCGGCACGGAATACCGCAGGGTCTGCCACAAGCAGCCCTTTTACGGCGGCACGTTCCTTGTCGGTGCGTACAAAGGCAAGTGCGCGGCCGTAGGTCAGCAGAGTGTCGAGGTAGAGGTCGGCGAAGGTCGAAAGCGAGCAGCCCGAAAGCCCTACGGGCACGTTTCTCGACATATCATCAAGGGCTCTCTGTGCATTGGGGTCGCCGCTGACGAGGCGGAAGTCGTTGGTCAGCCTGATGATCTTGCCGAAGCACGCATCGAGTATGGGTACCCTTGCCCTGAGCTCCTCGTAAAACTCGTTCTCGAAGCTGCTGTGATCCGGCGCAAGGCGAAAAACCGCTCTTTCTGCGGAAAACGCGCCCTGTGCCCCGGGATTTGTTTTTTTCTTTCGTGACAGCATAGTTCTGATCCTTTCTTTCATCTGCCTGTGGAGGCTACGAAGAAGCCGGTGGGGGGCGGGGCAAGCATACGGCTCACGAAGTACCGCAGATCGTCCATGGCGTGATCGTTCTCCTTGAGGGGGGCATCGACGGCTCCGCTGCGGTCCCAGCGGTAGAGCGAGAACTCGCGGATGCAGTCGGTGCAGGAGGCGGAGATCTTTATCTTACCCTGAGAGAGAGCGTCGGCTGTCCGGCGTATCCCCGAGAGGACGTCGTTCTTTGCGGGGAGCACCCTGAACCTGCCGTGCCTGCGGATGCATTCGATGAACGATGCCGCCGACGGGTCGCAGATCACCTGCGAGATGCTTCGGCTGCCGCAGAGCTCCTCGAGAGCCTTGTAGTGCTCCTCGTCGGTGCGCTGCATACCCTCGCGCCGGGAGTCGTAGTAATACTCCGCGATGCGGTACCAGATCCCGCCGTTTAAGCCCCACAGCCCGAAGCTCGAAGGGTTGACGGTGCCGTAGTCGCAGCTGACGGCGAAGCTTGCGAAGCAGTCGGGGAGCTTCCGGACGACGTGCTTTTCCTCCGAGAACATGGGGTAGACGAGCCCTTCTGTGCTGACCCATTTGCCGAGGACGAACCGCTCGTAGAACACCCCGGAGTAGAGCTTCTTGTAGCGCCCGATGACCTCCGGTGAGAGGGAGGGGTTGTCCTCAAGGTCGAAGTGCAGGTAGAGCAGGTTCTTTTCGGCAGCCTTGTCGATCCACTCCCGCTTGAACCAGTGGAGCTTGTGCTCGGGGTTGCAGTTGAACCAGAGCTTTGACTTGTCCGCCGAGCAGCGTGCGACGGCCTGCTCCACAAAGCTGCGGGGCATCAGGGCGGTCTCGTCGAGCATGATGCCCGAGAGGGTCATGCCCTGGATGAGGGCTGCGGAGCTCTCGTCCCGACCGCCGAAGAGGTAGAAGCGGTTGGTCTTGCCTCCGAGGGTGATCTCGGCGTAGTTCTTCGAGGGAAAGTCCTTTACGGTGAAGCCCCATTCACGGGAGATGCGCATCAGAGGGGTGATGAGATTTCTGCGCACCGAGGTGATGGTTTTGCCGCAGAAGGCGAAGTCGCTGCGGGAAAAGGTCAGCGAAGCCCAGATCACGAAGGAGACGCTCATCGAGAAGGTCTTGCCGGAACGTATAGCGCCGTCGCAGATTATCCCGTCGCGGGAGGAGGTCGGTGCGCTGCACCACCAGTTGAAGACCGCTTTCTGCTTCTCCGAGAGCTTTTTGCCGTCACAGAGCTCATTCTTCGGGGATATCCGAGTCATCGCAGACACCCTCCGTCGATGCGCCGTCACAGCTCCGGGAGCCGTAGACCGCCTCCACCAGATCTCTTGCCCTCCGGTCGGACTGCTCCCGGTCGTTCAGCTCGGCGAGGCGCTCAAGGGCACGCTGCCTGTCGAAGAACTTGATCTCCACGCCCCCTCCCTTGACACGCTTGATCTCGCTGACGTTGAAAAGGTCGGCGGACACGAGCATGGCAGGGGTAAGCTCCTCCGCGAAGGCGAGGGCTGCGGCGTCGTTGATACGGCCGTAGGCGAGGCGTTCGAGACCGGCTCTGATCTCGGCCTCGCGTGAGGCGAGCTCGCGCCTTGCCCGCTCGATACGTCTGCGGACGCTCCTGCGGGACAGCAGCTTCTGCCCGTCGAGCCTGGCTCTTGCGGGAGCGACCCCTGCGCAGAGCGCTGCCTCCTCGGAGTTCCCGCACCTGACGTATGCCAGCACGAAATCGTTGATATCCACTGTTTTCATTGATGATCTCCTTTCCGGCTGCGGCATCCGTTCACCGCACCCCTTCACTAATAGCGGAAATCGGCCCTTTTGGTGCACGCAAACGTGCAACTTTCCGAAAAAAATATTTACGCCGCCCCAAGATCTGTACGTCTGCACAAACCGGGGCGGCTGTTTTTGTGTGTTATGTACAATACCCGGCAGAGGCTCTTCAATGAAAAAAGTCAGATGACGGTCACAGGATCAAAATATACGCTTGCATTTTCGGAAATAAAGTAGTATAATAATATAAATGCCGCCCCGGAGGGTCGGGGACGGACTTATGCTAAGGAGAGCTCATAATGTCGAAGAAGAAAGAAAGAGCCGAGATCGTGCGGGTCAGCCCCGACGCGGACAAGGGCCTGACCTCACAGCAGGTCAGCGAGCGTACCGCGGCAGGCTGGGCAAACACCCCGGTGGATCCGCCTTCAAAATCGGTGGGGCAGATAATCGCCTCGAACGTATTTACCTATTTCAACCTGATCTTCACGGTGCTTGCCGTGCTGCTGATCTTCGCGGGATCCTACCGCGATCTGACGTTTTTGCCGGTAATTATCGTGAACACGCTGATCGGTATCGTGCAGGAGACAAGGTCAAAGGCCCTGCTCGATAAGATGACGATGCTCAATTCGCCCACCGCCAAGGTCATCCGTGACGGTGCGGAGATGAAGATCCCCTCCGATCAGCTGGTCATCGACGATATCGTCATTTTCAAGGCGGGAGACCAGATACCCGCCGACGCCGTGGTCATCGAGGGCAAGGTCTCGGCAAACGAGGCGCTGCTCACCGGTGAGGCGGACGAGATCGTCAAGGAGAACGGTGCCGAGCTGATGAGCGGAAGCTACATAGTCTCCGGCTCCTGCAAGGCAAGGCTCACACAGGTCGGCGCGGATTCCTATATCTCTCAGCTGACGATACAGGCCAAGAGGGTAAAGACCGGCGAGCAGTCGGAAATGATCCGCTCGCTCAACAGGATAGTAAGGATCGCCGGCTTCATCATCATCCCGATAGGCGGCCTGCAGTTCTACCGCTCCTATGTGTCCAACTCGCTTTCGTTCAATGAGAGCATCAGAGCCTCGGTAGCCTCCGTTATAGGCATGATCCCCGAGGGTCTGTTCCTGCTGGCAAGCGTCACGCTGGCGATCAGCGCCATGCGCCTCGCCAAGCAGAAGGTACTCGTACACAACATGAAGTGCATAGAGACTCTCGCAAGAGTAAACGTGCTCTGCGTTGACAAGACGGGTACCATCACCGAGAACACGATGAAGGTCATCGACCTCAAGCCGGTTGGGGATATGAGCCGCGACGATCTTGTCGGGCTGCTGTCGGACTTCTCCTCCGAGCAGTCGGCGGACAACATCACGATGGCTGCGATGAAGCAGTATTTCACCACGCCCACCGGTGCAAAGGTCGTGGGTCACACCGACTTCTCCTCCGAGTTCAAGTATTCGAGCGTGACGCTTGAAAAGGGCGCTTACGTGCTCGGCGCTCCCGAATGGGTGCTCAAGGAGAAATACGACGAATACCGCGAGCAGATCGAGCTCGACAGCCGCAAGGGCTACCGTGTGCTGGCCTTCGCCGCCTACGACGGCAAGCCCGACGGCAAGGCTCTGACCGGCGAGAGGACTCCTCTTGCACTGATAATGATATCCAATCCCATACGCGAAACGGCTCCCGAGACCTTCCGGTTCTTCGCCAACGAGGGCGTCGAGGTCAAGGTCATCTCGGGCGACAACCCGATCACCGTTTCCGAGGTCGCCAAGCAGGCGGGCATAAAGAACGCCGAGAAGTATGTTGACGCCTCGACCCTCACCACCGAGGAATCCATATCCGAGGCCATGAGGAACTACACCGTATTCGGGCGCGTCACGCCGGATCAGAAGCGCTCCTTCGTAAAGGCACTGCAGAAGCAGGAGAAGGTCGTTGCCATGACCGGAGACGGTGTAAACGACATCCTTGCCCTTAAAGACGCCGACTGCTCTATCGCCATGGCATCCGGAAGCGATGCGGCGGTACAGGCGGCACAGCTGGTGCTTCTTGACTCCGACTTCGCCCACATGACCGAAGTGGTAATGGAGGGCAGGCAGGTAGTCAACAACATGGAGCGTTCGGGAAGCCTGTTCATTGTTAAGAACATCTTCTCGGTCATCCTTTCGGTGCTTTCGATAGCATTCGGAGTGGTATACCCGCTGACTCCGTCACAGATCACGCTTATAAGCCTGTTCACGATAGGCATACCGGCGTTCCTGCTCTCGCAGGTACCCGACCATTACCTTATCAACGGTCACTTCATGAAGAACATCATAATGAAAGCCGTCCCCGGAGCCATAACGGACGTATTCGTAGTCGTGGCGATGGTGATATTCGGGCAGATCTTTGAAGTAACGCAGGGTGAGATACAAACGGCCTCGACGATACTGCTCTCGGTAGTAGGCATAATGGTACTGTGGCACATAAGCAAGCCGCTGAGCGGATACAAGAGGGCGATAATCCTTTTGTGTGCAGCGGGACTTATCTTTGCATTCCGTTTGCTCGGCTGGGTATTCGGCACGACGACGCTATCGACGAAGAGCCTGCTGCTGTGCATCAACTTCGGCATCATGGCAGACACCTTTATACGCCTGCTGACGTACCTGCTGAAGCAGGGAGAGATAATGCTGACGCACATGACCGGAGCGGATGCAGAGCGTGAGAAGGCATTCAAAGAGGCAATTAAGGAACTGAGGGTAAAGATAAATACGAAGTAAGGCTGCGGCTGCGCAGGAAATAATAACATAATATAAATTAGGCGCTGTGCCCTTTGGATTTTGGGCGCAGCGCCTTATTTGTATAGTGAGCGGCCTTATGCGGCTTACGCCTTCTGCCTGCTCCTCCCGAATACCCCCGCAATGAACGAGAATACCATTGCAGCAGTTATCCCCGCCGCGCAGCTCCCAAGTCCTCCCGAGAATATCCCGATGAAACCCTCTCTGTCAACAGCCTCAAATACCCCCTCGGCTATCGCGTTCCCGAAACCGGTCAGAGGGACCGTCGCACCCGCTCCGCCAAGGTCTTTTATCGGCGCGTAAAGTCCCGCCGCCCCCAGCAGTACACCCGCCGTGACATAGCTCACAAGTATCTTCGCCGGCGTCAGGGACGTCTTGTCAATGAGAAGCTGCCCTATCGCGCACAGCCCCCCGCCTATCACAAATGCGTAGAAAAAACTCATACCTGCTCCTTTCTCGTAAACCGGATGTCCGGCGCCGTTCCCGGCTCAAAGGACAGCCACAGCGCATGGCTTATCGCCGGTATGCTCTCGCCCTGTGCGCTTACCGTCGGGGAGAGCAGTGCTCCCGTCGCTGCGAACAGGATGTTCCTGAACTCCCCGCATCTGAGCTTGGGGACAAAATATCCGCAGAGCATACTCGCCGCACATCCGGCTCCGCTGGCTCCCGCGTGGACGTCCTGCTCGCCGAAGGAGTAGAGCATGGTGCCGCAGTCGCGGTGCAGCGAGCGGATGTCAACGCCGTCTCGGTCAAAAAGCTCGCAGAGCAGCCGGCTCCCGACCTTCCCGAGATCCCCGGTCACTATCGCGTCGAAGAAATCCGGGGCGAGCTCGGTGTCCTCAAGGAACTGCTTTATGCTCGCATACGCTGCCGGTGCCATCGCAGCGCCCATATTTGCGGCGTCCTTGACGCCCATATCGACTATCCGCCCCACCGTGGCGGCTCGGATATACGGCGGGAGCCTCTCGGCGGAAACCACCAGCCCTCCCGCAGCGGTCGCGGTATACTGGGAGGTCGGGGTACGCTGACCTCCGTACTCCAGCGGAAAGCGGTACTGTCTTTCGGCGGCGCAGAAGTGGGAGGATGTGACCGCGAGGGCACGCCGGGCATATCCTCCGTCCACGAAAAGAGAGGCGAGCAGCGCTCCTTCGGTGACGGTGGAGCAGGCGCCGTATATCCCGAGAAAGGGGATATCGAGGTCACGGATGCCGTAGGTCGTGCCGACGCACTGGTCGAGCAGGTCTCCGCCGAACATGACGTCGATATTTTCGGGCGTGAGGGAAGCTTTCGAGAGGGTATGGAGGACGGCCTCCTTGAGCATTTTGCTTTCGCCCTGTTCAAACGTTTCGCAGGAGAAATAGGGATCCTCATTGATCTTGTCGAAGCAAGCGGCCATAGGCCCCTCGCCCTCCATTTTCCCGCCCACCGCGGCTGCGGCGATGACAGCGGGTGAGTTTTTGAAAAATACTGTACTTCCTTTCATACGATCATTCCTTTTTGGGTTTGTCGAGGGTAGTATTGACGGGGGAAAGAAAATTTATACAGATCAACAGAAAGCTTAGGGCAATACCGCACAACCTCTGTGCGTCAGTATACGCAACCTCAACTGGCGTTGAGGTACAGATTTTCGTCAGAGTGCATAAATTCGACGCAGGCGGGCTGACGCCCGGCAAGGAGAATTTGTGTGCTATGACGGAAAATATGCAAGCAGATGACGTGCA
>JAFXVY010000105.1 GCA_017534595.1 Ruminococcus sp.
AGCTCCCCTCGTCGCCGTCCGCAGACGGCGAAACTCCCCTTACCGGAGGGCGCTCCGAGAGGGGTGAATTTAAAAACAGTCCGGTGGACTGTTTTTAAAGAGGGGAGGCCCTGCAAGAGAGGGCCTCCCCTTGTTCGTCGTCCGCACAAGGCCGCCTGCGAGCGAGCAGCGAGCACGGACATATATACTTTCCAAACTGAAACAAGCTTTGTCTCACGCTCTAAACTTCGTATAAACCGAAAGCATAGCCGCCCGCCCTGTCTCGGGGGCTTTCCGGTCGCCCCCGAACCCCTTCGGGTGGATATCTCCCCTCACAGTGCGGAGCCGGGTGTACCGCTGACTATCTGCAGAACCGGACGAAAAACGTTCGCTCGCGGTAATCGCTCTCTGTTTCCGGGAGTGCTGGCGACGGATGTATCCGGTCGGCACTGCGATTGACAGTTCCCGCAGCACAGCAAAAAAACAAAGCGCTGCTGCCCTTTGTGTCTTGGGCGCAGCGCCTTGATTTGTTTGTGCTATGTCTTGTGCAGAGCTTACTGCTCCTCAAACTGATCCTTGCCTACTCCGCATAACGGACATACAAAATCTTCCGGTACATCTTCCCATGCTGTACCCGGCGCTATACCGCTGTCAGGCTCGCCGGCCTCGGGATCGTAAATGTATCCGCATATCGAACATACATATTTCATAAGAAATACCTCCTTTTGTTTTGGTGTCTTAATTATACCATATCAGAGGCCGCATTGTGAATTGACGGATGCTTCAAAAATGTCTCCCCCGTTTTGTCTATTATGCCCCTATTTCGCGCCCTTTATTGACAAATCATCCCCCCGGGTTTATAATTATTATGTATAGTGTCTGTACCCGTACCGTCATTATCCACAAAGATCGCCCCGCCCTTTCGTGCATTACGCTGCCATAAAAAACGGCGGGTCAGAACGTATATATATCCGGACCTTTTCCGAAAGGAGATGCTGATATGAAAAAGACCGAGAAAACAGCCCTCGTTGCTGCCGCCTTCGCCGCCGCTCTGTCCATGAGCTCCTGCGGCGGGGAGTCATCTTCAGGCGGCGCAAGCGCCACCGACCCCAATACTACGACCACGACTGCGGCTTCAAGCGAATTCGATCCGTCCTCCGATGAGCCTCAGACCGAGTACGAAGCTCCGGTCGATTACGACCCCTCGTCCGAGGAACCGCAGGAGGTCTACGGCCCGCCCACGGATCCCGACTACGATCCCTCGTCAGAAATGCAGCAGGATGTCTACGGGCCTCCCGTGGACTATGACCCGTCAAGTATGCTGATACAGATGGAATACGGCCCCCCGGTCGATGATGAAGGATCCTCCGTCTGGCTCGGTGACATCGAAAGCTATACCGAGTCTGATGACAGTGTTGTCTACGACCCCCGCTTCGATCAGATCGAAATAGTCTACGGTCCCCCGCCGACGGAAACAGAGGAATGAGCCATGCTGAATGTTGAAACCAAGCTCAATAATCTCAATACCCTCGCCGAGTACCGCCGGGGGCTGCTCGTCAGGCCCGAGCTGCGCAACCTGTTCCTCGAGCTGACCCTGCGCTGCAACGAGCGCTGCATCCACTGCGGGAGCAGCTGCGGAGACGTCTCGAGCGAGGAGCTCTCCGTGCCCGAGTACGATAAGCTCCTGCGGGAAGTGAAAGAGGACTTCGGCACCGGTCACAAGATGCTCTGCATCACCGGCGGCGAACCGCTGCTCAGAAAAGAATTTTTCGAGATAACAGACATAGCTCACAGGCTGGGCTTCAGCTGGGGCATGACCTCCAACGGCACGCTTATCACTCCCGAGGTCGCAAGAGAGCTTCGGCGCGTCGGGATGAGGACTATCTCGGTCAGCATCGACGGCCTCGAGGACACTCACGACGCCTTCCGCCGCACACCGGGCGGCTACCGCAAGGCCATGCAGGGGATAGAGAACCTGCTGTCGGTAGGCGGGTGGTCGGCGGTGCAGGTCACGACGGTGGTAACGCATCAGAACATAGATCAGCTCGACGAGCTTTTCACCATCTTCGACAAGATGGACATAGACTCCTGGAGAGTCATAAATATCGAGCCGATAGGCAGGGCAAAGCAGCATCCCGAGCTTCTGCTGACGCCTGACGACTACCGCAGGATGTTCAGCTTTATACGTCAGAAGAGGATAGAGGGTCAGCCGGTATGCTATGGGTGCAGCCACTATCTCGGCACCGAGTATGAACACGAAGTCCGGGACTGGTACTTCCTGTGTACGGCGGGGCTGTACACGGCGAGCATCATGGCAAACGGAGACATCACTGCGTGTCTTGATATAGAGCGCAGGCCGGAGTTCATACAGGGCAACATCCGCAGAGACAGGTTCAGCGAGGTCTGGAACAACAGATTCAAAGAATTCAGGATAGACCTGTCCGACAGCACGGAGATGTGCAAGGGCTGTCCGGAGGCGGGATTTTGTCACGGGGGAGCATTTCACAGCTACAACTTTGACGAACACCGTCCGGAGGTATGTTTCAGGGATGTGTTGTTTTAAAAAACAGCACAAAGCCGGCAGAGCCTTTTGTGGGTATGGGGCATGGCTCCGCACTGTGAGGGGAGATGTCCACCCGAAGGGGTTGGGAGGCAGTCCTAACGCGGACGGCGCATTTCCGCCTTTGGGTAATATAGTGCAGAAAAGCAACTCAATCTGACGGCGGGCTGAACAAAGCAGCGGCTTCAAACATATAAGTGTGTCACCCGAAGGGGTTCGGGGGCGACCGGAAAGCCCCCGAATTTGGGCGGGTGTCTTTGCTTTCGGCCATTACAAAGTATAGAGCGTGAAACAAAGTTTTGTTTATGCTTGGAAAGTAATAAAGAACGTGCTCGCTGCTCGCTCGCAGGCGAACTTGTGCGGGCGACGAACAAGGGGAGGCCCTCTCTTTCAGGGCCTCCCCTCTTTAAAAACAGTCCACCGGACTGTTTTTAAATTCACCCCTCTCGGAGCGCCCTCCGGTAAGGGGAGTTTCGCCGTCTGCGGACGGCGACAAGGGGCGCTGCCCCTTGACCCCGCGAGCCTCTGGCGCGAGGCTCGACCGCGCGCTTTATTTCGCTTTGCGTTTGGGTCACACTACTTTGTTCAGCCCTCCCTATATTCACAAATTTACTATTGATTTCACCTCTTCTTTATGATATAATAGTATTATCTATGAAACAGAAAGGATTGTTTGCTTTATGGGACTTACACTTACCGAAAAGATACTCAAAGCGCATATCGTTGACGGAGAGTTCGTTAAGGGCCAGGAGATCGGCATACGCATCGACCAGACCCTCACTCAGGACGCTACCGGCACTATGGCCTACCTCGAGTTCGAGGCTATCGGCGTGCCGAGAGTAAAAACGGAACGCTCCGTTGCCTACATAGACCATAATACCCTCCAGTCCGGCTTCGAGAATGCCGACGATCACCGCTTCATCGGCTCCGTTGCAAAGAAGCACGGCATCTGGTTCTCCCGCCCCGGAAACGGCATCTGCCACCAGGTACACCTTGAGCGCTTCGGCATCCCCGGCAAGACCCTCATCGGTTCCGACAGCCATACTCCCACCGGCGGCGGTATCGGAATGATCGCCATAGGCGCCGGCGGCCTCGACGTTGCCGTAGCTATGGGCGGCGGCGCTTACTATATCACCTATCCGAAGATCGTCAAGGTCAACCTTACCGGAAAGCTCTCTCCCTGGGTAGCAGCCAAGGACGTTATCCTCGAAGTCCTCAGAAGACTGTCCGTTAAGGGCGGTGTGGGCAAGGTCATCGAATACTGCGGCGAGGGCGTCAAGACCCTTACCGTTCCCGAGAGAGCCACTATCACCAACATGGGCGCAGAGCTCGGCGCTACGACTTCTATCTTCCCCTCCGACGAGGTAACTCTTGAATTCCTGAAGGCTCAGGACAGAGCCGAGGTCTGGACAGAGCTCAGGGCTGACGACGACGCCGTTTATGACGAGACAGTAGACATCGACCTCAGCGCTATCGTTCCTATGGCGGCCTGTCCCCACTCTCCCGACAATGTCAAGACCGTTGCCGAGATCGGCAAGCTGAAGATAGATCAGGTCTGCATCGGCTCCTGCACCAACAGCTCCTTTATGGATATGATGAAGGTAGCTTACATCCTCAAGGGCAAGACCGTTCACCCCGACGTTTCCCTTGCTATCGCTCCCGGCTCCAAGCAGGTGCTCAACATGATCGCTCAGAACGGTGCTCTGGCAACGATGATCGACGCCGGTGCCCGTATACTCGAGTCGGCCTGCGGCCCCTGCATAGGTATGGGTCAGTCGCCCAACTCCAAGGGCGTTTCCCTGCGTACCTTCAACCGCAACTTCGAGGGCAGATCGGGAACCAAGGACGGTCAGATCTACCTCGTATCTCCCGAAATGGCGGCACTGTCCGCTCTGACCGGCTATCTCACCGATCCCCGCGAGCTCGGTGATATGCCCAAGTTTGAGATGCCGAGACAGTTCGTCATCAACGACAACATGGTCGCCGCTCCCGCTCCCGAGGAGGAGATGGACAAGGTGGAGATCCTCAGAGGTCCCAACATCAAGCCCTATCCCGAGACGGCTCCGCTGGTGGAGAACATCGAGTGCCCCGTTTCCCTCAAGGTCGGCGACAATATCACCACAGACCACATCATGCCCGCAGGCGCGAAGATCCTTCCTCTGCGCTCGAATATCCCCGCGATCTCCCAGCACTGCTTCACAGTCTGCGATGAGGATTTCCCCCGCAGAGCCAAGAACCTCGGCAAGAGCATCATCGTCGGCGGCGTGAACTACGGTCAGGGCTCGTCGAGAGAGCACGCAGCTCTCGCTCCGCTGTACTTAGGCATCAAGGCGGTGCTGGTAAAGAGCTTCGCACGTATCCACAGGGCTAACCTGATAAACGCCGGCATCCTGCCTCTGACCTTCGTCAACGAGGCTGACTACGACAAGATCAGCCAGGGCGACGAGCTTGCGATAGAGAACGTAAGAGCAGACATCGAGGCCGGCAAGACCGAGCTGACCGTCATCAACAGGACCAAGGGCGTGAATATCCCCGTCCTCTGCGAGCTCACCGGCAGAACAAAGGATATCATCCTCGCCGGCGGCCTGCTCGACTATACAAGAGAGAGCCTGAAATGATCGGCTTACAACAGAAATAAAGAGATCAAAGATGCTGCGCTCCGGCGGATGCCCCGCCGGGGTATGCGGCCGGTAAGAGATAAGGGAGAAGACTATGGACGACAAAAGGAACGACGGAGCTATCGCCAATGACGATGAGATAGTCTCCAGCGATTTCGATTATGACGTTTACTCGGGCGGCAGCGCTATGGAGTATCTGCGGCAGCAGAACGAGCGCGAGCGCGAGGAACGTGAAAGAGCAAAAAAGACCGAGGGTGAGCTCCGGCGCGAGGAGTACGAGAAGAGATACGCCGGCATGAGCGCCGACGAGATCTTCGGTATGCCCGAAAAGAAAAAGCCGAAGAAGGAGGACTTCTCCGATTTCTTCGACGACGATGCCGCTCTCCGGGAGGCCGAAAGGCGCGCGCATCCCGATCCGGAGCGCGGTATGCCCAAGGTCGAGAGCATGATGCCCGGCGAGGATTCCCCCAGCTCGGCTCCGTCGGAGGAGGAGCTCCGCCAACAGGAGGGCAGGGCTGCCGCCGCAGAGCTGCTCGCTCACGAGCGCTTCCGCCTCGAACGCGAAAAGGAAGCCTTTGAGCGCCGCCGAACCGGCTACAGCTACGGCAGATACGGCCACCGTTCGGCAGAACGCGCATTCTTCGGCATGGCCACGGGCCGCTATAACGACAACAGCGACTTCAATGCAGAGATAGAAAAGGCGTTCTGGTGGTATGTGCTCTGGTTTGCGGCGGGCGTAGGGCTCGGCTTCCTGATAAAAGCCTCGAGCGGCCTCAAGATAATCCTCGGCGGCGTTATGGGAGCCGTGGGCTCCTTTGTAAGACACAACGGCATCGAGAAAAAGAGCGCTGCCGAATCCTTCCACTCGATCGTATTTGAACTGATCGGGCTGGGTCTGGCGATAATCTTCGGGATCGTGATAGAATTCATGTAGGATAACAGGCTCCCTTTTACAAGGAGGTCACAGTATGGATGAAAAAACAGCCGCACAGCGCAGGTGCGAGGAATACGAGAAAAGATTTGCCGGCATGAGCGCCGATGAGATCTTCGGTGATCCCGAGCCGAAAAGGCCGGCGCCGCAGCTCGAAAGCATGATGCCCGGCGAGGCCTTGAAGCTGAGCTGGAAGGGAGCTGCTGTCTCCGCAGGGCTGATGATCTCAGCCGTGATCTTCGGGATAGTCCGGGGAGGCTGAGAGAGGCTCATGTATATTTTTGACTGGTTCGTATCACGCAGCAAGGCGATGTCTCCGCTTCTGGTCGTCAGCTATGCAGGGGGAGTGATCCTGCTCATAGCGGGAGCCGTGATGAAGCTCATAAACCGTAAGAAGAAGTCGGAGAAGCTGAAAAATATATCCACGGCATTTATCGCCATAGGCATAGCGGCGGCAGCCGTAACGTTTTTGTATCACTTCGGAGTGAACCACTGATCGGGTAAGCTCCCCGGGAAAGATAACTATATTTTAATATACGGAGGTAGAAACCAATGGCAAAGATCCAAATGAAAACTCCCCTTGTGGAAATGGACGGAGACGAGATGACAAGGATCATCTGGGCAGAGATCAAGGATATCCTGCTCACCCCTTACATCGACCTCAAGACCGAGTATTACGACCTCGGCCTCGTACACAGGAACGAGACCGACGATCAGGTGACGATCGACTCCGCCAACGCCACCAAGAAGTACGGCGTTGCGGTAAAGTGCGCGACCATCACCCCCAACGCGGCGCGTATGCCCGAGTACAACCTCAAGGAGATGTGGAAGTCCCCCAACGGCACTATCAGAGCCATGCTCGACGGCACCGTGTTCCGTACACCGATCCTTGTCAAGGGTATCACCCCCTATATTCCCACATGGACAAAGCCTATCACCATCGCCCGTCACGCCTACGGCGACGTTTACAAGAACGTTGAGATGAAGTGCCCCAAGGGCTCCAAGGCCGAGCTGGTGCTGACCGATAAGGACGGCAACGAGTCCCGCGAGACGATCTTCAACTTCAAGGATACCGCCGGCATCATCCAGGGTCTCCACAACAGAGAGGATTCGATCTCGTCCTTTGCGAGAGCCTGCTTCAACTTTGCTCTTGACAAGAAGCAGGACATCTGGTTCGCTTCCAAGGACACCATCTCCAAGAAGTACGACCACACCTTCAAGGACATCTTTGCCGAGATCTACGAGAACGAGTACAAGGCCAAGTTCGAGGCTGCCGGGATAGAGTATTTCTACACGCTGATCGACGACGCTGTCGCCCGTGTTATCCGCTCCGAGGGCGGCTACATCTGGGCGTGCAAGAACTACGACGGCGACGTTATGAGCGACATGGTGGCAACTGCTTACGGCTCGCTGGCGATGATGACTTCCGTGCTTGTTTCGCCGGACGGCGTATACGAGTATGAGGCGGCACACGGCACCGTACAGCGCCACTACTACAAGCATCTCAAGGGGGAGGAGACCTCGACCAACTCCGTAGCAACGCTGTTTGCGTGGACGGGAGCGCTGAGAAAGCGCGGCGAGCTTGACGAGCTGCCGGAGCTTACGGCTTTTGCTGACAAGCTTGAGAAGGCTACCATTCAGACCATTGAAGACGGCATCATGACGGGAGACCTTTATCTGCTCTCGAAGCTGGAGAACAAGAAGAAAGTGAACACTGAGGATTTCCTGCACGCAGTTGATGAGAGACTGAAGAAGATGCTGTAGATCCGCAGAAACCCGCGGGTCCTCGGCGCGGACGGCGGTCCTAACGCGGACGGCGGTCCTAACGCGGACGGCGTATTTCCGCCTTTGGTCTATGGAGTGCAGAAAAGCACTTCGGTTTGACGGCGGGCTGAACAAAGTTGTGTGACCCAAACGCGACAGCGACTTGGGGTCAAGGGGGGTCTCCCCCCTTGCGGGGGTCGAGGGGGCAGAGCCCTCCTCGCGGGGTCAAGGGGCAGAGCCCCTTGAAGGCTCCGCAGGCACTGATAATTCAAAACAAACAAGGC
>JAFXVY010000106.1 GCA_017534595.1 Ruminococcus sp.
ACGCATTCATCACCCACTCAGTCCCCGAAGGTGCGAAGGTGAGCGTGAAGAATCAGGAGCTGCGCTACAACTATGACGCAGCCAACCCCATAGAGCGCATCAATATCGAGGAAGACACCTCCTGGTTCTATACAATTTGACTGATTGCGCTTGCCTGCTGTTAATCAGTGATGTGCAAAGCTACAAATCAGAAAAACAACGGTCAAAACCTATTGACACGGTAGGATTAAAGTGCTATACTATACTAAACCGATAGGAAATATGGGAGAACGCAAAACAGTTCCCGTTCCTTATCAACTACCGAAAGGAAGTATAGCTATGGCAGTCACAGTAGTTATCCCCACGACCCTCAGGCTCTTTACCGAGCATCACTCGGAGGTGGAGCTTGAAGGCGGCACGGTGGGAGAGATATTGAAAGTGCTTTCCGAGGAATACCCCGAGACGAGAAAGGCACTGTTCGATGAGAACGGTCAGCTTCGAGCCTTTATAAATGTATTCGTGAACGACGAGAACATCCGCGACCTGAAGGGCTTCGATACAGAGGTCAGAGACAGAGATGAGGTGATCCTTATTCCGGCTATTGCAGGAGGATCGGGACTTCCGAGTGTCCTGGGAGACACCAAGGGCGAAAAGCTCACCAATGACGAGATCACCCGTTACAGCCGTCACCTGCTTTTGCAGGAGATAGGCGTCAAGGGGCAGAAGCTCCTGAAAGCCGCAAAGGTGCTGATCGTCGGAGCCGGCGGTCTCGGAACACCGCTGATACAGTATCTCGCCGCCGCAGGCGTGGGTACGCTCGGCATCATCGACAACGACGAAGTGGAAGAGACCAACCTCCAGCGGCAGGTGATCCACGGCACCCGCGACATCGGCAGACCTAAAGTTGCTTCGGCCAAGGACAGCGTCAAGCAGATCAATCCGCTGGTAAAGGTCATCACCTACAACACAAGGCTGACCGCCGAGAATGCGGAGGAGATAATCTCCCAGTACGATGTGGTGGCGGACGCCTCGGACAACTACCCCACACGCTATCTTGTCAACGACACCTGCGTGCTGCTGGGCAAGCCGGATGTGTTCGGTGCGATGTATCAGTTCGAGGGTCAGGTATCAGTCTACTATGCGAAAGAGGGTCCCTGCTACAGATGTATGTACCCTGCACCGCCCCCGGCGGGACTTGTTCCCTCCTGCGCAATGGGCGGAGTAGTGGGAGTGCTGCCGGGAGTTATCGGGACGCTTCAGGCGAATGAAGTCATAAAGCTCATCGTCGGCGGAGGCAAGAACCTGATAGGGCGTGTTGTTACATTTGATGCATGGAACCTCAAATGGCGGGAGCTTAAAATACGCAAGAGCGACTCCTGCCCGATCTGCGGGAAGAACAGGACGATCACTGAGATAGAGGAATACGACTACGAGGACTTCTGCGGACTCACTCAGCAGAAGGAAGAAGAGGAAAAGGTCGAAGGCATCGAGCCGAAGGAGCTCAAACGCCGCCTCGACGAGGGCGAAAAGGTCACGATAGTAGATGTCCGCGAGCCCCATGAAAGAGCGATAGCCAAGTTCCCGGAGGCGATAGTCATCCCCATAGGTCAGCTTGAAAGACGGCAGAAGGAGCTTGATCCCGGGGTCGATACCGTATTCGTCTGCAAGGAGGGCAAACGCAGCATCCGCGCCGTGTATACTCTCCGGGAGGCGGGATACACCGGCCCGCTCTACAACCTCAGAGGCGGCACCAACGCCTGGGCGGAGGAAGTCGATAAGGACTTCCCGAAATACTAAAAAATAGAAGAGGAAAGGATTCCTCTTTTATTGATAATTATTCTTTATTGGAGGAATTTAAAATGGCAAAGGAAAACGCAAACGACAAGATCGTGGCTCTCGGTAAGAAAGCCGCGTATAACCTTGCGGACGTCAACAAGACCAGACCGCAGTACGGCGCACTTACTCCCAAGTGGATCACTAAGGTACTGGAGTTCAAGGGACTTGATTCCGGTATCTACAGGATCAACAAGGTAAAGGAAGGCGAGACCCCTCTCGATGTTCTCTGCTCTGTTGAGAAGAAGTCCGATATCATCCCCCAGGGATATGTTGAGTATGAGGAGAATCCCCGTGAGCTCCAGCTCGCTTCCATCTCCACTATCATCAACGTTGACACCGCTGTTGCAGACGTTTACAGCTCCCCTTACGATCAGATCAAGGAGCAGCTCGATCTTGCTATCGAGAGCCTGCGTGAGCGTCAGGAGAGCCAGCTCATCAACAACGATGACTACGGCCTTCTGAAGAACGTTCCCGATTCTCAGCGCATCCAGACCAGGAACGGCGCTCCCACTCCCGACGATCTGGACGAGCTGATCTCCAAGGTATGGAAGGAGCCCTCCTTCTTCCTGGCTCACCCCAGAGCTATCGCTGCTTTCGAGAGAGAGTGCACCAAGAGAGGCGTTCCCCCTGTAACTGCCAACATCGCAGGCGGCACCTTCATTCTCTGGAGAGGCATCCCTATCATCCCCACCGACAAGCTGCTGGTTGACGGTCTCAAGAACCCCAAGAGCAAGAGCGGCAAGACCAACATCCTGCTTGTCCGCACGGGCGAGGCCAAGAGAGGCGTTATCGGTCTGTATCAGCGCAACCTCAAGAACGAACAGGCAAGAGGCCTTTCGGTACGTTTCAGAGGCATTGACGATAAGGGCGTAGCTTCCTATCTGCTTTCACTCTACTGCTCGGCTGCTATTCTTTCGGACGACGCTATCGCTGTTCTCGAGGATGTCGAGGTAGGTGAATACTATGACTACGAGTAATTACGGCATCCCCTCGGAGGCAGAGCTTACAAACCTTGCGAACTCTCTCTTCCCCGATCTTGACCCTACCCGCTGCGCAAGCGGCATCGAGGGTCTTGTGACGAGCGGAGACACCTCCGTTATCAGCGATGCGGCAGCCAAGGCCGGGACCTATTTCGGCGGCGTGAACTATGCTTCCTCCGCGGAGCAGGCGGCTACATCCTACGGCAGCGTTTCTGAGTTCGAGCAGATCGCCAACGAGTACAATGGCGGCGGCTCCGAGTATGAGAGCGTTGCCGACAGCTACGGCGCATCCCCCTATATCGGCGCAGCACAGCACTATGCATCCTATGACCCCTATACCGTCCCCCAGGAACAGCCCGTTCCCAACGCTGAGGCTCCTGCAGGATATGCACCGGTAGTGCTTTCACAGGGTCAGGCCGAGACCTACGTTCCCAAGCAGGCTCAGTCCGAGGTCAGAGAAGTCCCCACCGCCAAGCAGGACAGCGGCATCATAGTCGGCACCAAGACCCTCGCTCAGATCAGGAACGACTTCCCCATACTGTCTGAAAAGATCAACGGCTACGATCTTGTTTGGCTGGACAACGGTGCTACCACACAGCGTCCCCAGACGGTCATCGACAGGCTTTCCTACTACTATACACACGAAAACTCCAACGTCCATAGAGGCGCTCATGAGCTGGCGGCACGTTCCACCGACGCTTACGAGAACGCAAGGCAGATCACCGCTGACTTCATCGGCGCACCCTCCAAGGACAACATCGTATTCGTGAGAGGCACCACCGAGGCTATCAACCTTGTGGCTCATGCTTACGTCAAGCCCCTTTTGCAGCCCGGTGATGAGATAATCCTCACCATGCTGGAGCATCACGCCAACATCGTTCCCTGGCAGCTGGTTTGTCAGGAGACCGGCGCAGTTATCAAAGTAGTCCCCGTGGATCAGACCGGACAGATAATCATTTCCGAGTACGAAAAGCTGTTCACCCGCAGGACGAAGTTCGTCTCCGCGACACACGTTTCCAACGCCCTCGGAACAGTAACTCCGGTTGAGGAGATCGTGGCTATCGCTCACGCACACGGCGTAAGAACGCTGATCGACGGTGCACAGTCCATAGCACATATCCCGATCAACGTTTCCGCTCTCGACACAGATTTCTTCGTGTTCTCGGGGCATAAGATCTTTGCTCCCACCGGCATCGGAGCAGTCTATGGCAAGAGCGACGTCCTTGAAGCCGCAAGACCCTATCACGGCGGCGGCAACATGATAAAGGACGTTACCTTTGAGCGCACTATCTACAATCCGGCGCCCAACAAGTTCGAGGCCGGCACAGGCAGCATCGCCGATGCGGTGGGCTTGGGCGCGGCACTTGAATACCTCAATTCGATAGGTATGCCCGAGGTCAACCGTCACGAGCATGAGCTTCTGGTCTACGCCATGAAGGAGATGCGCAAGATCAACGGTCTGCATCTTATCGGTACGGCTACCAACAAGGCCAGCGTGCTTTCCTTCGTCCTCGACGGCGTGAACAACGAGGCAGTAGGTCAGCGGCTCAACGAGCTGGGCATAGCAGTCCGCACCGGACACCATTGCGCACAGCCCATACTGAGACACTTCGGTCTCGAAGGCACAGTCCGCCCGACGCTGGCGCTCTACAACTCCTACAACGACATTGACAGGCTCGTTGCGGGCATAAGAACACTTGCATAACTCCCATACAGAATACTCTCCCCGCCGCAAGGCGGGGAAGAAGTATTTTTAAATCAAAAAGCGTGGTGACACATATGAAATTCAATACCGCAATACTGCACACCGTCCGCTCCGAGGACACCAACGGCTCTACGCTGCCGCCTATCTATCAGGCCAACGCCTTTGAGTACGAAAGCGCGGAGCAGCTGGAAAAGGTCTTCAACAACAAGGCGGCGGGCTTTTCCTATACGAGAGCGGGCAACCCGACGGTAGACGCATTCGAGCGGCGAATAGCCGCACTTGAAGGCGGCATAGGCGCGGCGGCCTGCGCATCGGGGATGTCGGCGGTGACGGCGGCGCTGATGAACATACTGAGGGCGGGGGATGAGGTCATCGTCAGCACAGGGCTTTTCGGCGGCACCATAGACCTGTTCGAGGATCTCGAAGCCTTCGGGATAGTACCGGTATTTTTGGAGAGCATCACCTATGAAACTGTCACACAGGCAGTCACCCCGAAGACCAGAGCCGTGTTCACCGAGCTTATCGGCAACCCCCGGCTGGATATCACCGATATCGAAAGCGTCTCAAAGGCCTGCAAGGAGAACGGCATACCGCTTATAGTAGACAGCACCACCGCCACTCCCTATCTTATCAAGCCTCTGAAACACGGCGCGGATATCGTGATACACTCATCATCCAAGTATATAAACGGCAGCAGCAACTCCATAAGCGGCATCATAGTTGACAGCGGGCGCTTCAAATGGAAAAGCGAGCGTTACCCCGGCTTCGCAGATTATTCAAAGTTCGGGCCCTTCGCATTCCTCTCGAAGCTGAGAAACGGCATCTGGCGCAATATGGGCGGCTGCGTATCACCGTTCAACGCATATATGAACATCATCGGCCTTGAGACCTTAGGGCTCCGCATGGAGCGATGTTGTCAGAACGCAAAAGCTCTCGCGGAGTTCCTTGAAACGCAGGAGGGCGTAACGGTCAACTATCCGACCCTTGGTTCCTCGCCGTATAAGGAGCTTACAGACAGGCTCCTCGGCGGCAAGGGCGGCGCCATACTCACCGTCAGAGCCGGCAGCAGGGAGCGAGCCTACAAGCTGATAAACAGCCTGAAATACGCATCTATCGCCACCAATATCGGCGACGTCCGCACCCTGGTCATCCATCCTGCGGGGACGATCTACACCCGCCACACCGAAGAACAGCGGGCAAGCGCGGGAGTCTATGACGACACTGTCCGCATAAGCGTGGGCATAGAGGACACAGAAGACCTTATCGCGGATTTCAAGCAGGCGATGGAAGCGCTCGATAAAGATTGAAAGAAGGAGAACAAAATGGCAGATTTCAACATTACGGACAGCATCGACATCACGGATGTCACCTGCCCCATAACATTTGTTAAGACCAAGATAGCCCTTGAGGAGCTGGACGACGGGGACATTCTCTCTGTTAAGCTCAACGACGGCGAGCCGGTGCAGAACGTTCCGAGGAGCGTCAAGGAGGAGGGGCATAAAGTCCTCAGCCTCACCGATAACGGTGACGGCACCTTCCGGCTTATCATACAGAAGGTCGGTGACTGAGATGGCAGAAAGAGTTTCGGCCGCCGAGTTTGACAGCAAAGTCCTCGCATCGAAAATACCCGTGCTGGTGGATTTCTACTCGGACAGCTGCATTCCCTGCAAACGGCTCTCGCCGGTGCTGAGCCAACTCGAGAGCGAGTACGCGGGAAGGCTCGGTATAGTCAAGGTCAATGTTAATTTTGAAAGTGAGCTCGTATCGAAGTACGAAGTCCTTGCAGCACCGACGCTGGTGCTTTTCAAGGACGGCAGCGAGGCAGGACGGCACAGAGGCACCGCCTCCAAGGATGAGCTCATTGAGCTTATAAATTCGCTTGTGTAAGGAGAAGATCAGTATGAAGATCACAGTAGCAGGAGTTTCAAAAGAAGTTGCAGAGGGGCTGACCGTGGCTCAGCTCGTTATCGACGAGAATGTTGAGATGCCCCAGTATGTTACCGTTACCGTCAACGATGATTTTGTTGAGCATGACAGCTTTGAGGGTACAGTTCTCAAAGAGGGAGACAGCGTAGAGTTTCTGTACTTTATGGGCGGAGGTGCTGTATAATGGCATTCACCAACGAACAGATAGAGCGCTATTCAAGGCACATCATACTCAAAGAGGTGGGCGCCAAGGGGCAGAAGAAGCTGCTCAATGCCAAGGTGCTTATCATCGGAGCCGGCGGCTTGGGCGCTCCGACAGCGATGTATCTTGCGGCGGCAGGCGTGGGGACAATCGGCATCGCAGATGCTGACGAGGTGGATCTTTCCAATCTGCAGAGACAGATCATCCACCAGACCGCAGATGTGGGCAAGCCCAAGGTGCTTTCCGCCAAGGAGACCATGGAGGCTATGAACCCCGACGTCAAGGTCATCCCCTACCACGAGTTCATCACCAGCGAGAACATCCTCGACATCATCAAGGACTATGATTTCATCATCGACGGCACGGACAATTTCCCGGCTAAGTTCCTGATAAACGACGCCTGCGTAATGGCGGGCAAGCCCTTCTCCCACGCGGGCATCATCCGCTTCCAGGGTCAGCTCATGACTTATGTTCCCGGACAGGGTCCATGCTACCGCTGCGTATTCAAGGAGCCGCCCCCGAAGGACGCCGTACCCACCTGCAAGCAGGCGGGAGTTATCGGCGCTATGGGCGGTGTCATCGGAAGCCTTCAGGCTATGGAGGCGGTCAAGTATATCCTGGGTGTGGGCGACCTGCTGACGGGGTATCTGCTGACCTACGATGCACTCAAGATGCAGTTCCGCAAGGTAAAGCTGCCGAGCGACACTCACGGCTGCGCAGTATGCGGAGATCATCCGACGATAACAAAGCTCATTGACTACGAGCAGGCAGAATGTGACGGTGTCGGACTATGATAAAGCTCAGAAAAAGCGACTACGACAAGATAGTCGCACACGCAAAAAAAGAAGCCCCCGTAGAGGCCTGCGGTCTTATCGCGGGTGAGCTTGAGGGCGGGGACAAGATCGTTAAGAAGGTCTACATTCTCACCAACATCGACCACGCCGAGGAGCATTTCACCCTTGACCCCAAGGAACAGCTCAGTGCGGTCAAGGATATGCGCGCAGAGGGGCTCGTCCCTCTCGGCAACTGGCATTCCCACCCCGTCTCCCCCTCCCGCCCCTCGGAGGAGGACAAGCGCCTTGCTTATGACAGCAGCGCAAGCTATATGATACTGTCCCTCATGGACGAGGAGCCTGTGCTCAACTCCTTCCACATCGAGGGCGACAAGGCTGAGAAAGAACAGCTCGTCATAGCTGAGGAGTGAACATAACGACTATGTTTGATCTTATTATACTCGGCAGCGGCCCCGCAGGACTTACGGCATCTATCTACGCCGCCCGTGCGGGGCTTCGCTTTACCGTTATCGAAAAGGAATACATGGGCACCGGGCAGATCGCCTACGCCGAGCGGGTGGACAATTACCCGGGCTTTTACGGCTTAGACGGCTATACTCTCGGTGAGAAATTCCGCGAGCACGCCGAAGCTCTCGGCACCAAATTTATCGAGGGCAAGGTGACAGCGCTTGCAAATGCCGACGGCGTATGGAGCATAACCTTTTCTGACGGCTGCACCACCCAAACGAAAGCCGTGATATACGCACTGGGGGCGTCGCCGCGGAAGCTCGGGATCCCCGGAGAGGCGGAGCTCACAGGCAGGGGCGTGTCCTACTGTGCCCTCTGTGACGGAGCGTTTTTCGCAGGAAAGGCTGTGGCCGTTATCGGCGGAGGAGACACCGCCCTGTCGGACGCGCTTTATCTTTCCAAGTCTGCGGAGAAGGTGTATCTCGTACACCGCAGAGATACATTCAGAGCCAACAAGGCTCTGACCGACAAGGTGCTTGCCGTACCGAATATCCAGCCGGTGTATAA
>JAFXVY010000107.1 GCA_017534595.1 Ruminococcus sp.
CGCCTCGGCGTGAGAGATCAGCCGGTTGAGCGTGCCGGCCTCTGCGCCGCGGTTATGATCTCTTATGAGCAGCCCGCCGTTTTCATCGAACAAGGCGGCTCCTATGGGGATACAGCCGTTTCTGAAAGCCTCCCATGCCTCTTCAAAAGCTGTCTGCCATTCAGGCGAAAGGCTCTGCCACATATCATCACCTCCTATCCGTGTTCAGGAATATACTGATGTCAGCCCGTAGTATTCCTCGAGCGTCAGCCCGTTCTCGTGGAAGAGCTTTGCCTTGTCCTTGCCGACATAGCGGCAGTGCCAGCTCTCGTAGTTGTAGCCCGTGATGCTCTCCTTGCCCTGCGGGTAGCGGATGATGAAGCCGTACTTCCAGCAGTTCTTCTCGAGCCACTGTGCCACCGGCGAGCCGTTGAAGTAGCGGCTTGCCTGATTTATGTCGAGGGCGAGACCCGAATGGTGCTCGCTGAAGCCCGGGCGTGCGGAGTATCTGTCCGCCGACCACTGGCTGCCGTCGCGCCTTACATAGTTCCAGTAGATAGTATACTGTGAGCTGATGCTGCGGTAGCCGGAGCAGATCCAGATAGAAAGGCCGTCAGCCAGCGCTGCCTGCTTCATCTCGTTGAAGGCGGCGAGGGTGTTCGCCTCGCAGTACTGCCCGTTGCCTGCCGCAACGACGGACGGAGCATAATTGCTCGGCACGCCGTAGGTCTTGTTTATCAGCAGCAGACCGTCAACATAGGTCACGCCGTTCACGGTGGTCAGGTACGGGAACGAGGACGTCTTGTCCTCGCCGTAGGTCTTGCCGTCGGAGCCGGCTCTGTAAGGCCTAACGCAGAAGGAATAGGACTTGTTCCGGCCTACGCCCGCCAGCGAGACGCTGAGCTCCGAGGTGTCCGCGACCTCCTCCCACTCGGCATCGCTGCTGCGCTTGAGAAGCACGGAGTACCCGTCCGCATTGGCGGCAGCGCCCCAGCTAATGTAGGTGCTGTTCTCAAATGTGGAAACGAACAGCGTGCTCACTGCCATAGCGGCAGGGTTCGATGCCGTCACCTTCTCCGTCACCGAGGACGAAGCCGTGGTAGTGGTGGTGGTCGTTGTAGTCGTAGTCGTCGTCGCGGAGGTCGTTGTCGTTGTAGTTGCAGTCGTCTCGGGAGGCGCCGTCGTGGTAGTCGTTGTGGTCTCCTCGGTGGTAGTTGTGGTCGTGGTAGTTTCCTCCGGCGTGGTAGTTGTGATTGTGGTGGTCTCGGTGGGCGGCAGGGTAGTCGTCACCGGCGGCACCGTTATCGTTTCGGAGCGTATCGTCTGCGGATGCTCCGTCTGGATGCTTGTATGCAGCACTGTATCGCTGCTGTCAGTATTGCCGCAGCCGCCGAGCATAAGACAGCTCAGCAGAAGAGCGGCAAGATGCTTTGCTTTCAATTCGGGTCATCTCCGTTTTGTTCTGTCACTTTTTGCTTCTCTTTGCAAGCTCATCCCGGAGCCTTGCTATAACCGTGTCGAGGACTTTCAACCTTGCATAGAGCTTGTCGTTGCCCTCAACTATCGTCCACGGCGCATAAACGGTCGAGGTCTTCTGTATCATCTCGTCCACCGCGCTCTCGTAGAGATCCCACTTTTCGCGGTTGCGCCAGTCCTCATCGGTGATCTTCCAGCGCTTCTCGGGGGTGTTCATGCGGTCATTGAAGCGCTTGAGCTGTTCGTCCTTGTCTATCTGTATCCAGAATTTCAGGATCACAAAGCCGCAGTCGGTGAGCTCCTTCTCGAACTCGTCGATCTCGCGGTAGGCCATGGCGCAGCGCTCAACGGGCGTGAAGCCCTCGAGCCGCTCGACCATAACTCTGCCGTACCATGTCCGGTCGAAGATAGTGATGTGACCGTCCTTCGGCAGGCGGGTCCAGAACCGCCAGAGATAGTGGTGCGCCTTCTCGCGGGCGTCGGGGGAGGCGATCGGGACAGCCTCGTAGCCCCTCGGGTCGAGTGCCGCGCCGACGCGCTTGATAGCGCCGCCCTTACCCGCAGCGTCCCACCCCTCAAAGGCAAGGATGACGGGTATCTTCTTTTTGTAGAGCTTGCCGTGGAGCTTGGCGAGCTCCTTCTGAGCCTCCTTGAGGCGCAGCTCGTAGTCCTCGCGTGAGACGGTCTTTCCGGTCAGCTCGACCTCCGAGAGCTTGGGCATCGGCTTTAAGCCGAACAGCTTGGAGACGTTGCTCTCCGGGGGATATATCGTGTCCGCCTCAAGAGCGGCGGTAATGGTCTCTATAATAGTTTCAAACAGCCGGCAGCGTGCGAACTGCTTGTCCTCGGCGTCGATAACTGTCCAGGGGCAGAGCTCGGTGTCGGTGCGCTCGAGCATATCGTCGAGCAGCTCAAAGTATTCGTCGTAGTGCTTGTTGCGGCGGCGGTCCTTGTCGGTGACGCGCCATTTTGTCGATGCAGCGCTCTCGAGCTTATCGAAGCGGCGCTTCTGCTCCTCCTTGGAGATATGCAGGAACACCTTTATGATCACATATCCGTCATCGGTGAGCTGACGCTCAAAGGTATTGACGGAAGAGATGCGGCGGTCGTACTCCTTACGGGAGATACCGTCCTCGAGGCGTGCGACGGCGAGCTCCTGATACCAGCTCCTGTCCATAACGGAGAGCTTGCCGTACTCGGGGATGCCCTCGAAGAACCGTTTCATCATGGGATAGCGGCGTTCGGCGTCGTTAGGGGGGAGGGTAGAGGAGACCTTAAAAAATCTGGGATCGAGGAGCTTGATGGTATCGGCGATAAGGGTACCCTTACCGGAAGCGCCCCAGCCCTCGAAGACGATGATAGCGGGGAGTTGTTTCTCTTTCATTCTGAGCTGGAGGTTAGAGAGGGTCTGGCGAAGTTCGTTAGCGCGGGCCTTATAATCGACGCCCTTAACGGGTTTTCTGACATCATTCAGCATAGCAAAGCTCCTTTCCGGTTCGGGATACAATCACACAGATATATTATAGCACACATTTTGGAAAAAATCAAGCGGGTCCTAACGCGGACGGGTCCTAACGCGGACGGGTCCTCGGCGCGGACGGCGCAGTTCCGCCTTTAGTTTATGGAGTGCAGGAAAGCACCATGGTTTGACGGCGGGCTGAACAAAGCTGTGTGACCCAAACGCGAAGCGAAATAAAGCGCGCGGTCGAGCCTCGCGCCAGAGGCTCGCGGGGTCAAGGGGCGGCGCCCCTTGTCGCCGTCCGCAGACGGCGAAACACCCCTACCGCAGGGCGCTCCGAGAAGGGTGAATTTAAAAACAGTCCGGTGGACTGTTTTTAAAGAGGGGAGGCC
>JAFXVY010000108.1 GCA_017534595.1 Ruminococcus sp.
GCTGCTCGCTCGCAGGCGGCCTTGTGCGGGCGACGAACAAGGGGAGGCCCTCTCTTGCAGGGCCTCCCCTCTTTAAAAACAGTCCACCGGACTGTTTTTAAATTCACCCCTTGCGGAGCGCCCTGCGGTAGGGAGTTTCGCCGTCTGCGGACGGCGACGAGGGGAGCTCCGCCCCCTCGACCCCCGCAAGGGAGCAAAGCCCCCTTGACCCCATTTCGCTTCGCGTTTGGGTCTTTCACTTTGTCCAGCCCGCCGTCAAATCAAAGTGCGGTTCTGCACTACGTTTTCCAAAGGCGGAAATACGCCGTCCGCGTTAGGACTGTAAATTTTCATTTCTTCCGCTTTACATTTCATCCGATATGTGATACAATAAAAAGATAAGGGAATTTGTGCGGGGGTACCCGTGACATAAAGGAGATTTGAATAAATGGATTTTCTGAAACGTACCTGGGCTGAGGTCAGACTTGACCGCCTCGCCCGGAATGTGTCGAATTATAAGGAGTGTATACCGCAGGGCACGGAGCTGCTCTGCGTAGTCAAAGCCTCCTGCTACGGCCACGGAGACCTCGCCGTCTGCCCGTATCTCGAAAAGGAGCTCGGTATTGGCTGGTTCGCCGTATCCAACGGCGACGAGGCTCTCAGGCTCCGCAATATGGGTATACAGGGCGAGATACTCGTCCTCGGCTATACGCCCCCCGAGTCGGTCAAGGATCTCGCAGAGCATAATATCATCCAGACGATCACCGATGAGGAGTACGCCGAGGAGATCAACGCCCTCCTTGCCGGAAAGCCCCTGCGCTGCCATGCCGCTATTGATACCGGCATGACCCGCATCGGTCTGCGCGGCACCCCCGAGCAGACAGCCAAGTCGCTTTACAATATCTATGACCTTGACGATATAATCCTCGACGGCATCTTTACCCATTACGCCGTTGCGGATACCGTGGACGAGGAAAGCGTCGCCTATACCAAGGCTCAGACAGAGAAGTTCTTTGCGGTCAGGGATGAGGCCGAAAAGCTCGGCGTAACGCTCAGGCAAGCGCACTGCCTCAATTCGGCGGCGGGCATACTCGCACCCGACCCCCGCTCGACTCTTGCCCGCCTCGGGATCATCCTCTACGGGCTCTGCCCCGACCCGACAACTCCGCTGCCCTTCGTGCCGGAGCCGGTCATGGAGCTGAGATCCACCGTTTCGCAGGTAAAGAGGATATACGCCGGTGAAACGGTCAGCTACGGCAGAACGTTCACGGCACCGCAGGATATGACGATAGCCACCGTTACCTGCGGGTATGCGGACGGCTACCCGAGAGCGCTGTCCAACAAGGGCGAGGTCATTCTTCACGGAAAGAGAGCAAGGATAGTCGGCAGGGTCTGCATGGATCAGTTCATGATAGACGTTTCGCATATACCCGAGGCTGCCGTCCACGACACTGTGACACTTTTCGGCACCGACGGCGGCGAGACGATAACCGCCGACGATATCGCCGCGCTGACCGGCACCATAGGCTATGAGATAGTCTGCGGGATAACCTCGAGAGTGCCGAGAGTAGTTTACAGCGGCAGCGAGCTCAAGGGCATCTACAAGATATAAGACGGAGGCAGAGCAAATGGAAGGTAATACCAGCCGGGAAGACGAGATAAAGCCGGATATATTCGACAAGATAATGCACCTGCCGGGCTTCCGGATCTTCGAGGATTTCTACAAGCGCAACAAGGGCGCTCTGATGTATCTGTTCTTCGGGGCGCTGGCGACGCTGGTGAATTTCGTGGCGGCGGGAGTGTCAAAGAGCCTGCTCGAAAAGGCGGGGGCGTCCACCGACGCGATCTCAACGCTCAGCACCTCGATAGCCTGGGTCATCGCGGCGGCATTCGCCTATGTGACCAACCGGACCTGGGTGTTCCATTCGATGATAAAGAGCAAGCGCGGCATACTTGCCGAGGCGCTGTCATTTTTCAGCGGCAGGCTCTTTACCTATTTCGTTGAGATGTTCATGATGTGGCTGTTCTACTCGGTGATCGGGTTCAACTACTGGGTCATCAAGATAATAGCGAACATCGTGGTGCTGATACTCAATTATGTCATAAGCAAGCTGATAGTGTTCAGGAAGAAAAAGGAAAAGGTGCCGGAGGCTGCCGCCGGGGAGGAGATCACAGATGAAGCTGCTGATAAAGAAGCTCAGGGATAACGCGGTCGTACCGAAGCGGGCGACGGAGGGGAGCGCGGGCTGCGATCTTTCCGCCTGCCTCGATGCTCCGCTGGTCATAAAGCCGGGGAAAACGGTGAAGGTACCCACAGGCATAGCCTGCGAGCTCACCGGGGCGGAGAACTTCGTGCTGCTGATATATGCAAGGTCGTCCACCGCGACGAAAAAGGGTCTTGCGCCCGCCAACTGCGTCGGCGTAGTTGACAGCGACTACCGCGGCGAGCTGCTGGTGGCGCTGCACAACCACTCCGGCGAGGAAAGGGTCATCGAGCCGGGTGAGCGGATAGCTCAGCTCGTGGCGGCGCCGGTATTCCTGCCGGAGATAGTCGAGGCGCAGGAGCTCACCGATACCGAGCGCGGCAGCGGAGGCTTCGGCTCCACGGGAACAAAGGTATAAGGGCAGCGCACAAAAAGGAGAAGAGTATGCTGATATACAATGCTGAGATATATACACAGGACGCCTCGCGCCGAATCATAGACAACGGCTTTGTCCGCTTTGAGAACGGGCTGATAACCGAGGTCGGCGAGGGCGTGCCCGTTCATTCGGATGAGGATATCGATGCCGGCGGGAGAACGCTCTATCCCGGCTTTATAGACATCCACACCCACCTCGGCCTTACCACCGGCGGAACCGGTATCGAGGGCGAGGATTTCAACGAGGAGAGCGAACCGGTATCCTCGCAGCTGAGGATACTTGACGGGATAAACCCCCTCGACGCGAGCTTTAAACAGGCGATAGCTGCCGGAGTGACCTGCGTGCTGGTGTCTCCGGGGTCGATGAACCCGGTGGCGGGGGATATCTGCGCCATATCCACCGACGGCAGGCGGGTCGATAAGATGCTGCTCGCCAATGTGGGGATCAAGTTCTCGCTCGGTGAGAATCCCAAGATGACATATATGAACCGCGACGAGAGCCCCTGCACCCGTATGGCTATCGCGGCTATGATAAGAGAGGCGCTTGCCAAGGCAAGGCGCTATATGGAGGACAAGGCCGAGGCCGAGATCTCCGAGGACAGCGATATGCCCGACCTCGATCTCGGAAGCGAGGCTCTGATACCCCTGCTCGAGGGCAGGGTCAAGGCGCATTTCCACTGCCACCGCGCCGACGATATCTTCACGGCGCTGCGCATCTCCAAGGAGTTCGGGCTTAAAGCGGTGCTAATACACTGCACAGAGGGGCATCTCATCGCAGATGAGCTTGCCTCGGAGGGTGCCGAGGCTGTGGTCGGGCCGATAATGTGCGACGCCTGCAAGCCGGAGCTCGCCAACATCACCCCCGCCAACGCCGCCGCGCTGGACAGAGCGGGCGTGAAGACAGCGATATGCACCGATCACAGCGAGATACCGATAGAGTATCTGCCGATAAGCGTCGGGGTGTGCATGAAGCACGGCCTGCCCTTTGACAAGGCGCTTGACGCCGTTACCTGCACCGCTGCGCAGATCGCCGGCATAGACGGGATCACGGGAGCGGTGGAAAAGGGCAAGCGCGCTGACCTTGTGCTGTTTGACGGCTTCCCGTTTGAGGTCATGAGCTCACCGGTGCTGACCGTCTGCGGAGGACGGGTACACCGCTTCGGGGAGGCGGGCAGATGAGCGTTATGTTTGTCCCCGCCGACAGAAGGCGCCGGGACTATAAGAACATCCGCAAGCTCTATTATGAGGCGTTCCCGCCCGAGGAGCGGGCACCGTTCCGGCTGCTCGAGCTGAAATCCCGCCGAAAGAACGTGGATTTCTGGTCGATACTTGACGACAGGCGCTGGGCGGGCTTTATGTATGTGGTGAACCACGAGGATATGTCCTACATATTCTATCTGGCGACAGCGCCGGATGTCCGGCAGAAGGGGATAGGCAGCGCGGCTCTCAGGCTGGCTGCCAAGCACTATGCCGGGCGTAGGCTCTTCCTTGCGGAGGAGCCGGTGTACGAGTCGGCGGAGAACTTCCATGAACGTGAGAAGCGCCGGGAGTTCTATCTCAGCAACGGCTTTGAGGATCTCGGCAGCACCGTCATCGAGGGCGGCGTGACCTTTGAGCTGCTGGGCATCGGCGGGAAGGTGTCGGGGGAGGAATACCTTGCGCTGTTCCGCGAATATCTCGGCAGGGTGCTGTTCAGACTTATTGATATAAGGTACGGGGAGGAAGACTGATGTCGGAAAAGCTTGACGGGGCATATATCCCCGCTGACGGCAGCTACGGGCTGAGGCTCGAGCTGACGGGCAGCAGATTTCTTTTGCTGTGGAGGAATTCCCCGGTGCTCGATACCCGGTACTCCTTTGAGGGCGGGAAGCTCATACCCGAGGATAACGGCCTGCGGACGGCTTACGACAACGAGCCCTACGCCGCGATAACCGGGTGCCGCCTTGAGGATGACAGGATAGTGCTCGAGGAGCTTTTCCCGATATCCGGGCCGAGCGTCACCGTGCTGGCAAGGACGCAGTACAGCCGCTACGGCAGCGTGACGATAGAAAACGACACCGTGCTGCCAATGCTGCAGGGGGTCTGGAAGGATGACAGAGGTTTTCTCACCCTGCGCTTTGAGGGCGACGAGGTCACGGTCAACGGCAGCGATAAGGATCATATCGCGGCGGTAAGGTATATCCATGCTTCTGCGGGAGAGGGGTACAGTATCGTGAACAAGGATCCCTCAAGGGACTATATCGTGCATTTTCTGCCCTTTGAGTTCGACGGCGAGGTCATCACGGCGGGCATACCGGTCTGCGACGGCCCGACGATGAGGTTCACCCTCAGGAAAAAGTAAGGCGTCAGAGGGAGATCGTAAAATCTCTTGCATTTTTCAATACCTTATGTTATAATATGATTTATCGTATCGGTCAGAGTAAAGGAATGGGTTTATGTCAGAGGAAGCAGTTGTGAAAAAGAGCAGCTATAAAAAGCTGTTTTCAAATACGGTTATCTTTGCGATAGGCTCGTTCAGCTCCAAGGTGCTGATACTGCTGCTCGTAAAGGTCTATACTACCTACCTCGACAAATCCGAGCTGGGTATCAACGACCTCATAACGCAGATAGCCAACTGGCTGCAGCCGATAGTCACCCTGACGATAAGCGAGGCTCTGCTGCGCTTCGGCCTCGACAAGGCCTTCGACAAGAAAAAGCTGTTCTCACTCGGGAACCTCGTTTGTATGGCGGGCTTCGCGGTGCTCGGAATGATACTGCCGATAGTGGCGCTCTCGGGCGTGGCGGACAAGTACCTCAACGGCTACTCGATGCTTCTGTATGTCTATGTGGTGATGTCGAGCTTAAAGCTCGTGTACTCAACCTTCGTGCGGGCGCTCGAGAAGGTCAAGCTCTTTGCTCTCAACGGCATACTCACCACCCTGCTGACGCTGATAGGTACCGTCGTGTTCATGATCGGCTTCAGAATGGGAAATACGGGATACCTGCTGTCGATAATCGTCTCGGACGGTCTTTCGGTGGTCTTCCTGACCTTTGCGGCAAAGCTGTGGAGGTATATCGACTTAAAGCACTTCGACCGGGAAATGCTCTCGGTCATGCTGAGATATTCGATACCGCTTATACCGGCACAGCTGATCTGGCTCATCACCAACAGCTCCGACTCCTTCATGACCACTCACTATATGGGCTCGGCAGCCAACGGCGTGCTCTCGGCATCCTATAAGATACCGAACCTTGTGGCGATAGTTTACTTCATGTTCGGTCAGGCGTGGAATATGTCTGCGATCATCGAGGACGATTCCGACGACCGCAACGAGTTCTATTCAAATGTATTCGAGCTCAACCAGTGTCTGCTCTATATAGTCGCCGCGGGATGCCTTATGGTAGTCAGACCGCTGACGGGGATATGGTTCGGCCCCGAGTTCCAGGACTCGGCCTACTATTCGCCGGTGCTGATATTCTCCTCGGTGTTCTCCTGCTTTGTAACGTTTCTGGGGTCGATATACCTGACCTCAAAGCGAACGTCACGCTCACTTGTGACGAGTTTGTTCTCGGGCGTTATCAACGTCGGGCTGAATATCATACTGATACCGAGGATCGGGCTTTACGGCCCCGCGATCTCGACTGTGATGAGCTATCTCGTGGTATTCATCATCAGAGCCGTCGATTCGAGAAAGATAGTGCCGTTCAAGCTCAACATAAAGAAGATCGTCCTGAACTGCTCGGTGCTTCTTATAATGGTATTCATCAACATCGACAATATGAACGAATCCCACCGCTGGGTATGGCTGCTGCTGCCGGTGCTGTTCGCGCTGGTGGTGCTGATGAACTACAAGGCGCTGTGGGGCGCGGTATCGAGGCTGCTGCCGGCATCGCTGAGAGGCATCTGCGAGCGGATAGGCATATACCGCGGTATCATCTTCTCGGCTGCGGCCTGCGGACTTGCGGCGCTGTCGGCGTACACCGACGGATGGCTGTTCTACCTGCTGGCGTCGGGTGTACTGAGCGTATCGCTGATGCTGAGAAAGCCGAAGGGAGCGTATGCAGCGATAGGGCTGCTGTTCATGACGGCGTGGCTCGAGAGGAGCATCGGAGCGGGAGCATTCATAGCGGGAGTACTGCTGATACTGCTGTTTATGATGTACCGCAGGAAGATATATATACCGGTGATCGTGCTGTTGGCGGACATCTGCATAGCGGAGAAATTCGGGATCGCGGCGCTTGGGCTTGCTGTGCTTGCCGAGCTGCTGGCGGGAGGATTCCTGCTCAGAAAGCAGATAACAGCGGCGATAAACGAGAACCGGGAACGGAAAAAATCGGCATCTGAACAATGACCGCACAGGCGGAGAAAGATAAACGGAGGAATGAATCATGGCAGAACTTAAATTTGAGATCACAAAATCGCTGGGAGTACTTTCTGAGAATGCGAGGGGCTGGACGAAGGAGCTCAACATGGTAAGCTGGAGCGATCACGAGCCTAAGTACGACATCCGCGAATGGAGCCCGGATCACACGAGGATGGGCAAGGGAGTGACCCTAAGTGAAGAAGAGATCAATGCACTGAGGGCTATTCTGAACGGTGAAGAGCTTGAGGATGACATTGACGAGTCTATGATGCTGTAAGCAGCAGAAAAGACCGAAACGCGACAGCGAAAGAGGGGTCAAGGGGATGCTGCTCCCCTGACCCCATTTTGCTTCGCTTTCGGTTTCCCCGGCTTTGTTTGACTACGTGCAGAACCTGTGCGCCCCGATCGTTATCACTACCGGCCTCGACCAGATGAATTTGTTCGACGTCTTCGACGGGTTGTAGTAGTATATGCACCCGCCCGTCGGATCCCAGCCGTTTAATGCGTCCCGCGCCGCCCGGTACGCAGAGTCGGAGATCGGTTCGTTGAACTGTCCGTCCGTGACCGCAGTGAACGCCCCGTTCTGGTATATGACCCCAGCCAGTGTGTCCGGGAACGACGGGTGCTCGATACGGTTGAGCACTACCGCTCCCACCGCTACCTGCCCCGTGTACGGCTCGCCCCGCGCCTCCGCCGAGATTATCCGCGCCAGCAGGTAAATGTTCGCATCCGTCGCCGCGGGTATGCTTCCCACCGAAATGCCCAGCGCCTTCAGCGTGATCGGCCCGGCTATGCCTGTCTGCTGTATGCCCTGCTGCTTCTGAAAACGCAGCACCGCCTTGCGGGTCTCCTCACCGTAATATCCCGTCACGCCCACCGTGAAAAGTCCCCGTGCCTTGAGCTCCTGCTGGATCGCCGTGACCTCCTTGCCCCTCGACCCGACCTGCGAGATCGCCGGCTCCTCCCGCAGGGTGTAGATCGAAAGCGCCGCCGCTGCCGCTGCCGCGAACAGCACCAGCGAGATCGCAAGCGCCTTGTAAAATCTGCGTACTGATCTGCTTATCAATTTGGTTGCCTCCAATGCTTTTATTTGTTATATTGTTTGCGGAAATCCGGCGTTTATGCGGCTCGGAGACACCAAAATCAGGCATAAATGAACAGCGTTTTAACGGCTCTTGTGCAACATTTACAGCGAGGCGCGGCTGCGTACGAATTTCCTGCACACATCTGACAAAGTTGAAAAAACCGCTTGACATTATAATATAAGTATGGTAAAATGATTAAGTCACCCGACATGAGGGGCTGTGTGAGCAGCTCAAAAAACTTGAAAAAAGTTTTGAAAACCTCTTGACAGGGTCGAAAAAGTGTGTTATAATAGATAGGCACTCTTGAGAGAGCTGATCTTGAAGAGCGCACCCGGCATCTTGAAAATTGAATAGCAACGAGTAAAACAAACCCTTGGATTCTTTTGAGTGAAAGTTCAAGAAATTGAGCGGAGGCTCGAAAAAAGAGTAGTCAAGCGAAAGACTGAAAAAATCGCAGTCAGTGAAAAC
>JAFXVY010000109.1 GCA_017534595.1 Ruminococcus sp.
CCGGTGGACTGTTTTTAAAGAGGGGAGGCCCTGAAAGAGAGGGCCTCCCCTTGTTCGTCGCCCGCACAAGGCCGCCTGCGAGCGAGCAGCGAGCACGGACTATATACTTTCCAAACTGAAACAAGCTTTGTTTCACGCTCTAAACTTCATAGTGACCTAAAGTTTCGAGCCCGCCCTGTCTCGGGGGCTTTCCGGTCGCCCCCGAACCCCTTCGGGTGCGGAGCCGCACTGTACCGCTGACTTTCAACGGAGCCGGACGAAAAACGTTCGCTCGCGGGGCTCGCTCTCTGTTTCTGGGAGTGCGGGCGACGGACGGAGCTGGTCGGCGCTGCGATTGACAGTCCCCACAGCACAGCAAAAAACAAGGCGCTTGTGCCCTTTGATTTATGGGCGCAGCGCCTTGTTTGTATTGTGTTATAGCTTTGTGCGGAGCTGTCGGGGCTCTGCCCCGTACCCCGCGAGGAGGGCTCTGCCCCCTCGACCCCCGCAAGGGAGCAAAGCCCCCTTGACCCCGTTTCGCTTCGCGGTTGGGTCTTATACTCTGTTCAGCCCGCCGTCAAACCGAAGTGCTTTTCTGCACTCCAAAAGCCAAAGGCGGAACTGCGCCGTCCGCGCCGAGGACCTTCGCGTTTGGGTCAGTTCCTGTTGTTCTGTATCCTCGCAAGAAGCTGCAGAACTTTCAGATAAAGGTAAATTACACTCAGCATCAGACTGTATCCGCAGTACCATTCGTATTTCTTGTTTACTCCGTTCTCAACAGCCTGTGCGATCGTCTCAAAATCAAGGAGCAGCAGACAGGCGCCAAGGATTACTCCCAGTACTGCGAACAGTATGCCGAGAGGTCCGTTCTGGAGCTTGATTATAGAGGTTACAATAGCACTGTTAGGTGCGATCCTCGAAATGATAAAGAAGATCAGTCCGCCGAGGCAGGAGGCGATCAGCGCAGTGATAACTATCATCTTGAAGCGCTGGCCGACTTTTACCAAGCCGGAGTAGTAGAGGAATGCCATTACTGCGATGATGAGTACCGTCAGCACAAGAGCCTCAACTACGATGCCGCTGTACTGCGCGGCATAAATGAAGGATGTGATCGAAAGCGCATAGCCCATGCCGAGACAGTAGATGCTGCCGGTAACGGGTATCGTCTTCGGGACGAATGCCGCTATAAGACCCGCGACGAGCGTTACTATCCAAGCGCCGATCATTATGCTGGTCTCGTTGGCGAAGATAACATAGTTCTCTGCGATGACGGATGCAACGGTGTAGCCGTTGGCGGCGAAATAGTGGTGCATATAGAAGAACGCGCCCACGCCGAGAAGTATCAGGGCGAGGAAATAAGCGATCTTGGCATAGACTCCTCTGTAAGTCGCGGTCTCCTGCGAGGTATAGGCGTCGTCAAAGTTATTGACACGCGATATGGCAGGATTTGTAAAGGAGTTTCTGCGCTGCTGCTGATTAAGAGCCATAGAGGTCCCCTTCCTTTCTTTTAATAAGCGGACGCCGAAAATGTCCGTAAGATCTATTATACCCTATTATTGCGGATTTGTCAATAAGACCCGGCGGCTGCTTCGGGGAGATCGGGGTTTATGCGGCAGGTTATGCTTGAAATCGACAGGATTATGTGTTATAATAGGTTCAGACGCAAGAACGGGAGGCGGGGCTTATGGCAGGCGGCGGCAAATACGACGATATCATAGGGCTTTCGCGTCCCGAGGACGGCAGGCCGAGGATGTCGGCGCATGACAGGGCGGCACAGTTTTCGCCGTTTGCGGCGCTTTCGGGGTTCGGGGAGTCAGTGGACGAGACCGCGCGGCTCACAGAGGAACGTCCCGAGCTGACCGAGGACCGTGCCGAGGCTCTGAACGCTGTTTTTGCGGAGCTGACGGACAGGCTCCCGGAGCATCCGGAGGTGAAGCTGACCTGTTTTGTGCCCGACAGGAGGAAATCGGGCGGCAGCTTTACAGAGACTTCGGGCAGGGTCAGGGCGATCGACACTGTGGGCAGGGAGCTTATCCTTGAGGACGGCAGGCGCATCCCTCTTGACACGATAGAGGAGCTTGCCTTAACGGCAGCGGAGGAAGGATAATGGAGCTATTTGTGAACATCAGGCAGCTCGGCTCGAAGAAGCAGCCGGCGCCGGTGCCGTTTCATATCGAGGGCAGCCCGAAGACTGCCTCCGAGCTTGTGGAGGCTGCGGTGAGGGTATGCGTTTCGGAGTATAACGAAAGAGTGCGGCGGGGGGAGATACACGACGCCCCTCTGAGCCGGATGCAGATAAAGGACATGGCCGACGCGGGCAGGGTAGCCTTCGGCATAAACTACGGCGGCAAGGAGCAGGACTCCGGCGAGGCGGTGAAGAACGCGCTGCTCGCATACCGGGACGGGCTGTTCCGGATGTTCATAGGCGACGCGGAGCCGGCCTCTCCCGATGCGGAGATATCCCTTTCCGACGGGGATGTGCTGACGTTCGTGCGGCTCGTGATGCTCACGGGCAGGATGTGGTAAGTCAAAGCAGGATCAAGGTGTGCTTCCATAAAAAATATGAGGGGGAGAAAAAATGAAAAAAAGAGTATCGCTGAGGCTGGCGGCGCTGGGGGCGGCGGCGGCTCTGGTGCTGACGGCCTGCGGGTCGGAGGACAGCAGCTCGCAGGAGGTCACGGAGACATCGGCGGTTACGACGGTACAGACCACCGCTGCGACGGTGACGAGCGCTCCCGAGACGGTGACGGAGACTCAGACTACGGTCTGGGAGGAGCCGCCGCTGCCCGAGCCGATAGAGGTCTACGGAGTGAGCGAGACCGATACAAAGGGAATGTACCGGATCAACAAGGAATATGAGGAGGATCAGTCCCGCTGCTTCAGGATCAGGGACGGTCTGATGCTCGAGAGCCACCGCATCGAAAAGGGTACAGCTGCGGAGCTTATCGACCTCTCGACGGGCGGTGTGCTCGGAAGATACGAGGCGCCCGAATACAATGCGGATTTCTCCTTTACTCAGGGAGGCGTAGTTTACACCGGCAGCTCGAAGCTGGTGATCGTGCTCGACTACTCGATGAAGGAGCAGGAGAGGTACGAGCTGCCCTTCTTCGCTCCGAAGACGGCTTATTACGACAGAATTAACGGAATACTGCTCTGTCAGAGCGATATCGGTCACTCGGCGAAGCTTTACGATGTGAAGAACGACAAGGAGATACCTCTTTCCAAGGAGATCGGCTACTACGACTGCGAGGGGTTTGACGGAGAGACCTTTATCTGCAGGGGTATGGAGAGCGATCTTGTTATGATCGGTGAGGACGGAAAGATCACCGAGCAGAACTTCGGCGGCAAGCTGGAGATCATCGGCGACAAGGGCGTCGCCAAGCAGCCGGACGGGACAGTATGCTTTGCAAACGCAGAAGACAAAGGCATTTCAAGAGCCAAGGTGGCCTTTGAAGAAAGTGATTATGCCTGGTCGGCCTACGGGGACTACATCGTTATGCAGGCGGGCTCGACCGGGATGTCGGTCCTGGATATTTCCAATAAGCAGCAGGCCCTGATCGAAGACCTGGGGGGCATGGTCTCTATGCTCTTAATGGACAGCTCCGGGACCGCTGTTATCAATGTGATAAACATGAACAACTTTAATCAGACCCCCGTTGTGATCAGATTTGCGGAGCTTGAGGGCGCAAAGAGCTTTGAGATCGAGGAGAATGCCGAGATCCCGGAGATATATGCTGAATACTTTGCCGAGCCGGACAGCTCAGATCCGACGGTAGCTGAGCTGATAGACGGGCTCTACGAGGACTACGGCATAAGGGTGTTCCTTGCACCGAACGAGGGTATGGAGGACAAGATATTCTCCGGCTACGATGTGACCCCGTTTGACGAGAGCGACGAGGTGATCGCCGAGAGGCTCCGGGATGTACGCAGCTACTTTGAGCTCTGGCCGAAGGACATCTGCCGGGAGATCACAAAGGGCGGTCTCGAAACCCTGTTCATCCTTTGCGGGAGCATATACAGCAACGATTCGGGCGCAGCCGACACGGTGAGCTCGGCAGCGGGATGCGTATCCGAGATCGGAGCCTTCACGGTCATCGGTCTGACAAATCAGGACAGCTATATCTTTACCCAGAATCTCTCGCATGAATTCATCCACGCCCTCGATCACGGCATAAGTAATGAAGTGTTTGACGAGTGGAGCGAGCTCTCGCCCGAGGACAGCTACTCCAACAGCTACACCGAATGGGAGGCGGCTCCTGATGACAGATACGTCTACATTGAGGGTGCGGACAAGGACGGTGTGTTCTTCGTTGACTCCTACGCCTGCACCAACTACTCCGAGGACAGAGCGAGGATAGGCGAGTATCTGTGGATATCCTACGAAGAGAACGAGCTTAACGATATGTTCATCGGCACGCCTCTCGGACGCAAGGCAAAGGAGCTCTGCCGCGAGCTCAGAGACAATTACCCCTGTCTCTCCGGGATCAAGGAAGGAGATCTTTATCTCGAGACATTTCTTGATCAGGCGGGATGAGGGGAAAATGAACGATCAAGGTATCGCCTGCGGCGATGATCTTATGATCGTCCGCAAGGCGGGCTCCTTGGTTATTCACTGTTAATGATGTACAAAGAAAAGGCACTTTTGTCAGGAGGCTGACAAAAGTGCCTTTTTTCGCGCCTGCGGCGGGGTGATTACTCGTTTATCTGCGCTTTTTCTTTACGATCAGGATAGCTGCGGCGGAGAGGATGATAAGTGCGAAGGCTGCGGGACGGATACCGGTGTCGGGGTTGGTATCGGCTGCCTTGCCGGGATCGTCGGCAGGGTCGGGCCCGGAGGTATCCGGCTTGCTGTCGGAGGGGTCTGCGGGATCTTCACCGGGGGTATCGCCGGTGTCATCATCGCTGTCATCCTTGATCACCGGGTCGGCATAGACCTTGATCGGGAAGTTGTCGTAGGAGAGATACCCGGCCTCGTCACCGAACCAGGCGGGGGTCTGAGTCATGATCTCGTCTGCCCAGTCGCTCCAGATATACCCGTCGTCGGGACCGGGTTTGAAAATATAGCTCTCGCCGTTGTTGATAACGCCGACGCTGTATTTAACGGCCTTTGCGTTGACAGCCTTGAGCGATTCGACAAAGGCCTCGTCATTGGAATACTCCTCGGCGCGTTTTTTATTATCGTTCAGCTTGACAAAAATGCAGAAGCCGTTCTCTGTTTCCTGCATCACAATGACGGAATAGCAATCGCCCTCCTTGAGCTCCACGGTTTCGGGGAGCGCGGTGCGGTGGTAGCCGGGGTATTTGCAGACGGTCTCAACGGACGCTATGAGTTCGCCGTCCGCGGGATCCTGATAGTCCTTGTTGAGCTTGACGATCTCGTAGCTGACGGTGGTATCGGGCAGACAGGTCTCGGTGGAGACTGCTTTGAGGATCTGGTCGGATCCGGCGCGGAACACATTGGCCATGGCTGCCGGCACGTTGTAAACGACGCCGTTCGGTCTGGAGGTCGGCATAAAGTCATACTGGTCGATAATGCGGGTCTCCTGCTGCGAGAACAAGCTGTCGAAGGAGAAATCGAAGCTCATGGCTTCGTCGAGGGTCTTGTCGTAATAGGAGAGGTAGAAGAAGCCGCTGCCGTCAACGCCGAAGTCGTTTTTGTCGGGGAATTCGTTTGTACTGCTGCCCCAGCTGTTCTTGATTATCCACGCGCCGTCGGCGGGAGGAGCCATGCTGACGCCGCTTTCGGTCACGCCCCGGAGGAAGTTTTCGGCTGAATAATTATCGTCCCAGCCGACGATGCAGACGGCGTGATTTGCGGTCAGTGAATCGCTGTAGCAGTAATGTGCGTAATTCTCGCTGAGATATATGCTGTTCCCGGGGTGATCGACAGTTCTCGATCCCACATCCGTATAGTAGCTTATGCTGACGGCTCTGCCGTTCATGAGCTCGGACTTGATGGCATCGGCGGCGGCCTCATCGTAAGAATATGTCCAGCTGCCGTCTTCGTTTTCCGTCCAGACGGCGGGAGAGGGCAGGCGGCTGCAGTTCTCCAGTTCGACAGCGGAGCAGAAGCGGTAATATTCATCGATGCTCCAATCCTCGTTATCTACGGAGTAATACCAGGGCTCGCCTTTGTCGTTATCGGTCTTGTTCCCGGAATGGTTCTTGTAGGGGACGAGCTCTTCGGGGATAGGTCCGACGCCCATTGCGTACAGTGAGGCTATCATATACGAAGAGCCGCCGGTGGAGAGGTGATACTGCCCGTCGGGCTCGTAGAGGCTGATGAAGCTGCCGCCCTCGCCGGCCTGCGAGGGACACTCCTTGTTGTCCTCGGGCAGGAGCGAAGAGGAAAACCAGGCGGTCTGCAACTCGGAGAAGTTTAATTTATCCGCATCGATGTCGTAGTCATAATCATGTTTGAGCTCCCAGATCACGCTGATCTCGCTGGCGGCGGTAGCCGCGAAGTCCCAGCAGGTGCCCCAGCCGCCCTGGAATTTTACGGGGGTGACGTAGTTTTTGCCGTCCACATTCCTGAGGTCAAAGGCTGCGGGAAATCCGGTGCTGTCCGGCGCATCGCTTTCCTCGGCGAATGCGGGGAGCACGGAGGTCCCGGCGAGCACTGCCGCCGCTGCCGCTGCCGCAGCCGATCTTAACTTTCTGAGTTTTTTCATGTCTTTTCCTCCTGTCCGGTAAATATACGGGGTATGGTGATATTATACCACAGGTGGGGCAGCTTTGACAAGAGGGAAGATCCGGTCTTTGTTATTTTCTGTCAGATCAGGGCGTTCATGAAGCTGTTTTCAAAATGTGCGCAGCTTTCAAAAATGCGGCAGAGCTTTTCGGCTTCAGCGTTGTCGATGCCTTCTGCTTCGCGGTCGAGGATGTCTGTCCAGTCGCGGTTTGCCGCAGTATATTCCTCAGACGTATAAGCCCGGAACCATCCGGCATAAGCGGAGCTGCCGAGCCTGTCGCCGTACCGCAGCGTGACGGCTTCGGCGATATAGGCATAGCTCCATGAGCACTGCAGCAGAGCGGCAAGTCCCCGGACGGTCCCTTCCTGTGCAGCGGCTTTCAGGTATTGCAGATATTCGGCACATACAGCGTTTTTTTCTCCGCCTTGTATCTCTTCGTCTGTTATGCCGAGCTGTTTCATATTCGGTATATGTACCGTTTCCAGCTCACAGCGGGTCGCCCGGACCGCCCTTTTCAGAAAGTCTGCGGTCCCGGGGCTTTCAACCTGCTTTTCAATTTGCTCAAGGATACCGATATATTCTTTCAGATAATAATAGTCCTGGAGCATATAGGCTTTGAAGCACTGCGCGTCCAGCGTCCCGTCGGCCATAGCAGTGACAAACGGATTTTCCGCTGCTTCGTCCCAGAGCCTTCGCGTTCTCTCGTACAGTAATTCGGAAAGCTTCAATTTCGGCCTCCTTATTTCTCTGCGATTATTGCAACATATCCGCCGCTCTTGTAGCCGTCCGATACCTCCTCGGGCTCCTCGTTTGTGTACATCGGGTTCCTGACGAGCGTCTGATAAAAGCTGAATTTCGTTATCCCGAGCTTTTTGAGCACATCTATCTTTTCCTCTGTGGAATGCCATACTCCCGAAGCGGCCAGTGCAAGCGGATAGGGGAGCTGCGGCATCGTGCCTTCAAGATATTCATGCTCGTATGTCCCGAGGCTCTTTCCGAGAAGATACATAAAGCCGAAAGCGCTCTCCTTGGGAACATCGAGCAGTATCAGCTTTCCGCCCTCTTTGAGTGCAGCGATGCTCTTCCGGTATACCGGGGCAAGATCCTCCATATAGCTGGAGCTGCCGTTGAAATAAATGATGTCATAGCTGTTTTCGGGAAGCTCGACGTCCTCTATCAGACCGAAGCAGATAACATTGACTCCGCGTTTTTTGGCTATCTCGCCCATATCACGGGAGGGCTCGATGCCCTCGACCTGCGAGCAGTCGATATAGCTTTCAAACAGGCCGCTCCCGCAGCCGACCGACAAGAGCCTCTTTCCGGAAATATCGCCCAAAGCCTTTTTGAACAGCCTCAGCTCACTTTCAAAAAGGTTGGAGTTTTCCATGAACCACTTGTCGTACTGCTCGGCATAGCCGTCGAATTTCTGTCTTACTGTATTCATATTGTTTTCGCTCATCTTATTATTCCTCCCTGCTGTCTTACGTTGATCATGAAAGCGTGATCCATAGGTCCGCTGCCCTTTCCGAGGTCGAGCCCGGCTGCCAGAGCACCCGAGATATAATTCTTCGCATTCTCCACAGCCTTTTCCGGCGTTTCGCCCTTTGCAAGGTTTGCAGCTATCGCGCTTGAAAGAGTGCAGCCTGTTCCGTGAGTGTTGGGATTGTCTATCCTTTTCCCTCTGAACCA
>JAFXVY010000110.1 GCA_017534595.1 Ruminococcus sp.
AGTCAGATTTTTCGTCAGATTGCCTAAATTCGACGCCGCCTTGCTGGCGCAAGGCAAGGAGAATTTGGGTTATATGACGGAAAATATGCAAGCGGATGATGTACAAAGGCGTTAGCCGGTGGTTGTGCGGTGTTGCCTTAAGCTGTCCCGGTCATCACTTCCCCGCTGTATCAAGCGGTCATCAACTTATCATAAGTAAAACCGTGACCGTCCTCGGCAGTGCTGAGGGCGGATCTTTTTTGAAAGGAGCCGCAGCCATGACCGAGCAGTCAAGAAGGACGGAGTCGCCCGGAAAAAGAGCGCTGAGCCTTGGTCTCATGCTGACCGGCTGCATCATCGCGGCCTTTGCACTGGAGCGCATTTTAGTCCCGGCGAAGATCATGGACGGCGGAATGGTCGGCATAAGCATGATAATCAGCAGCCTGAGCGGCTTCCCGCTGGCACTGCTGACTGTGCTGCTCAACATCCCTCTCGTGTGGATAGGAAGCCGCAGGCTCGACAGATCGTTCCTTGTGCGCACGGTAGCCGCGATGCTCGTGTTCTCGGGGGCGCTGACCGTCTTCGGAAAGCTCAACATACACATCACCGACGACAAGCTGCTCTCGACCGTGTTCGGCGGGCTGCTGCTCGGTATCGGCGTGGGGCTCGTCATACAGAACGGCGGCTGCCTCGACGGCACCGAGGCCGTTGCCATGGTGATAGGCAAGAAGCTGCGGATGTCTGTGGGGCAGATAGTGCTCGGGTTCAATATCGTCATCTACCTGACGGCGGGAGCACTGTTCGGCCTCGACCGCGCCCTCTACTCGCTGCTGACCTATTTCATCGTCTCGAAGGTCGTAGACCTCGTCAGCACGGGGATGCAGCAGGGCAAGGCGGTAATGATAATCACCGACCACGGCAAGGAGATCGCCGAGGATATCTACCGTTCCCTCGGCAGGACGGTCACGCTCATGGTCGGCAGCGGACTTATCTCCGGCGAGAAGGTGGTGCTCTACTGCGTTATCACGCGAATAGAGCTGTCCACCATGCGCAAGCTCGTGGAGAACGACGACTACTCGGCGTTCATGACCGTCTCGGATGTCTCCGAGATAGTCGGCAAGCATATAAAGTCAAGGTCTGCGATCCCGGAGCTTACCGAAGACACAGAGGATGCCCCGGACGTCCTTGACGAAAAACAGCAGATGTGATATAATAGTAATCACAGAAACGATAACCAAACCGGAAAGGCGGTATTTTTATGAGAGCAGTTGTAACAGTAATAGGCAAGGATGCGGTGGGCATACTCGCCAAGGTGAGCACGAAGTGCGCAGAGCATAACGCCAACGTCATCGAGGTGACCCAGAGCGTGCTCCAGGAGCTTTTTGCCATGATCATGCTGGTGGATATCACCAAGCTTTCGGGCGACTTTGCTTCCCTCTCCGATGACCTCACAGCCCTCGGCGAATCCATGGGTCTCAAGATCCATACCATGCACGAGGATATCTTCAACTGTATGCACCACATCTGATCAAAGGAGCCCTGAAATGATAAATACATACGACGTACTCGAAACTATCCGCATGATACAGGAGGAGTGCCTCGATATCCGTACCATAACCATGGGTATCTCACTGCTCGACTGCATCGACGCGGATATAAACAAGGCCTGCGAAAAGGTCTATAACAAGATAACCACCAAGGCCGCTCACCTCGTCGAGGTCGGCGAGCAGATCGAAAAGGAGTTCGGCATCCCGATCATCAACAAGCGTATCTCGGTAACGCCGATAGCCATGATCTCCGCTGCCTGCGGCTGCAGCCCCGTACCCTTTGCAAAGGCCATGGACGAGGCCGCAAAGAAGGTGGGCGTCAACCTCATCGGCGGATACTCCGCACTTGTTCAGAACGGCTTTTCCGCCGGTGACAAGGAGCTCATCGAGTCGATACCCGAAGCCCTCGCCTCCACGGAGAGAGTCTGCTCTTCGGTGAACGTCGGCTCAACCAAGGCCGGTATAAACCTCGACGCCTGCGCTCTTATGGGACGCATAGTCCGGGAGTGTGCCGAGAAGACCGTCGATAACGCTTGCTTCGGCGCCGCAAAGCTTGTGGTATTCTGCAATTCGGTCGAGGATAACCCCTTTATGGCAGGCGCCTATCACGGCGTAGGTATGCCCGACTGCATGATAAACGTCGGCGTATCAGGCCCCGGAGTTGTCCGCGCCGCACTGACGAAGTACCCCGACGCCGATATCACACAGATCTCGGACGTCATCAAGAAGATAAGCTATAAGATCACCCGCGTGGGTCAGCTCGTGGGCGTGACCGCGTCGCAGAGGCTCGGAGTGCCCTTCGGCATCGTTGACCTCTCGCTGGCGCCAACACCCGCCGTCGGCGACTCGGTGGCACACATACTCGAAGAGATCGGCCTTGAGCGCTGCGGTACCCACGGCACCACAGCCGCGCTGGCACTGCTCAACGATGCTGTCAAGAAAGGCGGCGTAATGGCCTGCTCGAGGATAGGCGGTCTTTCGGGCGCGTTCATACCTGTGTCCGAGGATGCGGGAATGATAGATGCTGCGAAGGCTGGTACGCTGACCATAGAGAAGCTTGAGGCCATGACAGCGGTCTGCTCGGTGGGACTTGACATGATCGTTATACCGGGTGACACGACGGCTGAGACGATAGCGGCGATAATCGCTGATGAAGCTGCGATAGGAATGGTCAACACGAAGACCACGGCAGTGAGGGTGATCCCGGCGATAGGAAAAGACGTCGGGGAGATACTTGACTGGGGCGGCTTGTTCGGATCGGGGCCTGTGATGCCTGTGAAGAAAGAATCGCCGGCGAAGTTTATAAACAGGGGCGGACAGATACCGGCGCCGCTGCATTCGCTGAAGAATTGATCCTGACGCGGGGGCTTTCCGGTCGCGACCGAACCTCTTCGGGTGATACACTTTGTATGTTTGGGCGAGTATTACTCGCCCGATCCGCGCACACAAAAAAAGGACGGCATAGCGCCGTCCTTTTTTTCATTATGAGGGAAACAGACCGATCAAGCCTCGTCAAGAACAGAGGTGCAGTTGGGGCATCTGGTAGCCTCGATGTCGATGTCGGTCTTGCAGTATTTGCACTTCTTGGTGGCGGGAGCAGCTTCCTCTTCCTTCTTCTTGCCCATGTTCATCAGCTTGTTGACAGCCTTCATCATCAGGAAGATGCAGAATGCCATGATAATAAAGTTGATGATAGCAGTGATGAAGTCGCCGAGAAGGATGTACTGACCGCCGTAGATCTTGATCCTGAAACCGAAGCTTGCACCGCCGATACCCGCAATGAACGGGTTGATGATGTCTTCGGTGAAGGCGGTAACGATGTTGCCGAAGGCAGCACCGATGATAACACCTATGGCAAGATCCATTACGTTGCCCTTGAGCGCAAACTGCTTGAACTCATTCAAAAATTTCTTCATAGCTAAAACACCTCAAATCAAAAAGTTTTTATAATTATAACATATTTCTTCATAAATTGCAATAGTGTTTTGGGGCATTTTTGAAATTTTTTGGGCAACACCGCACGACCCCTGTGCATCAGATCGCGCGCAAGCTCAATAAAGTTGAGCTGAGATTTTCGTCAGATTGCCTAAATTCGACGCAGGCTTGCAAGCGAAGTTCACTTCGCTTTACGCAACGTCAAGGAGAATAGTGTCAACAAGTTGACACGGTAATAATGACGGAAAGCTGGCAAGCAGATGACGTGCAGAGG
>JAFXVY010000111.1 GCA_017534595.1 Ruminococcus sp.
CCTCTGCACGCCATCTGCTTGCCAGCTTTCCGTCATGATCACCAACGTCATCAAAGATGACGTCAATTCTCCTTGACGTTGCGTAAAGCGAAGTGAACTTCGCTTGCAAGCCTGCGTCGAATTCGGGCAATCTGACGAAAAATCTCAGCTCAACTTTATTGAGCTTGCGCGCGTCTGACGCACAATGGTTGTGCGGTGTTGCCTAAATAATCCCGCCATATATTATATGGGTCGTCATAATTATAATCCGGCATAGCGCCTGTGCCGCTTATTGTGAGTGTACCGTCATTCAGTTTCCAATGTAGAGCGTTGTTCTCGCCAAAGTCTACGCTTGTCGGTATATCAGCATAAGCCGTCATCAGCGTGCCGCCTGTCAGCTTATAAAAACCAACATTAGAAGTCACAGCCCCCGCCACAACAAGCACAGCAAGTGCCCCTGCGATAATACGCTTCCACGAATTTCTGATAGTCATATCAATACCTCCTGTACTTTTTTATTTACAACAAAAGCGCACCCTGCGGGAAACACTTATCCCACAGAGTACGCTATATTACCGTATTTGAAAAAAGGGCGCAGTTACGCTGTCTGTCTGTTTGCCTGTCAAATCATACGCGAACAGCATAGCATTGTCAGCCCCTTTTTGTTAATTCATTTATTGTGACATTGTACAATAATCTGATAGCGGATGTGGTGAAATGTTCTAAGGGGGGAGGGGGGATATCGGTAAACAATGTTATGATATGCCTTTATTTGACATAGATAATATATCTTCGCTCACCCTCTTGCCATTCCGGTTTTTTTCGTGTATAATAGGTATGGAAGAGCAGGAAGAAACCGCAGCGATAATATGCACTGTTATAGGAGAAAATGGAAATGGGACTCTTCGGAAAGAAAAAGAAAAAGGAAAAGATCACCGTCTCGGAACTTAAGATATCGGTGAATAACGAAGGCAAAGAATACACCTTCACGCTTGAAGGCCGGCTCGACACGGTCACCTCTCCCTCACTTGAAGAAAAGATCAACGGGGTCGTCGGCGACGCCGAAAAGCTGATATTCGATCTCAGCGCACTTGAATTCATCACGAGTGCGGGACTTCGCGTCCTGCTCGGCGCACTGCAGCAAATGGACGAAAAGGGCGGGATGATTATCCGCGATCCTTCTCCGATGACGCGCGATGTGATCGAGCTTACGGGATTCAGCCGTTTGTTTACAATAGAATGATCCGGCTCGCAGCCCCGTGACCGCAGAGCAGAGATAAAGAAAAGAGGATGATAATATGACAGACCGGGATACAATAACCGGATTGTATAAGGAACTGCTGTTTGTAGCGGTAATACTGCTCGGTATTCTTTTCATTAACAATATCCTGCTGTACAAGCAGAAGCTCCGCGACCGTATTTCGGTCATGCTGCTTACCTCGGTAATGCTGGGAATCTTTGAGATCCTCTGGACGTACTGTGACGGAGATCCCGGGCTGAAAGCGCTGACATATATCGGCGCCGGCTGTTATATGATACTGTTTGTAGTGTTTGCGGTATTGCTGAACCGTTACATACTGGACAGATTTGACTATCTGCCGAAAAGCAGGGCGGCGAATGTCCTGCTTTATATTGTCCCGCCGTGTATTTTTTCCTTGCTGTGTATCACTACGCCCTTGACTCACTGGGTCGTAAGCGTTGATGATTCGGGAGCGCTGCAGGAGGAAGCTCTTTTCGATTATCTGTTTATCCCCCTGCTGGTAGTATACGTTATGTCAGCGGTCTTCAGTGCTATTGTTTATGCAGTAAAAGAACAAGGCGAAGACCGAACTGCAAAGCGCATCGCCTTTAACATGATCGTGTTCGGCATTATGATCCCCGCAGTCTATGCAATGGAGATCCTGCTTATGGGCTATGACAGCGATTATCTTGCTCTGAACCTGGCTGTTTCGATAGCAATGGTGTATCTGACTACCAACGTCAGCACCCATACGCTTCTGGATTCCCGCGCTAAAATCGAGGCTACCGAGGCTGATCTGCGTATCGGCACACAGATACAGACAAGTATGCTGCCGTCGAGCTTTCCGGCTTTCCCCGACCGCCCCGAATTTGAGATCTATGCATCAATGGATCCCGCAAAGGAGGTCGGCGGCGATTTCTACGACTTTTTTATGATCGACAGCGATCATCTCGCGCTTGTCATAGCGGACGTATCGGGCAAGGGTATCCCGGCGGCGCTGTTCATGATGTCCTCGAAGATCTATATAGGCGACCACGCTGCACTGGGCGGTACACCGTCACAGATACTCGAACGGGTGAACAAGCTGGTCTGCGCCAATAACGATGCCAATATGTTCGTGACCGTCTGGCTTGGGATACTTGAAATAAGCACGGGCAAGCTCACCACCTCCAGCGCCGGACACGAATACCCGATCCTGTATCAGAACGGCAGATACGAGCTGTTCAAGGACAAGCACGGTATGGCGGTCGGTGCGATCGACATCGCAAAATATAAGGACATGGAAATACAGCTCAACCCCGGCGACTGCATCTTCGTCTATACCGACGGCGTTGCCGAGGCAACAAATGCGAACAATGAGCTTTTCGGAACAGACCGCACGGTAGAAGCGCTCAATTCCATTCCCGCAGGCGCTTCTCAGAAAGACGTGCTCCTGGGTGTCCGTGCTGCTGTTGATGCCTTTGTAAAGGAAGCGCCTCAGTTCGACGATCTGACGATGCTCGGGCTTCGGTATAACGGTCCAAAAGGAGAGTGAGGCAGCGTATGAATGGGTTTTGTGAAAAGAAATTTCGCTCGATGCTGATATCAGGCACATTCACCAAGGCAGTCATGTATCTTATGCTGCTGAGCGACAGTATAATTGCCGGGTTCTTTATCGGCGAATCAGGCGTTGCCGGGATAAACGCCATCACACCTGTAACAGCTGTCGTCACATTCTTCGGTGATCTCGGCTCAACAGGCGTAGGCATCGTTTTCTCGCGCGAGGTCGGAGCTATGAGAAAGCGCCGTGCCGATGAGATCTTCGGACAGGGTCTTATAATCAGCATCGGTCTGGGACTGATCTCCGCGCTTTTGATCTTTGTGTTCCAAAGCGCCTATTTCAGCGTAAGCGGCATCACG
>JAFXVY010000112.1 GCA_017534595.1 Ruminococcus sp.
GGTACAGATTTTCGTCAGAGTGCATAAATTCGACGCAGGCGGGCTGACGCCCGGCAAGGAGAATTTGTGTGCTATGACGGAAAATATGCAAGCAGATGACGTGCAGAGGCTTTAGCCGTGGGTTGTGCGGTGTTGCCTTAAGCGCAGCGCCTTTGGTTGTATTGAGTTATCAGTGCCTGCGGGACCGTCGGGCTCTGCACCCTTGACCGCATTTCGCTGTCGCGTTTGGGTCAGAGCAGCTGTGCGCAGATCTGCTTGAGGATGACTGCGTAGGCGTTGGAGCCGACATGGATGCCGTCACCGCTGGGGAAGGTCGAGGCGAGATTGCCGTCTGCGCCCTTCATGGCGGTGGTGATATCAATGTACCCGTACCCCTTGCCGCTCGATTCAAGCGCCTGCTTTAACGCAGCATTGTACTTATTGATCTTCGAGGTCGGGAAGCTGTTATTGCGGGTAGGAGTGATCGAGGTCACGAAGAGCTTGGCGTCCGGCGTCACCGTCTTCATCCAGTCAAGCAGCTTGAGGTAGGCGTTGCAGTACTGCTCGGTGGTGACAAGGTTGATGTCGTTCATGCCCATTGAGCAGACTACCAGCTTCGGGCTCGCCATTGTATAGGCGGTCTTGAACTCGCCGGCGAAGTTGCCGTAATGGAAGACGAACTTCCAGTTGGTGTCGGTATGGAGCGTGAAGATGTTTCTCGCTGCGGCGCAGGCCTCTGCGAGCACCTGATCCTTGGGCATCCAGCCGTAGGCTTTGAGTCCCGAGCAGACGGAGTCGCCGACAAAGGTGATGTTCTTTATCAGGTCGATCTCCTGCTGAGTGAAGCCGTTGGCGGTATAGAGGCTGTTGTTCTTATAGAAGGAATCGTACTTTGTGTCCGGGGTACCCGGGTCGATCTTATAGGAATCGGGAGGGGTCACGGGCTCCTGCTTGGCTGCTGTGGTGGTCGTTGTGGTGGTAGTGGTGGTCTTCTTGGGAGCCTGAGTTGTTGTGGTGGTGGTTGTCTGCTTTGCGGTGGTAGTAGTTGTGGTAGTTGCTGCGGTGGTTGTTGTGGTTGTGGTGGTAGTCTCCGAGGTAGTGGTAGTGGTCTCGGAGGCGGTGGTCGTGGTGGTCGTCTCGGTCGGTGAGGTCTCGGTGACGGTCACTGTGGCGGGGACAGTTGCGGCCGCGGTTGTTGTTGTGGTGGTGGTCGTGCTGATATCCAGCGCGGAGTTATCATCGATCTCTTTGCCTGCGCAGCCGGTACAGAGTGCGGCGGCGAGGCAGAAGGCGATCACGGACAGCTTTCTTTTGTTCATACTGTGTTTCATCTCCGTTAAATTTTTCGGTTTGCATCATATCGTAAGACTATGACAGTGCGAAAAGGCGATCCCCAGCCCGCGGCGGGGAGAGCATCTTTCGCCTGTTTATTCAGTATATGATAACAGGTGTGTTTATCGCAACGTTTTCATAGACGTACTTAGCGGCCTTGAGCGGCATATTGATGCAGCCGTGGGAGCCGTCCACCTTATAGATCGTGCCGCCGAAGGCTTTTCTTCTGACGGTGTCATGCAGGCCGATGCCGAAGGTGGAGATATTGTTCCAATAGTTTACGTGGCTGCTCCAGGAGCCTGTGGAAATGGAGCCTGTGAGGGTCTTGTCGGTCTCCTTGAGCCAGAGCTTATAGATGCCGGGAGGCGTCTCTCTCTCCTCATTGGGGAAACCGGTGACAACGTCGCACTCATATTTGAGCTCGCCGTCGAGGTAATACCAGAAGTGCTGCTTCTCGAGATCGACCTCGCAGTAGGTATTGCCGAGATCGGTGGTAGCGGTACGGTACTTGGGGTCGCAGGAATACTCATAGGAGGAATAGGGGCTCTTATAGTAGATCGGCTTGATGTTCTCGTTGGACTCGCCCTTCTTGATCTCGGATATGATGAGATCGCACATCCTTTCCTGATCTATCCACCAGCCGTAGCAGCCTTCGCCCTGATCCAGGATCATATCTCCCTTATTGGTGGAGTGGAACTTACGCTTGGTCTTATAGGTATCGTACTTGGCGGCAAGCTTCTCGACAAAGGCCATGGCCTTGTCCCTGTTGACGCTGATGCCGTTGAGGGCGTTATTGTCCTTGAACTCGATCCAGCTCATGAACTCGCTGCCGGAGAGGTAAGCGGTCTCATAGATGAAATCGAAGCCGAGGATGACGTCCTCGAGATTTTCAAAGCCGGCGAGCTGATCCTCGAGGTCGGCGGCGACGATCTTCGGCGACTGGTAGAGGTCGCAGGACGAGAGGTCGATCTTATAAAGACCCTGCTTGAGCTGCTCCTCGACGAACTCAATGAGGCCGTCGATCTTGGAATCGTCGATCTTATCGCCCTTCTGCTCCTTGACTATCTCGAAGCCGGAGCCTGTATAGCGTATGTAGGCGTCCCGCGGCTCGACCTTGCCGGAGGTATCGACGACGCGGCGCTTGAGCTCGGCGGCGAGGAGGGTCTTGTCATAGGTGAAGGTGGTATCGAAGTGATACTCGGTGTTGCCGGAGAGGTTTGTGAACCAGAGGTAATAGTTCTGCTGGGTCATATACTGGGATATGAAGACCTTGACGTTATCCTGATAGCCGATATCCTTGAGGGGAAGTACGGTCTTGGAGCCGTCCACCTTGATAAGGGTGATGCTGTCGGGGGCGGCGGAGTCTTTCATGAGGGCGTTATAGGCCTCGGACTCGTTCATGCCGCTGACGTTGACGCCGTTTATCGTGGTGTTCTGCAAAAACTTGCCCTGAGCCTCGCGCAGACCTCTGAAATACAGGAATGCAAGGAAGCCCAGAACGAGCACTACTATTATAATAACGGCTATGACGATGGCCTTGACGCCGCTCATCTGTTTTTTCTTCTTTTTCTTCGGAGGCTGACCCGAGCTCTTTTTCTTGCCGGAGGGTCTTTCGCTGCGCTCGTTCTCGCGCATTGTCTCCATTATCCTGCGTGCGGCAAGCTCCTCACTTGAGAGCTGTGCAGTCGGTGCGGGCATATCACTCATAACGAACGCTCCTTTCTTTGTTGTGCTTTATCAAATAAATAGCTGATTTTTGTACGGTTTATGTCATACACAGTAATTATACAACATTTTCATCAACTTTTCAACTATGCTTTTTCCACAAGAAAATGCCAACGGATTTGTCAATTAAGTAAAAAATGCCGATTTATCGGGAGGTATGGAAAAATTTATATTCAGTTTAAATTGGGAGAATATAATGTGCAAGGTAAATAATAACAATTACCGGACAAAAGGAATGAAGGGAGACAGAAAAATGCTTAGCTTGAAGAATATAGTCAAGGACTATGTTTCGGGCGACGAGACCGTTCACGCGCTGAGAGGCATCGACCTCGAGTTCCGTGAGAGCGAATTCGTAGCTATCCTCGGCCAGTCGGGCTGCGGCAAGACTACCCTGCTCAACATCATCGGCGGCCTCGACCGCTACACCAGCGGCGACCTCGTCATCAACGGGCGTTCCACCAAGGAGTTCAAGGACCGTGACTGGGACGCCTACCGCAACCACTCGATAGGCTTTGTGTTCCAGAGCTACAACCTCATCCCGCACCAGACGGTGCTCTCGAACGTCGAGCTGGCGCTGACGCTTTCGGGCGTATCCAAGGCGGAGCGCCGCGAGAAGGCGATCAGGGTACTCGAGCAGGTCGGGCTCAAGGATCAGATACACAAGAAGCCCAATCAGATGTCCGGCGGTCAGATGCAGCGTGTGGCTATCGCAAGAGCGCTGATAAACGACCCGGATATCGTGCTTGCCGACGAGCCCACCGGAGCTCTCGACTCGCAGACGAGCATACAGATCATGGAGATACTCAAGGAGATCTCCAAGGATAAGCTCATTATAATGGTAACGCACAACCCCGACCTTGCGGATGAGTATGCGACGAGGACGATCAAGCTGCTCGACGGTAAGGTGACGGACGACTCCAACCCCTACGATGCAAGCGTTGTGGAGCCGATCAAGGACAAGAGTGCTGAAAAGCAGGGCAAGCAGAAGACCTCGATGTCCTTCCTGACGGCGCTGGCGCTCTCGATGAACAACCTGATGACCAAGAAGGGGCGCACGATCCTCACCGCATTCGCGGGAAGCATCGGTATCATTGGCATAGCGCTGATACTCTCGCTTTCGAGCGGCGTTCAGAACTATATAGACCATGTGCAGGAGGATACGCTTTCAAGCTATCCTTTGCAGATAGAGCATCAGACCTTTGACATAAGCGAGCTGCTGACGAGCATGACCGGCGGCGAAACTGCAAACACCGTCAAGTACGAGGACGGCAAGGTACACACGAATGCGCGTATGTACAATGTTGTCAACACGCTGGTGAGTCAGGTCATTACAAACAACCTGAAGGATTTCAAGACCTTCCTTGACAATGACGCCAACGGCTTCAAGGATCTCACCACCAGCATAAAGTACACCTACCAGACACCGCTGAACATCTACCGTGCAGACTTCGACAACGGGCTCGTCAAGACCAACCCCTCGACGATCATTGACGATCTGTACGCGAGCATGGGCGTTTCGTACAGTGTTACTGGCGGCGCGAGCTCGATGATGAATATGGGTATGCAGAACTACAACGTCTGGTCGGAGCTCATCGACAACGAAGAGATGCTCAAGAGCCAGTTCGATGTGATCTACGGAAGGATGCCCGAGAAGTACAACGAAGTCGTGCTCATCCTTGATGAGAACAACTGCATCCAGGACTACACGCTCTACACCCTCGGCCTCAGGGACGCCGAGGAGGTAAAGCAGATGCTCAGAGATTCCCTTGCGGGCGTGAACGTCGAGAAGGCCAAGGGCGAGGACACTGTTTACACATACGAAGAGCTCACGGCTCTGAAATTCAAGCTGCTTGTGAACAGCGACTACTTTGAGAAGCAGGCTGACGGCAACTGGGCGGATATGTCCGAGGACGACACCTATGTCATCAGCAAGCTCAAGGACAGCGAGGAGATCTCGATCGTCGGGATACTCAAGCCAAATCCCGAGGCTGTTACCACCTCGATCAGAGGCGGCACTATCGGCTACAAGAGCGAGCTTATGAAGCACCTCATCGAGAAGGTCAACGACAGCGAGATCGTAAAGCAGCAGAAGGCGAATCCGGAAACGGACGTATTCACCGGGCTGCCCTTCGAGCAGAAGGATATCGCCGAGAAGCTCTACGATATGTATATCGCGTCCATTGAGGACGAGGAGCAGAAGGCACAGGTACAGGCTTATGTAGATCAGCAGAAGGCTGAGGGCAAGAAGCTTGAAGTGACCGAAGAGATGCTGACCGCTTATGTGACTTCCCTGCCGGCATCGCAGCAGGCGACGGTAAGCGCATATCTCGAGCAGCTCAAGGAATCGGGTCTCTCGCCGAACGACATCTTCAACCGTTTCTCGGGTCAGATGAATTTCGGCACAGATGCGACCTACGATGACAACCTGCTGAAGATGGGTGTATCAGATCTGGCGGTACCTTACAGGATCAACATTTATCCGAAGGATTTTGAATCCAAGGAGAAGATCACCGAGAAGATCGAGGAATACAACAAGACAGTTCCCGAGGCTGACAAGATCACCTACACTGACTACATCGGGCTGCTGATGAGCTCGGTATCGACGATCATCAACGCGATCAGCTACATTCTTATCGCATTCGTTTCGATCTCGCTGGTGGTATCTTCGATCATGATAGGAATTATCACCTACATTTCGGTACTGGAGAGGACGAAGGAGATCGGTATACTGCGAAGCATCGGTGCCTCGAAGCGCGACATCAGCCGAGTATTCAATGCAGAGACACTGATAGTCGGATTTGCGGCGGGAGCGTTGGGGATCATAGTAACGATCCTGCTCAACATACCGATCAACATTATCATCAAGAACATCACGGACATCAGCGGACTTTCCAAGCTGCCGTGGGGCGGTGCGGCTGCGCTGATCGGTATTTCGATGTTCCTGACGTTTATTGCGGGACTTATACCGTCCAAGATCGCGGCGAAAAAGGATCCGGTAATTGCGCTGAGGACGGAGTAACCGCAGAAAAGCTGCGGCTCCAAACGCGACAGCGACTTGGGGTCAAGGGGGACGCTTCCCCCTTGCAGGGTCAAGGGACAGAGTCCCTTGCGGGAAATGGGTATCAATAAAGAAGTTTTAAGTTTTTGAAGATAAGACTGCGCAGATACGCTCTACGCAGCCTTCTCTTATTTGTTTTGAGTATGTTTGTCAAGCACGGCCGAGGCTGCTGAGACGCGGAATCTGAAATAGATATCAACCTTCTGCTGCCTGTGACCGCTCGATTTGTCGGGTGCGTGGATCTCGATTCGCTCGATCAGTTCGTGGATCTGTTCGGGTGTTATGTCGGTGAGATGCTCATATTTGCTCACAATCTCAACGAAACGGTTGATGTCATTGGACTTCTGCTCCTTGGCTTCGATGAAGCTTGTCAACTCTGCGATGGTGGACTTTAGCTGCTTCTGCTCGGCTTCGTACCCTGCCGACAACTTTTCAAAACGTTCATCGCTGACCTTGCCCGATACGTTGTCCTCATAAAGCTTTGAGAACAACTTGTCAAGCTCAGCTATCCGTTTCTCAGATTTGGCTATCGTCTTTTTGGCTGCCTTTATCTCGTTGTTGTGAACCTCATTAGTCTGTTTAGCAAGCATATCAATGAACTTCTTCCGGTCATTGTGGACGTACCCGAGCAGCTTATTGATCTCGTTGAGCAGCAGTTCTTTGAGGGCACAAGTCCGAATGTAATGTGCCGAGCATTCCCTCGAATCCTTCGAGTATGTACCGCATTTCAGATATTCGCTTTTCTCCGGCAGGGAGCCCTTGCGTGTAAGATGCATCGGTTTTCCGCAGTCTGCACAGTACACGATACCCGAAAAGATGTTGACCGTTTTGCACTTCTGCGGCCTTTTCTTGTGCTTGCGAAGTTCCTGCACGAGGTCGAAGTCGTGCTGACTTATGATAGCGGGATGCGTGTTTTCGACGATCAGCCAGTCCTCCTTCGGGGCCTCCATACGCTTCTTATGCTTGTAGGACTTACGGTAAGTTTTGAAATTTGCGGTATGACCAGCGTACTCCGGCTTTTCAAGCATTTTGGCAACTGTCGTTCCGTTCCAAAAGGTCGGGCTACGGTATGCGTTGCGCTTGAAAATGCCTTTCTCCTCAGCATACGCTGACGGAATCAAAACCCTTTCATCGGTCAGAATCCTTGCAATCTTCGACGGCCCGTACCCCTCGATACACATTTTAAAAATGCGCTTGACGACAGCTGCGGACTCCTCGTCGATCTCCCAAAGGTTCTTGTCCGTCTCGGATTTCTTGTATCCGTAGGGAGGTTTGGGCGACAGCGGTTTACCCGAAAGCCCCTTTGCCTTGAAGACCGCCTTGACTTTTTTCGAGCAGTCCCGGGCATAAAAATCGTTAAAAACATTCCGAAAGATCATCATTTCGTTCTCGGAATTCTGCGTATCGACGTTGTCGTTCACGGCTATGTACCGCACGTCGTAGTCCGGAAAGATCATCTCGATGTACTGGCCTGTCGTCAGATAATCTCGACCCAAACGGCTTAGGTCTTTGGTTATAATCGTGCCGATCTTTCCCTTTTCCATGTCGGAGATCATACGCTTGAAATCAGGCCGGTCGAAATTTGTTCCCGACCAACCGTCATCAACATAGATCTCGATATTTCTGAAACCGTTCCTTTTAGCATAGTCCGTTAGCATCGCTTTTTGGTTGGTTATGCTGTTGCTCTCGCCCTGCAAATCATCGTCGTTGCTGAGCCTGCAATATAGGGCTGTTATCTTGTCTGTCATAATTTCCTCTCTTTCCGACAAGTACAGCGGATCATAATTATTGTATCAAAGGATTGTAAACACTTCATCGCTTTAAAGTAAATTTTGCAATAAACATCTATGATCCGCTGCCCTGCGGGCGCCTCCTTTCTATGCTGTTCCTGCGTCGTTCAGCATCAGCCGGGTAAGTACATCATCGAGCGTTTCTGTATCGTGAAGGTCAAAATGAAGCTCAACGATGTAGGTCGTCCGACCGATCTTGTACTCGCTTATCAGTTCGTTTTGTTCGTGTTTCTCTAAGTCTTTTCTCAAATTTTCCCTTTCAAATTCAAGGGAGCCTACAGCCGATATACTTATGACTATCATATATCTTATCGTAGGCAGCGTGTTCGCCGCACCGGCCTTTGGTTCCCATAACAGTGCTTTGCAATAAGAACAGACTTATTCTTCAGAACTGTTTACGACAGCCTGACGCTGTTCCTGCAGGCGCTTCAGATGCTCTACGAAGTTCTTGTTGCGGGTGTCATTGATGAGCTTGTCGAACTCGGTCTTGAACTCATCAACGGTAATATCCTCACCGAAAACTGACATAACATGGTCGTAAACAGCGTCTCTTTTCGCCTTGTCGAGCTGTGCAAGGTCGGCCTGGATCTCGGCGTCAATGGCGTTGTAGGCATCAACTTTCGGCTGGATGTCGGCGCGTTTTTTCTTGATTTGTCCTAATAACCTGTCGCGTTTGGCGATCTTATCTTCGAGCGTTACCTTTCTTGGCATTCTATCCCTCCTTTCTTTTTTCGTTCCGGAATGCTGCCACATGATCCTGTGACAGCGGGTAATAGCACATAATAATCACCCCTAAATTATCATTTTATTGCCTTAGTATCCTGACTTCAGCTTTAGCTTTTTAGGCCTTATCCGCCCCATAGCCTCAATCAGTATGCTGCTCAGTTCCGAGCCCTTTTCTTCCAAAAGCCGGACATCATTAGCCGATATGTTCCCGGTCTCGTTGAACTTTTTTGCAACGGTATTTACAGTCTTTGCGATTATCCGCATCTCATCAAACACATCTGCAAGGTCAAATTCATAATAATACGGTTGAGAATTCAGCGCAGCGTACCTCAGATAAGTTCCCAGCTTTGTGCAATGCTCTTTCGCAAGGCGGTTGATCTGCTCCCACTCCATACCGTAGAAGCGGATCACCTTGCGGACTTTTTTACTACCCTCTCCGATGTTTTCATTCCTCCTTTTGTTTAGGGTGACGGGTTCCCTAAACGCCTGATCAGCAGCTATATGGCTGCTGATTGGAAGAAAGTGGAAAAGAATGCACCACTTTCTATACTTGCTTCAATTTGAAACCCGATCCCCATATATTTCGCAGTTTCAAGCCCGTATGGGCTGAATATTTCACATCGGAATTACCTCCACTCGCTGCAACAGCAGAACGATCATTCAAACCGGGAACAGAATGCTCTAAATCGTTCCGATACTGATGGTACAAACTCGGATGATTTTTGTTTGCTAAATCGAATATTTGTTCCCTACAATTCTATGATAGCATGGATAATTTCGTTTGTCAATAGATGTGAGATATACTCTCTATTTCACATCATCACACATCTATTTTGGGAATAAAATTAGAAATACAGAGAAAAACAGAGGAATATTTTAAAAACAGTACATAGGAACAGATATATTAGATTTGTTCCGGCATACTCGCTCTGAACTTGGATAACGTGACCTTAGCCTCGGTATATTTTTGTGGCATACGTGTACTTGAAATAAGCTCGGATTTCCTGTATAATGAGTAGTAGCAAAAAGAAAACCCACTGTCACATCTATCTGCGGCAGCGGGGAAAAGGAGCGTATTATGTTCGGATTTGATGCGTATTTTTACAAGAACCGTGTCCTGATCGAGGGCGCGGGACAGTACAAAACCAATGAAATTCTGACCGCATTTTTGGAGTATGATCTCCCTGATCTGCGGGAGCTGCTGGAGTCGTGCAAGAGCTATGAGCGCAAACTGCACTATCCTGAGACGTTTGATGAAGTGGCTCGATTTGACGGCCTCGTGCAGCGGGCGACAACATTTTTCAGCAGCCTTGATGAAATGATCGACCAGCTTCCGCCGTACCGGGATATGAAGCGAAAGCACAACTCGCTGTTCGAGCTGATGAACGAGCATCGTTATTTTTTTGACAACGAGCCGGGGATTGACCACTATGAAAATTACCCCCGTCCCGAGTACAACGATCATTTTTACACTGACCTGACTTTCTCCGACCTTGACCCGGATATGTGCGACGGGGCGCTTCAACTCAACCAAAAGCTGCGGGAGCTGGTGGAACAGTATCGCATTTTCGTCGAGGACTGCATAAGGGTGAAAGAGGTTTATGCGGTGTTCCTTGAAAAGTTGCATCAAGACAAAGAGTACCTGAACGCAAAGGAGACAGCGGAGGTCTACCGCACTTTCACATCGGGACTGAAAGAGCGCATCCGCACCTACGACAAGTTCGAACCCTCCGGTACAATGTCGGAGGTGTTCGTCCCGCAGACCATTGACGATGAGCTTGTGCTGTGCGAGAAATACAGGTTCAGCACTCTCGGGGGGGTCCTCTACATTGACCTGTTCAAGGGGCTGAACAACCACTTTCTGCCCCGCAGGTGCGGTCTGTGCGGGCGGTATTTTCTCCTTGAAGCGACAGCCTATTCGCTTTTCTGCACCCGTTCGACCACGGACAGAAAGGAAAAGACCTACCGCGATCTCGGGCACCGAAAGACCTACGCAGACAAGGTCAACAGCGACCCGATCCTGCTCGTTTACACCAAGGCCTACAAGCAGCACTACGCCCGGTATTTGAAGACGAAAATGTCGCAGAATGAGTTCCGGGAGTGGGCGAACTATGCGCTTGAGCTGCGGCAGAGGGCATATGATAGGGAGCTGAGTTTTGAGGAGTTTGCGGAGGAGATCAGGAAGTGAGGCTGGTCTCTTTCCTTAATTTATATGAACTCGCCCTTGCATTTTTCGATAACTTATGATAGAATATACCCGACGTAATTATTTCAGAGGGGGAGGGAGATCTATGCTGCGGGTCGCTGTGTGTGATGACGATGAAAGGTTCCTCGGGCGGTTTGTAAAAGCGGTCAGGGAGGCGTTTAAGAAGCGGGGCATCATCTCGGATGTTTCCGGATTTTCAAGCTCTGCTATGCTGCTGGAGGTACACCGCTCCGAGCCCCTTGATGCGGTGTTTCTCGACATAGATATGCCCTCGGTGAACGGCTTCTCCGCGGCAAAGACCATGACCGAGATCAGCCCGCGGTGCTGTATAGTTTTTGTGACGAGCCACAACGAGCTTGTGTATGACAGCTTTGAATTCCGTCCGCTGAACTTCATCGTCAAGCAGGAGCAAAGCATAATGCTGCCGAAGCTTGACCGCGTAGTCGAGCAGCTTTTCGATGCCCTGACCGAGAACGAGAAGATCATACTCGAAAACAGTGATCGGGGACGGTTTTCCGTAAGCCTTGCGGATGTGATATATATCGAGAGCAGCGACCACGATGTGTTTTATCATATCAAAGGCGAGCCGGAGCCTTTCCGTGTGAGGGCGAAACTCTCTGGGCTTGAAGCCGGGCTTTCGGAGAAGAACTTCGTCCGGGTACACAAAAAATATCTCGTAAGCCTGCGTTATGTTTTCAATATCGACCTGACCCGTGAGTGCGTGATACTCAAAACAGGCTGCGAGCTGCCCATGGGGCGGAGCTTCAAGCCGGAGGTCGATCGCCGGCTGACCGAGTATCTGAAAAGGGCGAGGTGATCTGATGAGCTACATTCTTGACGGGTTCATCTGCACCTTGCAGGCTGCGGTCTGCGCTGTATATGCGGGGCTGTTTATAGAGTTCAGAAAGCCCGCATACCGTGCCGCGTTTCCGATAATCTGCACCGCTCTGCTTTCGGCGGCGGTGATGCTGCTGGATAATACCGTCCTGATCGAGGGGACGGGCTGCATCACATATCCGGCGCTGATGCTTGTGCTTTCGGTCACGGTACACCGTAAGCTCACCGAAAAGCTGGTCGCGGGAGTTGTCCCGCTCGCGATCGGAACAGCCGTGAACACGGGGGCGCTGATGATCTTCCACCCACAGCGTAAGAGCGGTCTGAAACAGTTGATCTATAACGACAGGCAGCTCATCACCCTGTTTGTAACGGTTCAGCTTTTATGGTTCGTGGTTTTCGGGATGCTTGTCCGGATGCTCCGGAGCCGAAAGACTGCTGTATCCTACGACAGCGGTGTCCCTCTGACGGTCACGGGATTTTCGGCGGCTGCAGGCTGCATTATGCTCTGCCTTTCGGTGAGGGACGACGGCCTGAGAGATATCTTCGGCATAGCTGCATTGCTGTTCGCATTGCTTTGTATGCTCATCTGTTACCTCTCCAAGCTCCAAAGCAGACGGCGCGAGCTTGAGACCGAGCTGCAGAATGCGCAGCTCCGTGAGCATTACAGCCGCCAGTATACCGAAAGCCTTATGCAGCAGTACGGCTCGGTGCGGCGGATAAAGCACGATATGCACAACAGCTTTCTCACCCTTACCGAGCTTATCGCCGGCAAGGAGTATGACCGCGCTTACCGTTTTGCAAAGGAGAACACCGATGCTCTCGAAGCTATGCAGACCTTTGCCGATACCGGCAGCAGCGTTGCCAACGCTGTCATAAATTCAAAGCTGTCCTATGCCGCGGAATTGGGGATAAGCACGAAATGCCTCTCTGTCTGCAACATCTCCGGCATAAGCGATACCGACCTTTGCAGCCTGCTTGGTAATGCCCTCGACAACGCCATGGCTGCCTGCTCAAAGCTGCCCGCCGGCAGTCCACGGGAGATATCCCTTGAGATCTCCTGCGAGAACGAAAGATACTACACCTTTACGGTGTCGAACAGCATCGACGGCTCCGTTCTCGATGCTAACCCGACCCTCGCCACCGACAAGCCCGACAAGGAGGATCACGGTCTGGGGCTGAAAATAATCAGTGAGATCGCCGAGCGTCACAGCGGACGGGTGGATCTCTTTGAAGCGGACGGACATTTTGTCTGCCGTATCGCACTTATCGCGGAGCAGACCGCTGTTTGCGACAAATAATTGCACCTTGCGCAGATTTGCTTGACGTACACTCAGCGACGTTTTATAATGTCGGCAGAGATAACGGGCAAAGAGCGGAGGTGCATTTTTTATGAATAGCTTTCGGACACAGCTGCGAATAATGCTTCACAAGCGCGGCTTTCAGATCGGCTTCACGGTGATGATGCTGTTTGTCGCTTACAGCTTTGTTAGAGGGATGTATTACGTCTCGCTTGATCCTGAGAGGGGCGCGGATATTTCAAACCTGCAGGCCGTTGACCGTGCGCTGCTAAACAAAACGAATGAGTCCTACGGCATCCCGCAGATACTGCGGTTCATCTTTCCCTTTGTGTGCGTGCTGCCGTTTTCCTTCTCGCTGTTCATTGACCGCAGCACCCGGATAAGCGATATCGTAATCGCCCGCAGCGGGAAACGCAGATACTATTTCTCAAAGCTGGCAGCGGCCTTTGCGGGCGGCTTTATCATTTTCTTTATCCCGCTGCTGATCAGCACAGCCCTGACCCATATCTTCTGCTCAAGCTCGATCATCAACGTCTTTGATATCAATTTCAGCGAGCTGACCGCCGGGGGCAAGGAATTCTTTACCATGGGAGACCTGATGCTGGAGCTCATAACTTTTTCTCCTGCCCTCGGGGAGCTTTTTGCGGCGCTGCTGCTCTCTGTTTACGCCGGAGCCTGCGCAATGCTGGCATTGGCGTTATCTTATTTCTTCAGAAGATTTGCGGTATTCATTTTCGTGCCTGTATTCCTGCTCTGCAAGCTGTTTGAGCTTTGGGAGTCGATGATAAAGGTTGACTGCGGCTATATGTACCTTCGCATCGACCCTCTGAAATATTCGGTCATTTCCTCCGATAATCCCTACTACGGCAGACCGTATTGGATACCCGCCGCGGAGATCGCAGTCATCATCGCAGTTTCGGCAGGGATAATGCTTTTTGCTTCGCGGAGGGATCAGCTTCAATGAACACACGTAACCTTATACGGCTGGCCGTGACGCTGACGGTCATATTTGTACTGAATCTCGGCGATCTTGTTTCGCTGCGCCGGAACGTCATCGACTTTGAACAGAGCCTTGGGAACGATTTTTCAAAGATATTCAGCCAGCTGCTTTTCGGCTTTCACCGGGCCGATACCGGCCTGAACGTCTCGGATATCGCGCAGCTTGCGTTCCTTGCTGTACCGCCGATGTTCTTCGGGCAGAACATCTCCGCCGACCTGAGCATCAGCGGCACCTATTATTTCACAAGGCAGAATGACCGCACCGCGTGGTATGTGAAGCGTTCCCTCTCGCTGCTTGTTTTCAGCCTTATCATCGCCCTTTTCACCTGCACCCTGAACGCTCTGATGACTTCATACTTCGATGTCGGCAGCATACCGTTTCCGAGAATTGCGCTCGTGATCTGCTCGGTGACGCTATGCGTTTATATACTCGTGATGCTCTCAAACATCGTCGGGATATTCTTCGGCAGCGTGATCGGACTTGCCGTTGCGGTGGTGTATGCGGCGGTAAATATCCTGCTGGTATCCTCACCGATAAAGCAGGTCAGCATCGTATTCAACTGCACATTCTTAGCCGACGAGAGCTATGCGGATATGGCGGTAAAGGCCGGCGTGAACGGTTTTATCGCGGCAGCGTTATTCGCAGCCGGGCTTGCTGTGATACGCAAAAGAGAGCTGGGTCTGGTCAACGCGGAGCATCTGTTTTAGGAGGATATCATGAACAGGATAGATATTGAAAACGTCAGCAAGACGATACGGAACAACGAGGTGCTGAAGGACATTTCCCTGCATTTCGAGAGCGGACACATCTACGGCTTTGTGGGGCGCAACGGCTCAGGAAAAACTATGCTTTTCCGGATGATCGCGGGGCTCATAAAGCCGACGAGGGGCAGTGTGAGATACAACGGCAAGGTACTTGGCACCGAGCTTGATATCATCCCCCGGCTGGGGCTGGTGATCGAGAACGTAGGACTCTACCCCGAATTTACGGGCCTGCGGAACCTTAAAATGCTTGCAAAGATCAACTCGCTGATAGGTGAGCAGGAGATCAGAGAGGCTATCACCCGCGTCGGCCTTGATCCCGATGACAGGCGCACCGTGCGGAAATACTCCCTCGGGATGAAACAGCGTATCGTGCTGGCGCAGGCGATAATGGAGCGTCCCGATGTGCTGATCCTCGACGAACCTACCAACGCCCTCGACGAGGACGGCGTGGAGCAGATAAGAGACCTCATCCGTGGGGAAAAGGAGCGCGGAGCGCTTGTGCTTATCGCAAGCCACAACCGCGAGGATATATCCACCCTCTGCGATGTGATCTACAGTATGCAAGGGGGCGTGTGCAGCCTTACGGAGGAAGAAAAATGAAGCTGTTTATTTCTGTTCAGGTGCTTATTGTGACGGCTACGGTGATCGCGGGGATCGTTATCCGTTCATCCGTACCCGATGCGGGCATAGCGGACATAAAGCACTATGAAGATATCAGAAAAACGAAGATCGACTGTACCGTCACCGCTGACATGGTCCCCGACAGTGCTTTCACCGCATTTGAGGCTGCCGGCAAGATGTATGACGACAGCTATTCACAGTCGGTTTTTGTCTGCACGGCAGAGGACGCTTTCACCTGTGCGAACGGAGTCTGCAAGCAAACGGTCAGGTGTGATAAGCAGATCAGCGGTATCTGTCCTGAGGTCGGAGAAAGCGTTGAACTCATCATAAACGGCGGTCTGTATCGCCTGCCGAAAGAGCAGTACCGCTTTAATGAGACCCTTGACCCTGATATGCCCGGGGAGCAGCTTCTGACGGTGCTTGACCTGAGCGGTGCGGGTTATATGAAGCCGGGGCACAGCTATCTTGTTTCCTGCCTGACGAGGGAAATGGGTCATGTCAGATACTACGGCACGGCTTACGGAAAGATATGCTGGCTGGACTTCGCTGACGATCCGGATGAGTTTTTCTATGACACCGAGGCGGCAAGGAACAAGGCGGAGGCTTGGAAAAGAAAGGTGCTGGTCAAACACGGGGTAGAGTAGTGATCCCGTGCCAAAAACTATATAAACACCCTGCGATCATTCTGAAAACACTTGAATTTTGGTGATCTAAATGGTATAATTATATATGAAGAATGGCTTTTGTCTGCGAACTTAGTCTGATGGAGTAGGACCCGCTGTATTGTCTGTTAATATTATTAGATGTGATAGCTTCTTTATCATACGCCACTTGGGTACGGGGCAGAGCCCCGCACGGCTCCGCAGGCACTTGCAATTCAATACAAAACAAGGCGCTGCGCCCATAAATCAAAGGGCACAGCGCTTTCTGTATCTCTGCAAAACTACGGGGACTATTATTCGCAGCGCCGTCAAGGCAGTCCGGCGCCCGCAGGCACAGGAATAGTGAGGATGCGAACGCATCCGAGGTAATTCCGTCCGGGTCCTCGGCGCGGACGGCGCAATTCGCGTCACGCTCCCTCCGGTCGCTTAACTGTCGGCGGGCAACCTGCTGTGTGGGCGCGCCGCAGCGTTGAATAAGACCGTAAACTGTTCTGCAATTCACGCTCTCGACTTCGTATAGGCCGAAAGTTCTGCACCCGCCCTTTCTCGGGGGCTTTCCGGTCGCCCCCGAACCCCTTCGGGTGCGGAGCCGGACGGAATTCGCTCGGGTGCTTTGCACCCTGCTATTCCTGGGAGTGCGGGCGACGGACGGAGTAGGTCGGCGCTGCGAATATCTGTCCCTGAAGCATAGAAAA
>JAFXVY010000113.1 GCA_017534595.1 Ruminococcus sp.
ATGTACCTCAAACTCTTGTCCACCGTGGCGTGGACAGAAATCGACTTAACGTATGGCAAAGCTCTCCGACCTCTCCTCTCAGTTTTTCGACATCCCCGGCGTAGATGTTATTGATTTCATTCGCCTTTTTCGCCACCTGATTGATATTGTTGGAAATAATTCGCATACCGTTCAGCAGAGGCGCAAGCTGTTTTAAATCCATAACATAAAGCTCGGAGTTGAGCGCACTGTTCCGGATGAAGGCCGTAGTTTTCATGTTACAAGCGTCAGCCCGACGCTCGACCTTCGCCCACTGCTCCATATCGAATGTGACCTTCTTCTCTTTAACGATCTTGTACTTTCTCGCGATAGTTATCATCCTTTCATTTTTGCAAATTATGTGTATGCGCCCTCGGATGAGGGCTTTGGTTTAGGGTGGCGGGTCCCCTAAACAGACAAACCGGAGGGGTATCCCCTGACGGTTCGGAAAGAGAGTGCGAGTGCGCACCTCTTTCTATACTTGCTGGTACAGAGTAAATAATATTGCCCGTAGGGACGATCATTCAGACAGTTCCTGCCGCTATCAGATAGGGCGGTTATCCGATCATCCAATTACATTGCGCCGATACACACAAGGCGCATTTCAAGCGCATATGCGCTGAATGATCGAATAGCCGTATATTGCCCCTCGGATATGATAGTTGTATCAGTTAGTTTTATGTACGCCGAGATCACCTCCATATGATTTGATTGGTTGTTGATACGGCTGCCGCATTTGAAGTCGCTGTTGGCGGGACAGCTTGTTTTGAGAGCAGCGGTATTGCTTATGGCAAATGTTGTTTTACTTTTTGATTCACTCCCTCCATTAGGTAAGTCACAGCAGAGTAGTTTTTATGGTCGGGTGGGAGATTTGTAATAAAGATTGTTAGATGTGATGAATGGGATACGGCACTTGATAATTACATCAGCTGATCGCACAACAGGAAAGGTGTCTTCATAAGTAACGACAGTTTTCTGCGAAAATATAAGCGGTTTCAAGATAGCTGTAATAATTATCTCCGTATTCAACAAATCCGGCCTATAAAAAATGTATGGTTTGCATATTGATGTTGATAACAGGGTTACTTCCATAAGGAAAAGGAAAGAATCGGGCAGAGAACAGCAAGGCAAATACTGTCCCTCCATATGTAAGGACAATTTATCCCGAAAATGAAACCTGTTTTGATACAATTTCTGAAAAGATCTACTGCTTGCATAATACCATCCCGTTATCCGAGTTTAATTCCGTGATAATGACGGTGGGCGGGTGAGGGAGAGTACCGTGGCTTCCGTAACAGAATGACAGAGAGGGTATCATAGTTTTGAAGTTGGCAAATAATCCTTTAATGCGAAACTCCCTCCATAAGTTAGCACAATTTCAGCCGTTTCAACTGACCGATTTTCAACGTTTTTCAAAAGATTGTAGCCTTTACCATTTGAGGGCTGCCCGAAAGTGATTATTTCGTTGCTGTGCATAATCGCAGGCACTATGACGATTTCCTACGATGCTGAAAAATATTTTTATTATGACAGCCTCTATATAACCTCACACTTAGAGCCCATAAAGTTAACCTCGATACTATTTTTTTCAAAGATTTGTGAGTCTTGACATTTGAGGGGCAATCAGAACAGCTCTATCCCGTCTGTTTGCATATCGAATAAACATCCTTTCATAAGACACTACAAGAATCGGTGGATTTTTTAGTAAAAACAGCTCTCCCAAAATTGAATTCTCTGAGTTGAATAAAAAGGTGTACGGGGGATAGTCAATTGTTCGTTCTGTTGCATAACGAGGTGACGCTCGGGGTCGGATAATCTATATTCCGCTTCTGATCACAACAGCCCTCATATATACCTAGGATTTTGGCTGAAAAGTTAAGGCAGATCCGGCCTCGTTCACAGAATATTTAGATTTGGCGGCGTGATTTCTTTGACCAAAATATTAGAGGGCTGCTCCTGCTATCGGTCGCTGAGAAACGTCACTGATGCAGGGTGCCTTCATAAGTACCTACAAAAATCGAGGGATTTTTAAGGCTGAACCGAAAATTTCCTAAATGATTCTCCATAATAGACAAGAGGGTATGGCGTTATCAGCAAAAGGAACAAGCATATTTACAAGGGAGAGGTTTCAAGAAAGTGATTAGTCCCAAAGCGCCAAGAAAGCAGATGAGATCGTTTTATTCTCATTACAACAGTTAGTCCCGTGCCAGATTTACGAGAAAAAATAAAGTATTACTTTTGGTCTTCCGCTATTGAAAACTAATTCATAATGTGATATAATTATAGATAACGACCTATAATTCTTACTTATCGGAAGCGGAGGTGCGATCATGACTATACTTACTAAGAAGGAAATGTCCGAAGAAGACATAAAGCTGCAATATATCACTCCCGCTATTCTTGCCAAGTGGGACAAAAGCAAGATCACTATGGAGACTAAGATCACCGACGGAAAGATCTGTCTTAACGGCAACTTTGTCCATAGAGATAAAAAAAGTGCGAAGTATGCCGACTATGTTCTGTACTGGAACAGCAGCTTCCCGATTGCTATCGTTGAGGCTAAGGATAACAATCATAGTGTTTCTTTTGGATTACAGCAGGCTATCACCTATGCCCAGATGATGGATGTGCCTTTTGTTTTCAGCTCTAACGGTGATGCTTTTTATGAACACGATATGCTCACGGGTACGGAACGAGAGATCGCACTTGAAGATTTCCCTGCGCCAGATGAGTTGATAGAGCGTTATAAAATGTATGCAAATGATGGCAAGGGACTGACGGATAATGAGCTTGCGGTCATCAATCAAGCCTACTATTCAAGTCAGAACACCTATGAGCCGAGATATTATCAACGTGTTGCGGTCAACCGTACCGTTGATGCTATTGCTCGTGGGGAGAACCGCCTGCTCCTTGTTATGGCTACGGGAACCGGAAAAACATATACCGCTTTTCAGATCGTTTACCGTTTGTTAAAAAGCGGGATCAAGAGAAAGATACTTTATCTTGCCGATAGAAACATACTTGTTGACCAATCTATCCAGCAGGATTTTGCTCCTCTTGAAAAGGTTATTCATAAGATCAACGTTGCTAAGGATAACAAGACAACTATAACCTCACATCAGGTATATTTCTCGCTGTATCAGCAGCTTGTCGGTGATGACGATCAGGAACACTATTCCGAATTGTTTGATAAAGATTTCTTTGATTTGATAATCGTTGATGAGTGTCATCGCGGAAGTGCTAAAGAGGATAGCAGATGGCGCAGGATACTTGAATACTTTTCTTCGGCTTCACAGATCGGTATGACTGCAACGCCGAAAGAAACGACCTATGTTTCCAATATTGATTATTTCGGAAAGCCTCTATATACTTATTCGCTCAAAAACGGAATCGAGGACGGTTTTCTCGCTCCGTTCAAAGTGATCAGCATTACAACAGATATCAGCGACGGCTGGAGACCGCTTAAAGGTCAGCGCGACTATTACGGCAACGAGATCGAGGATAGGATATACAACAACACCGATTATGATTACAACATCATTATTCAAGATCGTATAAACCAAGTGGCTCTTGAAATAACAAACTATCTTATCAGCACGGACCGTATGCAGAAAACAATAGTATTCTGTGCAACGGAAGATGCTGCCGAGCGCATGAGAGTCGCCCTCACTAATTTCAATGCGGATATGTGTGCGTTGAATCCCGACTATGTGGTGCGTATCACAGGCTCGGATGATTATGGGAAAAAGAAGCTTGAGTACTTCATCTCTGTTCGTGAGAAATATCCGGTTATTGCAACAACTTCAAAGCTCCTGTCAACGGGAGCTGACTGCAAAATGACAAAGCTGATAGTGCTTGATGAGAATATCGGCTCAATGACTGAGTTCAAGCAGATCATCGGGCGCGGAACAAGACTCCGTGAAAAAGAGGGCAAGACGCACTTTGTTGTTATGGATTTCAGAGGCGTTACCAGATTGTTCTTTGGTCCGGATTGGGACGGTCCGGTAGAAATTGATCCAAATTATCATCATCCGAAACCCAAAGAGGGACCGGACCTGATCATTGATCCGCCTGCACCGCCTCCGGAACCGCAGGAAAAGCCCTATGTTGATGTTAACGGCTGTACGGTGCGTATCATTAATAAGGTAGTATCTGTTTACGATGCTGACGGCAAGCTCCTGCGGCATGAAAACATAATAGATTATACTAAATCGAACATTCTCGGAGAATACGCCGATCTTGAACATTTTATCAGAAGCTGGCACAGCGAAGAAAGAAAAAAGACCATATCCGAGCTTTTCAAGGAGCATGGCATTGACATACAGGCTTTGAAAGAATCTCAGGGTATGGGCGATATCGATGATTTCGATTTTATAATCCACATCGCGTTCGACAAGAAACCGCTTACACGCAAGGAACGTGCCAATGATGTGAAGAAGCGCGATTTTATCAGCAAATACAACGGACTCGCAAGAGAAGTACTTGAGGCTCTGCTCGATATGTACTGTAATGAAGGTATATATCAGATAGAAGACACTCAGGTATTGAAGCTCGATCCGTTCATCAGAATGGGCAAACCTGCGGCTATCGTAAAGCTGTTCGGAGGCAAGGACGGATATTTGCAGGCGGTTCGAGAGCTTGAAGAAGAAATATATAAGGAGATATCCTAATGAGCAGCTTAGGCAATTTTGTAAAAAGACTTCGTGACATAATGAGAAACGATGCCGGTATCAACGGCGATGCACAGCGTATCGAGCAGATCGCATGGCTGCTGTTTCTCAAGGTATATGACACCAAGGAAGAAGACTGGGAGTTTGACGATGATGATTATGAGTCAATAATCCAGGAAGAATGCCGCTGGCGCAATTGGGCGGTTGATAACGGCAAGGGTACAGCTATGACAGGTGACGACCTTCTTAACTTCGTCAACAACAAGCTTTTCCCTACACTCAAAGGTATTGAGGTGTCTAAAACAACTCCTATCAACAAGGCTATCGTTAAGACCACGTTCGAGGATACCAACAACTATATGAAAGACGGAGTTCTGCTCCGTCAGGTAGTGAATGTAATCGACGAGCTAAAACTCGATGACTACGAGGAAAGCCATGCCTTCGGAGATATCTATGAGTCTATACTCAAGGAATTGCAGAGTGCAGGCTCGGCAGGTGAGTTCTATACTCCACGTGCAGTTACCGATTTTATGGCACAGATGATCCAGCCGAAGATCGGCGAGAAAATGGCAGACTTCGCCTGCGGTACGGGCGGATTTATCATCAGCTGGCTGAAAGCTCTTGAGTCTCAGAAAAAGACCATTGAGGACAGAGAAGCCTTTGATACCTCCGTTTACGGTATCGAGAAGAAACAGTTCCCGTATATGCTTTGTGTGACCAATCTGCTCCTGCACAACATTGACACACCCCGCGTTTATCATGATAACTCTCTGCTAAAAGACGTTCTTGACTATACCGAGGACGATCAGTTCGACGTTGTCCTGATGAATCCCCCATACGGTGGAAGCGAAAAGAACGAGGTCAAGAACCATTTCCCCTCCGACCTTGCAAGCAGCGAAACGGCTGACCTGTTTATGTCGGTCATCATGTACCGCCTGAAGCAAAACGGCAGAGCTGCTGTTATTCTTCCCGACGGTTTCCTGTTCGGCACAGATAATGCTAAGGTCTCTATCAAAAAGAAGCTCCTGAGCGAGTTTGATCTGCATACGGTCATTCGTATGCCGCACAGCGTTTTTGCTCCTTACACCTCGATCACTACCAATATACTGTTCTTTGACAGGACAGGCTCAACTAAGGAAACATGGTTCTATCGTCTGGATATGCCCGACGGGTACAAGAATTTCTCCAAGACCAAGCCGATGAAGCTCGAACACTTTGCTCCCGCTATGGAATGGTGGAATGACCGCAAGGAGATCACCGTTGACGGCTTTGACAAGGCGAAGAAGTACACGGCTGAGGAGCTTGCTGAGAGAAATTATAACATTGACCTCTGCGGTTTCCCGCACGAGGAAGAAGAAATACTCCCTCCGAAGGAGCTGATTCAGCAGTATCAGGAGAAGCGTGCAAGCCTGAATGCGGATATTGACCGTATTTTAGAGCAGATCACAGGTATTCTCGGTATCAGCGATATGGAGGACTTGACATGACAGCACAGCAGCTTAAAAACTCCATACTTCAAATGGCGGTGCAGGGCAAGCTCGTTCCGCAAGACCCGAATGATGAGCCTGCAAGCGTTCTCCTTGAACGTATCAAAGCCGAAAAACAGGAGCTTATCAAGGCAGGCAAGATCAAAAATGATAAGAAGTCCTCGGAGATATTCAGAGGGGCTCCCCATAATTTGCCTTATGCCTTCTGTGAACAGATCGGCAAGGAAATTCGTGATATTTCGGACGAGATACCGTTTGAGATTCCTGATTCGTGGGAGTGGGTAAGGTTAGGAAGTATCGTTTATAACAGAGGTCAAATGAAGCCTACATCAGACTTCTGCTATGTTGATATTGGTTCGATTGACAATAAAAGACAAAGATTAGGCGATACAGAGAATATCATAACACCCGATAAAGCACCGTCACGAGCAAGGAAAATAATAGATGTTGGCGATATTATCTATTCTACTGTAAGACCATATCTGCATAATATGTGTATCATTGACAGGCAATTTTCTCTACAACCTATTGCAAGCACGGGATTTGCTACAATGACTTGTTACAGCGGTTTACTTAATAAATACTTGTTCTATTATCTACTTGCACCAGATTTTGATAATTATGCTAATGATACTGAAAACTCTAAGGGTGTAGCATATCCTGCAATAAATGATGATAGATTATATAAGGCACTAATTCCTCTACCACCTCTCTCCGAACAACACCGCATAGTAGCCAAGATAGAAGAACTCCTCCCATACATCGAAAGATACGGCAAGGCAGAAGAACAACTCACCGCCCTCAACACCACCTTCCCCGAAGCTCTGAAAAAGTCTATCCTGCAAGAAGCCGTACAGGGCGAGCTCGTTCCGCAGAACCCCGATGATGAGCCTGCAAGTGTGCTGCTGGAGCGTATCAGAACCGAAAAACAGGCACTTATCAAGGCTGGCAGGATCAAGCGTGACAAGCACGAATCGGTCATCGTTACAAGGGATAAAATTCCTTATGAGATCATCGACGGAAAAGAACGCTGTATCGCTGATGAAGTGCCGTTTGATCTGCCGGAGAGTTGGTGTTGGTGTAGGCTTAAAAATATTGTTAGCTTATTGGGTGACGGAATACATGGCACACCGGAATACAGCGAAATAGGAGAATACCATTTTATCAATGGTAACAATCTTTCCGAAGGAAGCATAATAATCAAAGACGATACAAAAAAAGTTGACGAGTCGCAGTATTTTAAGTATAAAAAAGAACTAAATGAAACAACGGTATTTGTATCTATAAATGGAACAATAGGTAATATAGCTTTTTACAACAATGAACCAGTTATATTGGGAAAGAGTGCTTGTTATTTCAATTTGATAATGAAAGAGTTTAAGGTATATATCTATTGGCTCCTTAAAACAGACTATTTCTTAAAATATGCTATTACAAATGCAACTGGCTCCACAATCAAAAATGTTTCTTTAAAGACAATGAATGATTTCTATGTTCCACTCCCGCCACTTGCCGAGCAAAAGCGAATAGTCGCTAAAATCGAAGAAATCATGCCTTACATCAACACAATCACAAAGTAAGATGTTACAATTATATCGGAAGGAGGTCTTTCGATATGATTGACACATTTAAAGCATATTTGGACAAAACAAATCTGTCCGAGAACTCAAAGTCTGCCTATCTGTTCGCATTCAAACAATTTAATGAGCAGTACAGCAGCGTGACAAAGAAGAACCTCACGGCGTACAAGGTATGGCTTGTGGACAATTTCAAGCCCCAGACGGTGAATCTCCGCCTGCGTGGAATGAACAGCTACCTTGAAAGCGTGGGGAGAGAGAAGTGGAAGCTGTCCTTTGTCAAGGTGCAGCAAAAGCCCTTTCTCGAAAATGTTATCAGCGAAGCGGATTACTTGTACTTCAAGAAGCGCCTGAAAGAGGACGGCGAATTGTTCTGGTACTTTGTGATCCGCTTTCTTGCGGCTACGGGTGCGAGAGTGAGCGAGCTGATACAGATCAAGGTTGAACACGTCAAGCTCGGCTATCTCGATTTGTACTCTAAGGGCGGTAAGCTCCGCCGTATCTACATTCCGAAGTCATTACAGGCAGAAGCCCTTGCGTGGCTTACCGAAAAGAAACAGGACAGCGGCTTTATCTTCCTCAATCAGCGTGGACAGCGTATCACCACAAGGGGCATTTCGGGCGAATTGAAGAAGTTTGCAGAGAAATACGGCATTGACACAAAGGTGGTATATCCGCACTCGTTCCGCCACCGCTTCGCCAAGAGCTTTCTTGACCGCTGCAACGATATAGCGTTTCTTGCAGACCTTATGGGACATGAGAGTATTGAAACAACTCGCATTTACCTCCGCAAGACCGCCACGGAACAGCGTGAGATCGTAGATAGTATTATTGATTGGTAAGTGTAAAGGGCATACCCTCAAAACGAGAGTATGCCCGATTTTTATAGCTTGTCGCAGTATTGCATAAGTTCTTCTATCTTTTCGACTATTCGTTTCTGCTCGGCGAGAGGTGGAACAGGAACAAACATATTGGCGAGAGTCTTACCATTACAATTCGGTTGTGCTGTTGCTATTGTACCATTTCTCAATTGATTCCAATACAACTCGCTTTCCATAAAGAATTTCAGGTATTCAGGCGATAGACTATTACTATATCTTGTTCTAATTAAGTATCCTGCATATATAGCTTCTTCAGGAACTGCTTTCACAAGATAGGATTTGCCCACTGTTCCTCCTGTTCTCGCAAAGAGAATATCATTTGACTTTAACAGGTATGTTTCAATACTCTCCTCATCAATATCGCAAAAAGGAACTGTATCCCATAAGACCTTGTTATCTTGAATATCACTAATACGAACCATTTTTATCCGTCCAGTTTCTTTTGCAGGAGCGTTGTAGCCATATTGTATGGATTGAGAGAGTTCTCCCCACCTGCACCAACACCAACTCTCCGGCAGTTCAAACGGCACTTCATCAGCTATACAGCGTTCTTTTCCGTCGATGATCTCATAAGGAATTTTATCCCTTGTTACGATGACCGATTCGTGCTTGTCACGCTTGATCTTACCCGCCTTGATAAGTGCCTGCTTTTCGGCTCTGATACGCTCTAATAGTACGCTTGCAGGCTCATCATCGGGGTTCTGCGGGACGAGCTTGCCCTGTACTGCTTCTTGCAAGATAGACTTTTTCAGAGCTTCGGGGAAGGTGGTGTTAAGGGCGGTGAGCTGTTCTTCTGCCTTACCGTATCTTTCGATGTATGGGAGGAGTTCTTCTATCTTGGCTACTATGCGGAGTTGTTCGGAAAGTGGGGGGATAGGAACATAAATCTCCATTAACTTTTCTCTTGAAAGATTATAGAAAGCCTGTCCAGACTTATGAGTAATACTTCTGCAGCAGTCCCTATGATACTTTGTAGAAAAAGCATACAATAAGTATTTCACTAAAACATCATTGTTAAAATGCGGTATAAGCATTAAGACGAAACCGCCAACTACTGTATCTTCAAAATCTTTGTCAATCAAAGCTATTTTTCCAATATGTTCCATACTTGTTACTGAAGGAGTAATCATATAATTCTTTTTCAAGTATAACTCGGGTTTTACGAATTGACTTGATATTATCACATCATCATCTTTAAGAAGATATTTTCCATCAGCGATATTTCCACCACGAAGCACTCTTACCATTTGAGGGGATTGTTGAGATAATAAATCTTTCTTATATGATAATCCAGACAAATTGGAACACAAGTCACCGACCTTGCACCACTCCCAAGAATCAGGAATCTCAAACGGTATCTCGTCCGAAATATCCCGGATTTCCTTGCCGATCTGCTCGCAGTAGGCATAAGGCAAATTATCGGAGCTGATTTACACCATATTATTATAATCATCATTAGAAAGTTTTATTATTTTTTCCCTCCTGCTCCGCATACTTCACCGCACTGTACGCCCCTCCGCTTTCATGCTGTATGCAGCATACAACAAGGTCGGAACGGTCAACCATACAGTGGTTGCGCACCTGAATGGCTGATTTGATGTGAGCTGCGGCAGCATTTTCACATATCTCGACGTCATCATAATAATCGAGATAGTTTTGTTCGTTATCCCGATACTCGGCTTTAAGATAGGGCAGTACAAGCGTGAAATGGGTGTTGCCGCAACCGTACTTGCTTATAGCTCTCTTTGTTACACTTCACTTTAGGACACATATCCAGAGTGACCCTTATATCGGCAAATATAGGTGATAGTCAAAAGAGCCTGATTTCGATGCGGAATCTGGCTCTTTCCATTTAGAGAATTGACATTATGAGGTGAGCTCTGATATAATAATTGGTAGTAGTCCAAGAATAATAAAAAAGCTCCCATGCGAATTAAGTTATAATTAAGGTTTGTATGTTAGAGTATAATAGGTAAAGTGTAGCAGAATGACGTTTTGGAGGTCATTATGAAACGATTACTGCTGTTAGATGCGAAAAATTACGATGAAGATATGGACGAATGGGCAAGGGTCGCTGTACGGGGTATCGTTTTTATTGGAGACAAGCTGTTGCTGCTCGATGACAACAAAGGCGAGGTCAGTCTTCCCGGCGGAGGTCAGGACGAGGGTGAATCCGATGCTGACACCCTTATCCGTGAGATAAGAGAAGAAACGGGTTACTCCGTAATTCCCGATACGATTCGTCCGTTTGGGTATATTGAGGAAATACGCCGGGATTTCAAGAGCTATCACGAGAGCAGGATATTCCACCAGATCAGCAGGCTATATTTTTGCGAGGTATCTGGCGAGCGTGGAGAATTACAGCTCAGTGAACAGGAAAAGCGATATGGAATGCGAACCGTGCTGTACACCCTTGATGAAGCAATAGCCAAGAATCGGGCGATGCTGGACAATGTAGGCGAGCTTGCGTGGAATCAGAGGGAGTACAGGACACTGCTGCTGATAAAAGAGCATATTGAGAATGACGGTGTGTCATGAAATTAGCATTAAGCCTTATCCTATCTTTTGTTTTTCTGCTGTGGTTTATCGCCTCTGTTGTGGGAATGGTCTATGTGTCACGTTCGGCAGAGCTTAGCTGGCTTGTCCCCGTAATACTCGGACAGTTTTTTCTTGTGATCGGCACAGCAGGTCTTATCGCTATGCTGTCTGCAAAGAAAAAGGGCTTGTGGATAGATATTGTGGCTATTCTCGTAGGATCGATCATTGTGGTTCTTCCGCTGATGTATCACTACGGCAGTGAGCAGACAAAGGCGGCGATCACAGCGCATATACCCACACTCGCAGGAGCCGGACTTCTGATAGGAGGGCTGTGCGGTACGCTTGCAGCATATATCGGACAAAAACGAGCTGCCGAAAAGTACAGTACACCTGTCGAGAGCATCTGTGTCGAACGAAAAACTCGCTTAGGCTCCGGCGGAGCTGTATTGCATTGCCCTGTCTATGAGATCATGCTGAACGGCGAAACGCTCCGAATGGAAAAAGAGGTCTATTCCAATGTGGGTGTACCTCAGATCGGTGAAAGCAGAACGCTTTATATCGACGAAAATGACCTTGGAAGCTACATCGAGCCGATCGCCGATAAGAGTGCAAGAATGATCGGATATTTTATTTCAGTACCGTTTATGATAGCAGGTATTATTACATTGGTGCTGTCATTGATATGATTTTTGAGATAGGAGAGATCTCTAATGAATAAAGATACCGTGTTAAACGAGCTTGTAAAGCTAAACAGCGGCGTGGCGGATATTGCATATGCAGGCGAACACATCTGGCACAGCGGTAAAGCGGAATATGCAGAGCTGATTGGGAAGCTCACGGATTTTGTAAAGACCGAGAACATCAGAGGAACGCTTCTTTTAGCTACGGACAACGATATAATATGGGCTTCGGGTTCGAGGGCAAAGGACATTCACGGCGACACCGTGTCACCGCTGACTACATACGAGATTGGCTCGGTCACAAAATCCTTTACGGCAGCGCTCATCATGAAGCTCAATGAGGAAGGACGCTTAAGTATATGGGATCATGTGACAAAGTATTTCCCGAAATATGAAAAGGCAGGAGATATGCGTATCTTCAATCTCCTGCACATGAATTCCGGCATTGTCGATTATCACAATCAGCCCGAGCTGTTTTTCGGGAGTGACTTTGAAGCCATAAATAAGCCGAATTGGGAGACCGATCTTGATGATGAAGTCTTTCTGGAATACCTTTACAAGTGTGATACGCTGTTTGAGAACGGTACAATCTTTGCATACAGCAACACCAATTATAAATTGCTTGCATTGATCATCGAGCAGGTCACCGGCAGGCCGTACAGAGATGTGACAGAGGATACGCTCTTTTCTCCGCTTGGTATGGAGCATTCTTCTTCCGTGACTTTCGGTGATGTTACAAGCTCTCCCGAAAATGGGTATATGGAGGAAATACGCACAGCAAGAGGTGTCGGCGATATCCATTCCAATGTGATCGATCTTCTGACATTCGACAGGGCGCTGTTTGCAGCGCAGATCGCAGACCAGGCATCATTGGATGAAATGTTCAGTTTCTACCCCTATGGCTGCGGCTGGATCGGTGTCAAGAGGTTCCCGGGCGGTGACTGTGATATGATCTTCCATGACGGCACTACCGGCTCGTATCAATGCGCTAATTATGTGTTCTGCAAACCCGGACAGACACGGTATTATCTGATCTTTATGAGCCCGTGCCGCAGCGATGAGGTGGATGAGATCTTTGAAAAGCTCCTTGTCCTGACTGAGCCGTATATCCGCTGCCCCATTATCGAATCGGAGGAGCAGGAAAAATACGCATTCCGTTTCAAGGACGAAAACAAGAACAAGACAATGGATTCTCTGCGGAAATATCCCGGTGAGAATGCCTATGAGATCACATATTACGGCAATTACGCCCTTGATGAATACCTGAAATGCGGTGCGCAGGACCAATGGGCGATGCTGGAGTTCCAGATCGAGCATTTGTACGAGGGCGTTAGAAATGACTTTTTCTACCAGTACAGTCACAACTGCTCAGGCTTTATGGCACGCGATCCCGAGGGCGATCTTCTGTTATGCCATAACCTTGACAATCCTAAGAAATTGCCCGGTGTGACGCTTGCTGAAAATGCCGTGACGGGCAAAACCATCGGGCTTTCAAATCTTTTGTATTATTTTCGCTTTGATACCGAGTGGGAAAAGTTCGACGACCTGTCCGCAGAGAAGCCAATAAACAGAGCAAGAGTGCTGGGTGCGCCCTATGAAATGCAGGACGGCATGAACGCTTACGGTCTGGCACTTGTCACATTCACGGCAAGCGGCACAGAGGTCGAAACGGACGGCAAGAAGACACCGCTGTGCTATTATTCGCTGTACCGTGCGATCATTGACAGATGCAAAACGGTCATTGAAGCAATTGAATATCTGGAGCATTACACCATGTCCCCTGCGGATAATATCTCCCATTTCCAGATAGCCGATGCAAGCGGTGACAGTGCTATCATTGAGTATGTAGACGGTGAAATGAAAGTGCTCCGCAGCGATAAGCCGTGGCAGGTCTGCTCGAATTTCCTCATTTACGGCAATCCCGAAATGGAGGGCTTCGGCAAGGACAGGTATCTTGCATATCAGGAATACCTCGATGCACATGACGGCATTGTTGATGAGGACACAGCTTTCCGTCTTCTGCACGAGAACCATATCCCCGGAGATGAGAATTACTCGGTGGTGTTCAATCTGACAAAACGGACGGCGGCGGTGGAATTCGCACCGGAATTTGCGGTGCGGCATAGGTATCAGTTGTGAGGTGAATGAAAATGATAGCAAGTCCTCGGAAATGCTCTGAGGGCTTGCCCTTTTTTCGGTGCAGGTATGCGAAACACAGATATTCCTGTTGTATCCGATCGCCATTTATGGTATAATATAGGGGGAATTTTCAATCTATCTTCAATCTTAAAAGCTATCATATAATTTGGTGATGAATATGAAAATACTGCTTGCAGAGGACGAGAAGCGAATGGCAAAGGCGCTTGTCGAGCTTCTTGCCCTTGAAAAATATGATGTTACACATTTTGCCGACGGAGAATCGGCACTTTCCGCCGGGCTTACGGGAATATATGATGTCATCGTGCTTGACGTGATGATGCCGCAGCTCGGCGGCTTTGAGGTCGCAAAGCGGCTTCGGAAAAACGGTATCAAAACGCCTATCCTTATGCTGACAGCAAAAAGTGATGTTGATGACAAAGTGACAGGGCTTGACAGCGGTGCAGACGATTACCTGACAAAGCCCTTCAACACAAAGGAACTGCTTGCAAGGCTTAGAGCCCTTTGCCGCAGGTCTGCTGATACAGATGATAACAGTCTGCATTTCGGTGATATTTCCCTTGACCTCGGAACAGCTATGCTTTCCTGTGTAACGAACGGTCAGAACGTGCGGCTTGGCGACAAGGAATTTCGTATTATGGAGTATATGCTGAAAAACTGTAAGCAGATACTCACCCGTGAACAGCTTGCACTCAAAATATGGGGCTATGACAACGAAGCCGAGTACAATAACGTTGAGGTGTATATGTCCTTCACCCGAAAAAAACTGAACTTCATCGGCGCAAAGACAGAGATCAAGGCGGTGCGTGGGATTGGATATGAATTGAGGTATAAAGATGTTTAGGCGGTCAAGAAAAAGGATAGTCGCCTCGGTAATGCTGTCACTGGTGCTGTTCCTTGTTATCACGATAGGCGTTATCTATACTTCAAGTTATTTAAGGATACGGAATCAGAACATTGAGATGCTCAGGCGTTATGTGGGGCTGTATTCCCTTGATGAACAGCCTGGCGAAGGCTCACCGCCCGAGTTTGACGGTGAACCGCCGTCCGATATACCGCCCGATGCGGAAACTCCCGAATACAAGCTCTCGACCTTCTATTCCGTTGCCGTTTCCGAAAGCTCGGAGGTGCTTGCGACAGACAGCGGCAAGCAGGGCGTTTACACAGAAAGCGAGCTTGTTGATACTGCTCAGGAGATACTTGAAAAAGGCAGAACATCAGGCAGGCTCGGCAGTCTTTTGTATATGACCGAGAAAAGAGACGGCTTCACGCTCGTTGCATTTATGGATATTACCGTAAGTATGAGCAGCATGAACACGCTGATAAACTATACCATCGCCGCTGGACTTGTCGCTTTGGTGGTGTTATTCATAGTATCAATGCGTATTGCCGACAGGATCATCACGCCTCTTGAACAGAATGATATGCGCCAGAAGCAATTCGTTTCCGATGCAGGACATGAGCTGAAAACTCCTATTTCCGTGATAAGTGCCAATGCGGAGCTTTTACATCGGCAGTCGGGCGAGAGCGAATGGCTGTCAAATATCTGCTACGAAACGGACAGAATGAGCAGCCTTGTCAGACAGCTTTTAGACCTCTCACGAGCCGAAAATGCAGAGCTTGTTACGGAAGAAATTAATCTTTCCCGACTTGTTACAGGCGAGGTGCTGCCCTTTGAGAGCGTTGCATTTGAGCAGGGGCTTACGATAGAAAGCAATATCGCAGACGATGTGCTTGTAAACGGAAACCGATCTCAGCTCGGACAGCTTGTTTCTATCCTGCTTGACAATGCGACCAGACATTCAAGCGGCGGCAATGCCGTTGATGTGTCCTTGCAGGCAGAGCATAAGCAAGCGGTACTTGCCGTGTCGAACAGCTCCGAGCCTATCCCAAAGGAAAAGCAGGCAAGACTTTTTGAGCGCTTTTATCGTGTTGATGAGGTGCGTAACAGCGAGGACGGTCATTACGGTCTGGGGCTTGCTATCGCAAAGGCGATCACCGAACGGCACGGCGGTACGATCGGAGTAAAATGCGAGGACGGCAGGGTGATATTCAAGGTCACAATACCTCTCAGAAAAATATAAGATGTTCAATAAAACTTCAATAAATCTCCCGTATAATGAGAATATCAAATATACGGGAGGTTTTTCTTATGAATAAAAGATTCAGAATACTCAGCTTTATGCTGGCTTTATCTGTTGTGTTAGCAGGCTGCTCCAATACCGACAGCTCGTCCGAAAGCAAGACGGAAAGCAATTCTTCAACGGAAAGCACAGCTTCTTCATCTGCTGAAACCGACAGCACCGCAGAGAACGACAGCAACAGTGAAACACCGGCTGTATCCTCCGATAAATCCGGCATAGAAAGTGCCTTAAACCTTGCCAATATGAATGCCGAGTGGACATACTCCGACAGCGCTGATGCGTGGACGATGACAAGTGTTACCGCAGTTACAAACCCCGAGATCGAGGACGAGCAGGGTGTTTCCGTGTGTGTTCCGGGTGCTTACGTCAAGGGCATCGACACCACAGGTGACGGTGAGGCAGACACCACAAGCGGCACTGCAAACGGAACACTGGTGATCGACTATGATGCAAAGATCACAAGCACAAACGGTCAGGTCTATACCGCTGCAACAGCTCCTGTCATCATCAGCACAGGTGCGGCAGGCTACAGCGAGCAGAGCAATCAAAATGCTTCGACCACCTATGCTGCCGAGGGCTATATCAATGTTGCCTGCGGCAACAGAGGAAAGCAAAGCACCCTTTCTGACGGCACATACACAGGTGATGCTCCGAGCTGTCTTGTAGACCAGAAAAATGCGGTCAGGTTTGTCAAGTACAATATCCTGCTGGGTAATCTTCCGGGCAGCGTAGACTATTTTGTTTCAACAGGCGGCTCGGGCGGCGGTGCTCACGCTTCCATGTTGGCTGCAACCTCTAACAATCCGGATTTTTATGATTATGAGATCGAAGCAGGTGCGGTAGGCGTTTACAAAAATGAGGACGGAAGCTACTCCACCACTGTAACGGTAAACGGTGAAGAAGTTGAGCTTTCTGATGGTCTGTGGGGCTGTATGGCGTACAGTGCGATCACCTCTTTGCAGGAAGCCGATATGGCAATGGCATTCGAGTATTACATGGATACCACATATGATTTCAACACCGATTTCCAGAAACAGATGGCTGAATATCTGTCCGCTGAGTATATGGAGTACATCAACAGCAAGGGACTGAGCGTTGCAGAAAGTGCAGTCGGCTTTGATCTGAACAGTGACGGCGATACCGATGATGTAGTAGACCTGACCATTGAGTACGATGCAGATTCTCACGCTGATACAAACGGCTATTACGGCACATATGTTGACCTGTACCTTGCAGAGTTTGAGCAGAGCTTGGAGGCATATCTCGAACGGCTCGACTACACCGAGGACTGGACATGGTTCGATTCGGACGGCAATGCTCTCAGCGATGAAGAAGTCGCAGCTATGACAAGTGAAGATAAGGCGCAAGCGTTTATCGAGGGCAGATATGCAAAGGGCAGTACGGGCAGTTCTTCGGGCGAACCGGGTGCTCCCGGAGGAGATATGGGCGGTGCTCCCGGAGGTGGTTTCCCCGGCGGTGACGGAGAAAAGCCTGACGGCGCACCCGAAGGAGATATGCCAAGCGGCGAAAAGCCCGATGGCGCTCCCGATGGAGAAATGGGCGGAGGTCCGGGCGGACATTCCGATGACGCTTCAACAGAAGAAGTCGGCACTCCCGATGCAGGTACAACGCAGGGCGTCGGCAGCGGAAAGGACTCTTCAAACTACAGCAGCTTTGAGGATATGCTGGCAGCTTATCAGGCGGACATTGCCGAGATCGAAGCGGGCGATGAGTACGGAAATAACATCGTAGAGCTTTACGACCCTACCAATTATATCGGTGCAGAAGGGACGGATAATCCCACATGGACAAGGATACTCATGGGTGCTTCCGAGGGCGACATCTCCATGTTCAACTCGCTGAATATGCAGATCCTTTGGCTGAACGCAGGCACAGATGCCGAGATAGAATGGCAGTGGGACGGCGGTCATGTTCCCAGCGAGATACTTGGCGACTCTCTGCCGCTGTATGTGGATATGATGTACGGCAAGTATGTGGACGGAGCTGTTAAGGTCGAAAAGTCAGCCGCAACAGGTCAGACGACCAACGGTACAGCCACCGAAGCTACAGGCACAAACCTGTCCGACTGGGTAAGCTATAAGGACGGCAAGGTGAGCTTCTCACTTGCAGCAGCGGCAGCATACCGCACAGCAGGCGCAAGCAAGGCTATCCCCGGTTTTGACGTAATGGACTACGGTCAGGAGGACTATGTATTTGGCAGTTTCTCCGCTGACGCAAGGCACTGGGATAAGTATGTGCTGAAAGTATTTGAGGAAAATACGGAGGTCTTAAAGGAACTGTTCAATTCGTGAGCAAAGAGCATAAACAATTCTAACTGCATATATGATAACAAGCCCTCGGAGCGTTTCTGAGGGCTTGTTTTTACAGGCGTTTAGTTTTCCGTTCCGTAGGCTCAGACGGCTCTGTGTGGCATTTATATTATTATATCAAGATGTCGTTGTGGTATCAATATGACTGAATACAAAGTGATGTCACCGTGGTATCATAATAACAAGGGAGGTATCACTATGGCTGTACTGAAAACAAGATTTACTCTTCGCCTTGATCTGAAAGATCATGCTAAGATCATGAAGATCGCTGAGTCCCAAAACCGTTCCATGAACAATATGATTGAAACGCTCATTAAACAGACAATACAGAAGTATGAGGAAGAAAATGGTGAGATCGAGCTGACCGACGAGGACTTGTTAATAGAATAGTATATCTGATAATAAACCGCCCTATTCTGTGAGGTGCGTACAAGGTAGGGTGGATGATGTATTATTCTGGCAAATCAATTGACTAACAACAAAAAAGCGAAGCCAACATCTGTGTGTTGACTTCGCTTTTTGGATCTAAATGCTTTGTTTGTTAGAAAAAAAGTATCTTATTGTTCTGCTTCCCGTGTGATATTTCGTGTGATTTTGTGTGATTTTTGGACTTCAAACCTGCATTTTGAACTGTCTGAATTGCAGCTGTAACGCATAAGAAAAGCCCGTAAATACGGCGTTTATACCGTATTTACGGGCTTTTGGCTTTGGCGGAGAAGGAGGGATTCGAAAACTCGTTCAATCGTTCTAAACCCCGTATCTCCGTATATTCAGCTGTCCGTGTCCACTTTCGTGTCCACTTTTTGCATTATAGCCGCAAATTTATTTGACATCGTTTTCGATACTTCTTGTTTCTTTTCATCGTAGAGATGCTGATAGATATTCTTGATCATATTCGGAGAGCTCTGCCCAAGTCTCTCCATCGCATATTTATCCGGCACACCCTGAGCGAGCATCAGAGAGGCATTACCGTGTCGCTGTCCATGCATCGTGAAGCGAGGAAGCCCGTTCTGATCGCAGAGCTGCTGAAACCGCTTCAGCACCGAGTTAGGTGTCATCGTGCTTATAAATTCCGACTTCCGCTCTGCTCGATCCAAGCGAACCTTAAGCACCTCATCGACTTCAAGCAGACGGGTGCTTGCTTTTGACTTGGTTGTATCCTTCACAACAAGCTTGTTGTGCTTATCCGGCACCCTGGCTGAATGGATGAAAATAAATGCTCCGTCATAGTCGCTCCATTTGAGCGCCGCGATCTCGGACTGTCGGAGCCCGAGGGTGACGGCTATCGTGACCGGGACCTCGACGTTAGTACCCTCCACAATCGTCAGTATCTGTGCGATCTGCTCCTCGTTCGGGATGATCGGCTCATACTTCTTGGTCGCCTGCGGGAGTTTGATTGAACCGAGGTCGAGGCTTATTTTGTTCTGTCGCAGTGTAGCTGTTACAAGCCCGAACTGATTTTTGATCGCTTTCGGTGAGTATTTCTGTGCGTTGGCGCTGATCCAGCGCTGTAAGTCGATCTCCGAGATATCCCCGATAAGCATCTTTCCGATAGTACCGAGGGCATTTCTGCGGATGATCTCATACCCGCGAACGGTTGAAGGGCTTAGTACGCCCTCTTTCGATGTGATGTATGCTTCCATAGCCGTATCAAGTGTCTGCTTCTTCGGAGGCACTTTCGATTTGCCGTTTTCCCATTCTGCTGCAAGGAGCTTGACTTCGGCTTTGGTGTCCGCCGTGAAGCTCTTCCGGGTTCCTGTAGCCCGGTCGAATACCCTGATCCTATAGCTCCCACTGGGGAGCTTTTCTATTTTCGCCATAGGTATCGCTCCTTTCCATACGCAGTGCTTCATAATAGCCCCGCTTATCGAGCCATTCTTCATAGCTGATGTTGATCGGTCTCGGCAGGGATCCTATTTGCGGACCGATGATCCCCAGCTCCTCAATACTGTCCATAATGTGCCATGCTCTGACTTGTCCGAGTTTGAATTTGCGCTGAATAGCCGATAACGTTGTGGTCTGGCTTTGCAGGATATATGAGATGATCTGATCTTCGAGGCTGTCATTCGGATCAATAAAGATCTCGGCATCGCGCTTGGGAATCGGCCTGTCCGGCGGGAGCTCCTTAGTTTCTCCGCGCATATAGGCGACAGTCTGATGGATGTCGTTGGTATAGGTGTCCATTCTCTCGACTATCTCGTGGATCTCAGCGACAGCTTCGGCAGCGGCTTGAGCTTTTTTCTTGTCCACCTTCGGAGGGGCTTCTTTTGACCGTTTAACCGCTCGGTGGATAAGCCAAGGAATTGCGAATAATACAAAGATAATCGGAATGAAGATCAGTATCACAGCCCAGAGCACATCTTTCTCGTAAAGAATGATCGCTCCTTTTACGGCTGCAATAAGCGCCATTATGATTATGAATAATTCAAAAGGGGTTATCCGAAATCTGAAAGGTCTCTTGTATTTCGCTTTGGATCCCCAAACGTGCTCCATAAGTTCAACTCCATTCTGTGCCGCAAGATTCTTTGCGGGCTGAGTGAATACGGTATTAGTGATCACCATTGCCGAGTCGCAGCCGTACATTGACTTACCGGCGACCACTTCCTGGACTGCTGAAAGCCCCACAGGGTTTGAATAATACTTGCACTGAACTGCATACTTTTTCTTCCCCTTAACAGCTGTTATATCAACACCGTAATCACCTGATGCCTTAGTAACTCTTACGTTTTTATACCCGTTATTCTGCAAAAATGCAGCAACGCTATATTCGTAGGAATATGGATTCATAGTTATGCCTCCTCTCAGTTTATTTATTGCCGCGCTCATTCCGAGCGCGGCTTTTTTAAGATTGCTTTTCTTTGTTTAACAAATACTCTATGTACGATGCAAGTTCAATGAGGCTTGAAGTAGTTTTAATGCCGTCTATTGAGTTGACGATATCGTGTTTTAGATCCTCGAAATTTACTTGGGGAGCGGCAGTGTCAGATGTTATGTACGGATCATCGGAAACGCCAATTAAGTAATTTGCAGAAATACCGAAGATCACAGCGAGTATAGCGAGACTCATAGTTGATGGATCTCTTTCAGACTTTTCATAAGATCGATAAGCTCTTACAGACACATCAAGTAATTTTGCCATCTCTTCTACAGTATATTTGTTTTCCACTCTAAGTGCCTTTAGCCTTTTTCCGATGAAGCCCAGGTTTTTATTATCAATGTCCATGTTACCACCTCCTATATGCTTATTATACACTATAAGTGTTAAAATGTCAATAAAATGTCTAATATTTTATACCGAAAAGCCACGTTTAGTGATAATGCACAAAAAAACGCATTGTTTTTCTATATGTAATTTTCCACAAAACGTATTGACATTGCCACTATATGTGGCTATAATTAGATTACGGCCACATATAGTGGCAAAACAAGAGAGGCAGGTGAACAAAGTGAGAATCGAATTTAACAACATAAGAGCAGAGGTGGCAAGGCACAACTTAACCATTGAACAACTCTGTACTAAGCTCGGAATTGAGAAGAGCACTTTTTACAATTGGCAGAAAAAACAGGATCTTCCTGCAAGCTATGCGGTTGAGATTGCAAGTATGTTCAACGTATCCACCGACTATGTTCTTGGAGTTGAAAGAGGAGGTGACTAAAAATGAATGGAGAAATAAGCATACAGACCTTTGTCAATGACAGTCTGGGAGAAATCAGAACGGCTGAGATCAACGGCATAATCTATTTCGTAGCGGTAGACATTGCCACGATCCTCGGCTATACGAACAGCAGAGATGCCGTTCGCAAGCACGTTGATGAGGAAGACAAGTTAACCGTAGCGATTTGCGACGGTTCAAGCCCGAACCCAAACAAAACAGTAATCAACGAAAGCGGGCTTTACAGTCTTATCCTGCAAAGCAAGCTGCCAAGAGCAAGGGACTTCAAGCGGTGGGTGACAAGCGAGGTACTCCCGTCTTTACGGAAGACCGGGCATTACAGCTTACCAAATGCGAATGATTTTGAACCTGAAGACTCGGACATCCCTCAAACAGCGGTCACGGCGAGAGATTATCTTGCACTGGCGAAAATAATTGCAAGCTGTAAAACTGAAAGACTTCCGCTCGTAATAAAAATTCTTGAAAAGGGCGGTTGGAGTATCGGTTCATCACAGGAGCTTGTCCAAAGCGGGCTGAAAGACACCTCGGATGCAGGTGCAAGGATAAAAAATGTGATGACCAAGTACGATGTATCCGTTGAAAGGATTGCAAAAGAAATCGGCTGGTGCAAACAAACACTGTACACTTACTTGAATGGTAAGAGATTCCCCTATCCTAAGAACTACACCAAGCTGCTAAATGACCTTAATGCATTTGAAATCGCGCACAACACAAATATCGACTAATTGAATGGAGGGCAGTCCATGAAACGCACAACAAAGTCAAATGCAATAGGCGAAGCGCTCAAGGCTGCCCAGTATGGAAACGGTATGATCCAGGCTGACGTAGCTCGGAAAATGGGAGTGAAGCAGGCAACAGTTTCCAGATGGTACAAGAATGTTGATCTGATGACCGTCGGACAGTTTCGACTGCTCTGCACCATTCTCCACCTTGACGCCGCCGAGATCATCAAACTAAGAAACGGAGGATAAAACACATGGCAAACAACACATCAATCAAGATCACAATCGAAGCTCCTGCACTCGCTGAGGCCATTTCGCAGCTGGCAAGTGCGATGAAGGGCGCCGGGATTCCTGCTACACTTGAAACTGTGAAGGAACTTCCCGCACAGCCTCAGCAGACACCAGCACCTCAGAAGTTCGAGCAGTTCATTCCCCAGCAGCCCGTACAGCCTGCTCCCGCGCCTGTACAGCCCACTGTAACTCAGATGCCTTATATTCCGCCTGCACCCGCTGCCGTGCCTCAGATGGGCGTACAGCAGCCTCAGCAGCCGGCTCCTGTTCCTCAGCCCGTAGCTCCTGCACCCGCTGCTCCGACAGCTACTGTTGATCCCGCTTTCAAAAATCGGGTATTTAACGCGGCGGCGGCACTGACCAATCAGGGCAAGATGAATGACGTCTTGGCTTTGCTCGGCAGCCTCGGAGTGCAGAGCGCACAACAGCTTTCGGATGCACAGATTCCCGTATTCGCACAGGGCCTTCAGGCGCTCGGCGGGGTGATATGATGGCAGAGAGAGCACACGCGCTGCTGTCAGCGAGCTCGGCACACAGATGGCTCAACTGCACAGCAGCACCACAGTATGAGCAGCAGTTCCCCGATACAACATCGGAGTATGCGGCGGAAGGAACCATAGCACACGAGATCTGCGAGATCTATGTTCTGCGAAAATTCGGAATCAATATAGATCGCAAAGCTCTTTCCCGCAGAATGTCTCAGCTCAAGCACGATAAGCTCTACTCCGATGAAATGCTTCAGACAGCGCAGATCTATGTAGATCATTTGACCGAGAAGGCTATGACATTTGATGCGGTTCCCTATGTCGCCGCCGAAGTTAAGGTCGATTTGTCTGAATGGGTACCCCAAGGCTTTGGAACCTGCGACTGCGTTATGATCGGCAGTGGGAAGCTGCACATCACCGACTATAAGCACGGAAGAGGCGTAAGAGTCGAGGCAGTCGGCAATCCACAGATGCGGTTATACGCGCTTGGAGCGCTTAAGATGTTTTCGGCGATATACGATATCAAGACAGTCTCAATGAGTATCTGTCAGCCCCGTATCTCAGAGTTCTGTCCCGAGGAGGAAATGTCCGTCGAGGATCTACGAGCCTGGGGTGAAAGCATCAAACCTGTTGCTGCTCTTGCCTATTCGGGTAATGGTAGCTATGCTCCCGGCGAGTGGTGCCGCTTCTGCAAGGGACGTAATGTTTGCAAGGCAAGGGCGGATTTCAACTCGGCTCTCGCAGACTTCAAAGACTGTGTACCGGCTGAAAAAGCTACACCCGAGACACCGGCAGCAAATATCCTGTCCGATGAGCAGGTCGGTGTCCTGCTGGAGCTCGGCTCCGAGCTGGTGACTTGGTATAACGGCTTGTGCGAGTATGCTCAGCAGAAGCTGCTTAACGGTGGTACGATCAAAGGGTATAAGTTGGTAGCCGGAAAGTCGGCGAGGGCTTTCAAGGATCCGGACAGAGCGCTTGATGTGCTTCGAGACGCGGGTTATGGCGATGATGATCTGCTCGATACTAAGATCAAGAGCCTTGCAAGCATCGAAAAGTTTATCGGTAAAAAGAAGTTCAGCGAGCTGCTTGCAGAAGAAGTCGTACAGCCTCCGGGAAAGCCCACGTTAGTGCCGGAATTGGACAAACGTCCGGCGTATAATCCTGCGGCATCAGATTTCGAGGGAGTGGTCAAATGACCTGCACAACTACAATCGGGACATTTAGCTATGATCCTATTCGCATAGACTGGGATACCGGCTATATCGAGGTCGTTCCGCCTATGTTCTTCGATGAAGCATCCCCGAAGAAGATGAGACAGATCATCAAACTGTCGAAAAATAGTGACAGCGGGTTTATCTTCAAGGTCGGAACCGGCAAGCCGGTGGAAACAAACAGTATATGGCTTTGGAAACAGGCTATCAGGGCTTGTCGGGAACGACTTCCGAAGCTGAATGAGAAGATCGACGCGGAGAAAGACCGCGAGCGCGAACACGTTGAGAATCTGCTTAAGAAAGAAACTGATGCCAAGAAGATCAGAAGGTTTAAATCGCAAATAACCGAGATCGAAAGAAGCAGAACCTATCAGCATAAGAGGGTCAAAGCGTATTCCGACAAGCTCGACAGGTTTGAAAAGTTGCTCGTCGATATGACTGCAAAGGAGTGAGTATAATGTCCAGCGTAACGAGAACGATCCGCCGGGGTATCATGTTTAAGAATATGAACAAACAGCAGAAACTGTTGTGGAGAGACGCGCACGGCGGGATCAGGAACAACCCTAAGAAACAGGAAAAAGCAGACGTGCTGAAAAAGCTGAAGTCTGCGGAAAATAAAGAAAAGGAGTAATGCACAATGTATCAGAACATTAGCACAAAAGTACTGACCGGTGAAGTAAGACTGTCTTACGTTCACCTCACCCAGCCCTATGCTGGTCTTCAGGGCGGCGAGCCTAAGTATCAGGCTACTCTTCTCATTCCCAAGACTGATGTCAACACATACAATGACATCATTCAGTCAAGAGATGCTGCCTATGAAGACGGCGTAAAAAATAAGTGGAAGGGGGCGAGACCGCAGCTCAAGTCTCCTTTGATATGGGACGGCGACGGTGTCAACTCTTCCGGTATGCTTTTCGGCGATGAGTGCAAGGGACATTGGGTGATCACAGCATCCTGCTCACAGCAGAGGAAGCCCCAGGTTGTCGGTATCGATAACGTCAGGGTTGAACTGGCTCCGCAGGATATCTACAGCGGTATGTACGCAAGAGTTACGATCAACTTCTTCCCCTTTGACTCTCACGGAAACAAGGGTGTCGGATGCGGTCTCGGCAACGTCATGAAGACCAGGGACGGTGAGCCTCTTTCCGGTGGCGCTTCGGCAGAATCCGACTTCGGCAGTTTTGCACCGCAGCAGGTTCCGCAGATGGGATACACGCAGCCTCAGAATGCAGTCGCAGGAGCTACACCCGCGCAGTACGCTGCACCTACAATGGGAACAGGTCAGACTTATCAATCTATGGCAACTATGCAGGGTATGATGGGTACGGTCCAGCCGCAGCAGCCCGCAGTTCCTCAGCAGCAGGCTCCGCAGAACGTCAGATTTGATCCCATAACGGGACAGTATGTGCCGTTCTAAGCTATGAGGATCCTATCTATCGACCTGGAGACATATTCAAGCGTAGATATCAAGAAATCGGGAGCGTATGCCTATGTGCGCTCTCCCGATTTCCAGATACTGCTTAACGGCTTCATGTTGTGGGGCGAAATGCGAGAACCTATCGTGCTGGACTTCAGCACGGAGGACGTACTCCCGGAGTGGTTTGTAGGACTGCTCACGCGCCCGGACATCAAGAAGCGGGCGTATAACGCAACGTTTGAGCGGCTCTGCTTTTCTGCCGCGCTCGGCATCGAGCTTCCCGCTGATCAGTGGGAAGATACGATGCTCCAGGCTTTGTACTGCGGCTATCCCACATCCCTTGAAGCCGCAGGCAAAGCTATAGGACTTGAAGAGAATAAGCAGAAACTTACTACGGGCAAGGCGCTGATCAAGTACTTCTGTTCGCCCTGCAAGCCCTCCAAGGCCAATAATGGGCGCACACGAAATCTCCCTGAACACGCACCGGATAAGTGGCAGATGTTCAAGGAGTACAATAAGCAGGATGTAGTTACCGAAATGGAGATCGCGAAACGGCTCTCGGCAATGCCGATTCCCGCATTCGTGCAGAAACAATGGGAGACTGATCAGAGAATCAATGCCCGGGGTGTACACGCCGATATGGAGCTGGTCTCCGGTGCGATAGATATTGCCGCACAGGAAGCTGTTCGCTTGAAGTCCGAGGCTGTCTCGATATCCGGCTTGCAGAATCCTGCGTCCGTTCGTCAGCTCACCGATTGGCTCCGCTTGAATACCGACGAAGAGGTTACTACGCTTCGCAAGGCTGATGTTGCCGAGCTCAAAGAAAAGAGCATACCGAGCGATGCCAAAAGGCTCTTGGAGATCAGGCAAGAGCTCGGCAAGACATCTACAAAAAAGTATGATGCGGTACAGGCTTGCATCTGCCCTGACGGGAGAATACGCGGAATGTTACAGTTCTACGGTGCCAATCGCACCGGGCGTTGGGCGGGGCGGTTCGTGCAGGTGCAGAATCTTCCGCGAACTTACATTGATATGCTCGATTTCGCCCGCGATTTGGTCAAGCAAAGATCAGGTGATGCACTTCGAGTAATCTACGGCTCGATCTATGATACGCTGTCCCAGCTCATTCGGACGCTTTTCACAGCTACACCCGGGAACGTGCTTATCGACGCAGACTTCTCCGCTATTGAGGCAAGAGTCATATCTTGGCTCGCAGGTGAGGAGTGGCGGCTTGACGTTTTCCAGACACACGGTAAAATCTATGAAGCTTCCGCCGCGCAGATGTTCGGCGTACCTATCGAGCGCATTAAGAAGGGTAATCCAGAATACGCACTACGCGCAAAGGGCAAGGTCGCAGAGCTGGCGCTTGGATACCAGGGCGGCGCTAACGCCCTGATAACAATGGAAGCCTTGAAAATGGGGCTGAATGAGGATGAGCTTCCCGATATTGTAACGAGATGGAGAGCCTCAAACCCGCACATTCAATCACTATGGTGGGCTTTTAACAACGCCGCTATCGATGTGATCGAACAGGGCGGCTTCCGGCAGGTGGGGCCGTGCATCATAGCGCGGGAATGGGATCAGAACACACAGCGGTCGTATATGACAATACAGCTACCGACAGGGCGAAAACTCTACTACGTTGATCCGCAGATCGGGACGAACCGATGGGGGCAGAAGTCGATACAGTATCTCGGTATCAACGATAAAAACAACGCACACAAATGGGGCTATGTCGAAACCTACGGCGGCAAGCTCGTGGAGAATACGGTGCAGGCCATTGCCCGTGATTGTCTCGCTGACGCTATTGAGCGACTGGAAGCAGCGGGCTTCCCGATAGTATTCCACATACACGATGAAGTCGTTATCGACATCAAGCCCACAACACAGACACCGGAACAGATGCTCGATAGAGTTATCGAGATAATGTCACAGCCGATACCCTGGGCGCCGGGGCTCCCTCTCGGAGCTGACGGTTGGACAGGACAATACTTCAAGAAGGACTGATAACAGATGAAATTCTTTGGTAAAAAGGTCAGCGATGAAACAGCCTGCGGCATATTCTTGATGATATGGGAGCTCTTTTTCCTCATAGCAGTCTTTTCAGAAAGTGCTGTCGGCTGGACACTGTTCATCGCGGATACGATAACACAGCTTGTATGGCTGTATTTTTCAGAGAAAAATGAACGGCTGGCGCGTTTGGAAAAGAAACAATCCGAACGATTCAAGCAGATGGCCTCTGACTATCTGCGCTATGTACGAAATGTTGATAGAACGAAAGGAGCAAATCATTATGATCAATATTCTCAAGCTGAGTGCAAACGGCAGAAAATCCATTGATGTTGTCGGACCAAATGATCTCGGTGTTCTTATTATCACCGAACTTGGCGAATCGGCAACGGCTGAGATCAGCGCCGAGACCGATTGCAGTATTTTCTACGATCCTTGCAGCAAGGGTGAGATAAATGCTGTAGCATCCACGTTGTTAGATGGGATCATTGTACATGGTACAGCCTTCCTGGTACAGTATAAAGGCGCCCCGAAGCCTGAAAACTTCACGAGCATCAACGGAACAACGGCAAGGATAATAAATTCTCTCTATTACTCCTTAGATCAGGCAAGGACTCTTGAGAAGAGTGCGGGCGTACCATATACGCTTACCGAAGATGTATTTAATTCAAAATCAATTACGCATCATATGCAGATGCTGCTCGGATATGATCCGACTGATTCAATGAATGCCCAGATCAATAAAGCAGCATCTGAGCTAATGCAGTGCAGGAGAATATGTAGTCACGATCTGTGGATATACTGCTTAGCTCTTGACGCTTTGAAGGATACTCTTTTTGCAAGGATGAATGATAGTCAGAAAACACTTTACAATGATATCTGTAAAACCGGTTGCCATATTACTGTTAACCTCGACAACCTTACCAATAACGGAGGCTTGACATGAGTAAGCCGCTGGATAAGCTAATCATTGTTAAGTGCCCTTACTGCGGGAGTATCGAAATTGTGAATGACACCTGCTTATGGTGTCATTCAAGCAATCTATCTGATGCCGTTCTCGATATGATATGGGAGGATGACGAAGATGAAAACGAATGAACTTATAGTCGATAATTTCGCCGGTGGAGGCGGTGCTTCTACCGGCATTGAACTCGCAACGGGCAGACCCGTTGACATAGCGATCAATCACGATCCCGATGCAATCCTGATGCACAAGACCAATCACCCACATACACAGCACTACTGCGAGAGCGTATGGGATATCGACCCGAAAGAGGTCTGCAAGGGCAGACCTGTTGGGCTGATGTGGCTTTCCCCCGATTGCAAGCACTTTTCAAGAGCAAAAGGCGGCAAACCCGTTGACAAGAATGTGCGCGGGCTCGCCTGGATCGCCGTCAGGTGGGCGGCAACAGTCCATCCGAGAGTGATCATCCTCGAAAACGTCCCGGAGTTTGTCACCTGGGGGCCTCTCACCAAAGACAGCTACCCTGACAGATCACAGCAAGGACGGACATTCAACAGTTTCATCAACGCCCTGTCACGCTATGGATATGTGATCGACTGGCGGGAACTGAAAGCCTGCGACTATGGGGCACCGACTATCCGCAAGAGGTTTTTCCTCATTGCCAGATGCGACGGAAACCCGATTGTGTGGCCGGAAGCTACACACGGAGAGGGCAAGCAGCCATACAAAACGGCGGCAGAGTGCATTGATTGGAGCATCCCTTGTGTATCGATCTTCGGGAGGAAAACTCCGCTGAAACCAAACACGATGCGCCGGATCGCAAGAGGGCTCGATAAGTTCACGCTGAAATCGGACAGACCGTTTATTATTCAGTACAAGTATGATAACTCTCCACAGGATATAAATCACCCGCTTTCAACGGTGACCTCGGTCAACGGTCACTATGTCGTAGCACCGAGCATTCAAAAATACTACGGCGGGATCACAGGCAGCCCCATTGATAACCCTCTCGGCACGGTCACTGCAATAGATCACAACGCCCTACTTGCATCTTCTCTGATTCAGTATCACAGTGAGACGGCACATTCGGAGGTCAGAGGGCAAGCCTTGCAGGATCCTTTGATGACCGTTGATGCATCCAATCGGTACGGGCTTATGAGTGCTCACATCGTTAAGTATTATTCCGGCGATAACTACTCTGCGGCGAATGATCCTCTCGGGACGGTCACAACACACGACCGATGCGGGCTTGTCGAAAGCCATTTGTGCATCCTTCGAAATAACCAGGACTGCAAGCCGTTGACCGAGCCCTTGCCGACAGAATGCACTTCTGCGGGGCATTTCGCAGAGGTCAGAACGCATATCGTGAAATACTCACCCTCTTCCGAGCTGGGATACTGGCCGGAGATCAGAGTGATGCTCAATGAATACTGCGGATACAAAATAGCCGATGATGAAATCCTGCTACTGAATATCGGCGATGCAGAGTATTACATCCGCGATATCGGTATGAGGATGCTTGCTCCGAGAGAGCTTTACAATGCGCAGGGCTTCCCGTCCGATTACATCATAGATCATGACTATACCGGCAAGGAATACAGCCGGGTAAAGCAGGTCGCCCGATGCGGCAACGCCGTACCGCCTCCCTTCGCAGAGGCACTTGTACGCGCCAATCTGCCCGAGATGTGCGGCAAAAAGTACACAACTATGCACGAGCTGGGAGAGGTGATGTAATGACCGAGCTTGAGACTTTCGCAAAGTTCACGATAGAACACGGCAGCGAGTGGTGGAGCTTGGAGGAGTCAGAAAGCTACACCCTATGCGAGAGCAAGGAGAAATACATCGTGAAAAATTAGGTGTATTATAACTCGCCTGTGTTTCAGATCTTCGACAAGAAAACAGGAAAACGGCTCTTCGCAAGCACAAATTATCAGCACGCCTACGGCAAGTTTCAGCGGTTATGCAAGGAGGGATGACGGTTGGAAAATGAAAGCGAAATCAGGAAAAACCTTAAGTGGCAGATCTTGCAGCGCAGTTATAGGCTCGTTATGGCACAGATCATCGCACGACTTATCACCATTAGCCTTATGATCGGATGCATCACGACGGCGGTGATCTATTTCAGCAATCCCTGGCTGCTGTTGTGGTTATGGCTTCCCGCGCTTATGACACCGAGCTCAAAGACTTTAGCCCACGACATAGGGAACGATGATGACGAATAGAAAGGATGGTAAATAATGGACATACTCGAAAAATCAAAGAAACAGCTCGATGAGCTGAACGAAAAGCATTGGAGCGAATGTCAGATGATCGCTAACTACGACAATGAGCTCAAAGAAGCAGTGAAGATCCTTGAAAGACTTCCGGCTCTGCACAGAACGATCCTGCTTGAAGCGCCGCACGCGGCAGCTGTTATGGGTGGACTGCTCCAGGACAGCGCCCTGCTGCTTGCCCGGATCAAAAGCACAACGTATCCCTATCCGGAGCGCGACGTTGCTAAAACGGTCAAAGACATCACAATGAGGACGAACGCCGCTGCGATTAGATCTATGACGAACAGGCAGCTCGCAGAGTTCTTGAACGCGATAGAGGCGCAGGGATACGAGACCAAAGGCAACGAGGGAGCAAATTTCAAGGGGTACAAAGAGGAAAACATCAAGTTCTGGGAAGGGTATCTCGCCAATCCCGCTGATGAGGACTACGACGGATAAGGAGATTCACAAAGGAGGCGGCTGCTGTGGGGAGATATGATCCTGAATCATACGATATGCTGCGAGCCTTCCACCTCTGCACGAGATGCGGAGAGAAAACCTCGCAGAAACCTGACGGCGATTATTATTCGCTCTGCGACAGCTGCCGGGAACGCGCTCAGCAGAAAAAAGGCGAGCGGGTGGAAAACAGCACGATATGCTGGCATTGCATTCACGCAGTCCCCGATCCCATCAAGGGATACGGATGCAACTGGAGCAGATGCTTCAAGCCCGTCGAAGGGTGGACGGCTGATGAGACGATAATGAAGCAGGCCGGCGGAAAAACGACGAAATCGTATTGCGTAAGGGCTTGCCCTCAGTTCAAGTCGGACCGTTCAAACGTCAAGAGTAAATGCAAGAAGAGCAGGAGGGGGTAACATGGCAGTCTCGCTTAAGCCGCAGTATAAGGAGATCGTAAGGCTGTTGAAATCTCTTACCGGCTCTCGTTATATGTGGGAAGTATGGCAGGATGCCATAACAATGTTTGCCATCTCTATATCAAACCGTATAGACTTCCGCTTCAGAGATAAGCGGGAAAAACAGTATCTTGAGATCATAAGTAAGTACACATCGAATGAGATAGCTGTTCTCGTAGAAATCTTTGCGGAGATCATCAGGCAGCTTGAGATTGATCCCCGGCAAGATTTTCTCGGAGAACTGTATATGATTCTTGAGCTCGGATCACACTGGGCGGGACAATTCTTCACACCTTATGACATCTGCCAGGCTATGGCCGAAATGAGCTTCAAGAAGATCGATAATCCGCAGGACGTGAAGCCAATCTCCGTATTGGATTGCGCCTGCGGAGGCGGAGCGCTGCGCACAGCTACACCGACAGTATCAAAAATACCGGCTTGAACTCACAGAATTACATTTCTTTCGGAGCGCAGGATATATCTTACGTTCCTGCTCTTATGTGTTATATCCAGCTTGGGCTGCTCGGTTTTGCGGCTAAGATCAAAATAGGCGATTCGTTGTGCGATCCGATGATCGACAGCGATAACGGTCCCGATATCTGGTACACGCCTATGTGGTTTTCCGGCTTATGGGTATGCCGAAGAACGATAAAAAGAATGGAAGGAGCGATAATAGGTGACAACGGGAATAGATGAACAGGCGGAATTGATCGAGGTATATCACAGCCTCTGTTTTCTTAAAAAGTATTGCAATCATCAGCTCTCATGCGCTCATTGCGTACTGTTCACCTCTAAAAAGTGCATTTTTCTCCCGGAAGCGATAAAGGACCTGGAGCTGCGGGATGAATACATCGAAGAAGTTAAGGAACACGTTCTCGAAGAGACAGGATTGGACAGTCTTGAGCTTGAACTTGATCGTAAAGGGGCGGTGTTTAATATATGAGCGAACGATACATTGATGCTGATGCTCTGGCTCATTTCGCAAATAATCAAGGTGGAGAAATAACCGCAAATGATATAATGAGATTTCCATCAGCAGACGTTGAGCCTGTCCGGCACGGACGGTGGATAAGGGGTGCTTCAAAAGGATTTCCGAAAAACCCCAGTTGTTTGTGGTATTGCTCATGTTGTGGTGAAAAGATAAAATATACTGATACACTCAGAACGTATCAAAAATTGAAAAAGCCTGTAAACGAAGTTAACCCACGTTGTAGAAAATGTGGTGCGAAAATGGACGGAGGTTAAAAAAAATGAAGGAAATAGTTGCTATGATCTGCAAGCTTGCAATTGAACTATATAATCAGCTCATTCATCAGATCGATAACCCGGAAGGACTCGAAAGCTTTTCTCTTGACGCAGAGAGCAAAGACGGCTATAGCTACAAGATAACGATAAGCAGGGAGAAAACATCAGAGGAGAAGGCCGTTGATGATAATGGCTACACGGCGGAAATATCTCCCGAAGATGATGCCGACATTGAAGGGGTTTTATCCGGGATGCTTGAAGATGATGACTTTGACGAGGAGGTGTAACAAGTGAGACAGATGTGCGAGGAGATGTCAAAGCTCCGCAAGATGCTCGATGAAGCCGGCATCAAGTGGAAGGATGTCAGTACAATCGCATCAGATGAACTGATAAATAAAGAGTGCATTGCAGCCGGAATAGACGAATTTCGTGCCGATACAACTACATACCGAACTCATTTTGAGCATGAGGGATACTTTTTTTCGGTCATATACGGTTATAGCACTTACGGCGGATGTGATCCGCTTAGCGGCCATGACCCGAAGCTTTTAGAGTGCATGACCGAAAAGGCTAACGGTGGAGAGCCCCAGGGAGGGCTTACCGCGGAACAAGTTATGAGCATTGTCAACGGAGGTGTAGACTATGAACCTTGAAAAGCCAATTATAACCGGTATCGTACACGACAGTACGCGCCTGCGAGAGCTGATTGCGGAGAACCCTGATCTGCCGATAGTCGTTCTTTCCGATGATGAAAGCTGTATCGGTGACGGCGTAAGCACCTATATGAGCGAGGTCAAGTGCTACGTTGGAGAGCTTCTTGATTGCTACCCGATCGGTTCAAGAATATATCGTCATAGTGATTACGACCAAGTATTTGATGACCGGGGCGATTTAAAAGAACATCTGGAAAATGTGGTTTGCGATAATTATGAAGATATGAGCGATGCGGAACAGGATGATATCGTCGAACAGTATCTGAAACTGTATGAGCCTTACTGGAAAAAGTGCATCATAATAAAGGCATCAAACTGATAAGGAGGTATAACGGTGAATAACTACAAATCAGGATATGAAGCTGGGCAGAGAGCCGAGCAGGAAAAGACAGCGGGACTCGTAACTATGCTCCAGCTTAAAGTCTTGGACTTGCAAAGAAAAGTCGAAGAGCTTGAAAACAAGAACGCCGCTAACGAAAAGCGTATAGCCGAAGTGGTCGAGGATATTTTGAGCCGCAAGGACGACCCCGAACTGGAGGAGTTCCGAAAGAATTGTGTGATGATTAACTTCCTCGCAAATCAGATGCAAAGCGAAAAGCCCTATTACAGCATACTCTACTACGACAAGCGTGATAACAACTATTATGATGGCTTCGGATCATATGATCACGAAATCGTCAACGCCTACAAAGAAGCATACTTCGATCATTGGGATGAGGATTATTTTGAGAAGCAAATCGACGAGCTTAAAGATAAGGAGGTATAGCCGTGAACTACTACAACTATATGCTGATCGTTCAGCAAGAAGCTATGAAAGCCATAGTCAAGAAGGATCTGAACATCGGATACGGAAAAACCGAGTATGGTGTATTCCTTTGCGATCCCGGCGGGCACAGCGTTTTCAGGATCGCGGACAAGTTCTTTGTCCTTGATCCGGCAAAGCTGAAAGAGGGCGAGCAGTACGCAAAGTTTTTCGAGAGCGCAGCTATGTACGGTGTTGACCTGGTGCTGACCGATGACGTGAAGCGAACCTCACCGATGTGGATGCTGCGAAAGCTACACGCCAAAGATGACGAAGAAAAAGTATTATGGATCGATGAAAAGTTCCTCGGATACTTCAAGGGAATACCCAAGCTCCACTTCGGATATTTCACCACCCGAAACACTAACTTTATCTATGCCAAGAACCTCGAAGGTATTATATTCGGACTCACGGTAGAGGTCCGTAAGACGGGAGGGGCTTCCGCATGAACCGACTCAGGAAGTGGCTTATCAGGAAGCTCGGAGGAGTCTCACCTTCGGATACCAGGGCAACGGATTTTATCAATGTGGTTCCCGTCAATCTTAAGCCGATCCCGCTGCGCTGTGACGTCACTATACCATATGGTCGAAGCACCGACGATATAACAGTAATCGATTGGGCTGATCACCATGCAGCCGCAAGATTTGCCGAGCTGATATTTCGCGAGGAATTGATCAAACGGTCTGAACTGAAAGACTGGCACGGACCGGAGAGAATACTTCGTTATGAGCTGATAGTGATGGAAAAAGAAGGGTGAAAAGAAGAAAATGGATTTTTCCAAAATGATTTCAAAAATGGAAAATTTAAAAGAAAACTATTGTGTTTCCGAAGAGGTAAGAAAAATAAAGGGGGGGGTATAGCTATGAACTTTCAAACGGTTATAGCAAAGCTTGAAGATTTGCAGGAAGACGCAAAAAGCCATTTTACCAAGGATGGCACCGATGATATATTCAGAGCTGATTACAAGGCTCTTGATATCGCAATCAAACTCTTGACAAATCCATCGAAGTACGAGCAGCCGAAAGCAGATGATAACGTCGAGCATCCACAACACTACAACTCCGGCGGTGTAGAGTGTATCGACGCCATGCAGATCACCCAGGGTAAGGAAGCCGTAAAGAGTTTCTGCATCTGCAACGCCTTCAAATATCTTTGGAGGCACGAAAACAAGAACGGCACCGAGGATATCAAAAAGGCAATCTGGTACTTGAAAAAGTATGTAGAACTCGAAGAGGGATAAACACAGAGCTACACACAAAAGGAGTGGGAAGCATGGCAAGGGCACCGAATTGGACAATCGAGGAAGAAATGTACCTTTGCGAGCATTGGGGACACACTTCGATCAGGGGTATATCGGAACGCCTTAACCGTTCCGAGGGCGCGATCATCCTGCGAGCTCAACGGCTCAAACTCGGTGCCTTCCTTGATGCGGGCGACTACATCACGGTCAACCAGCTTTTCAAAGCTCTCGGAGCAGGAAGCGGTGACAGTTACAAACTGATCTCCTGGGTTAAAAATCGGGGGCTTCCAATCAAAAAAAAGAAAGTCCGCAACTGTCATTTCAGAATAATCAAGATATCCGACTTCTGGAAATGGGCGCACGACAATATGGATATCCTCGACTTCACGAAAATGGAGCTGTATGCGCTGGGCGATGAGCCCGAATGGGTGGCCGAAAAACGTAAGACAGACAGCCTGCGGAACAGGACACGGTCTCTTGCCAAGTGGTCAGCTGTAGAGGATCAGCGGCTCGAATACCTGCTGAACCGTAAGGCGTACACGACAGACCAGATCGCCGAAGAACTGCGCAGATCGGAGGGGGCTGTTGTCCGGAGGATAAGCACACTTAAACTTAAGACCAAACCTCTGAGGAACTCTCCGCATACGAACTGGACGACTCAGGAACTTGCACTGCTCCGGCAGCTTATATCTGATGGACATAACTATCAGTCGATAAGCCGCGAGATACCGAGACATTCAGAAAAAGCTATCAGAGTAAAGGTGTATTTGACATTTTGCACTGAAAATCTCGATAAGGTAAGAAGAATAATTAAGGAGGAAAAGAACAATGCCCCGTAAGAAGAAACCGAGAATATGCAGTAATTGCATTTTCGGACAGATGAGACTTGCACCGTCAGACTATACCCGCAAGCTCTACAATACCGAAAACCCTGATCTGCGGGTGTGCCGGAAGCTGACCGAAAACCCTGATCTGCGGGTGTGCCGGAAGCTGACCGATGAACAGTCCGAGCCTCTCGTATGCTCAAAGAAATCCGGCAGTAATACCGTCGTGGTAGTTAAAGCCGATCATACCTGCCGGAGCTTCCAGCGCGGCGGTGAAAGAGGGCATTTCGGATGAACGTACTTGACCGCATAGCCAATGAAACACTTACCGACAGGCACGCAGCTTTGTCGGTATTAAAAAACTATCAGGGCTTACAGGATGCCGGACAGCCGAGGGATATCGGCTACGAACGGTATCTGAAGCTCGCCCTGATTGAGGGTACTATAACACGAGAGGATATGAATAACGATGATCTACAGTATATGCATGACACAGGACGGTAATCCCTTGATGCTCGATCAGGGGTCAAGATACATCTACATACACAGCGATAACAGTGAACTCATAAGGGCCACATACGGCAGGTATCCTTCGGCCTGGGCTGGGCTCAGAGCGGGTACTTTTCTGGAGTCTATAGAACGGGCGGCTATGTGTCTTGATAGTGTGTGCCTGCTCCATCCACTGGATATTCAAAACTACATAACCGGCTCTTTCACTGATCCGGGGGCGGTTAGGGACGCTTACAGACGCTTGATAGCCGCCTGTAATAATTACCCCGATGCTATCGTGGAGGTGGACACATGACACCTTCACTTACTCTCGATGAATTCCTGTTATGCAAGCAGGCTATTATGCGTTACGGTAAGCAGGGTCAGATGATCGTCGCTATCGAGGAACTGTCCGAGTTGATCAAGGAGATCACCAAAAACTTACGCGGACGCGATAATTGTGCAGCGATATCAGAAGAAATGGCGGATGTTTACATTATGCTCGAACAGCTCATTATGATGTTCGACAACGATAACGAGATCAGAGGCCAGATGCGCTTGAAAATGAAGTGCTTGAAAGAACGTATGGATAACGAGCGGGGGGGTGAGCTGTAATGATCGACCGTCAGATCACAATAACAGTCGGAACACAGCGCTTCTCGAAGAATTGGCGCGTGGAGAACATCACAGTCTCGCAGCTTTATACACGGCTTTCACGGCCTGTCGTATCAACAGAAACACACGCGGAGTATATGAAGCTGCCGAAGACACAGCAGGATGCCTTGAAAGACATCGGAGGCTTTGTAGGCGGTACGCTCCAAGGCACACACCGGAAGAAGGAAGCTGTGATCAACCGCGATGTGATCACACTTGACTTCGATAACGTCCCCGGGTGGGCGGCTGACGCTGTCACCGGCAAAGTCGAGGCTCTGCGGTGCAATTACTGCATATACAGTACCCGGAAGCACACACCTGCAAAACCGCGTTTAAGAATTATTATTCCTCTCGATAGAACGGTATCCGTCGAAGAATATCAGCCTATCGCCCGCAGGATCGCGCAGCAGATCGGCATCGAAATGGCCGATAAGACCACATTCGGCATCGAGCGCCTGATGTACTGGCCAAGCTGCTGTTCCGACACGGAGTTCTATTTCAGATACAATTTGGAGCAGCCGTTCATTTCTGCTGATGCCGTGCTCGGAACGTATCTTAATTGGCGCGATGTGCAGTCTTGGCCGCAGGTGCCGGGGGCAACGGTATCCTATCAGTCGCTCGCGGTCAAGCAGGGCGACCCGCTGACCAAAGAGGGTGTAGTCGGTGCCTTCTGCCGCACATACTCCATTGAGCAGGCCATGACCGAGTTCCTGCCCGGCATCTATTCCCCGGTTGACGGTTTTACGGACCGTTACACCTACGTCAACGGATCTACGACAGGCGGTGCTATAGTCTATGACAGCAAGTTCCTCTATTCGCACCATGCCACAGACCCCTGCGGCGATAAGCTGGTCAACGCCTTCGACATGGTGCGCCTGCATAAGTTCGGTGATCTCGATAAAGACGCAGACCCGCAGACACCAATCACCCGCCTGCCGTCCTTCCTGGAGATGTGCGATTTTGCGAGGAAGGACAAGGCTTGCAGAGCTACACTGAACGCAGAGCGTCAGGCATCGGCAGCGGCTGACTTTGAGGGTGTAACTGCTTCGGCAGCTGATCCCGACAGCCTCGCCTGGATGGATGATCTCGACTATAAGGATGCAAGCGACGTTATAAAGAGCACTATACGAAACTATTGTGTCATTCTCGAAAATGATCCGGAGCTCAAAGGCAAGTTCGCATATAACGACTTCGCCGGCAGAGGTGAGATATTGGAGCCTGTCCCTTGGGATCGTTCAACAGGCCGCAGGATGTGGAAGGACTCTGACAGCGACGGACTCTACCTCTATATGGAGACGACCTACGGCAATGCCGGGCGCGGTAACATCGATTCGGCTCTCAATATCTGCATGGCCAAATACAGCTTCAATGAGGTTCAAGACTTCCTCGGCGGGCTTGTATGGGACTGCACACCGAGGCTGGATAGTCTGTTCATCGACTTCCTCGGAGCTGAGGATAACGAGTACACGAGGACGGTCACCCGCAAGATGTTTGTTGCGGCTGTCGCCAGAGCTATGACACCGGGCATCAAGTTCGATAATATGCTGATCCTTGTAGGTCCACAGGGCGTGTACAAGTCAATGATTCTCATGAAAATGGCGAAAGGCCGGTTCAACGATTCGATATGCAGCTTCGAGGGTAAGGAAGCGGCAGAGCTGCTCCAGGGTGTGTGGCTCGTAGAAGTATCCGAGCTTGATGCTTTTAGGAAATCCGAGACCTCCCGAATCAAGCAGTTCCTTTCCCTCGGTTCCGACATCTTTCGGGCGGCATACGCACGACACGCCGAGGAGCGCAAGCGCCGCTGTGTTTTCTTCGGCACGACCAACACCTCGGACTTCCTCCGAGATCCGACAGGTGAGCGCCGCTTCTGGCCTGTCGATGTCCGTGTTAACGAATGCAAGCTGAGCGTACCGAACGATCTGACTGATAGCTACATCAATCAGGTATGGGCGGAGGCAAGGGCACGTTGGATCGCGGGCGAACCTCTTTACCTTGATGAACGTATGGAAGCAGAAGCACGTCAGCGTCAGGCAGAACACAAGGAAGTATCTACCCGCTACGGCCTTGTTTGTGAATTCGTGGAGCGCAAAGTTCCCACAGACTGGCAGGATTATTCCCTGGATAAGCGCCGTATGTACTGGGGCAGCATTCAGACCACAGAACAGACCAACCTTGTACCGAGGGATCGCATCTGTGCTGTTGAAGTATGGTGTGAGTGTTTCGGCGGCGACGTGAAAATGATGAAGCAGGCGGACACCCGGGAGATCAATGCTATCCTTGATCACCTTGAAGGATGGGAACGCAAGTCAACTATCAGATGTGGACCGTATAATATTCAGCGCGGCTATATGCGAATATTTGAAAGCAGACTTAGCGGCGAGAACGTGTAAACGGTTTGTTGTAAACACTTAAATCTTGTAAACACTTTACTGTAAACACCGTCAGCAGATTAAAACAAGTGTTTACAGTTAGTGTTTACAACGATAACCGCATAAAATCGGGGGTACAGCCCTATTGTAAACACTGTAAACACTTATATACTAAATATACTAAAAAGAAGAATATGACGTATTCGCACGCCTAATGCGCCTATGCGCGTATATATAGGAAATTTGTGTTTACTTGTTTACGACGTTTCAAAAGGAGTATGACGATGTTAGAAAAAGAAATTGAAAGCCGTATGGTGAAATTAGTCAGGAAGCGCGGCGGAAAATTCTACAAATTTGTGTCACCCTCTAATACGGGTGTGCCGGATCGCATCTTCGTGAAAAAGCCCGGTGTGGTGATTTTTGTTGAGTTAAAGCGTGAGGGTAAGGCGCCTACGCCGAGACAGAAGTATGTGCATCGAGAGATGAGAAGTTATGGACTTGATGTGCGGGTTGTAATAGGGCTCAAACAGGCAATGGAGTTTGTCGAGGAGGTGTTTCCCGATGCAGAGTTATAAGCCCCACAGCTATCAGGTGTACTGCCGGAACAAGATCATTGAGCTGCCGAACATAGCTTTATTCCTGGAAATGGGACTTGGAAAAACAGCGATCACGTTAGATGCGATCCGGGAATTGAGGTACAATTATTTCCAGGCAGGAAAGGTTCTGATCATAGCCCCGAAGAAGGTGGCAGAGTCAACATGGGAGAGCGAAGCGGCAAAGTGGCAAGAGTTAGCGGGGCTGACCTTCTCCCGGGTGCTCGGTACTGCCGTTCAAAGGGTCGATGCTCTGCGCCGTCCGGCTGACATATACCTGATCAACCGGGAGAATACACAATGGCTCGTCGATTACTACAAGAGAGCCTGGCCGTTCGATATGGTCGTGATCGATGAGAGCTCCAGCTTCAAGAGTCATAAGGCTAAACGGTTCAAAGCTTTGAAGCTGGTGCGGTCACGGATCCGCCGAATGGTGCTGCTGACCGGCACACCGTCCCCGAAGTCGCTGATTGATCTTTGGGCGCAGCTCTATCTGCTTGATGAGGGCAAGAGGCTCGGCAGGACTATATCCTCATACCGCGATACTTATTTCGTCCCGGACAAACGGAATCAGACTACGATCTTCAGCTACGCGCCAAGGGAAGGTGCGGACAAGGAAATCTATAACCGTATCTCGGATATCTGTATCTCGATGCGCTCAGCTGATTACCTGGAGCTCCCGGAGCTGATCTATGATGACGTGCCGGTGATGCTCGATGAAAAAGCTACACGGATATACAAGAAGCTTGAAAGAGAAACGCTGTTGCAGATCGACGATGATACAGCGATCACGGCAGGAACGGCGGCGGTGCTGACCAATAAGCTGCTCCAGCTCTGTAACGGCGCTGTCTATGATGAACAGGGCGCGGTCATCGAATTACAAGAGTGCAAGCTTGAAGCTCTGATCGAGACTATTGAACAGCTCGGCGATGAGCACGCGATGGTCTGTTATAATTTCAAGCACGATAAGGACAGAATTCTGCGAGCGCTGTCCGGTTCCGGCAAGCGCGTAGCTGTTTATGAAGGACCGCAGCAGGAGCAGGCGTGGAATGCCGGAGACATTGACCTTCTGCTCGTTCAGCCTGCTTCCTGCGGTTATGGTCTTAACCTTCAGGCGGGCGGGCATCATATCATTTGGTTCGGGCTCACCTGGAGCCTGGAGCTGTATCAGCAAACGAATAAAAGGCTGCACAGGCAGGGGCAGGATCATCCTGTTATTGTTCATCACCTGATCGTTCAGGGCGGCGTTGATGAGGATGTGCTTGCCTCGTTACAGCATAAGGGCGACTCGCAGGACAGCTTGTTGAATGCGCTGAAAGCACGAATTTTTGCGGTGAGGCATTAAAACATTTGTGCGATATGCCCATATAATTAGCGGCTTTATTGTGCAATCATACGATTTCCATAAAAAAGTTGTTGACCAAAAAACACAGTATGTTGTATGCTATAATTAAGTAGATACTATAGGCGGTGGGCGCTGCAAGTGTGCCTCCGGCTTGCGTTGTGCCGGAAAAACCGCCTATGTGTCTATGCAGCGCCTGCGCAGTAGTTCGCTCACCATAAGGGCAGTTACAAACCGCAGGGGCTTTCGGGTATGCGCATCTGTTATTCCTCTTTCGTTGCGGCGGGTTTTTTACTCCTTTCGTTTCCCGCCGCAAGCCTAAGAGACATGGAGGCAGGCTATGAATACTTTGATCACAGGCGGCGATCTTTCGGATGAGGAGATCGAAGCATACAAGAGGTACGCAAGGGACAAGTATCCCGGAGAGAACATAGAACAGCTTGACATCCACCTTGATGGTGATTTCGTCGAGCTGACATACCATTTTGCGGGCGTACCGTTTGACAGAATCAGGCGCATCACCGGCTACCTGGTCGGGACGCTTGACAGGTTTAACGACGCCAAATACTCGGAAGTCAATGACCGGGTACGACATAGTGTTTGAGGGGGGATAACTGTGGATCTGATAGATACTATCGAGCTGATGAGCTCCGAGGATTATAAAGACCGTTTCAGGGCTGAATACTATCAGCTCGTGATCCGATTTGACAAGCTGAGGGCAATGCTCGAAAAGTGGGACAAAGGCGAGCTGAATTTCACGCCCACCTGTCCTCGCGGAGTATATAATCTCCAGATCAGAGCAATGGCAGACTACATCGCCGTACTGGAAGCGAGAGCAGCTATCGAACACATCAAGCTCTGAACAACTCTCCCAGGCTCCGGCAGGGGCACACTTGGGAGCCGATTATAAGAACAGAACCGCACGCGCCTCTCAGTTTCCACCGCTGATGCGTACCATGTGCGGTCACTATGCAGGGAAAGATTTAATTTCGGGAGTTGTACGCCCCGTTATACGACGGTTTGACTCCGTCGCCCTGATCCACAACACGGGAGGCGTTAACGGTGATATACCGGCAGACACGAAACGCTTACGAAAATCTAAACAGGGAAATGTTCCCCGGCGCGGGTGAATACGACATCCCGCAGATACAGCCGACGCATTATGTACCGGATCAGCTCATCGGGTTCAACTACGTCAAGACGTGCAGGACTCCGGAGCGATTCGGGGTCCATTTTTTCGTTGACGATTATCAGTTCACACGCATCTGGCAGCAGCCGGAGTACTGGACTGACAAGCTATCTCCATTCGCTTGCGTATGCTCTCCCGATTTCTCGGGATATATCGACTTCCCGAAAGCGGTCAGAGTTTACCAGCGCTTCAAGAATCATTGGCTTGGTGCATACTGGCAGCTTAAGGGGCTGACCGTTATCCCGACGATCCAATGGGGCGATGAGTGCGATTTCGATTGGTGCTTTGACGGCGATCCAATGCACAGCACGGTAGCCGTATCATCTGTCGGAACGCAGCTGCGCCCGGAGTCGAGACGGATATTCAGCCTCGGCTTTCACGAGATGCTTCACAGACTCAGACCGAGCAAGATACTATTCTACGGGCAGGTGCCGGAAGACTGCGCCGATGAACGGATCATCCGTATTCCGGCATTCCAGGAGAAACACAGGAGGGCACAATGCTTATAAGTACTTTCAAACACGAGTTCAAATCTCGTGGGGGGGTCTTACTTAACAGCTCCGTTATCCTGTTCCGTAAGCCGTTAGAGCTTTGGAATATGGAAACTGGCGAGACGATTGCCGAATTTAAGGGAAACGATGTCGAGGTTGTGCTTGACTACGAGCTTGACGGCAAGAAGATACGAGATATAATCAACGGCTGGAGCCGTATGCCTGTTATTGCCCTGCATAAGCGCGGCGGCGATAGCGGGATGAGCTATACACATAAGGGTATTCCCTTGGGCGGAGGCGGCGGAAGCGGTTTCGAGTCCCGTGATCTGAATGCAAGGTTTAATGCATTATTCGGCAAGGATACGAGCTTTGACAAGACGCTTGAAGCTTTCCGAAATGCCCATGCAGGAAGTGACACGGAACACGGAATAACCGTTGATGCTCAGGGCTTTGTTACACAGTATATACACGGAACCGCAGGCGAAGTAATGATAGCGGGCGGAAATGGAGAGTTTGTGCTCCATAATCATCCGAAGAACGGATGGCCGACATTTTCCGGCGGTGATTTGATCAGCACCGCTATGGAGCCATCAAGTGGTATAGTTGCAAGCAGCTCGAAGCAAGGCAGAACGGCCGAGACCGCGCAGTATGCAGGCGATTATATTTTCACGAAGACTCCGCACTTCAAGGCTTCGTCGTTCGTGAAAGCCGTGAAAACGGCAAACCTTAAAGGCAAAGACTATAACGATGCTGTTAACAAATGGCTGACAGCCAATCAAAAGAAATACGGTTACGTCTATGTATATAGGCCGGAGCAGTAATCATAGAAAGCTACACGAAAGAGAGGCGGAGTGCGATAGCTGAGCGGGGGAGGTGCAGAGTATGGCAAAAAAGGAACGGCCTCAGAATAAGAACCTGATACCGATGAGCGAGAGAACGCCCGAAGAGCGTCACGCCATACAGTCTGCCGGTGGCAAGGCATCGCAGCAGAAGCGCAGAGAGCGCCAGAGGCTCAATGATCTGCTGCTCATATACTCCGGACTCCCCATCAAAGACGGGCGCGTTAAAAAGCGTCTGATGCGCCTCGGAATACCCGAAGAAGAGCTTACTCAGAAAATGCACATAGTTGATGCTCTCATCCGTATGGCTCAGGCGGGCAATGTCGCCGCGATCTCGCTCTATCTGGAAGCATCCGGAGAGCTGGGCATCAAGGATGACAGCAAGGAAAACAATCTGTTTGATATGATCAAAGCATCTTCTTCCGAGGAGGTGAGCGTTGATGATATACCGGAGATTTTCGAAACGCCAGAATCTGACGATGACCTGGTGGAACCGTCCGAACCTGAAGGACTATCAGGGGATAATCTGTGACGGATCCGTTCGATCCGGCAAGACCCTCTCGATGTCGATAGGCTTCATCAACTGGTCGATGACCAACTTCGACAACGGAGTGTTCGCATTCTGCGGAAAGACAATCGAGGCGCTTCGGCGAAATGTTATAAAGCATCTGTCGCAGTGGTTCGAGGGTATTTATACGATCATCGAAAAGCGCACCGAAAACTGTCTGATCATATCCGGCGGCGGGCACACAAACACCTATTACCTGTTCGGCGGCAAGGACGAAAGCTCGCAGTCGCTGATTCAGGGTATCACGCTTTCGGGTGTAATGCTCGACGAAACAGCGCTTATGCCGCGCAGCTTTGTTGAACAGGCTATCGCTAGATGCTCGGTCGCGGGTTCAAAATTTTGGTTCAACTGTAACCCCGATACTCCGGAGCATTGGTTCTTGAAAGAGTGGATATATAAGCGCAATAAAAAGCACATTCTGTATCTGCACTTCACGATGTCGGACAATCCGAGCCTGTCCGAGGAGATCAAGCAGCGCTATGAATCGCTTTACACGGGCGTTTTCTATCGGCGTTTTATCCTCGGTCAGTGGGTGCGGACAGAGGGGCTTGTGTATCCGATGTTCGATCCCGACAGACACATTACGGACGTTATCCCGGAAGCGGGACCTCGGTGCCGTTATTATGTCGCTATCGACTACGGCACGGTCAATCCTTTTGCGGCGGGGCTTTATATGTATGATCCCGCGAATCGGCAGGCGACCAAAATCAGGGAGCTGTACTATACAGGACGGTCCGCGAAACGTGTTGACGATGAGGCATATTATAAGATGCTCAAGGAGCTGGTCGGCGAAACTCGCATCGAGTATGTCGTTATAGATCCTTCGGCAGCATCTTTCATAGAAACTATCAACAAATACAGTGATTATGTTGTAAGAAGGGCGCGGAATGACGTGTTGTTCGGCATCCAGGTTGTTACAAAGTTTCTGAATGCCGGAGTCCTGCGGTTCCACGAAAGCTGCAAGTACACTTTCAGAGAGTTTAACAGCTATGCCTGGGATGAAGAGGCAAAGGAAGACCGTGTTATCAAGGAGAACGATCACGCGATGGACGAACTTCGTTATTTCTGCCTAACCGTGCTCCGTGACGAGCTGATCACTATACTGTAATAACAAGGCGGTGAGCATTTGAATATATTTACGAAGATATTAAGCAGACTTGGCCTGCTTGAACTGACAGAGGATGCCGCCGCCAAAGGCTTCGGCGTTAAGCTTATATCATCGCTGGAGATGCGCCGGGCGATAAAACTCTGGGATGACATATCCCGAGGAGCTCCGCCCTGGCTTGATCCTTCAGATGACGTAGTCACGATCAATATGGCTAAGTTCATATCCGACACCCGTGCAAAGCTGACAACGCTTGACATCGGGATCACGGCAAGCGGTGACAATCCCAGGGTGCAGTACTTGCAGGACGTTGTTATAAAGAGTCTGCTTGACCGTCTGCCGGAGCAGCTCTGCGAGGCCGACAGGCTCGGCGGTATGATGATCCGTTGGAATGGCGACAGCTGGGACTTCGTCAGGCCCGGCAGCTTCGGGATCACCGAGATCGACAGTAACCATAACGTCATCGGTGCGATCTTTGCGATGCAGGTCACACAGAACAAGGACATATATACCCGCCTTGAATACCATCGCTTTGAAAAGCTGGCTGACAGCGAGGATAGCGTCTATCGGGTATCGAATAAGGCGTACAGGAATACCAGAGGTCCGAGCGGAAGTCTTATGCTCGGTAATGAGGTGCCGCTTGCAATCGTCAAGCAGTGGGCGCATATAGAGCCGGAAGTAACTATTTCAGGCTTGACCAAACCTCTGTTCGCCTATTACCGGGTCCCCGGTGCAAATATCATTGATCCTTCTTCTCCCTATGGTACGTCGATTTTCTCCGATGCTATCCAGGAGCTTGAAGATATAGACCTCGGTATCAGCCGAAAGAGCGCAGAGATCGCAGACAGTAAGCATATAACCTTCATCGGTCAGACCGTTAAGCGCGGCGCGGACAATAGGGGCATCAAGCTCCCTCGGTATGTGCAGGAGCTGGGCATCGGCATCAACGATGACAGTAACGAATCTGTCCGCGAGCATACGGCAACGGTGCTTACAGAGCAGCGCTTGCGGGATATTAACTTCAACCTCTCAATGGCCGGTGTCAAGTGTGGGTTCTCCGAAGGAGTTTTCGTCCTTGACGGTCAGCGCGGAGCTGTAACGGCAACACAGATCGAGAGCGACGACAGAGACACGATTCAGACTATCAAGAATGAACGCGATGCTCTCCAGGCGGCGCTTGAACAGGCTATCGAGGGCGCGAATGCAACAGCTACACTAATGAACGCTGCACCTCTCGGCGATTACGAGCTTGAATTCCACTTCGGAGATATAACATACAGCTATGAAGAGGATAAGGCTAATTGGAAGATGTATGTTCAGCAGGGCTGGGTGCCTAAGTGGATGTACTTCGTCAGATTCGAGAAGATGTCCGAGGATGAAGCCAAAGCAATGATTATGGAAGCACAACAGGCGGATAGGGAGATCGCTTTATTCCAGCAGGAGCTGCTTACTAAAGGCGGCGGTGCCTGATGCTTACTCCGGAAGAGATCGATAGGCTCATCGAAACGATGCAGCCCTTCGTAGATCAGCTCAATATCTATATCACCAATGATATGATCCGGCGGATCATGGCACGCTTGAAAAGCGGTGTCTTTCAGCTTTCCGCTTCTGATATATGGGCGGTGCAGGTGCTTGATGAGACTAACGCCCATTTCGAGGCCGTGCAAGCCGAGATCAAGCGATGGACGGGCAAGGTCGAAAAAGAGATCGTTCAGATCTTCGAGGACACCGGAATAACTGCCTGGGATGCTGATAGAAAAATTTATGATGCAGAGGGCAAGAAAACCGTACCTATATACGAGATGCCGCGAATGGTGCAGATCATGGAAGATACTATGCAGCGCACCTTTGGCACTTTGCACAACTTCACCCGAACAACAGCCCACGCTTCGCAGCAGAGGTTCCGCCAGCTCCTTGATACAGCGCATCTGGAAGTAATGTCCGGCGCGGTATCATACCAAGAGGCGTATAGAGAGGCAATCGACCAGCTCTGCACAACACAGCTGAAAATCGCTTACGGCGGCGCTCCCGGCACGCCTTCGGTGTATCATCGAGATACAATCGAAACCGCTGTACTGCGGGCGGTACGGACCGGAACAACACAGACGGCAGGCAATATCTCGCTGCAAGGTATGATCGATATGGACTGGGATGTTATCCAAGTTTCGGGGCACTTCGGAGCCCGTATCGGTGACGGCGGCGAAAACCCCGGCAATCATTATTGGTGGCAGGCAAAACTGTATTCGAGAACGGGCCGGACAAAAGGGCTTCCGAATTTCGATGTCTGTGGCTATGGCACCGGCGAGGGGTTATGCGGCTGGAACTGCCGGCACAGCTTCGGTCCCGGCATCAAGGGACATAACGTTTACGAGCATTTCGACAAGGAAAAGAACGAGGATATCTACAAGCTGTCACAGAAACAGCGAGAGCTTGAACGGAGCATCCGAAAGCTGAAATATGAAGTCGCAGGGCGCGATGAAGCATATAAGGACTGCCCGGAGAGTGAAAAAGAGCAGTACAAATCTGATCTCGATGTTTCAGTCGCTAAGCTGAAAAACAAAGTCGCTGCATATCGGAAGTTCTGCGCTGACAATGAGCTTAAGCCGTCATGGACACGCCTTGAAGTGGCGAAATATACGAGAGTGGCAAGGAGGAAGTCGTGAAATACGAATTGAATGAACAGCAGATACGGCTTATCCTTGAAGCCTTGGAGCTCGGGGATCGCGTCGAGTTGATCCCGACAAAGGATAAGATCAAGGTAGTCCGCATAAAGCGGCAGGATATAACAGAATAACGAATCCCGATCATAAGCGGTTGATCGGAAGAGCCGAGCGGGGCTGATGGTGCATAATGCACTGTCAGCCCTTTTTTATATGCCCGATGCGTGTGCGATGATCACGCACGGGTACCATCGGCGGAGCCGGGCGCCTAACCCCGGCAGATATCGGTCACGGCAACGACCTAAAAAGCCTAAAGATATTGGAGGTAAATCTTATGAAGACAGAAGAACTGACCGCGCTGGGACTTAATGACGAGCAGGTAAAAGGTGTATTCGCCTTAAACGGCACCGACATCAATGAGCTGAAGCAGCAAAATGCTACGCTCACATCGGAACGAGATACGCTTAAGACCGAGCGAGACAATCTCACCACACAGCTCACAGCAGCTAATGACACGCTCGCAAAGTTCGGTGACAGCACACCTGAATCGATGCAGGCAGAGATCCAGAAGTACAAAGATCAGATGGAGCAGCTCAAGACCGATTATGAGTCGCAGCTGACCGCCAGAGATCAGAGCGCCTGGATCGACGGTAAGTTCGACGAGTACGGTGTGACCTCACCTTATGCAAAGGCGGCGCTTAAGGCGGAGATCATGTCGAAGGACAAAGGGCTCCCCTGGAGAGATGGTGCATTCTTCGGCTTTGACGACTTCATGAAAAACGCAAAGACCAAAGATGCAAACCTTTATCAGACCCAGGAGGAGAAGGATGCCGCCGCAAAAGCTGCCGAACAGCAGGAAAAGGCTCCGAAGTTCATGGGCTCCCTCAATGGCAATACGCCTCCCGAAGGAGGTCAGGAGAAGAAGGTCATTCCGAAAGTTTGGTAATAACACGGAAAGGAATGAAAGTTAATGGCAAAGATCGAATCTTTAAGCATTCTGCTTACCACAACCGGTAACGACTACCTTGCAGAGCTTTCGGGTGCTGTTATCGAGAACATCCAGAAGGAAGCTCTTTCCTACAGACTGAAGAACACCGATCTGTCCGGTGATCCTGTTTCGGGTACTGTAGAGGTAAGACGTTTCGCAAATGCCACATCCAAGAATTACGGTACTGCGAGAACCGCAGGCAAGGGTGACAACGTAAAGGCTGCTCCCGTAACTGTTGCTATCGATCAGGACAAGGAGATCGTCGAGGAGATCGAGGCAAAGGACGTAAGGCTCTACCCGGTTGATAACGTTCTTCAGAGACGTTCCGCAAACCATGTACTGTCTGTCGCTGTTGCACTTGATAAGGTGTTCTTCAGCGTAGCGGCTACTGCTGCGACCTCTGTAAACATCTCTACTGCTCTTGCAGTCGAAGATGCCCTTGAGAAGATCATCCAGGAGCTGGAGACTACCCAGAACGATTTCGTCGAGGGTGTGCCCAGAGATATGATGGCTCTCACCCTGTCACCCGAGTGGTACGGCAAGATCAGAAACGAACTTGATAAGAAGACCCGCGTTAACGTAGATACTACCGAAGAGCAGTTCTTCGCTTGGCACGGTGTCGAGGTCAACAGCTCCGTTCGTATGCCTTCTGGCTGCGACATTCTGATCATGGTTAAGGGCGCTGTTGCTCAGCCCGTTATGATGAATCAGTACTCCGCTGAGAAGATTCCTCTCTCCGAGGCTATCGGCGTCGAGCTGTTCTATCACTACGGCACAAAGGCCGTAACACCTGACCTTATTCTTAAGGCCAATCTGGTGGACCCTACCTGACCTTGTCGGTAGATACCGCAGTATCGGCAAGTGAGGATTTATTTGGTAAGACCATAGGCGACTTGCAAAGTGGTATTACCATAGGCGAGGACGGCATCACCGGTACGCTTAAGTATGTAAGTGATTACACAGGCTTCTCCGGCGATGTATCCTTGCAGAGCGGTAATTTCCTTGTGCTGCACAGCACTACAAATCATGACGGTGCTACGATCACAGTTACGGTCACGAACCCCGTTACCCTCGATGATGACGGTATAGTTGTTCTCCGCGTAGCCGACAAGGATACACAGACTGTAACGATCTCCGCAAGCAAGGAAGGCTATGACACTGTTACCAAGGTTTACAGCTTGAGCGGCCTGACGTGTGAAGCGGCTCCGGCTTGAAGGAGGTCAAGATGATGGATATAATCAATCGTATTGTCAGGATCCCCGTACCGGATAAGGCACCCGAGGAGACCAAGAAGCCCGCAAAGGGCAAGGGCAAGAAGTGAGGAGGTGACCGGCTATGACGATCTTCAAGAACCTCATTACCGGAAATGTTCTCAAAGTGACGGAGCAGCTTACTATCGATGAGATGCGTAAGCGTACCGACATCTATCAAGAACTGGATGTCGAACCGGCTCCCGATCCTGTTACAACTGAGGTCTTCTTGACCGTTAAGGAAACTAACTGAAGGAGGTGACGGCGATGTTCGCAACATATCAGGACTACACGGCGATATATCACGGCGATGTGCTGACCGAAGATAATGCAGATAAGTGGCTTGACAGAGCTTCCGATTTTGTTGATAAGATCACGTTCGGGAGGCTCCGAACTGCTTATCCCGAGGATCAGCAGTCTGATATCTATGTCAAGAAGTCGGTATGTGCTGTCGCCGAAGCCTTATATCTGATCGACGCACAGAAAAAAGCGGGGGCGGCACAGATTGGAGCTGACGGATCATACAAAAATCCTGTTGCTTCGGTCAGCTCCGGCAGAGAATCGATATCCTATGCACTTAGCGGCGGCTCTACGGTGTACGCTGCTGCGGCCGCGAACAAAGCGGCTGCGGACAGCTACACTATGAGCATAGCAGCTGAGTACCTTGCCAATGTTGCAGACGCTAACGGCACAAATCTTCTTTACGCGGGGGTGGACCCCTTTGTTTAGAGACACAATAACCCTTTATAACTTCTTTCACGGCGTCTGGCATCGGCATATCATTCAGGGTGCGGATGCGAGAGCTGTTGATGCATCAAGCAAGAGTGCGACGACTGGGGATGCGCGGTCAAGCCGGTTGAACATCCTGATCAACTGCTCCTCCGATAAGAAGGTAGCAACGTCCGAAGGTCCCAGACAGTACTATCCTCCGAAGGAGTATGAGAGGCTGGAGAGCCCTATCGAAAGCAATGCAATCACGTTCTGTGAAGGTAAGGACTTCATTGTTCTCGGTGCTGTATGGAGCGAGGATCCGGTCAACGATGAAAACTACGAAAACGGCTACTATGATCACTTATATCAGACCCGAGACGGTGTGTATATGATCAACTCGGTGGCGTTTTTCAGCCTCATTCCGCACTTCGAGATAGGAGCGCGATAGTATGGATGAGAATCTCGGTAAAGTTTCATACGTTATGGGGCATATCCAGGTTGATCTTGATCTGTCCGAGTATGATGTCCGACACGAGCTCGCCCAGCGGAGACTTGCGCAGATGGTCTTGGAGAGCTGTAAGCCCTTTATGCCGATGGAGACAGGTTCACTGATCGAAAGATCATATGTGTCTCCGGACGGAAAAAAGGTAGTTTTTCCCGGACCGTATGCACGCTATTTATACGGCGGTGTTGTTATGGTGGATTCCGTCACGGGAAAAGGTCCTGCACTGATCCACGACCGATTCGGTGTTCCCGTCGGATATCGTTTCCGAAAGGGTGCGATACTAAAGCCGACCACAAGACCGCTGAGCTACTCCAAACAGTTCAATCCGAAGGCACAGGCGCATTGGTATGAAGCGGCCAAGGATCAGGACTTGCAGCTATGGGTATCTACGATAGACAGGATCATCAAGTACGGAGGTGGCGGCGATGGCTAACGAAAGACCGATTGATGTCAGAGGCTCTGACATCGTCAGTACGGCGCTGCTGGAGCTGCTGAATACTTATCCGGGCTTGAAGCGCTACCACAATTCGGGAGAATACACGTCGGAGGGCTTTATTCTCTTGGATCCTGCGGAAATGATCGGATATAGCAACACAGCACTTGAGCCTGATAGGCGGATAAGATTTTCCACGCTTGATGATAAATCGGGTGTCGGATTCTTTCCCTTAAGTGGCGCGGTGCTGACAATGAACAAGAAGAGCATCACGGGTCACGTGCGGCAGCGGTGCTCATATCCCTTTAATGTCGTGTACAGAGCTGCTCCGAAATCAGAGGAACAGAAACTCGTGATAAAGGAATGGCTCGATGTACTCGGCAGATGGCTCGAACAGCAGCCGGTCACGATATACGGACAGACCGAGAAGCTGGAGAGTTATCCCCTGCTCGATGAGGGCAGGATCATCACAGGCATTCAGCGTTCATCGCCGGCTCATCTGAGCGCCGCTTATCAGGACGGCGCGGAGGATTGGTCAATTACGATGACGCTGACATATAAGTATGAATTTGACACATAAAGGAGTGTTGATCAATGGAAAGAAAACTGCTTGCACACTTTATCGATGAATCTTTCGGCGGCGAGACTCTCGCCTATGTAAGGCTCGGCAAAGACCTTGAAGAGTATAACGAGGAGCTGAATCCCGATGTCGATAACAAGAAGAACATTCTCGGTGAGGTATCTTTCAGGCATAACGGTTTCCAGCCTCAGAATGAGGTGACTCCGTATTATCCTGAACCCGATTCTGCTCTCAGCACAAAGGTAATGCAGATCGCAAATGAGAGAATCAACGGAGACGGTTGCCATACAACTGTTGTTGACGTTCTGCTGACTGAGACCGGCACACAGCTCTGGGCGTATCGTGAGGATGTCGCTGTTGTTCCTACCTCTATAGGCGGCGGAACCGACGGCGTACAGGCTCCCTTCACCATATACAGACTCGGCAACAGGGTAGCCGGTACATTCAATACGTCAACCAACACATTCACACCTGCTGCACAGTCCGTCCAGGTTCCCGGTTAAACTTTTGAATAATAATAATAGGAGGCATTATTATGAGTGAAGTTATGGAAAATAAGGGTTTAAGCATATCCGTCGATGATGGTTCTGAGCGCGTACCCGTTCTGAATAAGCAGGGCAAGGAGATAGGTGTTTTCTTCTTCAATCCGACAGACCTCGGTATCATTGACAGATACAACGAGGTCGTCAAGAAATTCCCCGAAGTTCTCGAACCGCTCGCAAACGTGAACATCGATGCTAACGGTGAAAGTGACGACGATGAGTCTATCGCAGCTCTCGGCGAGGCTAAGGAGAAACTATTTGAGCTCTGCGATTACCTGTTCGGCGGTAATTTCGCAGAAGCATTCTTCGGAACGGTGCATCCGTTCTCTCCTGTCAGCAATGGGCTGTTCTATTGTGAGAATGCTATCAGTGCTGTAGGTGATTTCATTACAAATCGCTTTGCAGGCAGAGTTCTCGACATCCACGACAGGGTCGAGAAATACACTAAGAGCTACACAGCACAGAATAAACCGAAACCGAGAAAGAGTAAGAAGGGATCGTCATGATTGGCGATCTTCCTTCTGCTCTTGATTTCGGCGGCAAGTCCTGGGCTATCCGGACGGATTACAGGGACGTGCTTAACGTCCTTGTAGCCTTCGGAGACCCAGAACTTGATGACCGGGAAAAGGTCTATGTCTGCCTTGTAGCACTGTACAAAGACTTCGACGACATTCCTTCCGAGCTCTATGAGGATGCGTATAAGGCGGCACTGGTATTCATTGACTGTAAGCGTCCCTGGGAGGATGAGGCTCCGCAGAATGTGCCGTCCCCGAGAAGTATGGACTGGGAGCAGGACGAAACGCTGATCTTCTCGGCGATCAACAGGGTTGCCGGATGCGAGGTCAGGGCACTTGAGTATCTGCACTGGTGGACTTTTATGGGGTACTATATGGAAATGCCGCCCGAAGGTGTGTTCGGGCAGGTGCTGCAACTCCGCAAGAAAAAGGCAAAGGGGCAGAAATTTGACAAACACGAGCAGGAATTCTGGAATCATAACCGGGATATCTGCATTCTAAGAAAGAAACTTACAGCCGCGCAGAGAGAAGCTGAAAAGAAGCTCAATGCAATGCTCAACGGCGGCTGAAAAATAGATATAACGAGGTGACTAACGAATGGCTATGGATAACGGCTATGCCGATGGCTCGATCGTCGTTGACACTACCATTGATTCTTCGGGATTCAAGGCGGGCAGCGATAAACTCAAACGAGCGGTTGATTCGTTGGCCGCCTCTTTTGATAAGATCGGCTCAAAGGTACAGACAGCTCTTGATGGCGATACCACGTCGATGCGGGCGCTTGAAAGAGAAGCTGCCAAGCTGGAGGAGCAGATCAAGAAGAATGAAGCCGAGATGGAGAAACTCGGTAATACGAAATTCACGACAGCGGAATTTGAGAATCTTTCAAAAGAAGTCGAAAAGGCGACAAAGAAACTCTATGATCTCTACTCCAGACGAGATAAACTTGAGGCCCTCGGTGTCGATAAGCAGTCGCAGTCCTGGAAGGGGCTTGTATATGACATCAAGGCGGCAGAAGAAAACCTTGACCGCTTAGAAAAGCGTCAGACGAGAGCGACTGAAACCGGCACGGCTTATGAGATGGGCTTTAATACAGATCGGTACGTCCAGATGTCCGCAGAGTTGAACACACTGACGGCGAAGCTGGCTGACGTCAAACAGAAACTCGCAGAGGCTGAAAAAGAAGCACAGGAAGCCGAAGCCCGAAGAAGGGCGGAAGCTGCTGCGGCGAAGGAAGAAGCTGAAGCGGCTAAACAGCGGCATCGTGAGGAAGCCGAAGCTAAGAGAGAAGAAGAACGTGCTGCCCTTGAAGCTGAAAGAGAGGCCGAAAGAGCAGCACAGGAAGCGCAGGCTCGTGCGCAGGAACTTAATAAGACCATAAGGCACGGCCTCATTAAGGGACTGTTGATGCTCGGCAAAACAGGTTTTGCAAGTTTTTCTCTACTTGGGAAGGGTGCGAAAGCGGCCGCTTCACATCTCAAAAACATAGTATTTCATTCCAAAGCCGGACAAAATTCTATCAAAGCGCTCTCCAAGACCTTGACGGGATTCTTCACAAAGCTTAAATCCCGCATCTATCGAAAGCTGATTACTTCCGTATATTCGGGCATAGTACAGGGAATCAAGAGCCTGGTAACGGAGATGCCGGAACTGAATGCATCGATATCGGCTATAGTCTCTTCACTTGGATACCTGAAAAACAGCTTTGCGACGGCTTTCGCTCCGCTTATCAATCTTGTTGCTCCTGCGCTGTCTAAGGCTATAGATCTTCTCGGTGATCTGTTTACGCATATAGGTATGGTCGTATCCGCGCTTACGGGGGCGACCAGCTTCAAGCAGGCTGTCAAGGTGCAGAAGGACTATGCAGCATCGCTGAACGAAACCACAAAAGCCGCGAATTCAGCTAAAAAGGCACTTGCAGGATTCGACCAGCTCAATAACAATACATCATCTGACAGTTCGTCCGGCGGCAGTACCGCAGAAACACTGTTCAAGGATGTACCTATATCCGGCGGCATAGCTGATTTCGCAAAGAAGATCAGAAATGCTTTCCTGAAGGGCAATTATGCCGAGATCGGAACCGCTGTTGCGGGTAAAATCAACGGCATCTTCAAGAAAATCAACTCGGCGATCACTAATGCTACACCCAAGATCGGAAAAGCAGTTAACGGTATAATCGATATTTTCAACGCTCTTGTAGATGGAGTGGACTGGGCGCTGATCGGTGATACTGTAGGCAAGGGCTTTAACCTGGTTATCGATACACTTCATCGGGTTGTCACCCGCACCGACTTCGGCAATCTCGGAACGAAACTCGCAGAGGGGTTGAACAGCTTAATATCCCGCGTTGATTGGGATAAGCTCGGAAAGACTATCGGAGGCGGACTTACAGGTGTATTTAGCTTCCTGCATAACGCCGCAAAGACTTTTGATTGGGTCAAGCTCGGAAACTCTATCGGAAATGCTATAGAGGGACTTAGATCTTCATTCAGTTTCAAGTCCGTCGGAGAAACAGCGGCGGTTACACTTACAGGCATTTTCAAATCCCTTCACCAGATCGTCAAGAAAACCGATTTTAAGGGCTGGGCAAAAGACCTTACCGATGGTCTCAATACATTCATTAAGAAGACTGACTGGGCGGAGCTTGGTTCGACTATAGGCGACAGCTTCACCGGAGTCATAGATTTTGTATATACGGCAATCGATAATTTTGATGTTGCCAAAGCAGCAAAAGCACTTTATACAGCTTTCAACAACTTCATTACCCACGTCGATTGGAATAGCCTCGGAAAAGCGATATCGACCGGCGCTGTCAAGGCTCTTAGTTTCATAGCCGATATGCTCGAAGGCATTGACTGGAATGCAGCCGGCGAGGGCGTTGCAGATTTCCTGAATGGCATTGATTTCACTGGAATCCTCAAGGGTATTTTGAGGATCCTTAAGGCTATAGTTAAGGCCCTGCCGACACTTATCAAAAGTGTTATCACAAATCTTGATTTTGAAACCGCCGTTGGTATCGTCGGAACAGCATTTGGATTACATTTTCTCAAAAAACTGTTAGTGTATTTCACCTCTGGTGCGTCCAGTATGTTTACGAGCATCGGTTCAACGCTTTCCACGAAACTGACCGGCGCTACAAGCGGCATCGGGACTACCATAGGAAGCAAGATATGCGCCGGTATCGGTGCGTTTATGGCCGGCTGGGAAATCGGAACACTGATTCGTGAAAAATGGGGCAAACAAATCGACGAAGCACTTGAGCCTATTTGGGATAATACCATCGGTCATTTTGTAGATCAGGGCAAGTCCGATGAAGAAATACAGAAAATCGCTGATAGTGTTATAGAACGAGCCAAAAATGAGCGAGAATATGGAGCGAAGTACAGAAAACTGAGCTGGTCCGAAAGAATGTTTTATGATCCGTCTCAGCTCGATTCGTCCGGAAACTATCTGCTCACCAATCCGGAAGAGGTCGCGGCGAATAAGGCTAAGAAGCAGGCTGAGAATACTGTTAAAAGCCTTAATACGATTTATAGCGCTGTCAAAGAGAAAACATCTGCAATCGCGGTTATGTTTGGTGAAGTTTTTAAGGGAGTTACAGATAACAAGAACAAGGGCATAGAGTTCATTGAATCCTTCCAGAAAGGCATCGACAGCAAGAAGCAGGAAGTATTTAACGGTGCTAAGAATGTTGCGGATAAGGTGCTTTCGTTCTTCGGATTAGCCGCGAAAGGCGCGGAGAAGGAAGGAGAAAAGGTATCCGAGAATACGGCAACGGGTATGAAGACAAAATCTTCAGATGTTACAAACGCTGTTAATCAGATATACGATAGCATCAACAAGCGTTTTGACTGGATGAAGAATAGCGCGTGGAATTCGGCACTGAGTACTGTCAATAATCTTGCAAGTGGTATGAAGCAGGAGAAGCCCAAGAGCGACAGCGCAAGTGACAGCGTTACAAATGGCATTACAAGTCGTTTGAAAGGAATCATCAGTTCTGCGACTTCCACAGTAAGCAGTATGATGTCTAATCTTACATCGGGCATCACCTCGAATAAGTCCAAGAGCGATAATGCTATAAGTTCTGTAGTATCCGGAATTACAGGATCGCTTTCAGGGCTTGTTGGTTCGGCTTCAACAAATGCCACCAGCCTTATGTCCAATCTCGCCTCGGGAATAACCTCAAACAAAACGATTACGGACTACGCGGCATCATCCGTAGCTGAGGGCATTAAGTCTCCTTTTACTGGTGTACAAGGTATTATAGGGGCAGCAAGCACATGGGGCTCTGACATAATCAGCAACATTTCACAAGGCATATCGGCGAGTATGGCGATTGCTGCGGGAGCTGCGTCAAGTCTTGCGGGGACAATCAGATCGTATCTTGGATTCTCTGAGCCCGAAAAAGGGCCTCTTTCAGACTTTCACACTTATATGCCCGATATGATCGAGCTCATGGCAAAAGGCATCAAGGATAACGAGGGCACGGCGGTCAAGGCCGTAAGCGAGCTTGCAGGAAGGATAGCAGATGAAGCAGAGAATATGAGTGTTCTTATGCCCATCGACAGTAAAGCAGGCTTTATGGACAGCTTTGCCGATAAGATTACAAACGGCTTTACGGCGCTTATCGAAAGACTTGAAGCAATCGCCGAGCGCGTGCAGTTCAGAGTTCCTGCATTCGCAACAGGCACAGTGCTGCCGTATAGCGCCGGAGGAACCGACAGCGGAACCGTATCCTATGCTCCCGATTACTCTGCCATTACACAAAGAATGGATGAGCTCTCACAGAAGCTCGACAGGATCGAGGATGCAATCGACAATAAAGAGACCGGCATCACAGAGGATGCCGTATATCGCAGCGTAAAACGCAGCGCGAAAAAGGAAAGCAAATCTACAGGCAGAAATCCGTTCGATTAAGGAGGTGCAGGCGTATGGCATTCAATGGGTATCTGGTCAAGGCATATAACAACACGGTACTCGACAGGTACCTGGTGGAAAAAGGGTATGAGGTCACACCGGATCAGAGGCAGGATCAGGACTCATATCGTGACGGCCTCGGAGAACTGCATAGGCAGGTGCTTCCTAAAGTCGCAACGACGCTTAAGCTCACTACGCTTGACGGCCTGACGCTTGAGCAGGTGACCGCATTTCAGACTGCCGTTGAATCCGGCAGACTGAATGTGCAGGAACGCAAAGTGCGCTTGACCTACTGGAATTCTGAAACAAGGGACTACTGCACTGATATTTTTTATATGCCGGATATGACATTCAAGGTCAAGCGGATTGAAAGCGGAACGCTGATTCACGAAAGTATGACCTTCACGTTCATTGGCTACGGTGCTACACGGTAAGGGGTGAGACTATGATAGATTTTACTCCGACGCAGAAAGCGATGCTGCTCGACAGCTCAATAGCCAAGAACTGGACTATACAGATATATGACGGCGGCACACTTGAGGGCACTATACCGATCTCAAAAATGGTTGACGGGAGTATCAGGATCAAAGAGCAGCTATGCTCCTCTGATGCTCTTACAATAGGCTCCTGCGAGGCGGCTTCTTTCGAGCTGCGGCTTGCCGATATCGGCGGTCTCCAACTCAAGGGCAAGCGCCTTAATGTCAAGGTGTCTATGCAAGGCTCTGAATACTTCGAGTTTCCGCTTGGGGTGTTCAATGTTGATGAGGTGCCGCGTAAGAATAATACTTGGTTCTATACTTTGACGGCCTATGACAATATGGTGCTGTTCGATGTGGATGTGAGGAAGTGGTACAACCGACTTACCTTCCCAATCACGGTTAAGCAGCTTCGAGATTCGTTATGCTCGTCTGTAGGCGTCCAGCAGGCCGCAGGACAGACGCTTCCGCTTGATAGCCTACGTCTGACCAAGGCGGACTTGTCGGGCTCTCTGCGCGGCAGAGAAGCTCTCAGGGCTATATGTGAACTCAATGGATGCTTCGGGCATATCAACAGACAGGGACAGCTTGTTTATATCGCTCTCGGCGGCGCGTCAGTTATAACCTTCACCGAGGGAGGAGATACACACTACAAGCCCGGAGCGACACATGAGCCCTGGGCGACAGAACCGTATGATTCGGTCATCGTGTATGCTATCAATGACGATGTGGGCGTTACATACCCGGAAATCGGAGGTATGCGATCACTGTCCATAGGTAACAACTTCCTGACTTACGGTTTGACCGATGCTCAGAAGGCAAGCGTGGCGGAGGCGATATATAATCGAGTAAGCACAATAAGCTACACGCCACACCACACTACGGTTCAGGGTCGTCCCTGGCTGGAAGTCGGCGATCCGATCTCAATCGTATCTGACGGTGAAACGGTCACGACCTATATCCTTGAAAGAACGATAACAGGCTTTCAGGCTATAGAGGATGAATATGAAGCTAAAGGATCTAACGAGATCGACAATGAAACCAGCACACAGAAACAGATAGACAGACTCAAAGATACAGCCAATCAGATCAAAAGCGACTATCTGCGGGCGGATATGGCGGAGATCACCTATGCAACCATCGAGAACCTCGATGCTACCAATGCTCAGATAACAAATCTGATAGCCGAGGATGTCGAGATTCGGGGAGAGCTCCGGGCGGCGAGAGCATCTATCGAAGATCTGGACGCCACCAAAGCCGAGATCACAGACTTGCAGGCTACAAATGCGACAGTCCAGAATCTCTCGGCTGATCTTGCCACCTTTCACACTACCTATACAGATAATCTCACAGCCCTTAATGCAAGCATAGCTGGGCTTACGGCAGAAGATGCAAGGATCAATAATCTGGTAGCGACAAAGGCCTCAATCACTGACCTTACCGCTGCCACTGCCCGGATAGGCGTAGTCGAAGCAGATGTCGCTGATATTGACACGCTGATCTTCGGCTCGGCGACAGGCACAACGATTCAGACCTCATTCGCGAATGCTGTCATCGCACAGCTTGGGAACGCACAGATCAAGGATGCAATGATCGAGAACGTTTCCGTCGATAAGCTGCTTGCAGGCAACATCTATACCAACCGAATCCGCATCTACGGCGACAGCTCCGGAAAGCTCTCTATCGTGAATGATACGATAACCGTTTCCGACGGTGATCAGGTCAGAGTGCAGATCGGTAAAGACGCAAGCGACGACTATAACATATACGTTTGGGATGAAAACGGCAATCTGCTCTTTGACGCGGCGGGTCTTACCCACGCCGGTATCTCCCGGAAGATCATCCGTGACGATGTGGTTATGGATAACGCGAACATCGCGGCGTCCAAGCTCAATATAGACAGCCTTTTCACAGTTATCAATAATGACAATTCGCATACCGTCAACGGTTCAAAAATCAGACTTGATGCACAAAGCCAAACTCTCGATGTCGCCTTCACGGCGCTGACAACGACAGTCGGAACCCAGGGCAGCACGATCGCGTCACAGGGTACAGCGATCTCCACAATACAGGGGCAGATCAGCTCAAAGATATGGCAGCAGGATATAGATACATCTGCGGCCGCCCTTACCCAGACGATGAACACCCAGTACAGCACGATCAATCAAACCATAGACACCCTGGAGGTCAGCGTCGGATCGAGCATAGCGAATCTACAGCAGCAGATAGACGGTGCCTCGGCATTCTGGACAGGTGATGAACCGCCTACGCTGGATAATTATCCGGCGAATGAATGGATCACTGAGGAGGAACTTCAGCGGCACGTCGGCAATATGTACTATGATATGAACGGCTATTCTTACCGTTTTATGTCGAACGGTACGATAGTTGATCGCGGAGTGATCCTTACCTCCGGCGGATATGCATTCGCGCATTACTACTGGATGCAGATCAAGGACAGTGAGGTTTCCAAGGCGCTCCAGGATGCTGCACAGGCGCTTCTTGGAGTTGAAGCGATAAATAACAACCTCTCCACCAACTATAGCACCACAGCGCAGATGAACAGTGCTATAAGCGTATCGAGAGAGGGCATCCTTCAGACCGTCAGCGCGGCGTATGCCACCAAGCTTGAAGTCGTACAGACGGCGAGTGATACGCTTGACAGCGCCGAGGATTATGCTGATGACATAGGAACAGCGGCGGCAGCTGATGCCACATCGAAAGCCAATGCAGCGCAGGCGGCAGCGGAAAGCTACACCGACAGAGTGCTGGTATCGTACAGCACCACGGCGCAGATGAACAGCGCTATCAGTCAGACTGCTTCCCAGATCAATCAGACGATCACAAGCACCCGCACTGAGCTTATCACCTATGCTGACGGCATAGGCACAGCGGCGGCGGCTGATGCTACCGCCAAGGCTAATGCAGCTAAGGACTACGCCGATGATGTCGGGGATGCGGCGGCAGCTGATGCCACGTCAAAGGCTGATGCCGCACAGGCTGCCGCAATAACCACAGCGGCGGCAGATGCGCAGGCGAAAGCCAATCTTGCAGAAAATAACGCTAAAGGATACACCGAAACGCGGCTGACCGCGTATAGCACGACCGAACAGATGAACAGTGCTATCGATCAGACCGCAACATCAATCACATCGACGGTAGCAGCAACGTACACCACCAAGGCAGAGTATGAAGCCTTCGAGGTCGGAGCGAGGAACCTTATCCTCAACAGCATTGACCTTGTAGGTGAAACGCACTACTTCTTTACCTGGGCTCTTGCCTCTAACGGTGTACTGCTGACGCTGAATAATTACATCTTAATCTCATAAGGGGGAATCGACAATGGCAGAATCGCCGACCAAGGAAATCACCACAACGGACGTCGCCCAGACGGTCAACGCAACCAACTTCCTGTTCATTGACAACAACGGCACGTTCAACAAAGCGAGTTTCGACAAGGTGTTCGAGAAGGCAGGCAGCTATACTCCGCTGCTCGGAACTGCACTGTCTCACAACAACATCTTTCGAGGCGCAAACTTGACAAGCAAGTACACGGTAGCACAGCTCTATACCAAGGTCCACGCCGGGGACTTCTCAGACTTGTATCTCGGTGACTACATAAATGTATCACTGAGCACAAACCTCTATCAGAAGTTCACAGGAAGTGCTTTCGCAGAGGGCACAACATACTACGAAAGAAGCGGAACACATCCGAGCTGGACATACGCCGCTACGACTGACACTGAGTACGACAGCAGCAAGACATACTACACTATGTCGGTAGTGACTGAGACTGTCGCTATGATGATAGCGCATTTTGACTACTACTATAACTGCGGAGACAGCAACGCTGTCAACTATCATCACGTTATCTTGATCCCGAGAACGAGACTGAAAACTGCAAGCTACATGAATCCGTCACACACCACAGTCGGAGCATATTACAACAGCGAGATGCATCAGACCATTCTTCCTTGCTATGCAGCATCATTCTCGACAGCGCTTGAGAACCATGTTCATACTTGGAGAGACAGGCTTTCAACTGAAATGACTGCGGCGACACCTTCAATGGCTGGCGGCGGTCTTAATGGCTCAGCCACAGCCTGGGATTGGAAAGATACCAACATCCGTCTGATGAACGAGGCACAGGTTTACGGTACTGGGATATGGTCGAGTTCCGCATACGACTATGGATGTGAGAACAGACAGCTCGCGGTATTCCGCTTCATCTCGCCGGTTCAGTATGAACGCGCCGGCTACTGGCTCTCATCTGTTGTATCTTCGGCGTATTTCGCGTATGTCATCGACCACGGCTATGCGTACTGCCGCTACGCCGGCTACGCGCACTACGTGCGCCCGCTGATTGTGTTCGGCTAAGCCGCGCCCTTGTGGCGCGGCGTACATAAGGTTCAAGGAAGTGGTAAACTATGTCAGTACCGTTATCTGAAAGAGGGATATCCAAAAAGAAGTACTATGACTACGCCCTCAAGCTCGATGATAAAATTGTCGGACTTCTCATACGCGATTTCGGCTTAAAGACTATCTGCAAGGATCTCAATGTGTTTACACACAAAGCAAAGATGAACGAGCTCGACAAGAGCCTGTTCAACAAGCTCTGCGAGGTATATCACCTAAATGTCGAAACTGCATATCCGTACTGGCTGATAGATCACTACCGTACCCGTATCATGAAGATACTGGAAGATCTTATCGCGAACATCACAACCGCTTATTCTATTTTCGCCAACTCGGAGAGGGAGTTCTTCGACAGGCGGCACTATCAATGGCTTGCGATCTCCAACTGTGAGATGCTGCTTCAAACGATGCAGTGTGTAATCCGTCAGCTTCCGGTCGATGCTGAGAAGTACATGGAATACGTTGATATGATCCAGGAGGAGATTGAGCTTCTGAAGAACTGGAAGAAATCCGAAAACAAGATTTTGAAAGCAATTCGGGAGAAGGAAGCCGAATCATAAGCTTACGTTATAATATGGGTTAAGTCTGTACAAATGTTTTTGTCGCGCCAACTACTGGCTCTCATCTGTTGTATCTTCGACGAATTTCGCGAATGTCAACAACAACGGCAATGCGAACTACAACAACGCCGGCAACGCGAACTACGTGCGCCCGATTACCGGGTATTCGGTGAAATATAAGCTACGTGCTGTCCGAATACAAAGTAAGGAGACTTGACCTGACCCGTTAGAGGGGAAATGAAACGAGGGTGACGCGGCCGGATACGTCCGAAGTCCGCTATAAGCACTTTCATCGGGGGTATAACCTCATTTATGACATCAGAATTAGAAAATACTTGTAATGCCAATTCATTGATCAAAGGATATTTTGATACAAGCAAAGGCACAGATTGGAAAGAATCAGTGCAGAGCTACGGGATCAACCTGCTTCGGCGCGTAAGGGAATCACAAAATGGCTTGCGCAATGAAACCTACAGCTTCAAGCCGCCCTGTGTATTTCGTCTTCGGGAACGAGGACACGACCGCGTTATAAAATCGCTGCATATCGATGACAGAGTTGTGCTGAACAGCTTTAGCAATAATTCTCTGCTCCCGGTAGTGAAGCCAAAGCTGATCCACAACAACGGAGCAAGTATCAAGGGCAAAGGGACCGAATTCGCCAGACGTCACCTAAGCTATGATCTGAATGACTATTACAGAAAATTCGGTACCGACGGGTACATCAGATTCTTTGATCTGTCGAAATTCTTCGATAACATTCCGCATCAGCAGGCGCTTGAGCAGTATGCACCGCTCCTTACCGGCGCGGAGAACAGGCTTCTTGATAAAGTATTCCGGACTTTCGAGGTGGACGTTTCCTATATGAGCGATGAAGAATACGCGCATTGTATGGATGATGTGTTCAACTCCCTGGAGTATTTCAAGATCGACAAAAAGCTGCTGACAAAGCAGAAATTTATGCGGAAATCATCAGGCATAGGTAATCAGGTTTCACAGGTTACAGGTGTTTTCTATCCCTCCGGGATCGATAATCTTGTTAAAACCGTTCTCGGGGTTAAATGGTACGGCAGATATATGGATGATTTTTACGTTATCGCCCATACCGTCGAGGAGCTCGACACGATTACCATCGCAATAGCTGCTAAGTGCAGCGAGCTCGGGCTTTACCTCAATTACAAGAAATTACGAACAAGCCGACTCACAGAGGAGTTTGTCTTCCTGAAGATCATCTATATAATGCGCCCAAACGGCAAGATCATCAAGCGGGTGTGCAAAAGCACGTTCAACCGCGAGCGCAGGAAACTAAGGAGATTCAAACACCTTATCGAGGAAGGCAGAATGACCAGCGCACAGGTCGAACAATGCTACAGCTCATGGCGGGGAACTTACATCAAGTTTGACTCCCGCTATGAAATAATCAAAATGGATAGACTCTACTACAGTTTATTTGGAGGTGAAACAAAATGGACGAAAGGCGCGAAGCAATCGAGCAGGAAATCCGTAATCTTGAATGCGAGCTGACCAGCACGGTATCTCCCATAGGTGACTGGAAGATCGCTAAGTATATGGAATACCAGGCAATCGGTGAGCCTGCTCCCTATGACATCAATGCACTGCACGCACAGCGTCAGGCAGTACGCGACCGCATCAACGAGCTCCAGGCGGAGCTTGATGCGCTTCCCGATGAAGGAGGGAATGAGTAATGGCAAATACGGTGAGCCGCTATACCGGGGCTAATCCTAACGGCGAGTCGGACGTAATGTCCCGGCTCACCGTAACTGATGCGAGCTACTTCAAGCTGGCGGACATCACGGCGGCGGACAGCTACACCCTGCGGCTATGGATCAAGGCGAGCGGCAGCAGAACAGTGCTCTGCTATATCGGAGATACGCTGTATTCCATAGCTGCAACAACCGCCTGGAAGGAGATCAAGCACACAGCTGTCGTATCATCGGCAGGAACCTGTGAGCTGCATCTTCCGGCAGGAACGTACTATATCTGGCACCCGATGCTTGAGCGATCCACAAAGGCATCTGACTACCGGCAGGCTCCGGAAGACACGGAGAACAGGATAGATGCTGCCGAGAATAACGCTATCAACACCTCAAGGGCTTATGTTGACGGTCAGCTTGTGAGCTATGCGACATCAAGAGAGGTATCCTCGCAGATCGAGCAGCTCCAGACTTCAATCAGTCTGTCGATAGCGGAAAAAGTCGTCGAGACCAAGAATTACGCAACAGATCAGGCTAACACGGCCAAGACTGATGCGATCAATACGGCGAATGCCGCTACGGATACAAAGCTGGCGGGGTACGTTACGACAACTCAGCATTCCACGGACTTAACGCTGCTTTCCGATCGCATAACAGCGGCTGTGACAGCCACGACCAACCTTGCGACATATGTGGACGGCGAATTCTATCAGCAGATCACGCAGGAATACACGAGCTCTATCACGCAGACAGCACAAGGTATTCAGTCCAATGTCTCCAGCACCTATGCGACGATCAGCACGGTCAACGGCATTAACACCAGGCTCACAACGGCAGAATCCACGATAACTCAGCAAGCAGATCAGATCGCACTGAGGGTGACTAAAGCCGGCCTCGTTTCCGAGATCAATCAGTCCAGCGGAACGATATCGATGACCGCAAACCGTTTCACAATAAGCAGCACATATTTCACGCTTACCGCTAACGGTACAGTAACTGCATCCAAATTGACCCTCACAGGCGGCACGATTCAATCCTCGAACTATGCTACCTCGGGAGGATCCGTCACAGCTGGCACAAAGATCGATCTCTCAAACGGATCAATCAGCTCCAAGAACTTCTCAGTATCCTCGTCAGGAACAGTCACGCTGTCGAATGCAACTTTTACAGGCGGCACAATAAAATCAACAAACTATGCGTCTGGATCAGCAGGAACCAAGATCAATCTATCTACCGGAGCTATAGATGCGGCTAATTTCAGTATTACATCTTCCGGAGTACTTACGGCGACAAGCGCGACCCTGAACAACGCCACCATAACGGGTACGTTCAAATCTACATCAGGGGATAGCCGCTACTTCACCCGGATCACGGGTGGCGAGATAGAAACTTTCTATGATAACAAACGTGTGTCATATATGATGCCTGTTTTCAGTAATAACATCTGTCAACTCGCCATTCTCGGATCGGGCAACTACGATGGAGTCGCGATCGGAGCTGCTTTCGATGATGGCATATACACTTATTACCGTTGCAACATCCAGGACGCGGCAACGGCGGAGGGATGCAGACATCATTTTGTCGGCACGGTCAAGTTCGATGATCGTTTCAAATCCAATGTCAATTTTAATAACAACTTAGGCTTAGCGTGGGGCGGAAACATAGGACTGCGGTATTACACCCAAAGCGCCGGAGCAGAGCACACAGGACTTTGGCTCGGCCTTTCGAGCTCCCGTCTCTGCCTCACTGGCTCGCAGATCGACGCGCATTGTAAGATCTTACTGAGGAATGACGAATGCCTGGGAAGTGTTGATACCGATGATAATTGCTACTATGTTATGGTACAACACGATTCAACGAATAACGCGATCAACTTTGGCTCCGGCGGCAGGTCAACCTACGTCAATGGGTCAACAATCAATGTCGGAACCAACAGTAATACCTCAACTGTCAACGTAGGTCGTTCTGGGGGCAGTACTCACATCTACGGCACCACATCTTTAGGCGGGTCTGTTACGGCATCTGGCGGCATAACGCTTTCAGGATCATATCTTGCGCTGGCAAATTCCTACGGTATCACCTGCAACAGTAAGATCGCATTCAGATATTACAGCTCGTCTATATACTGTGGCGTTGATACCATACCTTTACGGCTGGTCGGAAGCGCGATCTATGCTAACGGCTCTCCGGTAGCGACCACATCTGACGCCCGCTTGAAAACAAACATCGAGCCTATTGATGATAGATACATCAAAATGCTCGATGATATGGACCCCGTAAAATTTTGCTACACCGAAGGTGGCAGTAAGAGAACGCACACGGGTTTCATCGCGCAGAATGTGCTTGAAGCGCTCACAAAGGCGGGTCTTACTACCCAGGAAGTCGCAGCGTTTGTCGATGTCAACGGTGACGGAGACGAATACGCGCTGCGCTACGAAGAATTTATCGCTATTCTGCTTCTTAAAATTCGGAAGCTGGAAGACCTTATCAAGAATAATAGGAGGTAACTTGATATGAAAGTAAAAGTCGAATCAATTGTAAACGGAATGGAAGCTCTTGCGGAGCTGGCGAAGAAGGAACTCAGAGTGCAGACCTCTTACAAGGTCGCAAGGCTCATCAAGGCTTGCAATGCCGAGATGCAGACCTACAACGAGCAGCGCATCAGTATTCTTAAGGCTCTCGGCTGCGGAACCGATGAAACAGGCGCAAATTACATCATCCCGGACGGAAAAAAGGGCGAATTCACACAGAAGTATATGGAGTTGATCAGTACCGAAGTGGAGATCGCCGCTGATAAAATAGACCTCTCAGATGAAACCGCACCTATCGCTCCTGGTCTGCTGCTCGCTCTGGAGGACTTCATTATACTTGAGTGAGGAGATGATGCCAATGGCAGCAACAATAGGTATAGTTATTTCAGTGTTGTCCTTGACGGTAGCGGCGATTGTAGGGTTTACCAACATTCGCCGCAGCAAGACATCAGATGATCGCCGTGATGCTGCGGAAATGACAACGGTGATCGTCAAGCTGGAAACCATCAGTACAGGCGTTACCGAGATCAAGTCCGATATGCGCAATCTGCAAACAGGTATGCAGGAGCTGCGGGACAGACTCATTATTGTAGAGCAGTCCACTAAGTCAGCACATCATCGGATAGATAAGATCGAGGGTGAAGAATAAGGAGGGATTCCCTATGAAAGAAAAGCACGAATGGCTCTATCGCGCTATTCGCACATTCGTCCAGGCAGCTATCGGCTATGCGGCGGTAGTTCTGCCTAACATTGATTTTAATGATACGTCTGCACTGAAGACTACCCTTGTGGGTGTAGGTGTCAGTGCCGTTTCTGCCGGAATATCGGCTGTGATGAATGCCGATTGGAACCATAAGGAGGGGTAATCATGAGCGTAATACTTAAACCCGATAGGATCTCAACGCTGAACGGAGTCAAGGTCAATGAATATCTGCTGACAAAGCATAATCCCAATAGAATAGCGATGCCTACGGCAAGTATGGCGGGAAAGGTCATCGGAGTAACCGTCCATAACACCGACTGGATCACGACTATAGCGGGCACGACTCCCGCCGAGCAGTACACCAGAGCGACGATGAACGGTAATATGAATGATGTCAGAGTGCATTATTATGTGGATAATACCTGCGCCTGGCAGAACCTTCCGCTTGATCTCAGCGGATGGCACGCGGCCGACGGTGCCGGAGATGGAAACCGTAAGACCATAGCCATAGAGTGCATCATGAAATCCGGCAGCGATGCGAGATATGCTCAGTCCGAGGATAACTGCGCGAAACTTGCCGCTTATCTGCTGCACGCTTACGGCTTTAATATCAACCACCTTTATACACATACACACTGGCTTAATGTCAAGGACGGTAAGACCGGGACCGTTGACCAGCTGAATACAATGTGGAATAGATATAAGATGTGCCCGGCGTATATCCTTCCGCATTGGCAGACCTTCAAAGCCAAAGTTCAGGGCTATCTTGATCAGCTCAAGGGGACAGCGACCAAGCCTGCGGCTCCGGTCTCAAAGCTCGCTGCCGCATCCGCTGTAAAGATGACCTATGATCAGTTCCAGGCCAAGTATTTAGGCAAAGCCGTTGATTATGACGGTGTAGCAGGTGTGCAGTGCGTTGACCTCGCCGATCAGTACCTCAAGGACTGCTTCGGGATTACCAACGTATGGGTGCAGGGGGCAAGAGATTTTTATAATAACTTTGCAAGCTATCCTGCGCTTGTTAACGCCTTTACGAGAGTGGCGAACACCCGCGATCTGGTCATCGAAAAAGGTGATCTCGTTGTGTGGGGCGGCGGCTCTTGGGGGCACATCGCCATCGGAAACGGTCAGGGCGATAAGGATTGGTTCGTTTCCCTTGAAGAAAACACCAGAGGCAGGCATGAACCCACACAGCTTGTCAAGCACTATTTCGCGGGCTCCGGAGCTGATGACGGATGCAATCCTGTTCTCGGTGTGCTCCGTCCCAAGGATAAGAGCATAAAGGGCTCTGCGGCGGCATCTGCAAGCAAGGTCAAGACTGTTGATCCCTATCTCATCAAGGTTACGGACAATGCCGGGCTGAACATCAGAACAGGTCCTGGTATCAGCTACAGCATTGTATCAGACACGATCTGTCACGCGGACGGCATCTATACTATAGTCGCCGAATCCACGGTAGCCGGTCAAACCTGGGGCAAGCTGAAAAGCGGTGCCGGATGGATCTGCCTTACCGGGCACGCCTCAAAATACGGCGAACAGTCCAGGAAGAGCATCGAGGATATCGCCAAAGAGGTAATTCAGGGCAAGTGGGGAGCAGGAAACGACCGAGCAAAGAAGCTCACAGCGGCAGGGTATAACTATGCTGCTGTACAGGCAAAGGTTAACGAGCTTCTCAAAAAATAAGAGTTATTGAGGCGGAGTCGGGGCTATCTCGGCTCCGCTTTTTGTGTAAACAGATTGTTGTAAACACTTAAATCTTGTAAACACTTTTAGGGTAAAACTGTAAACAGATACCGAACAAGTGCTGACAATAAGTGCTGACAGTTAAATCCGCATAAAATCAAAGCTATACCCTTTTTGTAAATACTGTAAACACATATTTACTAAATATATTAAAAGGAAGAATAAAGGGCATTTGAGCGCCTATACGCCTATGCGCGTATAATATAGGGATTTTGTGTTTACTTGTTTACTCAGGCGAATAATAGATGATGTCTTCCGGCTGACATTCAAGCAGCTTGCAGAGCATTCCAAGTCCTTCGGCTCCGAGCACCTCACCTTTGCGGAGTTTCTGAATTGAGCTCCCGCTTAACAGCTTATCCTGTGCAAGTCGGTATGCAGAATAGCCCTTCACTTTGAGAGCTTGCAGGACATCTATCTTATATCTCAATGGCATGATATCACCTCCTCCTTTAATTCTATCATAAAACCTAATCGAAAACAAGACTACATTTTGCACAAAATATAATCGAAAATTCGTTTATATTGCCTATTGAATATAATCGAATTTTCGATTATAATAATACTTGAAAAGGGAAAACTACGATTGCTTGAGGGGAACAGCGACAGCCTGAAATGGAAAAGTCTCGAAAGGTAGAAAATATCCACTAAGCTGGGGATAATAGCCAGGACGCTGCTGAAATAGTGCAGGCCAGTCACCAGTTAAAAACACCAGCCGGGTGAGGTTCTGTTACTTCTCTTTTCATTACCTTAAAAGGAGGAATGAACTATGACAAAGACTGAAAGAACCAAATTTGCAGACCTGATTAGAAGGCAGCAGGTTCTTGTAACACGAATTGAAGAGTATGATGTCAAGCCTTGGGAAGATATGACAGAGACAGAGCAGCGCAGATACGATCAGTGGTACGGTGAGTGCATCGGCATTGAGGCGGCTCTGGCGGCGTTCAAGGTCCCATTCGTAAGCGTTGACGATCGCTAATGAGAGGAGGATAATTATGACTTGCAAAGACTGCCCTTATTACTGGAAAGAGGAATGGGAAAAATTTCCCGGCTGCCATTTCGAGGAAAGAGGACCCGACGACCGGGCTCCGTGCGAATATGAAGACGAGGAGGGATACTGATGAAGGGCGTTCTCAAGAAAAAGAGCTTGGAGCAGGCTTTAAGCTCAGCTCTTCTGGCGAGTCAGGAGCACCGGGATGTAACGTACTACGTTCTGGATAAGCCCGGCAGGAGAGCTGTGTGTCACGCTTCCGAGTTGCGCGTATGGAACAGGATCTCCGAAGGGTACAGCGTAGCTTACAAGGTAAGAAACGGACTTTTGATAAAATAGGAGGAAATGACGATGAAAAGAACACCTTTCACGCCGGAGATCGGCAAGACCTACGAGAACGAGGGCGGCGGAACTTATCGCTGCCTGCGTCGCGAGGATGACTGGACGAGCTACACCATGCAGAATGTCAGCTCGGGCTGGACGTTGATCGCACACGGCATCGGCGTCTATGAAGACGGCAAGATCGATTGGGATTATTCCACCGGTGGACATTTCACAGGAATGGAGGGAAGAAGATGACAAAAGCAGAGATCAGCAGGAACCTGCGGTATAAGAGACCGGCGCTGTCCGGTCTCTCCTATGAGGAAGTCACAAGTAAGCTGGAAGATATGCAGGAAGCCTGTTCCGAGATACACTGGGCATTTGCTGACGATGATGCTCTCGTTGATGCTCTTGACGGCAACGAGGAAGAAGCCTGGGAGTTCAAGATGCTGTTCAGCTCGCTTGAAGCTGAATCCTATCAGCTGTGGGAACAGATAACAGATCAGTTTAAATACGCCGTTGATGATCCGGAAAGAATGTGGAATGACTACTCTGTCGCTCTGATCGGCAACCGATTTGAGGTGATCGGTTATGACGGTTACGAAGAAGACTACTACAGCCTTTGCTCTTATGAACAGGAGTTGGCGGCTACAGAGGCGGGAAAACGAGTGATGCGGCTCACGAAAGCGGAGATGCTCTCTCAGATCGGGCAGATACTCGGAATGATCCTTGCCTTCCATAACATCGAAATGAAATACGAGGCGCTCAAGGCCACGATTGACGTCCTGCGGGAGCGGAACACCTCTATCATAACGCAGATCAAGGCTATAGAACAGGCCTACGATAAAGCGCAGGGCGAGCAGGAGTGGAGCCGAGATTGGAAAGAGTTTGACAGGATGACCAGCGAGCTGCCGGAGCAGCTTTGGATCACATAAGGGAAGGAGGTGTATGTATGAAGATAACGATAGTGGTACAGGACACACTGTTCAGAAATGAGATAGAGGATTACTTTCAGGATTTTTTCAATCGGGTGATCGCTGATATCGCAGACAGTCTGAGCACTGGATGCACAAGCAGCTGCGGACGTTACGAGCTGGAGACTGCTGCACAGTTACAGAATGCGTTCGCTTGCGGACAGTACGATGAGGAGGAATAAAGATGAAAGTGAACGGTATAAAGGATGAAGCTACGATCATGCGGGAACTGGATGAAGACAGGCACAACCGAGACAAGGCCTTCGTTGAAAAGGAGCTTGCAAAGGCCCGAAGGAATCTTGAGAAAGCTGAGAAAAACTGGGAGGACTCCAACGGGTACGGATCCAGAGCGCCGATCAATCGCTGGTCAGATCAAGAGAGGCTCTGTCTGCTTGCCATGAAAGCGGTCGAACATAGCTGCGGGAAATGCTCTCGCCGGAACAAAACCTGCTACGAGCTGATTAAGAAGCTCGATAAACTCTGTAAGGAAGGCGTCGAGAATATCGATATTGAGGAAGTCCGTAGCATGATCAATTCGCTTTGGGGTTGACAGAACTATACCAAAGTGGTATAATATAACCGTAGCATAAAAACATAATTGTTTTTGTAAGGGCAGCGCTTCGGCGGTGCCCTATTTTTCGTGCTTTCATACTTGAATTCCGTGTCCACTTTCGTGTCCACTTTTTATTTTTAGGGCGTATTTTTTATACTTTTGGTGTATATTTGTTTGATTTTAATTAAATTATAGAACATAAAGAAAACCGCGTAAATACGGCATTTAGCGCATTTACGCGGTTTGCGGTCTGGCGGAGAAGGAGGGATTCGAACCCTCGATGAGCTATTAACCCATACACGAGTTCCAGTCGTGCGCCATAAACCGGGCTAGGCGACTTCTCCGTGCTCTATATCTACAACATTATGATTATAGCATATATCTTCCCACTTGTCAAGAGGTCAGGAGCATATTTTCGAAAAAATGTTTACCTAAGATCGTCGATGTGCCTGCCCTCGGAAACTATCCTCTGCCAGAAAGGCGACATCGACCGCAGCTCCGCCACAGCTTTTGAGGTCACCCTGACGATATAGTCGGCGTCGGCTTCGGTGGTATCGCTGCCGATCGTAAGGCGCAGTGAGCCCTTGGCGAGCTCGGGATGCACCCCGATCGAGGTCAGCACATGAGAAGGCTCTGCCGAGAATGATGTGCACGCAGACCCGCTCGATGCGCGGACGCCGTTTATATCCAGCATTAACAGCAGGCTCTCCCCCTCAATGCCGAGAAACGAAACATTGATGTTCCCCGCGGCGCGGCACTGCCTGTCGCCGTTGAGCCGGCTCTCGGGTACTGCGAGCAGACCGTCAATGATACGCTCTCTGAGGGATAGTATGCGTGTATTCTTCGCTTCGATGTCCTCAAGAGACTCTGCGAGCGCCTCGCTCAGCGACACGGCTCCAGCGACGTTCTCCGTCCCTGCCCGCAGACCGCTCTCCTGACCGCCGCCGTGAATAAGGCTCGGCAGCTTCACGCCCTCTCTGACGTAGAGCGCACCTATCCCCTTGAAGGCTCCGAACTTGTGCCCCGAGACCGACAGCAGATCGGCACCGAGCGCCTTGACGTCTATCGGAAGATGCCCTGCCGCCTGAACGGCATCGGTGTGGAACAGGACTCCCCTGCTGCGGCATATCGCGGCAGCCTCCGCGACCGGCTGGATCGTCCCGATCTCGTTGTTGACGTACATCATGCTAACGAGCGCGGTATCCTCTCTTATCGCCTCGGCGACCTGCCCGGCAGAGATCATCCCCCGGCTGTCGGGCCTCAGATAAGTCACCTCAACCCCCCGGGACTCAAGATATTTGCAGGTGTTGAGCACAGCGTGATGCTCAAAGGCGGTGGTGACGATATGGCGTTTTCCCATAGCCGCGCCGAGCTCCGCCGCACCCTTTACCGCAAGGTTGTCGGACTCCGTCCCGCCGGAGGTGAAAAAGATCTCGCCGATATCCGCTCCGAGCAGAGCCGCAGTGTTCCTGCGAGCCTCGTGTAGAGCCTTGGCGGAAGCTCTCCCGAGAGAATAAACAGCTCCGGCATTCCCGAAGCTGTCAGTAAGGTAGAGCATGGCGGCCTCGAGCGCCCGCTTTGAAGGCTTGGCGGTAGCCGACCAATCGGCGTAAACTGTTCTCTCAGCCACTGTGATCCCTCCTTACAGTAATTTATGGCAACACCGCACGACCCCTGTGCGTTAAGATCGCGCGCAAGCTCAATAAAGTTGAGCTGAGGTTTTCGTCAGATTGCCTAAATTCGACGCAGGCGGGCTGGCGCCCGGCAAGGAGAATAGTGTCAACAAGTTGACACGGTAATAATGACGGAAAGCTGGCAATCAGATGGCGTGCAGAGGCGTCAGCCGCGGGTTGTGCGGTGTTGCCTTAAGTTCTTTCAGCCGCTGACTGACTTCGTCGCCTTGACAGCAACTCCGGTGCCTGCGGCGTTTTCTATAATGATATCCCCGAGCTTGACGGGCAGGCTCGGATGTGCGCTCTTGACCTCATCCACGACCTCGAATATCTTATCCTTGGGAACGTTCCCGGCCGTCTTGACAGGCACGGGTACGCCGACAGCGGAGATGACCGTAGTCGTCACGACACGGACAGGAGCGCTGACCTCTGTTTTTGCATAGTTCTCGCCGATCTTGCAGGTGTTTCCGGCCACAGAAACAGCCTCGCCGTTCTCGACCTCAACAGTAAGCTCGCAGCCCATGGGGCAGCCTATACAGGTAAGCTCTCTTGTCATACCGATCCCTCCTCTATCTCAACGGTGATATCATCCGTGATGCCTTCAAGTGCCTGCTTCTTGATAATGATATCCTGCATCTCGCTGGGAACGAATATCCTGCCGCGCTTGCGGAACAGCTCGCGTCCCGCGCTCTTAACAACGATAGCCGAGCCCTTGAACACGCCTGTAACACGGAAACGAATATGAACACTTTCCTCAACACTTTCGATATAAAGCTTGCTCGGAACGGTATATCTGACGCCGTTTGCCGGCTTCACATTTACGGGAGTACCCGGAGCCGCAGGCTTGCCCTTGATGTACTCCGCGGCGTTCTTACCGGCTCTGACAGCTTCTTCTGATACGAAATCCACAAGATCGTGAACGTGCAGAACGTTGCCGCAGGCGTAAACGCCCTCGATATTGGTCTCGAGGCTCTCATCGACCGAGGGACCGTTAGTGAGAGGACTCAGCTCAACTCCTGCACTCTTTGAGAGCTCATTCTCGGGGATAAGTCCGCAGGAAAGCAGCAGCGTGTCGCAGGGGAAGTATTCCTCGGTGCCCTCTATGGGATTGTTCTTCTCGTCAACTGCCGCAACGACTACTCCCTCAAGCTTCTGCTTGCCCTTGATATCTACAACGGTATGCGAAAGCATCAGCGGGATGCCGTAATCGTCAAGGCACTGAACTATATTTCTTTTTAAACCGCTTGAATAAGGCATAAGCTCAACAACAGCCCTTACCTTAGCTCCCTCAAGGGTCATGCGCCTCGCCATGATAAGCCCAATATCTCCCGACCCGAGGATAACGACCTCCTTGCCGGGTATAACGCCCTCGCAGTTTACAAGCTTCTGAGCAGTTCCAGCGGTATAAACGCCCTGGGGACGGAAGCCTGCGATACCGAGAGCTCCCCTCGGTCTCTCGCGGCAGCCCATGGCAAGAACTATCGCTTTGGCCTTTACTGTCTCCGCACCGCGGGTGCGCGAGATTATGCTTATCTCCTTATCCTTTGAGATACCGAGCACCATCGTCCCGAGCTCATAAGGGATCCCGAGAGCAAGCACCTGCTCGATGTATCTCTCCGCATATTCAGGGCCGGTAAGCTCCTCTTTGAAGGTGTGAAGACCGAATCCGTTGTGTATGCACTGATTGAGTATACCTCCGAGCTGAGTATCGCGCTCGAAGATAACGATATCCTCTATGCCGGCCTCTCTCGCCGCAACAGCGGCAGCCATCCCTGCGGGGCCTCCGCCGATGATAGCAAGCTCAAATTCACGCATTGTCTTCCACCTCGCTTTCGTAACAGCCGTTCTTTCTGACCTCACCGATACCTATTCCGAGCTTCTCGGCTATGAGAGCCATCGTTCTCGGCGAGCAGAAACCCGCCTGACATCTGCCCATACCGGCTCTTGTGCGGCGCTTTACGCCGTCAAGCGTTGTCGCTCCGAGAGGACGGTCAATGGCTTCCTTGATCTCGCCCTCTGTTATGCTTTCGCAGCGGCAGACGATCTGACCGTATGCGGGATCGAGAGCGATCATCTTATTCTTGTCTTCATCCGAAAGGGCTGCCATTTTGGTTATTCCCTTGCGCTCAGCCTTGAAATCGGGCTTCTCTTCGAGAGTAATAATGCCCGCAAGGATATCCCTTACATATTCCGCGATGGCCGGAGCGCTCGAAAGCCCCGGAGACTCGATACCTGCAACGTCAATAAAGCCCTTTGCGTCGGCGCACTCACCGATAATGAAATCATGAGTATCTCCCACAGCCCGCAGACCTGTAAATCCTGTAATTACCTTCCCAAAAGGTATGCCCTTGACGGAAAGCTGAGCCTTGGCTCTGACCTCGGCAGTCCCCGCACGGGTCGTGGCAGTGTTTTCTTTATCTTCGATATCCTCGGCGGTGGGGCCGAGCAGCAGATTGCCGTGAACTGTTGGGGTAACAAGTATACCCTTGCCCATTTTGGTGGGCTGCTGGAAGACAGTATGCGAAACAAGTCCTCCCGCCTCGCGGTCGAGCAGCATATACTCACCGCGTCTCGGGATAATATTCATCGGTTCCGAGCTGACCATAGCATGAAGCTTGTCGGCGTAAACGCCAGCCGCGTTGACTACCGTTTTAGTCTCGACATCGCCCTTATCGGTATGAACTGTGTACCCGGCATCGGTCTTATCAATACAGGTAACACAGGTCGAGAGCCTGAACTCGACGCCGTTCTCGTATGCGTTCTCGGCGAAGGCAAGCGTCATCTCAAACGGACAGACTATGCCCGAGGTCGGAGCGTAAAGTGCAGCCTCTACTTCGTCAGTAAGCGCAGGCTCAAGCTGCCTTGCCTCATCTCCGCTTATAACGCGGACGTCTTTAACGCCGTTCTGCCTTCCGCGCTCGGCAAGCTCTTCGAGGCCGGGGATCTGCTCCTTATCAAAGCAGAGAACAAGAGCGCCGTTGTTCTTGAATGCAAAATCGAGCTGCTTGGAAAGTCCGGGCATAAGCTCGCTTCCGCGGACATTCAGCTTGGCTTTCAGCGTCCCCGGGACGCAGTCAAATCCGGCATGAACGATGGCGGAGTTCGCCTTGCTCGTTCCCTCGCAGACATCGCTCTCCTTATCAATGACGCAGACCGACAGGCTGAACCGCGAAAGCTCTCTTGCTGTCGCGCAGCCCGAGGCTCCGGCACCGATGATAACAACATCATACATCAGTAAGATCATTCCTTTCATTTATATTTCCGTAGTCATTTCAGACCGAATAATTATGAATAAATTATAACACATCTGTTATACAAAGTCAAGCAGAGAGAATACAAAAGGCATTGATTTTACGCCAAAGATATGATATAATATAGTTGGGGTGAAAGCATGAAACAGGAATACTATGATGACTGCCCGTATTACCTTGAGCAGTTTCTTACCAATATGAGGATCATACGCAACCGTGCAGACCGCACCGAGGAAGCGTATTATATCGACCTGCGCACATTCCTGCGCTATCTCAAGCTAAAGCACCGTGATGTCCCTGACGGCACAGACTGGAGCACCATTACCATAGCGGATGTGCCTCTTGAATACGTCGAGTCGTTCACGCTCAACGATGCTCATGTGTACCTTCGCTTTCTGAAAGACAAGCGCGGCAACGAGACCGCTACCAGAGCAAGGAAATGCTCGGCACTCAAACAGTTCTACACCTATCTCCACAAGAAAGCCAAGCTCATAAGCTCCGATCCTATGTCCGAGCTGGAGCTGCCGTCTGTCAAGAACAAGCTGCCGAAGTTCCTCTCCCTTGAGGACAGCATGAAGCTCCTTGAAAGCATAGACTCAAAAAACAAGTCCCGCGACTACTGCATCATTCTGCTTTTCCTGAACTGCGGTATGCGTCTGAGTGAACTCGTAGGGCTTAATATCGGCGATTACAGCCGCGAAAACCGAACTCTCCGCTTATTCGGCAAGGGCAGCAAGGAGCGGATAATCTACCTCAACGACGCCTGTATCGAAGCCCTTGAGGATTATCTCCACAACCACCGTCCCAACGATACTGCCGTTGATAAGAACGCGATATTCCTCTCCGCCAACAAGACGAGGATAAACAAGCGCCGCGTTCAGCAGATAGTCGAGGAGAGCCTTGCGAGAGCCGGGCTGTCAAACACAGGCATAACCACGCACAAGCTGCGTCATACCGCAGCCACGCTGATGTATCAGTACGGCGGGGTGGATACACTCGTTCTCAAAGAACAGCTCGGTCATAAAAGCGTCGGCACTACTGAGATCTACACCCATCTCTCAAACGATAATCTCAAAGCTGCTGCAGAAGCAAACCCTTTGGCAAATACAAAGAAAAAGAAGTAGCACAAAGCCCGGGAGCGAACCGATCGCCCCCGGGCTGATTATTTACTGTCTTCTGATCGTAGTACATTCTCCCGTCAGGACAAATCCGAGCTTTTCGGCAAGCCTGCGCGACGCAGTATTACCTGCATCGCAAGCCCAGACGGGCCGTTTGCCCTGTTCAAGACAGAAGCTTATCATCTGCGATGCTGCCGCATAAGCGAGCCCCTGACCGCGGTGTGACTCTAAGGTCTCGACGCCTGTGTCGATCTCGCGTGAGCTAACGGCAGCCGAGAATGCCCAGGCAACAGGTCTGTCACCGTCACAAACGCAGAAGCCTTTTCCTCCGTTCAAAAACTCAGCGGTACTGCTCCACGAGAAAGCCGGAACTATCCTGCCTTCGAGCCTTCGGCACAGGTCTTCATCAAGCTCACGGACAGAATACCCTGCCGGGATCTCAGCCTTAGGCGCTGTGTCTCCGGGATAACTGAAAAAGTATCTTTTGCCAAAAATGATGTTGTTCTTGCCGCGGAAGAGATCAACTATCCGTTCACTGTCCGAAAACAGCACAAACCTCCTCGGCGGCTCGCTTTCAGGACTGAGAAAAGTATCGTAAACGCAGTTAAGAAAGGCTGTGTCGCATTTTCCGAACAGAAACGCAAATCCGCAGTGATGATGTATTAACACAGAGACGCTATCGGTATAGATATCGCCCTGCTGGCGTCCTTCCGCCGCCGAGAGCGGATATACTCCACCGACGGGATCAGGGTCGATAAGACCGATGATGTTTTTATATTGTTCGGGTGTCAGTTTGTTCATAAGCTTCACTCCGGACAAGCCTTATTTTTTCTTTCTGAGCATGGTATTCGCCGGCAGAACAAGCTCCGACTCAATGGAAAGATCCATTGTTGCCCGGTTGGCGGTGTCGGTAGGCTCACCGTTCTCATCGAAAATGCGGTCAGCCTTGAAAATGATCGGCTCACGCCCGGGTATCAGAGCTTCGAGGGTATCGCCGGCATTGAACTTGTTTCTCTGCGAGGCGTATATCCTGCCGTCCCTGCACTCGGTAACGATAGCGGCAACATCGTAATCCCTGATGTATCCGCTGTCGGGATAATACTGACAGTCCTTGGGATGACCGAAGAAGAAGCCTGTGCAGTAGGGTCTGTGGCTGATCTTGAAGACCTCGTCTCTCACCTGCTGCGGAAGCTCGAAATGCCCGGGATCGCGCTCATAGATATCCAGCGCCATGCGGTAGGCATTGGTGATAACGGCCACATAATATGTTGACTTTGCTCTGCCCTCAAGCTTGAAGCTGTCAACTCCCGCTTCAGCAAGCTTGTCGATGTGATCTATCATGCAGAGATCCTTGGCGTTGAGGATATAGCTGCCCTGTTCTTCCTCTATCACGGGATAATACTCACCCGGACGCTTCTCCTCGACAAGGGCATAGTTCCAGCGGCAGGGCTGAGCGCACTGCCCCCGGTTGGCATCACGGTCGATAAGATACTGCGAGATCAGGCATCTGCCTGAAAAGCTCATACACATAGCCCCGTGAACGAAGACCTCTATTTCGAGCTCCTTGGGAGTCTTGGCTCTGATCTCTGCAATCTCGTCAAGGGAGAGCTCTCTTGCAAGGACAACCCTCTTGGCTCCCATTTCATAGAACTGTCTCGCAGCAGCATAGTTGACTATTCCTGCCTGTGTGGAAACGTGTATCTCCATATCAGGTGCAAGCCTGCGGATCATGGCAAAGACGCCGATATCTGTCGTTATCAGCGCATCGACTCCCGCAGCGCAGGCGTTCTTAACGAACCCCTCGAGCATGGGTATCTCGTTGTTGCGCGGAAGAGTATTGCAGGTCATGTAGAGCCGTTTGCCTCTTGAATGAGCCTCGTCGCAGGCAACTTTCAGAGACTCAGGGTCGAACTTCGCGGCCTGTGCTCTCATGCCGAACATAGTTCCGCCGAGATACACGGCGTCGGCGCCGTAATCCAGCGCAGCGTACAGCCGTTCCATATCCCCGACCGGTGAAAGCAGCTCATGCTTTACGCTGCCGGTCATTGTGAAAGCCCCGCTCTGACAAGGTTCTTCTCGTGCTCCTCGTAAGTCTCGGCGAAGTAGCTCTTGCCGGTCTTGAGGTTATTGCAGAAGTAATAGTAGTTGGTCTTCTCGGGCTCAAGTACAGCCTTGATAGCCTCGATACCCGGGTTGCAGACGGGTCCGACGGGCAGACCGTTGCAGATATAGGTATCGTAGAGATCCTTATAATGCTCCTTGCTGGCGGTATCGCCGACAACATTGATGACCTTGGTCAGATAATTACCGGTAGCATCCGACTGGAGCTTCGGATAGGTGTCGGAGTCTGCGAGACGGTTAAGGAATACCGAAGCGACTTTCGGCATATCCTCAACGGAATTGGCCTCCCACTGAACGATAGAAGCAAGGGTGATGACCTCGCTGAGAGTCATACCGCTCTGCTGGATCTTGGTGAGCATCTCCTGATCTACCTTGTTTGCAAAGTTCGTTCTGATAGTTCTCGTTACGTTGTAGGCGTCGTCCTCAACATAGAATTCATAGGTATCCGGGAAGAAGAAGCCTTCCATCTTATAGAAGGTATCGGCGGTCGTATTCACCTGCTTCTCAAAGGGGAAATCCTGGAGCTTGTTGAACTCAAACATGAAGTCCTTCGCGGTGCAGACCTTTTTTTCTTCCAGCTGATTGGCCACCTCAAGCAGAGTTATGCCCTCGGGGAAGGTGAGCTGAACGGTCTCCTTGACATCGCGCTGAGTGCTGAGCTCCTCGATTATCCTCGCGTAGCCCATGGCGGGGTTGAGGGTAACGTCGCCTGGAAACAGCGTAGGCGAATGCTGCATCTTCATAGCGATCTTGAACAGCGTCTTGTTCTCGATTATGTTGTTGGCGATAAGTATATCGGCGATCTCGTCGGGTGAAGCGTTATCGGGGATCTTGAAGGTGATGTTGTCCTCGCTCTTGCCGGCTCCGAGATACTCAAAGCTGATCTTGATTCCAGTGATTGCAAGCACCAGAGAAACGGTAAGAATGATCGTAACAAGGATAAGTCCTCCGAAGATCGAATTGTTGACCTTCACGCCGGACTTTTTCTTCTTCTTCGACTTCTTAGAGCTGCGCTTTACGGGTCTGCGCTTGCGGGCAGGCCTGCGGACAGAGGGAACGAGCTGCTGCTCTTCTTCTTCCTCTTCTTCCTCATCCTCATACACATAATCGTCGTCTTCGTATTCATCATCATACTCGGCGGGCTCTTCGTCATAGCCTTCTTCGGATACCTCGCCCTCGGGATCGGAGTCATCCTCTGCCTCTTCCGAGACTTCGTTCTCATATTCCTCATACTCAGCCTCGACAGCCTCGGCCTCCTCTGCAGGCTCCTCTTCGGCGTACTCGCTGATAGGCTCGGCGGTCAGACCGGCTGTATCCTCATCGCGGTCAGAGGGAGCTTCGGCTCCGAAGCTGAAATCCTCGGGCGGCACAGAAGCATCTGTATTATCAACGCTCTGATCGGGAAGTTCCCTTCCGTCACCGAAGCCGAAATCCTTTTCATCCATTAGCTGACCAATCCTCTCTATTCTTGTTAGTCAAGATCATCCCGCTCTCGGTGATGACCGCATCTACGGGCACATCGTGTTCTTCCTCGCAAACATTTTCCGCTATGCAGATATCATAGCAGAGCCCCACGGAAATGCCCTCATATCCTGACAGGAACCTGTCGTAAAAGCCCTTGCCGAAGCCGAGCCTGTGACCTCTGCGGTCAAAGCATAGCGCAGGCACGATGCAGACAGAGCCGCATCCGGCGTTCACTTCCGGGCAGTAAGCTTTCGGTTCAAGTATGCCGTAATGACCCGGTTCAAGATCATCCGTACTCTCGATACGGTAAAACCGCATCTCGTTCGTTCCCGATATGCACCGGGGGCAAAGCACGTTCTTGCCGTCTGCAAGAGCCGTATCAAGTATCTCTCCCGTGCCGACCTCAATGTCCCCCGACACATACAAAAGCAGCATTTCGCAGCTCTCATAGTAAGCTGACGAGCAGAACTCACGGCATATCGCCTTATCCGCACGGATCTTTGTATCGGGATCCATATTCAAACGCAGCTCCTTCATGGCTCTGCGCAGTGGTCTCTTATCCGTCATTTGTACATCATTTTCACGGCAACTTCATCAGCCTTTGCCTTGCCGTAAAGCGCCTCGGTAAGTGCAAAGCCGAACTCCAACGCCGCGCCGGCACCCTTGCCGGTGATGAACTGACCGTCTCTTACGGCTTTGAGCCCGGTGAGCTCGGCGCCGATAAGATCGTTCTCAAATCCGGGGAAGCAGGTCGCCTTGCGTCCCTTGAGCAGACCCATGCGTCCGAGCACCTTCGGCGCGGCACAGATAGCCGCAACGAACTTGCCCTTGGAAACGCAGTACTCAATAGCCTTATGAACGGTGCTGTCAGCGTCGAGATTGTTAGTTCCGGGCATGCCGCCGGGAAGCATCAGCAGCTCGATATCGTCCGAAAGCATAAGCTGATCCTTGGTGATATCTGCCTCGACCTTTATCCCGCAGGACGCGGCAACAGTCTTGCCGGTAACTCCGACAGTGACTACCTTCGCGCCGGCTCTTTTGAGGATATCGGCGGGAGCAAGAGCTTCAACTATTTCAAAACCGTCTGCAAGCATGATATAAACCATAATAACACCTCATCAAATCATCTGACCGACAGCTTCCATTATCCTGCCGGTTATAACATCTATCCCGAGGGGCTCTCCGCTCTCGCTGCACGGAAGCACGATCCAGCCGAGCTTGTCTGCGGCATAGAGCGCAGCCCTGCGGCAGCTCATAAGAAAGCTGACATTCGCCTCGTGGATATCCTTCTTGTTATCGTCGCCGTTGTAGCGCTTGCTCAGAAGCTTCTGGGAGACGTCAACGGGCATATCAAGAAATATCACCCTGTCGGGCTTCGGAAGTCCGAGTTTTACATACTCGTAATCAACGAGCCATTCAATATAACTGTCCCATTCGGTCTCGGGGAGCTTGACCATCTGATAAATGCAGTTGGAGGTCACATACCTTGCGGCAAGTATCAGCTTGCCTGAGGTATAGTCGCTCTCCCAGAACTTCTTGTAGCTCACATATCTGTCAACGGCATAGAAGCTCGATGCGGCAAAGGCGTTGATATCCTCTGCCTTTTCGGCGATCTCGCCTCCGAGATACATCTTCACGAGCGCCGAAGACGGCTGCGCGTAATCGGGAAAGCTTATCGCACGGTGAGCCACGCCCCTATCGGTAAGAATGGTATCTACGCGCTCAAATTGCGTGGATTTGCCGCTTCCGTCAAGGCCCTCGAGGACTATTATCCTGCCGCTCATCCTTTCAGCTCCTTGTACTTAGCCTGAACCTCCGCGAACTTTCCGCAGGTCATTTTGCCCTCCGGGCAGCGGCCGGTCATAACGCAGGACGGCCCTGCATACTTGAAAACATTGGGTGCCTCCCGGCAGCAGAGCCTGAGCATCTCATCGGCTACAGCTCTTATCTCCCACTGCGCTCTGTTGCAGCAGCGGTGCTTGAAGAAGTTGAACAGGCTGCGTACATTCATCGTAACAACTATCTTGGTCTCGCAGGCGTTGGGAAGAATGAACCTTGCATCCTCATTGGCGGTCTTTCTCGCCCTGGACGCAGCAGTTTTCTCATCCGCTCCCTGAGCTATAAGCTCGGCCTTGTGTTTCTCGGTAAGTATATCTGCAAGCTTTTCGTAGCAGTCCACGAGCCGCTTCATTTCCTCATCGAATATGGCCTTTGCCTCGGGTACTGCCTCTATCTCCGGAGGAGTTATGAACTCAAAGCCGTTCTCATTGACATACCTCTGGCTCTTCTGGGAATAGGAAGCTATACGGTGACGCACAAGCTGATGCGTGCAGGCTCTCGATACTCCCTCTATGCCGAAGGTGAACGAAACGTGCTCCATAACGCTCTCGTGCCCGATAGACGCCAGCATCTCAATAAATCCGGCGACCTTTTCGTCATCGAGTCCGTCATGGAGAGAAACGATATCACTTGATGAATAGCAAAGCTTTGCAGCAGTCGCTATGACTTTTTCCGGCTCCGGTGTATGAGCTATAAGCGTTACCTTCATATCTGAACACTCCCTGACATTATATTATAACATATTTTCGGCAATAAAGTCAACAGTTAATTATTCACGTAAGCTGCGCGGCGCTGTCTATAAGAGACTGTGCGTTCTGCAGCATCAGCTCTGTTGGATCCTCGCCGCTCATGATCCGTGCGATCTCGAATTTGCGATCTTCCGGGGCAAGCGGCGTCACGGATGTGACAGTTCTGTCACCGACTATATTCTTCTCTATAAGCAAATGATTCTCCGCCGTGACCGCGATCTGTGCAAGATGTGTTACACAGAGCACCTGTCTTAGCTTTGAGATCTGCTTGAGCTTCTGACCTATCTTCAAGGCTGCCCGCCCGCTGACACCGGTATCTATCTCATCGAATATCAGTGTCGCAACAGCGTCCTTCTCGGCGATGACGTTTTTGAGAGCGAGCATTATCCTCGAAAGCTCACCGCCGGAGGCTATCCTTGCGATCGGCCTCGGCTCTTCACCGACATTCGCAGAGATCAGGAATTCTATCTGATCCATGCCGTTAATCGTGAGCTTGCCGGTTTTTTGCTCGACCACGAGCTTTACCTTCGGCATATTCAGAAATTCAAGCTCCTGTGTGACCTGAGACACAAACCGCTTTGAGGCTTCGCTCCGATGCTCGGAGAGCTTCTTCGCCTTGACGGAAACTATACCGAGCAGCTCATTTTTATGCTCGTTGAGCTTGGCGAGGCTCTCGTCACTGTCGGAAAGCTGAGCAAGCTCCTGCTTTGATTCTTCAAGGGTCCGCAGGACATCCGAAAGCTCGGGGCCGTATTTTTTGCAGATCTTCCGAAGCTCGTCCGAACGGCTGTTGAGAAAATCGAACCGCTTGGGGTCTACATTGAGCTTGTCCCTGCGCGACTGGAGCTCGGACGCTATATCCGAGACCTCTATGCCGCAGGAATCAAGCCTTTCGACAAGCACCGAAAGTGACGGGAAAATATCAGTATATTGCGCGAGCCTGTCCTTGGCGTCAGCTATCAGCTCGGATACGCCCGACGTATCATCGTCGCCGGAAAGTATCTCCTCGCTGTAAAACATAGCCTCCGAGATAGCGACAGCGTTCTTGGAGATATCCAGCTCCTCGCGGATCTTTTCGTCCTCGCCCTCGGTGATCTTCAAAGCCTCTATCTCGGCGACAGTTTCCTCAAGCTCGGAAATGCGGTAAGCCTTTCTGTCGGACTCTGCCTTGAGCTTGCTTATCTGCTTGGCTGTCAGCTGAAGTTCCTTGAAGGCTTGCTGATAGTCTTCGATTAGCGGCTCGGCGTCGGAATAGGCGTCAAGTATCGTGATATGCTTTTCGGGGGCAAGCAGGATCTGATTATCGTGCTGCCCGTGGATGTTCACAAGCAGATCCCCGATTTCTCTCAGCGCGGAGACATTGATGCTGCGCGAGTTTACCCTTGCAACACTTCCACCGTCTGAGCGGATCTCACGAGTAAGGAACAGCTGACCGTCCTCACATTCAATACCGATTCGCCCGAGACAATCTTTAACATCCTTCCCGACATCGGTGAACATGGCTGAGATAACAGCCTTTTCGGCGCCTGTCCTGACTATGTCCTTGGTCACTCTCTGACCGAGGACGGCGTTGATGCCGTTTATCAGGATAGACTTACCCGCTCCGGTCTCGCCGGTGAAGATATTTAGCCCCGCGGTAAAGCTGATATTTGCCTTTTCTATGACCGCAAGATTTTCTATATACAGTTCGCTCAGCATCTGACCGCTTCCTTATTTCTTGTTTAAGACCGTTTCGAGCTCCTTGACGAGCCGCGCGGCATCCCGCTCGGTGCGCATAAGAATAAATATCGTGTCATCGCCGGCTATGGTGCCGACCACGTTTTCAAGCTCTGTTCTGTCGAGCTTCGCACAGACCGCCTGCGCCATGCCGGTATGTGTCTTGACCACAACGGTATTGAGAGCGTGGTCTGCCGAAAGCACGGCATCGTGAAGTATCGAATAAAACCCATCGTTCTCGCGCCCGGAGATACGGTTCAGCGCAGGAACACAGTAGCGAAAACCGCCCTCTCCGTCCGAAGACTTGATGAGCGAGAGTTCCCTGATATCCCGGGAGACGGTCGCCTGAGTAACGGTACAGCCGCTGGCAGCGAGCAGCTCGCAAAGCTCCTCCTGCGTGGAGACCGGGTTCTCGGTGACGAGTCTGATTATAAGTTCATGCCTGTTGTTTTTCATTTCAGGATCTCCTCTGTGCTGCCCTTGAGAGGCTGCATGAGCTTGTCACTTATCGAGCCGAAGAAGCTGTTGCCCTTGATGTCGATTATATCGAGCCTCAGCTCGGAGCGGCTTATGCGTACAGAAGCTCTGTCCGTGATCTTGAGTACGGAGTTGCCGTCAACATTGACGATGGCGTGAGACCCTTCGGCGCAGTGCAGCGTTACGGTTATCTCGCTTGACGGAGAAAGAACCATGGACCTTGCAAACAGCGAATGAGCACACATCTGTGTGAATTCTATACATTCCATATCAGGCTCGATTATCGGGCCGCCGGCGGACATCGAATAAGCCGTTGAACCTGTGGCCGTGGAGAATATGACTCCGTCAGCGCGGAGATAGGATATCGTCGCGCCGTATTTCTCTACCTTGAAATCCGCGATCTTGCAGTCGTCGGATTTGGAAACGACCACATCGTTGAGGGCGCTGTAACAGCAGCCGTCATCGGTGGTTACAGAAAGCATCATGCGGGGGCTCAGAGTATACCCGCCGGTCTTGAGCTGACGCAAAAGTCCGAGATCCTCATGCTCAAGAGAGGCCATGAATCCGAGCCTGCCGCAGTTGATGCCGAGTATCGGCTTGCTGCTTCGTGCGGCTGCCTCAGCACATTTGAGTATAGTCCCGTCGCCGCCGATAACTATGACCCAATCACATTCGGGGATCGCTTTTGTATGCTCGGAAAACACAACGCCGGCAAGATCGCCGAAGCGCTCGGAATAAGCGTTGTCCATGAGCAAACCTATACCGCATTCAAGCAATATCCCGCAGGCCTCGCGGGTATACTCCTCGCAGTTGTTCTTGTCAAGGTTCGGGAATATGTACGCTTTCATGGGATCACTCCTTAAGATCTGAAAAAGCAGCCTCAACGACGGCTTTTACATCAATACAAACCGGCGGATCTTCTGATTTTATAAGATATGCAAGATATTCGGTGTTGCCGCTGCCGCCCTTTACCGGTGAGTGTGTAAGTCCTCTGAGCGAGAGACCGCATTCACCGAATGCCGCAGTGAGCTTACGCAGCACCTCGATATGCACTTTCCTGTCTTTGACAATGCCGTTCTTGCCGATATTCTCCCTCCCGGCCTCGAACTGCGGCTTTATGAGCACCACGGCTCTCCCGCCCGGACAAAGTATCCCGGAGATAACCGGCATGACGACAGTAAGGGATATGAACGACAGATCGGCGGTCACAAAGCCGATATCCTCTCCGAAGCTTGAAGCATCGAGTCTGCGGACATTAGTGCCCTCCATGTTGACTACCCTGCTGTCACGGCAGAGCTTTTCGTCAAGCTGACCGTGTCCTACATCGACGGCATAGACTTTAGATGCTCCGCGGTCGAGCAGCAGCTCGGTGAAGCCGCCTGTCGAGGCTCCGAGGTCGGCACAGACAAGTCCTGCGACCTCCGGCTTAAATACCTCGAACGCCTTTTCGAGCTTCAAGGCTCCCCTGCCAACGTAGGCAAGGTCACTGCCGGCTTCGACGGTGTCGCTTTCCTCGACTGTCTGAGAAGGTTTGTCGCATATCCTGCCGTTCACGGTAACGGAGCTGTTCTTTATCATAGCCTTGGCACGTTCACGGCTTTTGGCCAACCCGGTGCGCACCAGATAAGCGTCAAGACGTTCAGCCATCGCAGAACTCCCTGATCTTGGCGGCTATCTTCTCTGCGGAGAGCCCGCAGCTGTCCAGCAGTGAGTGTATCTCGCCGTGCTTGACAAAGCCGTTTATCGCAAACGATGCAACGTTCGAGCATACGGAAGCATATTTCTCGGAGACCGAGCCTGATCTGTAGCTTTCCTCAAAGAAGAACACCGCATCATAGCTGTTGATGATGTCGATTATCTCCTTGCTCAGCGGGAATATCCTGACGAGCTTGAGCGTATCAAAAACAATACCGCTGTTATGCAGCTGCTCCTGTGCCTTGAGAACGTTCTCAAACAGCCTGCCGTAGCTTATGACAAGCAGCCTGCCGCCGTTCCTGCTGTGAGAATAGGTGACTGTCGGCTCGGAGACCTCATAGATAGTGCTGTTCCTGCCCTTGGGATATCTTACAGCGGCTATGCCCTTATCGTTGTTTATCGCCTGTCTGAGGCACAGCCTTAATTCCTCATAGCAGGAGGGCGAATAGATCGTTGTGTTGGGTATGCCGGAAAGGAACGAAACATCAAATATTCCATGATGAGTCTCGCCGTCCTCACCCACAAGCCCCGCCCTGTCAACACAGAGTACGGCATGGGTATCGCAGATCGCAAGATCGTGGATGATCTCATCGTAGGCTCTCTGTAAAAACGAAGAGTATACGGCAAACACAGGGATAAAGCCCTGTACCGCAAGCCCTCCGCAGAACGTGACAGCGTGTTCCTCGGCGATACCTACATCAAAGAACCTGTCCGGGAACGCTTTGGAGAAATACTGCAAGCCAGTGCCGTATTTCATGGCAGCGGTAACGGCGCAGATGCGGCTGTCCTTCTTGCCGAGAGCCGTCAGCTCGTGACCGAAAACAGTAGAATAGCTGTCGGCAGGCACAACATCGGGATTACCTGTGGCGATCTCGAACGCACCGATGCCGTGGAACTCTCCGGGATTGTTCTCGGCAGGAGCGTAGCCCTTGCCCTTTATCGTGTTCACATGAACAATGACTGGCTTTTTCAGCTGCTTTGCAGCTTTAAGACCCGCCTCGAGCTCCTCTATATCGTGACCGTTGAGCGGGCCGACGAATTCAAAGCCGAGATCCTCGAACATCGTGCTGCCGAGCATGACATTCTTAACAGCCTTCTTGGAAGACTTTATCGCCTTTATCAGCGGCTTGCCGACCAGAGGCGTCAGATCAAGGGTCTTCTCAACGACATTCTTGGTCTTGTGATAGGACTCCTTCGTTCTCAGTGTTGAAAGATACTTCGCAACGCTGCCCACGTTCTTGGAAATGGACATCTCATTGTGATTGAGAATGATTATAAGATTGGTCTCGCTTTTTCCCGCGTTGTTCATGCCCTCGTAGACGAGGCCGCCGGTAAATGCACCGTCGCCGAGCACGGCTATCGTGTGGCGGTCGGAGCCGCTGAGCTTCATAGCCGTGGCTATGCCGAGAGCCGCCGATACCGAATTGGAGCTGTGTCCGCTGATGAACGCATCATGCACCGATTCATCGGGGCGGCAGAAGCCGGAGAGCCCGTTTTCCTGTCTGAGCGTGGAGAAACGGTCAAGCCTGCCGGTAAGCAGCTTATGTGTGTAGGACTGATGCCCCACATCCCAGACTATCTTGTCCTTCGGCGAATCGAAAACTCTGTGTATGGCAAGGGTGAGCTCAACGGTGCCGAGATTAGACGCCAGATGCCCGCCCGTCTTTGAAACGGTGTCAATGAGTATCTGCCTTATCTCCGAGCACAGAGCTTCACACTGTTTGGTGTCAAGCTTTTTGAGATCACGCGGGAGCTTCATTTTTTTAAGATCCGGAACTATAAAATCCGACATTATCTGTTCAGCCTCCGTGTTCAGCTGCGTCTTGAGAGCAGCTGCTTAGTAAGCGCGCTAAGAAATTCGTTGTCCTCAAACCCCGAGAGTATCCCCAGAGCCTGAGCGGTGAGCGCCTCAGCCTCCGTAAAGGATCTGTCCAGCCCGAGAACGGAAACATAGGTGGTCTTGTTCTGCTCGGTGTCGCTGCCTATCGGCTTGCCCAGCTCCTCAAAGGTGCTGGTGACATCGAGTATATCGTCAACTATCTGGAAAGCCCGGCCCAGCGCCGAAGCATAGGCCGCAGCCTCGGGGATCCTGTCGAACCGCCCGGAAAGGATAACTCCCATAACGCAGGCAGCCTCGATCAGAGCGCCGGTCTTGTAGGCCTGGAGCGTATCGAGGACATCCATGCTTATCTCCTTGCCCTCGCTCTGCAGGTCGATGACCTGACCGCCGATCATTCCGTTTACTCCTATAGACTTGGAAAGCACGGAAATGAGCATCAGCGCAGTCTTGGCATCTATAACGCCCGAAAGCGCCGCATCGGAGATGACCTCAAAAGGCAGCACCTCGAGCGCGTCGCCGGCAAGAAGAGCTATGTTCTCCGGGAACGCCTTGTGACAGGAGGGCTTGCCGCGCCTGTAATCGTCATTGTCCATACAGGGCAGATCGTCATGGATAAGCGAGCAGGTGTGTATCATCTCGATGGTGCAGGCGATATCGAGGAACTTGTCCGGGTCGCCGCCGCACATACGGCAGAATTCAAGCATCAGCACCGGTCTGAGCCTTTTCCCGCCGGCCATCAGAGAATACTCCATAGCCTCTGTGACAATGCCGCGAAACTCGTCCTTATCGGCAGTGAACGCCGCGAGCCTCGCCTCTATCTTATCGCAGTACTCCTTGAGCCTGTTGTTGATCTCGTTATTCATCGCCGACCTCCGATGCTGTTTTTACCTGGAGCTTTGCATTCTCGAGCTGCTTCTTGCAGTCAACAGTGAGCGCCACGCCTTCCTTGTATAGGTCGAGTGCTTCGTCGAGGGGCAGACCGCCGTCCTCAAGCTTGGAAACTATCTCTTTAAGTCTTTCGACCGACTGTTCATACTTCATTTTTATTCACCCTTGTGATCTCCGCGCCGGCAGAGCCGTCCGCAAAGATGATATTAACGCTGTCGCCCTCCCGGAGACCCGAAACGGACGATACAGCGGAGCCGTCCTTTGCAGTTATCGTATAGCCGCGCCCGAGGATCCCGAACGGGCTGAGTGCGGCAAGCTGTGCCGCGAATTTGTCGAGCTTCATTCCTTCAGAACGGAGCCTTGACTCCATAAGCGTGTTGAGCCTGTCCAAGAGGCTGTCAACGGTCTGCATGGAGGTCTCTATCCCGTGCTGCGGGGAGGCATAAGCAAGTGCGGCACCGAGCTCGGTGACTGCTCTTTCCTCACGCTCTATCCGGGACATCATCGCTTCCGTGAGACGCCTTGCAAGCAGATCGTAAGCGCCGGTCAGCACCGAAAGCTCGGGAACTGCCAGCTCCGCTGCCGCAGACGGCGTGGGAGCCCTGAGATCCGCCGCATAGTCGCAGAGGAAGGTGTCTATCTCATGCCCGACTGCCGAAATGACCGGCGTGCTGCAGTTATAGACCGCCATGATGACTCTTTCGTCGTTGAATACCGAGAGCTCATCGTCGGAGCCGCCGCCGCGGGTAAGTATCAGCGTGTCGGCACCGCTCCTGTCGGCTCTTGCAAGCGCAGAGGCTATGCTTGCCGCAGCCTCGCTGCCCTGCACCGTCGCAGGAAAGATCTCGGCTTCAACTATCGGAAATCTCCTTGACAGAACATTGATAACATCCTTGACAGCTGCGCCGTTGAGCGAGGTCACGATGGCTATTTTGCGGGGCATCTGAGGTATCGGCTTTTTCTTGGCCGGATCGAACACTCCCTGCTCGGAGAGCTTACGTTTGAGCTGCTCGAGCCCTACCCTTGCTTCGGCAGCGCCGAGAGGGGCCAGCTCGGTAACAATGATCTGATATGTCCCGCTTTTCTCATAGATGTCAACGCTGCCGACGGCGAGGATACTCATACCGTTCTCCGGCGAAAATCTCAGCCTTGAAGCGCTGGATGCGAACATCACGCACCTGACCACTGCTTCCTCGTCTCTCAGGGAGAAGTAAGCGTGCCCAGACCTGTAATTGAGGTTGTAGTCAACGAGCTCACCCTTTACGGCAACGCCCTTGAGCTTGGGATCGCCCTGCAGCTTGAAGCGGATATACTTGCTCAGCTGAGAGACCGTCAGTATAGAGCTCACTTGATCAGCCCCTTCCGTAAAGCACAGTAGACCGCAGTTCCGGCTGCATTGTCTCTTGAGAACTCCGGCTCGCAGAAAAACCTGCCGTCGCCCTCGAGCTTTGATCTGATATAGGAATTTGACATAACTCCGCCGGCATAGATAACCGTCATACTGCCGTAATTCTCATACAGTGCATCGGTAAGTCCGCTGACCGCCGAAAGCACGCTGTCAAGGCAGAATTTAGCTATATCCTCGCGGGGTTCGTTATCGTCATACATTTTTCTGCATTTGTTCTCAATGCCCGAAAGGGAGCAATCAAGTCCCTTTACGGGCACTCTTGCCTTGAACTGCCTTCCGCTCCGGGAAGCGAGCTTCTCAAGCTCCTGCCCGCAGGGGAAATCCAGCCCGAGCATCACTCCGCAGCGGTCAACAGCCTGTCCGGCATTGAGATCAGAGCTCCCGCCGACACGGGTGATCCGCAGGAGCGTATCGTCGTCCGGTTCACAGAGCAGCAGATCGGTAGTCCCGCCGCTGACATGGAACGCCGCAAAGGTCTGCTTTTCAAGCACAAGCCCGAGCCTACCGGCGCTGAACAGCGCAGCAAGGACATGACCTGTCTGGTGAGAGGTGTACTCCGGCTCGATGCCGAGCACAGACCCGAGCATCCTTGCAGCAGACTCCCCTGCCAGAAAGCAGGGCATATACGAGCCCTCCGCTGTCCTCGGCTTTACGGATACGCCGATGCCGTCAGGGACTATCCCCCTGCAAACGCCGTCAATGACCGTCGGCAGCTGCTTGACATGATGAAACACCGCGTCAGACTGTCTTATGCCCCTTTCTCCGCTCTTTACGGGCAGCAGGAGCTTGGACTGCACGACAGACATCCTGTCGGTGTCGAGCAGAGCCGCAGAGGTCGTATAGTTGCTTGTATCTATCCCGAGTATCTCAGCCATCTTTTTGTTCAAGCTTTCTCGAGAAGGACCCGAGTATGCCGTTCACAAACGAAACATCGGGCTCGAGAGCATACTTCTCCGCAAGCTTGACCGCCTCGCTTATCGCAACGTTCACGGGGACCTTGTCATCGTAGAGCGCCTCGTAGATAGCGAGCCTGAGTATGGCAAGATTTATGCGGGGGATCCTGTTGATCGAGCGCTTGTCGCTGAGAGCGGAGATCTCCTTGTCGATATCTTCTCTTTTCTCGCTGATCCCGTTGACAAGGTTCTTTACCTCATCGTTGAGAACTATATCGTCGAGCATGGAGGCCGCCTCGAAAAGCTCGTCCACCGTATCGTCGCGGAACAGCATCTCAAAGGTGATTATAAACGCCGATTCTCTGACATCTCTTCTTTTTGCAGCCACAAAACCACATCCTTAATTATCTTTTGAGGGTACCTATATAACGCACCAAAAGCTCCCGGATATTATCCGAGAGCCTGATCTGTCATTCAGCGGCAGCGTCGCGAATATTCACATTGACCTTTGCCACCGTAAGATTGAGCATATTCTGAACGGTGCTCTTGATCTTATTCTGCACGTTCTCGGCTGTGATAACAGCCTTGGCGTCGCGCTCGAGGATGACTCCGACCGTTACCGCGAGCACATCGCCCGCAAGTTCGATCTTGATGTCTCTGGTGTTCTTATCCTTGAGGATAAGGTTCTTGGGCTTCTTCTTGGCGGAAGCCACCGCATAGACACCGTCTACCTCCATCGCGGCATTGGCGATGATGTCGATCACCACATCCTGACTTACGCGCAGAGATTTATTGATATTGCTGTCAAACTGACTCATACTGAGAGCCTCCTTATCAGAGTTGATCGTTCCCCGGACTATGCAAAGCCCGAAGAATATATACACAAACTATTATAACATATAGTTGCGGAAAAATCAAGCACTCTGAGAAGAATAGCAAAAAAGCAGAGATAAAAGCTGCGAAGCCCGAGAAACGGTCAGTCTACGTCAAAGATGCGGATGTTCTCGTTGGCCACCGAGACCTCCCCGAGCAGGATGTCCTTGATCTGGGCGGCCTCGCTGTTTATAAGCCCCTGCGGGGACTTCACGACGATATTTGCGGTCTTTCCGTCAAGGTAGACCACGCAGTCCTCAAAGCCGGCGGCCTTGATAAGGTTCTCGATCTTGCTCTCCGACTCGATAAGTCCGCTCATCACAGCCGCTTCCTTGGAGGCAACGCTCTTTTCCTCTTCGGTAGAGTCGCCGCCGCTGAGCACCATTTTAAGCGTCTCCGCAGCCTGATCTCGGGATGTCATGCGGTCTATCCGAGCCTTGGCGAAGAAATCCTCGGTGGGCTCAGCGCTGACCAGCTGCGTTTCGCCGTAGTTGACTGTACTTGTGTCTACCTTGTCAGTGGTCTTTATGCCCTTGTCTCCGGACGATACCGCATAGTTCACATAAACGGCTGTCCCGAGCAGCAGAGTAAGTCCTGCAAGAGCGATCTGTTTCTTCCCGATTATCAGTGTCGGTTTTCTCATGATGAATTACCTCCGTATCAATTCCTGCATTCAACGCAGATCTTACTTGTCGGCAGATCAAGCGCTGCCGACACCGCCTTGATAACTCTTTCGCGTATATTGGGATCGGAGCCGCCGTCGCAGATCACCAGAGCTCCGTTGAACTTAGGCGCCAGTACCTTCCTCACAAGAGGCCCCTTGCTGCCGGATCTGTCGGTCAGAACGAGCTTGCTTTCATGCTTTTCAGTGATACGGCTCACGTCCTCGCTGCGCTCGGCTTCGGTATCCTGAGCGTATATGTACTCCTCGCTGCCCTCCAGCGACAGTATGACCTCTGCCTTGCCTACGCCCCTGACCGATGAAAGCAGCGAGGCAAGCTTTCTTTCCTCTGCCTCGATAAGCTTGGAGGTGTCGCTAAAGACCTCGGAGGAACTCTCGGCGGGTTCAGCGGACTTCTTGGCTGGTATCAGCTCGGATAATAATATCAGCGCCACAGCGGCTATGCCCATAAAGGCGATAAGCTTTACGCGGTTCTTTCCGAGCATAATGTTCCTGAACTTATCGGTCAGATCACTCGCTTTCATTCTGTTCCTCCGACCTCACGGATACCGCAGCTTCAGGCTGTAGAGATGCTATAAAGGCTGATGCCTTGTCAATATCGCTCCTGTCTTTCACGGTTATCTCCGCGCTCCTGACGGATATTACATCATATTCATCTATATCGCAGCTTATGACCACACTCGAAAATTCTATCCCCTCTGATGAAAGCTGCTTCTCAATTTCTGTCCTGACGCTCAGCTCGGCAGCGCGAAGATAATAGTCGGTCACACTTCCGGTCAGCTCCTGCTGCGAGGAAGAAAGTTCTGTCTCCGTGAGCTGCCGGACGGTGTCCTCAAGCTCTCCGCCGGTAAGCGGCCTGATAAGCGTTATAATAAGAGCCATGCCGACTATCGTTCTCATAAGCCTTTTCCCTCCCGTGCCGGCAGCAGCAAGCTCGGCAAGACAGCTTATTATCCCTGCTCCGCAGGCTGTAAATATTACTCCCTTTACAGTTTCCAAAGCTACACTCCAGTGTTCAGCGCTGCGATCATAACGATGCAGGTCGAGATTATGAACATCACAGAAAAGCAGATCAGCACGCTCATTCCTATGGCGAGCACCTCATTCAGGCTGCGCAGGAGCCGTGTCATCTGTTCCTGACCGAGTATGTCGCAGATCATCGCTCCGAGCGCAAGCACAGCCCTGACTGCAACTATCATTATCAGCGGCCTCAGTACAAGTACGGCTATTATGACCACGCCGACTGTCCCGGCGCTTGTCCTGATAAAGCCGAGGCTTCCTTTTATGGTCGAATAAGTCTCCGAGACCGCCCCTCCTATTATCGGGATAAAACTCGAGGCAGCAAAACGCACCGTCCGAGCACGGAGAGAATCCGCAGAGGCTCCTATGGCTGTCTGGACTGTCATAAGTCCGCTGAATATCAGCATCATAAAACCGAGGATCCACTGTATCACCCGCTTGACGGCAGAAGCCGCATTTGTCAGCCGCAGCTCGGTGTTCACCGTACCGACTATCGAAACGGCCGTGAGCATGCTCATCAGCGGCAGCAGCACGCTTCTGGATATGAATGCTATGACCTCGCACAGAAACAGATCGGATGTATAGAAGCTGCCCGCTCCGCCAACATTACCGAGAGTGGCCGAAATGCCCGCATATATGGGTATGTATGCCAGCATAAAGCTTTGCAGCGAGTTGAATGCCGTGATTATCAGCGATACCGTCTCCGAGAAGGTCTCGCAGACCGCCATTACAGCTGCAAGCGCACATATAACACTGTATATCCCGCCGAGCTCCGCGCCTTCTTTGAGCATACTGCGCGTCAGGGCACAGAGCAGCGCCGCGGCTATGAGCTTTCCGAGCATCCCGAGAGGGCTTTTAAGGCTGCCGAGGAACCTGTCTATAAGCTTTTTGATGACATCGGCGAAGCTAAGGCTTTCTGTACCCTTTTTATTCCCGACATCGAGGCCATAGCTGTCGATTATCTCTGAAACATCCGGATCTGTCTCGGAACGCAGACGGCTGTTGATTCCGTCTGTTATCTCGGTAAATTTATCCTGTGTCTCCGAGTCTGCACAGGCACACGGAGCAAGCAGCATCATGACCAGAACCGCAAATATAAGCGCCGGGAGAAATCTTAACTTCTTCATACAAGCAAAGCCTCAATGATTTCGATCACGGCGCGGAACAGCGGCAGAGCCGTAACGATCAGCGACAGCTTGCCTGCAAGCTCGATCTGCGAAGCAAGGGCGCTGTGGCCGCTGTCCCGGCAGCAATCGGAAGAGATCTGCACGATACAGCATATACCGAGCCCCTTGAAGATTATCCTGAGATATGAGCTGTCAAGGCCTGTTTTTTCGATAAGCCCGCCTATAAGCTCCTTGACCTCGAGCAGCATCCCCGCAGTACTTCCGAATATCAGGCATACCGCGGCAAGCGTCAGAGCGAGCCTTATATCGCCGTTATCCTTGATGACCGCCGAAACGGCGCAGACCGTCAGGCAGAGCACGCCTGTCTGAAATATATCCATACCCTTCTCAGAGGCCGAACACGTTCTTTATCGTCTCGAACAGGTCGCCGATCTTGCTGACTATCATCATCAGCACGACGATGAGCCCCGCAAGAGTCGTCATCATAGCCTGCTCGTCCCTCTCGGCACGCTTCAACAGCTGATTGAGTACCGCCACGATAATACCTACCGCAGCGATCTTGAAGATAAGATCCACATCCATGACTAACCTCAAGCGATAAGTACGGCTACAAATGCTCCTGCCATGAAACCGAGCACTTCATAAAGCCTGCACTGTGATCTTTCTTTTTGCTTTGCCTCGGATTCACAGCCGGCGAATCTGCTGATATAAAGCGTCAGCATAGCCTCGTGACCTTCGGCATCGGTTGTTCCGAGGCGACTGAACATCTCCCCGAGAGCTTCTCTTTCGGCAGGAAGCAGCAGCGAGAGCGTGTCCTCCGAAAACGCTGCACAGTAACGCGAATCGCCTTTTAGCGTTTCGATCAGTTCCCCGGTCGTACACCGGCTGTATCTTATCAGCTCACGGATATACACCAGCATCGAGCCTATCAGCCCGAGCGCTGAAGTCCGGCGCCGCAGGTCTCGGGACATACCCGTGCCCCAGAGCGTCCCGGCTGCTATCAGCATAATGCTTGCTGCAAGCTTCATTTTCAAAGCCTCCGAGATCTATGATTTCTGCATCTCCGCCAAGCAGCACAGCCTTGTCGAAGGCTCCGCGCAGGACAAGCTCGGCTATGAGCTTTCTTCTGTACAGTGCCTCAAGACTTCCCGCATGGCAGGTGGCTATGAGCCGAGCGCCGCAATCAAGCGCATAATCAAAGGCGGGCAGATCGCTCATATCACCTATCTCATCGCAGACGATGAACTGCGGAGCCATGGCCCTGACCGACGAGATCACGGCGTCAAGCTTGGGATAGGAAGTGTAAATATCAGTTCTTGCGCCGACATCGTTGTAAGCTATGCCCCCGCTGACGGCTGCAAGCTCGTTACGCTCGTCAATAAGCGTTACGGTGTAATGCTCAGAAAGCAAACGGCAGAGATCACGAAGAAGTGTTGTCTTGCCGCTCGCCGGAGGTCCTGCGATAAGCAGTGAGACCGGCCCGCCGGAAAAGGCTTGTTTATATAAATCCTCGGCGCAGCCCCTGACCTCTCTTGCTATACGTATGTTTACGGAAGATATATCCTTGACGGAAGCTATACCCGATGGGGTGCAGACCGCCTTGCCGCAGAAGCCTACTCTGCATCCGCCTTTTGCCGTGACATAGCCCTGCGATATCTCGCGTTCAAAGGCCTGTATAGAGTGCTTTACCGCTGCAAGAAAAGTGAATTCTATATCCGTATCCGTCACCGTGACGGCACCTAAAGGATCCCGGCTCAGCCGGCCTGACGGACTTACGAAGTATTCTGCCTTTCCGGTTGTTACCGTGAGCAGCCTTCGTCGGCGGAGCCTTATCTCGAAGATATCCCGGAGTTCGACCTCGGGTATGCTCATCACGGCAGCACACAGCCTGTCATCGAGCAGTTCGAGGGCATATCCGAGCTTGCTTATGCAGTTCAAAGCTGTCATCCCTCCCCGACTTGTCCCGGTTAGTTAATTATATGAAAAACAGGCGGTAATATTACCCTGAATTTTTATTATTTTTTTAACAAAAGATGTCAAACAGACTTGAAATATCTCTCGGTATGTGTTATTATATAATGTGGACAATAAAAGCTGTGTGATAAAAATATATGCACAGCCGTAAAAAAGGAGAATCAGAATGGCTCACAAACTTTCGGAAAATCAGGTACAGGTGCTTCAGCTGTCGCAGAAGGTCATCGGAGAGGTCAAAAAGGTCATCATAGGCAAGGACGAGACCATCATCAAGGTGCTTCTGGCTATACTGGCCGGCGGACACATCCTGCTCGAGGATATCCCCGGCGTCGGCAAGACGACTATGGCTCTTGCGCTCTCAAAGGCTCTGTCTCTCGACTATAAGAGACTGCAATTCACACCGGATGTACTGCCCACGGATGTAACCGGCTTTACTATCTACAACAAACAGAAGAATGAGTTTGAATTCAAGCAGGGCGCAGCTATGACCAACCTGTTCCTTGCAGATGAGATAAACAGAACATCTTCAAAGACGCAGTCTGCGCTGCTCGAGATAATGGAGGAAGGTAGCGTAACTGTTGACGGCGTCACCTATGAAATGCCCGACCCCTATATAGTTATCGCAACTCAGAACCCCATAGGTTCTATCGGTACACAGTCGCTGCCCGAGTCGCAGATGGACAGATTTATCGTAAGGCTCAGCATGGGCTATCCGAGCGTTGAGAACGAAGTCGAGATGCTCAAATCCAAGCACAATCAGGTAACTGTAAACACCGTCAATTCTGTAGTTACGGCGGCAGAGCTTGCAGAGGCAAGGAAGATAGTCGATGAGATCTATGTTTCCGGCGATGTGTTCGAGTATATCGTTGCTCTTGCCGATGCTACCAGAAAGAACCAGTATGTAAAGCTGGGACTTTCGCCGCGAGGCTCTATCGCTCTGCTGAAAATGACAAAGGCGACCTCCCTGCTCAAGGGGCGCGATTATGTAACTCCCGACGATGTGACCTACACATTCAGGGACGTTGTCGCACACAGGATCATCCTTAACTCCAAGGCACGCCTCAACGGGCTCAACACCGAGCTGGTGCTCAGAAATATACTTGAGACCGTTCCGGTTCCCAAGCTGCGCGGCAAGGTGGTAATATGATCATCGTATATATCCTGCTGCTGGCTGTTTCGGGGCTGTTCTATATCCAGTATGAGGGAGCCATCTCGTTTTATCTGTTCTGCTTTGTGGCGGCGTACCCTCTCATATTCGGTACTATGACCTTTATAGCAAAGCGGAAGATAAAGGTCAGCTTTGAGGCAAAGGAGATATCGGCTTTGAAGGGCGAGAACGTTCCTGTGAACGTGATCGTTGACAACAAATCAAGGCTGCCGGTGCCAAACTGCCGGATCACGATCCGCTGCAGCACCGAATTCAACGGCGATTATGAGATAATCAACATCAACACTCCTGTGTTCCCCAACAATACGCAGGTGCTCACTACGGGGATCTCCTACGGGCACTACGGGAGCATAAGGCTCGATATAACAAAAGTTAAGATAAGCGATATACTCAGGATTTTCAAGTTTAAAGTCAAGAGAAAGAATATGCTGCATACCACGCGGCTGTTCATTTATCCGAACCATATACCGCTTGAGAATACGATAAACGACTACTCCGAGCTCGGTCTCGAGAGCGAGAGCTACTCAAAGAGCAAAAGCGGCGACGACCCCAGCGAGATCTTCGACCTGCACAACTACAAGGAAGGCGACAAGATGAGCCGTATCCACTGGAAGCTCTCCGCCAAGCAGGACGATCTCATGGTAAAGGACTACTCCCTGCCGATAACAAACGGTGTGCTGCTGGCGGCTGATCTGTCGCATATAGGCAGCAGCAGTGAGGATCTTGAAAAGCTCGACGCCGTCGTAGACGCTATGGCTGCCATTTCCCTGCGGCTTGCAGAGAGCGAGACGGTGCATACCGTCATCTGGGACAGCTCCGGCACCGAGGATTACGGCAAGGCTGTGATCTCCGATTTCGAGAGCTATACCACTGCCGTAAGGCGGTTCATTTCCGACGGGCTCAAGGGTACCGAGAGATCTGTCTGTGAGCTGATAGCGGATATCTCGGCGGGAGTACCGAGGTTCGCTCATACGATAATCTGCACCGCCGGGCTTTCCGACGAAGAAAAGAAAGCTCTTACCGATTCAGGGTACTCTTACAGATATACCGCGATTGTCGCGTCCGAAGCTCACGAGGGCTATGAGGAGGAGAATTTCTGCTTCGTGCCCCTTGCTCCGGGAGCGGTCGCGGAAAGCATAGAATACATCGCCATATAGAGATAAAAAGGTGACAACATGAAAAGGTTAAAAACAAAAAATACCGATCAGGGCATCATAGCCGCGAACGGTATCAAGATCGACGGGGATATAAGCTTCTCCACAGGGCTGAGGATCAACAGGGATCTGTTTTTTCTGATAAGGCCGCTGATCGCGCTTATCGCGTCCCTGTGTACGGTATTCATACTTGCATCATTTCTCGATACGAACGTCCAGTCAATTTACTCGGTGTTTCTGACCTGCACCGCATTTGCACTGATCGTTACGAAGCAGCCTGCGGCAAAGCTCATCGGCATAGCCTGTCTGATAGTTCAGGTGATATTCATCGTATTCCTTGCTTCGGATATCTATAACGGACTGTTCGCAGCGCTTGACCGGTACTTCACAAAAGCTGATATGCTCGTTTCGGATATCTCAAGGATCGCCGGCAAGCTTACGAAGGATCAGCGTATAACGGGGCTGCAAAGGTTCATGTCGTTCATATCGTTCCTTGTACCGCTGCTGACCTCCATCGCCTGCACGATAAGGTTCGATTTTGTGATACTGTTCATCTCGACCTTCCCTTTCCTCGAGATCGGTCTCTATCACGGCTGGGAGGCTCCGACGGCTGCGGTCATAGGTCTGATAGTCTGCTGGATCTCGGTGCTGTCGCTGTCGCTTATAAACCACTCCACCAACAAAGCCGGCGTCAACAACACATTTGCGGTACACAGGCGAAAAAAAGCCTACTACTTCACCTCGCGAGATATAAAAAACAAGTTCTTTACGATATACCTGTCGTCAACTGCGCTGATCTGTGCTGCTGTATTTGCGGCAGCGGTGCTGTTTTCGAGCGTTTCGGGCTTTGTAAGGCCCAAGGCTTTCAAAGAGCTCAGAAGAGATATCACAGAGGCATTCCATTCCTTCTCCTTCGAGAAGCTCTCCGATATGCTCGCCGACTACGAGGGCGGATTTGATCTGTTCGCGGTCAAGTCGGTGGGAGGCATCAACGGAGGACGTCTCGGCAGGCAGGACGGCATCAGCTTCGACGGCTCCACCGCTCTGAATGTCAAGATACTTTCCCGCCCCGAGGCTTCACTGTATCTCAAGGGCTATGCAGCCGGAAAATATGAGGACAACTGCTGGGATCCCATTGACGAGGAGCCCGGCGACGAGCTCACCGAGGCTTTTGAACAGGCAGGGATCCCCTTCCAGAATTTCAATCACGAGCAGTATAAGAATTCCCGCGATTTTTCGCCGGTAACACAGAATACTATCTCGGTAGCCGTATCAGGAGCAAGCAAGCGTTTCGTGTACGCTCCCTATATGGCTGATTACAATACCTCCACCGATTACGGCTTCAAGCCGATGGATGAGAGCTATGTCAAGCTCGGCGACAAGAGCTATGTCATCGACTTCTACGATTACTCCAAGAGGCTCCTGAGCAGCGAAGACAAGGAAATGAACATTCTGCTGAATATGGTCTCCGAGGGCAGCGGCAGAAATTCTCGGCTCAACAAGCTTTACAAAGAATTCGTATATGCGAATTATCTGGACGTCAACAATTCGGATGTACTGAGCAGGACCTTTGAAACGATCGTTAACAGATATGTTGATTTGAACCTGATGTATGACGACACCTTTGTCGTTGAATGTGCGGCGGCGATAAGAAGCTATTTTGCCGACACAAAAAGCTATGGGCTCACACCCGGTAAAACACCCGACGGTGAAGACTTCATCGACTACTTCCTGGAGAACCAGCATGAAGCATACTGCTCCTACTTTGCATCGGCAGGTACGATGCTTATGAGGATGTTCGGCTTCCCGGCAAGATATTGCGAGGGCTTTATCGTGACTCCGAGCGAGTTTGAAATGCACAATTCCGGCGAGTATACTGTCCTCGAAGCGGATATCACCGATAAATCAGCGCACGCATGGTGCGAGGTCTTCGTAGACGGCATCGGCTGGATGCCTCTCGAGTTCACTCCCGGCTACAGCCCTTCAAGAAATCCGAATATCCAGCCGGCTCCTGTTGAGCTGCCCGGAGGCACCTCCGGCACCTCGCAGACTGTGACCGCGAAGCCTCCGGCTGAAACGGGCTCGGGACAGAGCAAGACAGTTACTTCGATAGTTCCCAATTCCCCCACCGAGACAACGACCACCGAGAAGCAGGCTGCTCCCGTCAACAGCGGCACGGGTTCAAACGGAAACGGTCAGAGCGGCTCCGGCAGTGACAGCGGCAGCAGCTATACAATAAAGGCGATCATAGCCGCTGCGGGACTTGTATTGTTCACAGTGCTTGTGATCGTACTCAACAGATCTTTCAAGGTCAGGAAGAAATACAGGCTGACTCATTCATCCGACAGCCGCAAGGCGATCAAGTATATCTATGTATACTACCTCAAATATCTGTCACTTATCAAGATAGCAAACAATGAGAACGTTACCGATGAAAAGGAAGCTCTCAAGCTGATGTATGAGTGCCACGAGCAGGAGCTTGACGGCGTAGCAAACGAGCTGTCGAAGCTGTCAGAGCTTGCCATAGAGGCACAGCACAGCAACAACGACATCCCTGAGGAGGAATGCAGAGAAGCTTCTCTGGCGCTGTCCGATCTGAGCAAACTTGTATCGGAAAAGCTCGGTACTTTCGGCAGGCTATCTGCAAAATGGATAATGGGTCTGTATTGATCTCTACAACTGAATAACCACACAAAAAGGGACTGCATTCAAGCAGTCCCTTTTTGTGTTTAAAATAGATCATTCAGCCGGTACAGGGTCTTCTTCGTCCGGAGGCGGCTCTGACACGTCATCAGGAGGCTCTGTGAGCTCTTCCTCCGGTTCTTGCGTCTCAGCTTCATTAACGGGAAACTCCGGCGGATGATCCACAGCCTCGTTGACCTCGTCGCAGGACGGGATCACCATGCTTTCAAGCTCCTCAACAGTCAGAGGAGTCTTCCTTGACTTCAGATCGGTGAGCTTGCCGGCGTTGTCGATATAATACTGAGTATCGGTAGGCATCTTTCTGCGCTTGAGCTTGTTCTCGATGTTTTCCTTTACGATCTTGTAAAGCAGAGCGCACGTCGGTACGCCGAGAAGCATCCCGACAAATCCGAAAAGTCCTCCGCCTATGAACAGTGATATCATTACCCAGATAGCAGGCAGACCTGTTGTTCCGCCGAGGATCTTCGGGCCGAGGATGTTGCCGTCGAACTGCTGAAGGAGCAGTATGAACAGCAGCAGCCAGATGACCATTTTCGGCTCTACGAGCAGTATCAGCAGTGCCGAGGGTATCGCGCCTATCAGCGGGCCGAAGAACGGGATGATGTTCGTAACGCCGACGATAACGCTTATCAGGATATTATAGGGCATGCCGATAAGGGTAAGGCCGATAAAGCAGATAACACCGATTATCAGCGAATCGATTATCTTGCCGCTGATAAAGCCGGAGAATACGAGGTTTGCGTCCTGACCGAAGTGCAGGATCTTGTCCGCAGTGGACTTTTTGAAGTTTGCAAAGAGCACCTTCTTGACCTGAGCGATGTGGAGCTCCTTCGAGAAAAGCAGGTAGATCGAAACAAAAAAGCCGAGAATGAAGTTATAAAGCACTCCCACGAAGCCCATAGCTCCGTTGACGATATTCTCAAGCACAGGCTGGAGCTTGGTGAGGTCGCTGCCGAATTCGTTGAGCTTCTTGTTGACAGCGTCCTGGACCTTGGGATAATTGCGCAGCAGCTTTTCGATCTTCTGCTGAGCGTTGGTTATAAGATCCGAAATGTTATCTACGATCTCATTGAAGCTGTTTACGAACTCGGGGACGATAACGGCTATGATGCCGACAACGATACCGAGGAAAATGACCGAAGCGATAAATACGGAAATGCCTCTTCGCAATCGGGCTCGTTTGGCATTCTTGAAGATCTTGTTGTAGATCTTCTCGACCGTTACCATGATAGGGTTGACAAGAAACGCTATCGCAAGACCGTATATGACAGGCATCATAACGTCAAGCAGCTTGCCGAGGAAACCGAGGATCGTGTTTATCTTGAAGAAGGCAAACACGAGCAGCGCATTGACGGCGATAACTACAATGGCGTAGATCGCGATGGTATTGTATTTTTTGTTGGTGCGAAATCTCATAAGATCATCTCTCTGTTTATAGATACATATATTATACACCATTATTCCGGCGATTGCAACTGTTTTTTTGCAAATGATAAAATTTGTTTGATATTTTTATTATCAGAATGTCAATTCGGTTTAATATTTTGATAGTGATTTTGATATATGATATTATATGAAACAGGAATATTTTAGCAATATGTGTTAAATTATGCGTGAAATCGTTTACTTATGCAATCTATCCAAATTCAGCAAAAAGATTTGTATAATAATATTATTGACATTGTGACTTGCCTGCTGATATAATATAGAAAAATCTTAGGAGGTATATTATGAAGACCTACAAAAAATCATTGGCACTGTTCACCGCTCTCATCTGCGTTTTCGGTGTATCTGCCTGCGGAAACTCCGACAGTTCCTCCGGTTCTTCGGGCGCTTCGTCCGAGACCGGCACCACTACGACTGTTGAAACCGTTGCTGTAAGCGATACCAGCGCTATTGAAAGCATAGCTGAGGAAGCTCAGAAAGAGCTGCTCTGGATGGGCACCTATGACCTCAACCCCACCGAGGGTGCAGACAAGTCTGTTGAGATGACTCTTTTCAACAACAAGGGCGGCACGGTAAAGTGGATCAAGGTCGTTGACAGTGAAAAGTTTGATAAGCTCGCCACTGCTCTGATATCCGCAACGGATATTCCCGACATCTTCAAGTATGAATGGATGGCCTTCCCGTCTCAGGTGCTGAAGAATATGTATCAGCCTGTGGACGATATCGTTGATTTCAACGACGATCTCTGGAAGGATACCAAGGCTACCGCGGATCAGTTTGTGCTCAATGACAAGCACTATGTTGCTCCCATAAGCTACAATGTGGGTACGCTGTTCATGTACGATCAGGCTGTTATCGACCAGAACAACCTTGACGATCCTTATCTCCTTTATCAAAACGGTGAATGGGATTGGGATCACTGGTATTCGATGATGCAGGATTTTGTTGCCGGCGCTCCCGAGGATACCGTCCGCTTCGGCATCAACGGCTGGTTCCAGCCTCAGATCATCCAGCAGACCGGCAAGACAATGGTCAAGTACGAGGACGGCATATTCAAGAGCAATCTCGAGGATCCCGATCTTGAAAGAGCTCATGAGCTGCTTTACAACATCGGCAAGAACAACTATGTGAACACTGACTGGCTCGGCAACGCACAGGGCGCTCTCAAGAACGGCGACATACTGTTCTACTGCATGGGGCCTTGGGCTATGACAGGCGACAACGGCCCCAAGGAGGGCGACGATTACAAGGTAGTTCCCGTTCCGAAGGATCCCAACTCCGATGAGAAGGTAATGACCTCGGATATGACCGCATATATGTGGGTCAAGGGGTCTACCGCAAAGGATGCGGTAAAGACCTGGTTCGAGTGCTGCCGCATAGCAAACACCGATCCTGAATACGTTGAGAACAACAAGCAAAAGTTCCTCAACGCTAATCCCTGCTGGTCTGAGGAGATGTATCAGGTTTACGTTGACGCTTCCTCCGGCGAATACAGGCAGATCTTCGACTACGGCTACGGTATCTCTCCCGAGCTCTCCGACGATAATGCTTCCGCCGACGGTGCCTGCGTAACAAGGAAGCTCTACGAGTTCACCAACAGACAGGACGAAGAGGGTCAGCAGTACACATGGGCTTCCCTTCGCGCTGCATACTCCTCTGTCGTTGACAACGAGCTTGAGGCTATCAATGAGGCTATCGCTGCTCTCAAGAACTGAAAAAGAACATAACCTCTGTACATAGTAATCTCCAAAAAAACGGTATATCCTTCACCGAAAGGTGTGAGGATATACCGTTTTTTATTATCACAAAGCCGTGATCTTATTTTACGAACTTATCAAGGAAAGTAGAATCGTTGAAGTAGTCAATGCCGATGGCGTTCCTTACCTCGGAAACGGTCTTGTTGGAGACCTCAACTGCCTCCTCGGTGCCCTTTCTGAGGATATCCATGAGATAGCCCTTATCCTGCTCGAACTTCTCTCTGCGCTCTCTGATAGGACGCAGGAACTCCTGCATGATGCTGTTGAGCAGCTTCTTGCACTTCATATCACCGAGGCCGCCGCGCTCGTAATGAGCCTTCATCTCGTCGAGATCCTTGTAATCGGGCAGGAACTTTGCGAAGTCCTCCGTCTTGCTGAAAGCGTCGAGATAAATGAACACGGGGTTGTTCTCAGTGTGTCCGAGATCGGAGACATTGATATGGAGCGGGTCGGTGAACATCGACATGATCTTTTCCTTGACAGACTTCTCATCGTCCTTGAGGTAGATGCAGTTGCCGAGAGACTTGCTCATTTTGGTGTTGCCGTCGGTGCCGACGAGCCTGTTGCAGGAGGAATTATCCGGCAGCACGGCCTCCGGCTCAACGAGTATCTCGCACTTGTAGATGCGGTTGAAGCTGGCGACTATCTCTCTTGCCTGTTCAAGCATGGGGAGCTGATCCTCGCCCACGGGAACGTACTTGGCCTTGAAAGCGGTGATATCCGCGGCCTGGCTGATAGGATAGGTCATGAAGCCGACGGGTATGCTGCGCTCAAAGTTGCGCATTTTGATCTCGTTCTTGATGGTGGGATTCCTCTCGAGGCGGGACATCGTAACGAGGTTGGAATAATACATCGGCAGCTCATAGAGCGCCGGGATATGTGACTGTACAAAGAATGTGGTCTTCTCGGGATCGAGACCGACAGCGAGGTAATCGAGCATTACCTCAAGTATATTGTTTCTGATCTTCTCGGGATTCTCGGCGTTATCGGTGAGCGCCTGAAGGTCGGCGATCATAACGAACTGCTTATATTCACCGGTATTCTGAAGCTCGACGCGCTTTTTGAGCGAGCCGACATAATGGCCGAGATGCAGAGCTCCGGTCGGCCTGTCACCTGTAAGAATGATCTTTTTCTCCATTTAATGCAACTCCTTTGGGATGAACCGTAAAATCAACATTACAATTATAGCCTATTTCGCAGTATTTGTCAAGAAAAACCGCAAAATATCTCCCTGTCCTTTGCAGAAAGGCAGGAGATATTGTATCCGTTCACTTGATTTTTTTGAGTAGATGTGTTATAATATATATTTGAGAAAAAAGAAAGGCGGGATAGGCATGGACATAGCCAAGGGCGATATACTTGTTATGAAGAAGCAGCACCCCTGCGGCGAAAACAGGATGCTCGTGCTTCGCTCGGGCATGGATTTCAAGCTGAGATGTGCCGGCTGCGGGCGAGAGTTCATGATCCCGCGGAGCAAGGCAGAAAAAAACGTCAAGAGCGTGATAAGACAGGCCGAGTCATAGCTGCTCTCCGATATTCAGTATAATACAGAAAAGGAGAGATAACTATGATAGAAAAGGTAGTCCTGCTCGAGGACAAATTCAATGAGATAAACGAACGCCTGATGCAGCCGGAGGTCGCGGGCGACAATGCGCAGTATACTGCGCTGATGAAGGAGTATTCAAATCTGCTGCCGATAGTTGAGACCTACCGCAGATACAAGCAGGCAAAGGCCGAATTTGACGAGGCCGAGGAGATGCTTGCCGCAGGAGAAAGCGACAAGGAAATGAAAGAGATGCTCCAGCAGCAGCTCACCGACTCCAAAAGACAGATGGAGGATATCACTAAGGAGCTTACCCTGCTGCTTCTGCCGAAGGATCCCAATGATGAGAAAAACGTCATCATGGAGATACGCGGCGGAGCCGGAGGAGAGGAAGCGGCATTGTTCGCCGGCTCGCTTTACAGGATGTATCAGCTCTATGCGGCTTCAAAGGGCTGGGGCACCGAGCTTCTGAACGTCAATGAGACGGAGCTCGGCGGCTACAAGGAGATATCCTTTATGATCGAGGGCGCGGGAGCATATTCAAGGCTCAAGTACGAGAGCGGAGTTCACCGCGTTCAGAGAGTACCGGAGACAGAGTCTCAGGGGCGCATACACACCTCGACGGTGACGGTCGCGGTACTGCCCGAGGCCGAGGACGTTGAGCTTGAGATCAACGAGAAAGATCTGAAGATCGACGTTTTCCGTTCGTCGGGTGCGGGCGGTCAGCATATCAACAAGACCTCTTCCGCTATCAGGATCACTCACCTGCCCACGGGTATGGTTGTAGAGTGTCAGGATGAAAGGTCACAGTACAAGAACAAAGACAAGGCCATGAAGGTGCTGCGCTCGAGACTTTTGGAGATCGAGCAGGCCAAGCACGATGACAAGATAGCCTCCGAGAGACGCTCGCAGGTAGGTACCGGCGACCGTTCCGAGCGGATCAGGACTTATAATTTCCCGGAGAGCAGGATCTCCGATCACCGCATCGGGCTGACCCTTTACAAGCTCGAGAGCATACTCAACGGCAATCTTGACGAGGTCATCGACGCGCTGGCTACCGCCGATCAGGCAGAAAAGCTCGCGAGCCAGCAGAGCGAATAAAAAGGAAGATTAGAAATGTATGAAACGAAAATGCTCGCTGCCGATGAGGCAGGCATAGCTGAGGCTGCCGCACTGCTCAGGCGCGGCGAAGTCGCGGGTATGCCCACCGAGACGGTCTACGGGCTGGCAGCGGACGCTCTCAACAGCAGCGCTGTCGAAAAGATCTTCATAGCCAAGGGCAGACCGCAGGACAATCCCCTGATCGTGCATATAGCCGACTTCGGGATGCTTGACGGCCTTGTAAGGGATATCCCGGAACTTGCATATAAATGCGCCGAAGCCTTCTGGCCGGGGCCACTGACGATGATCCTCCCCAAGACTGACAGGATCCCCCTTACCACCAGCGGCGGACTCGATACCGTCGGCATAAGGATGCCCTCGAACAAGACCGCAAGAGCGCTTATCAAGGCAGCGGGAGTACCCCTTGCGGCACCGTCTGCCAATCTTTCCGGCAGCCCCTCCCCTACCAAGGCGGCTCACGTTTTCAGTGATATGAACGGACGTATACCCTGCATAATCGACGACGGCAGCTGTGCTGTGGGCGTGGAATCGACGGTCATAGCCTTTGAGGGCAGCGCCATTAGGCTGCTCCGCCCGGGATTTGTCTCAGCTGACGAGCTGCGGGAGATAAGCGGAGAGGTCATCATCGACAAGGGCGTTACCGAAGCTGTTGCTAACGACGCAAAGGCGGCGTCCCCGGGGATGAAATACAAGCATTACGCTCCGAAGGCGGAGATAACCATAATCGACGCGGGTACTGCCGCTTTCATCGGATATTGCAGTTCAAAGGCTGCTGCTGACGATGTGCTGATGGTCTTTGACGAGAGCGAAGCACAGGGACTTCGACAGCGGTGCATAGCCTACGGCAAGACCGACGAGGAGCAGGCAAGGCGATTGTTTGACGTTCTCAGGCAGCTTGACGAGATCGGAGCAAAGAAAGTCTATGCTCGCTGCCCCTCAAAGGACGGCGTCGGGCTCGCCGTATACAACAGGCTGCTGCGGGCAGCTGCATTCAGGGTGATAAAGCTATGAGCGGATATATCATCGGACTTACCGGTCAGACAGGCAGCGGAAAAAGCACAGTGAGCGAATGCTTTGCGCAGTGCGGGCTGGCGGTCATCGACTGCGATAAGGTCTCGCGGGAGGTAACAGTTCCCGGAAGCGAATGCTGCAAGGCGTTGAGTAAGTACTTCCCGTCCTGCTTTGACAGTGAGCTGACGCTTGACAGGCGTGCGCTCGGACGTATAGTTTTCAGTGACAGTGAACAGCTCGAACTGCTCAACAGGACAGTCTTCCCTTTCATCCTTGAACAGATCAACAGTGAGATCGAAGCTGCACTGAATGAAGGCTGTGAACACATAGTTCTCGACGCACCGACGCTTTATGAGTCTGGCGCCGACAAGCTCTGCTCTCTGATAGTCTCCTGCGTGGCGGACAGGAAAATCAGGACTGAAAGAATAATGAAGCGAGACGGCATCAGCGCCGAGGATGCCGAAAAGCGCATGGCTTCTCAAAAGAGCGAGAGCTTCTTCCGGGAGCGCTCGGATATCATAATCGAAAACGACGGGGGTCTGGAAGGTCTTGCCGCGGCTTCCCGTTTTGCGGTAAATCTCATAAAAGGAATCAGACATGGCACAAACTAAAAGCAAAAAGAAAAAGCGTAAGAAAAAGGGCAAGAAGCACACCGTCCTGATAATCGTTATCGCTGCTGTAATGGCGGTGATCGTGCTGCTGTGCATCGTGTTCAAGGACAAGATCGCAGAAAAGCTCAGCGACTACGGCCCCAACATCTTCATGACCACTGACTATGAGGAGTACGTTCTCAAATATGCGAAGGAAAACGACTTCGACCCGAGGTTCGTCTTTGCGATTATCAACACCGAGAGCCACTTCAACCCCAAGGCGACCTCCGATGTGGGTGCCCGTGGACTCATGCAGATCATGGAGGAAGCCTACAACTGGATCAAGTTCCGGAAGAACGACGAACGTGTACACACCTTTGACGATATGTACGACCCGGAGCTCAATATAGAATACGGAACTTTCCTGCTCAAATACCTCTATGACAAGTTCGATCATTCCTACGAGCTGACGGCTGCGGCCTATCACGGCGGCATGAATGCAGTTGACAAGTGGATAAGCGACGGGACCGTTGACCCACAGAATTTCAAGCTCGAGGATGTACCGTCAAGCGTGACCTCAAATTACATATATAAAGTAATGAAGGCGTATAATAAATACAAAGATAAATTGGAGGGCGATCTAAACTATGAAGGCTGAAAAGAAAACAACCGGTGAACAGCTTGCGGACAAGCTGCTCTCAAATCACAAGCACGCAGGTCTCCTGCTCGAGGATGAGGAGATAAAGACTGCGTTCGAATTCTGCGAGGACTACAAGAGCTACCTCGACACTGCCAAGACAGAGCGCGAGTCTGTCATTGAGACAGTAAGGCTCGCTCAGGCTGCCGGCTTCAAGGAGTTCGTAAGAGGTAAGAAATACAAGGCGGGCGAGAAATTTTACTTTGTCAACAGGGGCAAGGCGGTCATTCTCGGCGTAATGGGCAAGCTGCCTCTCGACAGCGGCATAAGGCTCGCTGCGGCTCATATCGACTCCCCGAGGCTCGATCTCAAGCAGAACCCTCTTTATGAGGATATGGAGTTCGCGCTTTTCAAGACCCATTACTACGGAGGCATCAAGAAATATCAGTGGGCGGCGATACCCCTTTCGCTTCACGGTGTTGTTATCAAAGCTGACGGCGAGGCTGTAACGGTTAACATCGGCGAAGACGACAACGATCCTATCTTCTGCGTGACCGACCTGCTCCCTCACCTTGCTCAGCAACAGATGAAGCGTACCCCCGCCGAGCTTATCAAGGGCGAGGAGCTCAATCTGCTCATCGGTTCTATGCCCTTCAAGGATGACAAAGTCTCCAAGAAGGTCAAGCTCAATATTATGTCGATGCTCAACGAGAAATACGGCATTGTAGAAGACGACTTCATGTCGGCGGAGCTTGAGATCGTACCGCAGTTCAAGGCGAGAGACCTCGGCTTTGACAGGAGCATGATCGGCGCCTACGGCCAGGATGACAGCTCCTGCGCTTATACCGCGCTCAAGGCGATACTCGATACCAAAAAGCCGCAGCACACCTGCCTGACCTGCCTCACCGACAAGGAAGAGACCGGCAGCGACGGCAACACCGGCCTCAACAGCTCCTATCTCGCGTACTTCATTGACGATCTTGCAAGAGCTTACGGGCTCTGCGGTCACAATGTGATCTCGGCCTCCGAGTGCCTGTCGGCGGACGTCAACTCCGGCGTAGACCCCACATTCTCCGATGTCACCGAGAACATGAACGCCTCCAAGCTCAACTACGGCGTTGTTGCGACAAAGTTCACCGGTGCAAGGGGTAAGTCCGGCACCAGCGACGCTTCGGCTGAATTCGTCGGAAGAGTAAGAAAGCTCTTCGATGAGAACGGCGTCATCTGGCAGACCGGTGAGCTCGGCAAGGTAGACCTCGGCGGCGGCGGAACGGTAGCGCAGTTTATAGCCAACCTTGATATGGACGTTATCGACGTGGGCGTACCCGTGCTCTGTATGCACGCTCCCCTCGAGGTAACGGCAAAGCTTGATATCTATATGGCCTACAAGGCATTCACCGTATTCTTCAAGGACTGATAATCAAATAAAACACCGCCTGCGGACGGGGCAAGGCCCCATTTCCGCAGGCGGCTTTTTTATGCCCTGCCGTACAGATACCGACAGTAAATATCGACAGATTTGTCACCGGATCCGGGGTATAATAATACTCGGGAGGCGGGTGCGATGAAGATATATCTCGATATGCTGTTTCTGAGCAACTTCATTCTCACGGCTGTGACGCTTTCACTGCTCGCCAGACTGACACATTCAAAGCTTTCACGCAAACACGCCGCGGCTGGATGCGCGGTAGGCAGCCTGTCATCGCTCGTTATCGTACTTGCTCCCGAGAGCTTCGGCGAATCGCTGCTCATAACGCTTTTCAAGCTCGGCGCGGTCTGCCTGACAGTCCGCATAGCCTGCGGGAAGCTTAGCGCTCCCCTGCTGCGCGACAGGATACTCATTTACATAACGATAAACGTGATCTTCGGCGGCTGCTGTATAGCTCTCTGGGATCTTTTCGGCGGGGATGTTATCACCGTAAAGAACTGCACCGTCTGCTTCAACGTGCCGCTGCACACGCTTATGATCTGTGTTTCGGGAGCTTACCTGCTGCTTTGGATCTACGACAGGCGTGTGTCACGCTGCAGGGAACGAAAAGGAGTTTTCAGCGCGGTGTATTCCTGCGGCGACAGGAGCATAAGTATGCCGGCGGTCAGCGACACCGGAAATCTGCTGACCGATAATTTCAGCGGTGAGCCGGTTATTATATTCAAGAGCAGGAGGCTGTACGAATATTTCGGGCTCGACAGCGAACAGAGCTACGCCGTGAACGGCTTTCACCTGATACCCTTTGAAACGGTCAGCGGACGCGGGCTGATACCGGTGACGCTGCGCGGCGAGGTCACGATACATTCCTCCGACGGTATGGCAAAGGCGGTAAGATGCGCGGTAGGCATCCTTGACAGCACAGGCGGCGAGCGGGCGATCTTCGACCCGAAGCTGCTTATTTAAGAAAGAAGGCAGAGCATGATACTGACATATATGATAGAGAAGCTGAAAAGAGCCTGTGTCTTTCTGATCTCGGAGGATGCGGTCAACTACATCAACGGAACAGATTCCCTGCCGCCTCCCCTCGACCCTGCAGAGGAACGGCGGGTCATCGAGCTGATACAGACAGAGCCAGACAAAGCCAGGGATCTGCTGATCGTACATAATCTGCGGCTGGTTGTATATATCTCAAAGAAGTTTGAGTCTACGGGCGTGGGGCTCGAGGATCTGATCTCTATCGGGACTATCGGGCTGATCAAGGCTGTCAAGACCTTTTGCCCGGATAAGAAGATCAAGCTGGCCACCTACGCCTCCCGCTGCATCGAAAACGAGATACTGATGTTCCTTCGCAAGACGGCGCAGTACCGCAACGAGATCTCGATAGACGAGCCGCTGAACATCGACTGGGACGGAAATGAGCTCCTTCTCTCCGACATCCTCGGCACTGATGACGATGTCGTCAACCGAGGTCTCGAAAACGAAGCCGACAAAGAACTCCTGCTGCGGGAGGTCAGCAGCCTTGCTGACCGTGAAAAACAGATCATGGAGCTTCGCTTCGGTCTCGGAGGCTGCCGTCCGCTGACACAGAAAGAGGTCGCCGACAAGCTGGGTATCTCGCAGTCCTACATAAGCAGGATCGAAAAACGTGTCCTGCGCTCGATGAAAGAAAACCTTGAGAGCATAACATAAAAAACCACCCGAAGCGATCCTGCCGCTTCGGGTGATATTTATTTGGCCTTGAATGACGACATATATATGTCAAATCTGTTTTTATAGTTATTTCTGGAGTTTGCGTTGCAGACAAGTATCAGCACATAAACTCTGTTGTTCTCGGCAACGGCTCTTATATGACAGTATGCGAGCTCGTTGTTTGAGCCCATTATGTTGAATTTCAGCGTGTCGGAGGTGCGCTCGAATTCTTTATAGCTGCTCTGAGCGGAATAGGTATTCACCATATTGGAGATTATATATTCCGGGTACTCGGAGAGCTTCATAACGCCGCCCTCTTTCGGGACCTCATATGAGACGGCATAGGCGAACCTTACACTTCTGCTTTCAAGCTCCCCTGCTTTTTCGTAGCCTGACTGACCCGTTCCGAGTATTGTCGATACAAATAAGCTTCCGCTGTCTTTTTTCATGCCGTAGGGCAGCTTTATCGCGAAGTAGTCAAGATCGTATTTCTTGTTGCCGAACATCGAGAAGAAAACCGTAACGAATGCCACGATCACAAGCATCACAACAGCTACGATCACAACGCGCTTTCTGTTTGCCGAAGCAAGCCTCGGCGTTATCCGGAGATAGTTCGGCTGCTGATAAATTGGGGTGTTAATGCCCTGCGGATAGGGCTGCATGGGAGTCTGTCTCTGCGGTACAAAATTTCCCGACGGAGCACCGGCTCCGTCGGGAATTGAATCATCACGTAAATAGTTTCCGCAGCCGGGACAGGTCCTGTCATTTCCGAAGAACTCGGTTCCGCACAACGGACACCTCATTACTGACCCTTTCTCTTAGCCTCGATATCGGCAAGAGCGTCCTTGCGGGAGAGGTTGATCCTGCCCTGCGAATCGATCTCCATTACCTTTACAACGACCTCATCGCCGATCTGTACAACGTCCTCTACCTTCTCAACTCTCTGCTTATCGAGCTTGGAGATGTGAACGAGTCCGTCCTTGCCGGGAGCGATCTCAACGAAGGCGCCGAAGTTCATGATGCGAACGACCTTGCCCTTGTAGATAGCACCGATCTCGGGATCGTTGGCGATAGTGTTGATGATCGAGATTGCCTGCTGAGCCTTGTCGAGGTCGAGACCGGAAACGAATACGTTGCCGTCTTCCTCAATGTCGATCTTGACATCGCACTCTGCGCTGATCTTCTGGATGACCTTTCCGCCGCTGCCGATGACCTCACGGATCTTGTCAACGGGAACCTTGGTGGTGAGCATCTTGGGAGCCCACTTGTTAACGGTAGCTCTGGGCTCGGGAATAGCCTTGAGCATGATCTCGTCAAGTATATAATCTCTGGCCTTGTGGGTCTTTGCAAAGGCCTCTCTGATGATGTCGGGCGTAAGGCCGTCAACCTTGATATCCACCTGGATAGCGGTGATACCATTCTTGGTGCCGCCTACCTTGAAGTCCATATCGCCGTAGAAGTCCTCAAGACCCTGAATGTCTACCATAGTCATCCAGCTGCCGTCGTCCTTGGTGATAAGGCCGCAGGAGATACCTGCAACGGGAGCCTTTATCGGCACGCCTGCATCCATAAGAGCGAGGGTCGAGCCGCAGATAGAACCCTGAGAGGTGGAACCGTTGGAGGAAAGCACCTCGGATACCATTCTGATAGCGTAGGGGAACTCCTCAACGGAGGGAATTACGGGAACGAGAGCCTTTTCAGCGAGGGCGCCGTGACCGATCTCACGTCTGCCGGGGCCTCTGGAGGGCTTGGTCTCGCCTACGGAATAGCTGGGGAAGTTGTAGTGGTGGATGTACCTCTTGGACTCTTCCTCATCGAGGCCGTCGAGGCGCTGAGCGTCGCTTACGGGGCCGAGAGTACAGATAGTCATTACCTGAGTCTGACCTCTGGTGAACAGGCCGCAGCCGTGAACTCTGGGCAGGAAGCCTACCTCAGCAGCAAGAGGTCTGATCTCGTCGATGCCTCTGCCGTCAACACGCTTGCCGTTGTAGAGCCAGTCTCTTACGATGATCTTCTGGAGCTTGTACATGACCTCGCCGATGATAGTAGGCAGGTTCTCGTACTTCTCGGTGAACTTCTCAAGGATAGCGTCAGTGATGGGCTGGAGCCTTGCATCACGGATGTTCTTGTCATCGGTATCGAGAGCAAACTTGATCTGATCGCCGAACTCGGCCATCATCTCGTCGAGCATATCGTGATCGAGCTCCATGGACTCGAAGGTGAACTTGGGCTTGCCGATCTGAGCCTTGATGTCGTTGATGAAGGAAACCATCTTCTTGATCTCCTCATGACCGAGAAGGATAGCCTCAAGCATCCTGTCGTCGGGGACTTCATCGGCACCGGCCTCGATCATAACGATCTTCTCCATAGAGCCTGCAACGGTGAGGTTGAGGTGATTCCTGGATCTCTGCTCAAGTGTGGGGTTGAGCACGAGCTCGTCGTCTACGAGACCGACACTGATACCGGCGATAGGGCCGTTCCAGGGAATATCGGAGATCGAGATAGCGATAGAGGTAGCGATCATGCCTGCGATCTCGGGCGAGCAGTCAGGGTCAACGGAAAGAACAGTCATAACTACCGAAACATCATTTCTCATGTCCTTGGGGAACAGAGGCCTGATCGGACGGTCAACCATTCTCGAGGTAAGTATAGCCTTCTCGGTGGGCTTGCCCTCTCTCTTCATGAACGAGCCGGGGATCTTGCCTACGGAGTAAAGTCTCTCCTCATAATCAACGGAGAGCGGGAAAAAGTCAATGCCCTCTCTGGGCTTGGGGGATGCGGTAACGTTAGCCATAACTACGGTCTCGCCGTATCTTACCCAGCACGAACCGTTGGCGAGCTGAGCGGCTTTGCCGGTCTCAACGATAAAGGGTCTGCCGGCGTAGGTAGTTTCAAACTTCCTGTAATTCTCAAACATACTGAAAACTCCTCCTGATATATTTTTTACAGGTGAGCCATTAGCAATAAACAGATACCGCGAAGCAAGCTCCCTCACGGGATCTGTTTAATGCTAACTGACCACCCGTATTTTACTGAAATAAACACCAAAAGGCAGTGGCGCATTCAGCGCCTCTGCCTTGGTGTACAAAAGATTACTTACGGATGCCGAGCTTCTCGATAACAGCTCTGTATCTTTCGATATCCTTCTTCTTGAGGTAGCCGAGAAGATTTCTTCTCTTACCTACCATCTTCAGAAGACCTCTTCTGGAGTGATGATCCTTCTTGTTGGTCTTAAGGTGCTCGGTAAGGTCGTTGATCCTTCTGGTGAGGATAGCGATCTGCACCTCGGGAGAACCGGTGTCGTTCTCATGCGTTCTGTTAGCTTCGATAACAGCTGTCTTTTCGTCTTTTCTGAGCATTTTTTTCGTACCTCTTTCAAAAATATTTTTCCGCAGCCGAAGGATATGGCAGGTAGCTTTCCCGTTCGGGCTTTACCCATATTCTGCGGCAGGGATACGCTGCCTCAAACACAGCTATATTATTATACTATATTATTTGAGCTTTGTAAATAGAATTCACAGATATTTTACATTTGTTCAAAAGCTTTTCCGTCACCGGACAGCTGTCAGGTGTGCAGGAACAGCTTGTTCCAGGCAGAACGCTGCTTGGTGTCCTCGGGAGCCGGCTCCGTCCCGGGAAGCAGACCGTGATGAGCCTTGGCAGCGGTGAGAGTATTCTGCATGAGCATGGCGATGGTCATGGGCCCCACTCCACCGGGAACGGGAGTGATAAAGCCGGCCTTGTCCTTGCAGTTCTCAAAATCCACGTCTCCGCAGAGCTTGCCGTTCTCGTCGCGGTTCATGCCGACGTCTATAACAACGGCTCCCTCCTTGATGTAGTCGGCGGTTATGATCTTGGGCTTTCCTACGGCAGCGACAAGTATATCCGCTCTGCTGGCTACCTCCTTGAGGTTCCTGGTCTTGGAGTGGCAGATCGTCACGGTGCCGCTCTTGTGGAGCAGCAGCATAGCCTGGGGCTTGCCCACGATATTGCTCCTGCCGATGACTACGCACTCCTTGCCGGCGATCTCGGTGCCTGTGGAGGCTATGAGCTCCATTACGCCTGCCGGTGTGCAGGGCAGGAAGCTGTAATCGCCGATCATTATCTTGCCGACATTTATCGGATGGAAGGCGTCAACGTCCTTGTCGGGAAGGATGTTGTTGATGATGACCTTGTCGTCAAGATGCTTGGGCAGCGGGAGCTGAACAAGTATGCCGTCGATCTTCGGGTCTGCGTTGAGCTTGTTCACAAGCTCGAGAAGCTCCTGCTCGGTAGTCTCGGCGGGCAGAGCGTACTCATAGGATGCGAAGCCGACCTCTTCACAGGCCTTTTTCTTGTTTCTCACATAGACCTTCGATGCCGGGTCGTCCCCGACGATCACAACTGCAAGTCCGACCTCTATACCCTGCTCCTTGAGCTTTTCGGCCTCGACCCTGATCCTTTCCTTTACCTGTGCAGATACTGCCTTTCCGTCAATTATCCTGCTCATCTTTGTTTTCCTCCTCAGCTTCTTCTTTATTTTCAGTTTCCTCCGACGCCTCATCTGGCTCGGAGACATCATCTGTCTGCTCGTCTTCATCCTCTGCAAGGATAGAGGTATAGTTCTCGGAGCTGCTCTTCTCTACTACGTTATCGGTGGGCTTGGCAGCGTGCTTGCCGTACTTCTCCTCGAGCTCCTTCTCAAGCTCGGAGGTATCCTCGCCGGCAGCCTTGGCTTCCTTGATCTTCCTGACAAGCTCCTTCTTGGCCTTGCGCCTTGAATCGTAGGCGTCATACTCCGCAAGCTGCGCCTTTGAAAGCTCTGTATCTACAAAAAGTTTGTAGTCATCGTTTCGCTTGGTAATGCTGCGGAACACGATTATGAGTATCACAGCAGCGGCAACGCTTGCACCGGCAACGAGCTGGGATACCTTGATGTTCATAAGGTAGAGCGAATCCGTTCTTGTGCTCTCGATGAAAAATCTACCGAGACCGTAGAGACCCGCATACATCAGGAACACCTCACCGTCGAACTTCCTGTGCTTGAAGTAGAAGTGCAGGAACACGAACGCCAGCGCGCACCAGATCGACTCATACAGGAAGCATGGGTGTACGGGTGAATATCTGTCGAGCTCGGGGCAGTTGTCTGCGATATAGGTCAGAGTTGAGTTGCTGAACATACCCCAGGGAAGGTCGGTATTCGAGCCGAAGGCCTCTTGGTTGAAGAAGTTGCCCCAGCGCCCTATCGCCTGACCTATCAGGAAGCACGGCGCTACGACATCGAGCATCGCGGCAAGCTTGATCTTTTTCAGTTTTATCACTATGCCTCCGACAAGCACGGCTCCTATTATACCGCCGTAGATCGCAAGTCCGCCGTCGCGGAAGCTGAAAAACTGAGTGATCGACATATCGCTGTTGAACAGGATATAATAGAGTCTTGCGCCCGCGAGAGCTCCGACAAATCCGGCGATAACGCCGTCGGTAGCTCTGTCGGGGTCGATACCGGCCGAGCGCATCTTCTTAAAGCCGTAGAACATCGCAAGGAGTATGCCCACCGCGATAAGAAATCCGTACCAGTAGACCTTGAAGTTGATTCCGGGGATGGTAAAGAATACCCTGTCGATCGAGAAACCCTCGGTAAAGATATTGTCGCTGCCCATATTCGGGAAGAATACCTTGTCCGGGTTGTTTCTGGCCTTCTGAACTATCTCGCTGTCAAGTGTCAGCGTTGACTGAGCCAATGTCTGCAATACTTGTGTCATGATATGATCTTACCTTTCATTTTGCGTTTTGCTGTATATCCGAGCTCACGGTGCAGAAGGACGATCTCTGAGGATCGAGCAGCTCCATCGTGCGTTTGATATCGTCTGTCGTCAGCCCCGAGAGCACTTCAAGGGTATCGAAGCAGTTTGATCCGAGCATATAGCCGAACATCATTGAATCGGCACACTCAGAAACGATGTTGTATTTCTGAACTTCGCCGGCATAGCCTGACTTCTTCATGGCATTGAACAGCCGTTCGTCGATATCTCTGCTGCGGCAGGCCTCGATCTCTTCAATGATGCTCTGATATACAGCATCGGGGTCCTTGGACTCACCTGTGAGGATAATAGCGAACACCCCGACGTCTGAGGAGAACACCTCGGTGCCGAAGGTCGAGTTTATAAGCCCCTGTTCAAAGACTCTCTTGTGCCACGGGGACATCTGCCCGAACATCAGCTTGAGCATCATTTCCGCGGCTATGGAAGTCTTTTGCAGCTCACTGCCGCTCAGCGGCGGACATTTGAAGCCGAGTGAGAACATCGGCACACCGATCTCCCGCTTTATATCCGAGCGGGGTCTTGCGACCTCGGCGGGCTCATCCGGGAACCTGATTTCAAGGCGCTTATCCTCTGCGGGCTTGAGGCATTCATCGCAGATCGCAAGGACGGTCTCGTCATCAATGTTTCCGGCTATAGCAAGAGCCATGTTGTTGAGGTTGTAGAAAGTATCGTAGCACTTGTAGAGCAGCTCGGGAGTTATCTCCTGTATAGACTCCACCGAGCCGGCAATGTCGATCTTGATGGGGTGCTCTTTGTAGAGGCAATTAAGCAGCTCGAAGAACAGTGCCCTTGAAGGAGAATCCTCGCTCATCTTGATCTCCTGAGCTATGATGCCCCGCTCCTTCTCGACGTTCTCCTCGGTGAAATATGGCTTCTGAACGAAGTCGAGCAGGATGCGCAGCGGCTCTCTGTAATCGGACGAGGTGCTGAACGTATATGCCGTGACGTCAAAGGAGGTGAAGGCGTTTGCCGTGGCTCCGGTGGCGGCATAGAGCTCAAACACACCGCACTCCTCGTTTTCAAACAGCTTGTGCTCAAGGTAATGGGCTATTCCGTCGGGGACTCTGATGAAATCCCCGGTATCGAGCGTCCTGAAGCAGTTGTTGACAGAGCCGTACTTTGTGCCGAACAGTGCCTCAACTGTACGGAAGCCCTCAAGCTTCATTATCATGATGTCAAGACCCGAGGGGTGATGATAGAGCCTGTACTCCTCTCCGGTATAGGAGGATCTGAATATCTCCGGTATCAGCATATCACTCACCTCCGTTCCCGGGCTTCATAACAAAGACCGTATCGAGCTTGTAGCTTCGGGCGGCATCCATAACGTCCTGACGGGTCAGAGCCATTATCTTCCCGCCCTTATCCTCGGGCGAATCGCTGCTGCCGCGAATAAACTGATAAAAATACCAGGTTTCTATATCCATCTTGGAATCGTAGTTGGAAAGATAGGCGTCTGCAAGGTGGAGCTTGGCGGCGTTCAGCTCTTCATCGGTGAAGTCACCGTTTGCAAGAGCCTCGATCTGCTTGTTGATCTCCGCTCTGGCCTTGTCGAGATTGCCGATGTCAAGTCCCGAGGAAATAATTACAGTAGCTTTGACATCGGAGATCACAGCATCGCAGTAATAACAAAGCGAAAGCTTCTCTCTGACATTCATGAACAGCTTTGACATCGGATAGGAGCCGAGCATCGTAGCGAACAGCTTTGAGGAATACTCATTGTAGTTTTCCGGCTTGTATGCCATAATGAGCTGTGCCTGCTTGGCCTCGGTCTCGGCCTCGGCAAAGCGGACCTCCTTTTTCAGCGGCGAAGGCGAGCGGAATTTCCCGTTGAAAACAGGCCTGCGCTCGAGAGCTTTTATTTTCTCTCTTATTTTGCTTCCCGCCTCACTGCCGGAACTTCCGCCTGTCACGGAGACAATATAATAAGCCGAGGAAAGAAGCTTCCTGTATGCCTCCGTCACCGCTTCGACGGTGGTGTTCTCGATCAGTTCCTTGTAATCAAACGGCGAGATCGAGTTCGGCTCACCCTCGTATATGTGTTTCTTTGACAGCAAAGCGGCATACCGGCGCTTGTTGTTTATCATAGCGGCGATATCGTCGAGCATTTCTCCGCGGCAGATCTCAAAATACTTCTGCGAAAAATGCCCATCCTCGAGCAGAGGATCGAACAGCGTATCGAGCAGCATATCCGCTGCCTTATCGGAGATCTTCTCTTTGCCGATGGTGTATTCATCGCAGAGGCAGCTCATGGACACCGAATGAACATAGCAGTCTCCGAGTATCATGCCGCCCGAGTTGATGCCGCCGTTGTAAAGCTCGGTAAGAGCAAGCACAAAATCTTCTCTTTCCGGATATTTCCGGTTGGACATCGTGAGGATATCGAGCGCCAGCATAGACAGCGGCACACGCTCCTTGTCGAGTGGAACTATCATCCTGACGATTATCCTGAAGGTCTTGAACTTATCGTCATAGACCTCGGCGCTGACAAGCCCGTTGTCCAGCACCTCTTTCTTGTAAACTACAGACATATTTCGTCTCCAATCAATTTATTCCGTAATTGTATAGCAAAGGTTTTCCCAATGCAGCAGGCTGCCCTCCTCGATCTCCTCGGAGAGCAGGGCTCTGGCGGTAAGCTGTTCTTCACCGGTCTTTATCTCGGCAAGGACGGCGTAATCTCCGTCGATCCTTACCACTCTGTAATTCTTGGGTTCCATAGTATCTCCTTACATAAATCTTATATTCTCTGTGCCGACAATCCCGGCGAATTCAGACAGCGAACTCTCGCTGAGCTTTATTCTCTTGACGGTCTTGAGTACCGTCATTACTTTCCTGTCGTAAAAATACAGCTTCAGCAGCGAACCGTCCGGGCTCGCATACTTTTTCGCAGCGGATGCAACGGCATCCCTGACAGCGGCATCCTCAGATGAAAGCCTCAGACACAGATCCCTGCCGTAACACTTCTGACAGAATTCGTCTGCGGTCTCGACCGTCTCGGCTATGATCTTCGCGGGTTCGTCATCCCTGAGAGAGACCCTTCCGCTGACACTGACTGTCGCGCCGCTTCTAAGCAGACCGTTTACGGCAGCAAATGTACCCGGGAAAACTACGGCCTCTATCGTGCCGGTCTTGTCGGTACACTGGACGAAAGCCATCTGATCGCCCTTGCGGGTCTTGTTTTTCTTAACGCCGGATATCATAGCTATGATCCTGTACTTCGTACCGTCCTTGACGGGCGGCTTTCCGGAGTCCTCATCGGGGCAGATATCCGAGACGGATACGCAGCCCGAAGCTTCGGCACAAAGACTGTAAACATCCAGCGGATGCCCCGACAGGTAAATGCCGAGAGCTTCATGCTCGAATTCGAGCAGCATCGAAAGCGGATATTCCTCGAGCCGTTCCTCCTGCTTCTCCTCCTTGGGAGCAGCAGTACCGAAAAAGTCGAGCTGACCCTCGAGATTGTTTCGCTTGTCATGCTCGGCGGCAGACATCAGCGAAGCGCAGGAATTCATCTTCTCCCTTCGGTTCCCGGGGAGGCAGTCCATAGCGCCGCTTTTGATGAGCTGCTCGGTTATCTTTGCCGATATCTCGCGGCAGGCGGTCATCCTGCGGCAGAAATCCGCAAGATCGGAGAATTCGCCGCCGCGCTGCCTCTCGCGGACGATCGCGTTGATCGTCCCCTCACCGAGAGTGTTTACGGCAAGCAGCGAGAACCTGATACCCTCCGGCTCAACGCCGAAGCCGGCTGTGCTGCGGTTTATGTCAAGGGGGAGTATCTTTATGCCGAGGCGCCGGGTCTCCTCGATATAATCCGGGAGCTTGTCCGGGCTTTCAAGCAGGGTGACAGTCATCAGCGCCGCCATATACTCCTTACTGAAATGGTACTTGAGATACGCCGTGCGGTAGGCTATGATGCCGTAAGCGGCGGCGTGGGATTTGTTGAATGCGTAGGATGCGAAAGAAGTCATGTCGTCGAAGATCTCATTTGCGATCTGCTCGGATACCCCATTCGCTATGCAGCCGGTACATTTGCCATCCTCACCGTAGATAAAGGCTTTACGCTGCTTTTCAAGGGCAGCGTGATCCTTCTTGGCCATGGCTCTTCTGATAAGGTCAGCCTGCCCGTATGAAAAGCCGGCAAGCGTCCGGAAGACCTGCATTACCTGCTCCTGATAGATCAGGCAGCCGTAGGTCTCCTGCATTATCTCTTTGAGTAATGGATGCTTGTAGGTGACTTTTGACGGGTCGCTGCGGTTGCGGATATATCTTCCTATCGAGTCCATGGGACCCGGGCGGTAGAGCGAGAGCATGGCGATGATATCTTCTATACAGTTCGGAGCGAGCTGCATTAGTCTTGCTGTCATGCCCGGCTTTTCAAACTGGAACACTCCCTCGGTATAACCCTTGGAGAGCATGGCGTAGACTTCCCTGTCGTCAAGCGGGATATTCTCTTCGCTGAAATCGGAGATACGCTTTCTGATCTCCTTCTGACAGAGATCTATGATCGTCAGGTTGGCAAGAGCAAGGAAATCGAATTTCAGAAGTCCAAGCTTCTCGAGATCGTCCTTGGTATACTGTGTGGAAACTATGCCGTCGTGAGCATAGAGAGGGACATAATCAGCCACAGGCCTGTCGGTTATAACTACACCCGCGGGGTGTGTCATCGTGTTTCTGGGCATACCCTCAAGCGCCGCAGCGGTATCGAGCAGATCCCGTATCTTTGGGTCGGAGTTGTAAAGCTGCCTTACCGCTTCGACCTTCTCAACAGCCTCTCTGACCTCATAACCGCGGGGTATCGCCTTGGAAACGGTGTCACCGACCTGATAGGAGAGACCAATGGCTCTTGCAGCGTCACGAACAGCTCCCTTAGCACCGAGGGTGCCGAAGGAAACTATCTGAGCAACACGGTCAGAGCCGTATTTGTTTATAACATAATCAATAACCCGCTGCCGTCCGAAGATACAGAAGTCTATATCGAAATCGGGCATTGAGACTCTCTCGGGGTTGAGAAATCTCTCAAACAGCAGATCATACTTCAGCGGATCAACGCCGGTTATACCTATACAGTATGCCGCAAGGCTGCCCGCCCCCGAACCTCTGCCGCAGCCTACGAGTATTCCGTTGGTCTTGGCATAGCGGACGAAGTCCCGGACTATAAGGAAATAATCGGTATAACCCATCCCGATGATAACGGAGAGCTCGTACTCGAGGCGCTTTTTGGCAGCCTCGTTGTCCTCACCGTATTTCTCCCGAAGCCCCTCAAAGCAGAGATACCGGAGATAGGCTTTATTGTCATCGGTACCCTCTGTCTTGAAGGTCGGCAGCTTGGTTACTCCGAATTCAAAGTGCATATCGCAGCGCGCAGCGATAAGAGCGGTGTTCTCTATCGCCTCGGGAACGCCGTGAAACAGCTGCTCCATCTCTGCCTGGGATTTGAGATAGAATTCATCCGTCTCAAACTGCATCTTCGATGGCTCATCAAGCGTGGTAGCTGTCGAAATGCAGACCAGCACCTTCTGGAGCCGGGCATCGCTTTTGCGGATATAGTGAGCGTCATTGGTCGCGGCAAGGGGTATCCCGGTCTCGCGGGAAAGCCTTATCAGCTGCGGTACCATACGCTTATCATCCATAGTCCCGTGATCCTGCAGCTCGATATAATAATTCCCCTCGCCGAAGATATCGCGGTATTTCAGCGCTGTCTCGACAGCTCCCTTGTAGTCGCCGGAGGATATCCTTCGCGGGATCTCTCCCGCAAGGCAGGCCGACAGACAGATCAGCCCCTCGTGATACTTCTCGAGCAGCTCTGTATCCACTCTCGGCTTGCCGTAGAAGCCCTCTGTATAAGATTCGGAGACCAGCTTGATCAAATTCTGATAACCGGTATTGTTCTCGCAAAGCAGTATCAGATGATAGGGCGGCGCATCTATGCCGGCGACCTTACTGAACCGCGATCTCGGGGCGACGTATACCTCGCAGCCTATGATCGGCTTGATCCCCGCAGAGGTACACTCCCTGTAAAACTCAACGGCTCCGAACATATTGCCGTGATCAGTGACGGCGCAGGCGGTCTGGCCGAGCTCTTTTACTCTTGCAACGAGCTCCTTTATCCGGCAGGCACCGTCAAGCAGCGAATACTCGCTGTGAACATGAAGATGAACGAAGCGTTCCATTCGGTGCCCTCCTTTTCTTATTTATTCGCCGCGCAGCTTGTCCGCTATCTCGGAGATACGGGCGAGCCTGTGATTAACGCCCGAGCGCGAGATCGGCGGATCGAGCAGCTGCCCGAGATCCTTGAGGCTGATATCTGTATTCTCATAGCGGAGCCTTGCTATCTCCTGAAGCGTTTCCGGCAATGAGCCTATGCCGATGGTGTCGTCGATAAGCTCTATGTCCGAGATCTGCTTCTCGGCAGCTCTCAGCGTCTTTTCTATGTTGGCGTTGTCGCAGTTGACAGCGCGGTTTATCTTGTTTCGGATATCCTTGAGTATCTTGACATTCATCAGCTCGAGGGAGGAATTCGTCGCCCCCATTATCGTGAGCAGGTCAATGATATTCTCGGACTCTTTGATATAGACCACCTGAGAATTCTTCCGCTCGGTCTGCTTGGCGAGTATGCCGTAGCTTTCGAGCAGTATCAGCCCGAAGTCGTTGCAGAGCTGGATGTCGGGCATGACGAATTCCATGTGGTACTTCTTCTCGGGATTGTTGACCGACCCGCAGGAAAGGAATATCCCCGCTATAAGCTGCGGATAATACTTTGACTTAGGCAGATCGTCCGGTGTAAGTCTGCGGGAGGAATCCATACGGAAATAGCTCAGAAGCTCCATACGGTTCTCCGGCCTGTCCACCTCGAGCCTGTACAGGGTGGCGGAATCCTTCTTGCCGGTCTCGGAAACTCTCACCGCAGACGGGTCGGAGCATATCCGCGAGCAGTGCTCGGTGAAGAACTCCGCAGTGCCCCGGTGCTCGGTGAGAAGCACGAGCTGCCTGTCGCTTAGCTCATTGCAGAAGGTCAGTATGCCCATAAGGCAGACATCGGCCTTATCGGGCTTGTCTATACGGGAAAGGATCTCGTCCTTGACCGAATAGGAAAAGGATCTCGGCTCCATAAATCTCTCCTGTCAGTGCTTATCTATATCCCTGTGAGATACTCTCACCTTGTAATTCTTATCTTTAAGATGCTTTGCGAGCTCCTCGGCGAAGGTAACGCTCCTGTGCTTGCCGCCGGTGCAGCCGAAGGCTATGACCAGCTGAGCCTTACCCTCCTTGCGGTAGAGCGGGATCAGGAAGTCGATAAGATCGCAGAGCTTTTTGAGCAGCTCTTTCGCATCGTCGAACTGCATAACGTAATCCGAGACCTCGGAGTTGAGACCTGTCTTTTCTTTGAGCTCGGGTACATAGAACGGATTGGGCAGACACCTTACGTCAAATATAAGATCGCCCTCGCTCATCGAACCGAACTTGAAGCCGAAGGAGCGGACATCTATCCTCATATATTCCTCGCTCTGGTCGAGGAACATACTGTACATCCTTTCCTTGAACTCACTGACGGAGGTCGAAGAGCTGTCTATGTAGTAATCGGCGCAGCTCTTTATCGGCACAAGAAGCTCTCTCTCGATGACGATAGCGCTGCGGATATTGCCGTAGCTGACTTCATCGAGGGGATGCTTTCTTCTGGTCTCCTTGTATCTTCTGATGATAGCGTCGTCCGAGGAATCAAGGAAAAGTATCTTGATGTTTACCTGCTCCGCCTTGAGCTGAGCGATGATATCGGTGAGCTTCATAAAGAAGTCTCCGCCCCTGATATCGGCAACGAAAGCGACTTTGTCGATCTTGCCCTTGGACTGGCTGCATATCTCGGTGAACTTGGTTATGAGCTCGGGCGGCATATTGTCTATGCAGTAATAGCCGATATCCTCAAGCACATCTATCGCGGTGGATTTGCCCGAACCGCTCATTCCGGTGACTATGACAAATTGCATGACACTGCCTCCCTTTCACTTAATACGGTATTATCCTGACCTCGCACTCAAGCTCGACGCCCTGCTGCTCGAGGACTGTCTTTTTGATATGATCTATCAGTGCGGTAATATCAGCAGCAGTGGCGCCGCCGCGGTTGATAACAAAGCCGCAGTGCTTCTCGGAGACCTGTGCCCCGCCTACCGTGAAGCCTCTCAGGCCGCTGTCCTGGATGAGCTTGCCGGCATAGTAGCCCTCCGGGCGTTTGAAAGTTGAGCCGGCGCTGGGGAAATCGAGCGGCTGCTTCTCCTTGCGGCGGGAGAGAAGATCGTCCATCTTGGCTCTGATCTCCTTGCTGTCGCCTGCGGGAAGCGCAAAATACGCTCTGAGGATAATGTCTCCGTTATCCATAAAGGTCGAGCAGCGATAGGAGAGCCCGAACCCGCCGTCATCGAGACGGACAGTGCGTATCTCCCCGGTGCGGACATCAAGTATATCAGCGGCATAGATCACATCAACGATCTCGCCGCCGTAAGCGCCGGCGTTCATATATACCGCCCCGCCGACTGTCCCGGGGATGCCGTAGGCAAACTCGAGCCCGGTGAGAGAATTCTCGCAGGCAAAGCCGCAAAGCCTGTTAAGCCCTGCTCCCGCATCTGCGCGGATACCCGTCAGACCGTCCGGAACGGCGGGATCATCACTGCCGCAGAGCATGATCTCAGACATCTGCTGACCAATATGCAGCACGGCTCCGCCGAAGCCCCTGTCCTCAAAGACGACATTCGAGCCCTTGCCGAGCACATAATATTTCACGCCCTCTGCACGGGCACAGCTTATCAGCCGCACGAGAGCGTCCGCCGAAGCAATCTCAATGAACGCTTCGCATTCCCCGCCGACCTTAAAGGTAGTATGTGCAGAAAGCGGCTCATTATATCTGACCTCGCAGCCGAGCCCGGCAGCAAGAGTGCAAAGTCCGGAAAGACTCATAAAATCAAACCCTTTACTAAGTGTTATATGCCTATGTCACCGTGTTTTCTTATTATATGCTCCCGCAGACGCTCCCATTCGCTGTTGAGCACAAGCTCCTGCGGGAAACCGGTCTCCTCAAGGATGCCCAGCGAGATCGGGTATCTGCCGATCTGAGCGCAGTAGTGAGCGTCTGTGTTGAGCACCACCGGCAGCTCGTATCTCCGGCAGAGATCAAGCAGCTCTTTGACGATAGGAACAGGGCTCTTGCCAGTCCTGATCGAGCTTTCGTTTATCTCAACGAGCTTGCCGTGCTCCTTGAAAGCCTTTACGCAGCGTTCCATATCGAAGGTGAATTTCTTTGTGGTCGGGTGCCCGATCACATCCACCGCCTCGTTCTCGCAGAGCCCGAGATAAGCTCTCGTATTGCGTTCCCGGTCCCCGGGCTCGAAGGTCTGGGAATGAAGCGAAGCCACGACCCATTCGAGCTTTGAGAGCAAAGCACCGTCGGCGTCAAGTGCGCCGGTATCGTCGAGTATATTTGCTTCTATGCCCCTGAGCAGGTACACTCCCTCGATGCTTCTCGGAAGGATGCTCAGATTTTCAAAATGCCAGATATGCGGCGAGTCGGGGGAGGCCATTCCGTGATCGGTCACGGCGACTGCCCGCAGCCCTTGTTTGGCTGCATAGGTGCAGTTCTCGAGCACTGTCGAATAGGCGTGCGTCGAGGCGACCGTATGGGTGTGCATATCCGCTGCTATTGAGTACATTATTGCTTCACCCTGCTCACATATCCCAGTTCTTGACGGTGTCCTTCATATCCATCTCAAGGCCGAGATTGTTAAGGAGTTCCTGAGCGGCGTTGTAGCCCATCTTCTTCTGACGGTTGTTCATAGCCGCAACTTCAAGGATGACCGCAAGGTTACGGCCGGGCTTTATCGGGATCGTAAGGCTCGGGATCTTTACGCCGAGGATCGTGGTATATTCGTTATCCACGCCCATTCGGTCGTAGATCTTGTTGCTGTCCCAGGGCTCCAGCTCGATGATAAGATCTATCTTCTCGGAGACCTTTACGGCGCCCATACCGAACAGCCTTCTGGTGTTGATTATGCCGATACCGCGCAGCTCAAGGAAGTGGCGGATATTATCCGGCGAGGAACCGACAAGCGTAACGCTCGAGGTCTTTCTGATCTCGACAGCATCGTCCGCAACAAGACGGTGGCCTCTCTTTACAAGCTCGATAGCGGTCTCGGACTTACCAACGCCGCTCTCTCCGACGATGAGCACGCCTTCACCGTAGATCTCGATAAGCACGCCATGGCGGGTGATGCGCGGCGCGAGCTTGACATTGAGAAAGCCAATAAGAGCCGCGATGAACTCTGTCGTGCTCTCCTGAGTGCGCGCAACGGGCACTTCATACTTCTTGGCGATATCCACCATTTCGGGATAGATTTCGTGACCTCTTGCTACCACAAACAGCGGTATCTTGGTGGCAAACAGCGCGTCAATGCGCTGAGCCCTGACCTCCTCGTCAAGGGATGCAAGGTAAGCGAACTCCATATTTCCGCAGATCTGTATACGCTCTGCATTGAAATACTCATAGAAGCCCATGAGCTGCAGGCCGGGACGGTTGCAGTCGTTGTCGGCGACATAGAGCTCATTGATGTCCTTCGGAGCGTAGATTATCTCGAGCTTGAGCCTGTCGGCTATCTCCGCGATAGTAGCGGTAAAGATCTCTGCCATAGCTTATCGTTCCTTTCGTTTTATATTCAAAGACTTATAAGTCCGCGTTTGAGCATCTCATTTGCAGCGACGAGAATACCTGCCTTGCCGGTGGGATAGGTAAGACCGCCCTGGAGCCACGCCGCAAACGGCTCGCGTATCGGAGCATCGGCTGAAAGCTCAATGGATGCGCCCATCGTAAAGGCTCCCGCCGCCATGATGACCTTGCTGTCGTAGCCGGGCATATCCCACGCCTCGGGAACGGCAAAGCTGTCCACAGGCGAGCCCATCTGTATGCCCTGACAAAACGCCACAAGGTTCTCCTCATTTTCAAGCAATATTGAGGCGATGATATCAGTTCTCGTTTCGCTGCTCTCGGGAAGAGTTTTGTAACCCAGCTTCTCGAATAACCTGCACGCGAACACAGAAGTCTTCAAAGCCGAAGCGACCGTCTGCGGAGCAAGGAAAAATCCGAGAAACATCTCGCGGCTCTGACCGAGAGTGCAGCCCACCTCGAGCCCCATACCCGTGCAGGTCAGGCGGTCGGCACACATTTCGACAAGGTCTGCCCTGCCGGCGATATATCCACCGGTGGAGGCTATACCGCCGCCGGGATTTTTTATAAGCGAACCAACGATCAGATCTGCACCGACGGCTGTGGGCTCTCTTTCCTCGACGAACTCACCGTAGCAGTTGTCAACGACGGCGATGATCCCGGGATTGCCTGCCTTGGCGGCGGCTATGATCCTGCCTACTGTCTCAACATCGTAGGAAGGTCTCAGCGAGTAGCCCCTCGAACGCTGGATGTAGACGATCCTGGCCTTGGGAGCAAGCTCGGTGATCATGTCATAGTCGGGGTATTTGTCATCGACAAGATCGGCCTGGATGTAACCGATGCCGAAGTCTTTGAGCGAGCCTCTGCCGCTTTCTCCTCTGAGCCCGATGACCTCCTCCATAGTGTCGTAAGGCCTCCCGACAGCTGAAAGCATCGTATCTCCTGTCCTGAGCACGCCGAAAAGCGCGGTGGAAAGGGCATGGGTACCGTTTGCGAAGTTGTGTCTCACCACAGCGGCCTCTGCACCGAGCGCGTCGGCGAAAACCTTGTCAAGAGTCTCGCGGCCGATATCGCCGTAGCCGTAGCCGGTGGTACCCTTGAAGCAGGTATCGCTGACCCTGTTCTTTATGAACGCCGCCAGCACCTTCTGACCGTTGTGCTCGGCGATGCTGTCTATATGCGAAAACTGACCGGCACATTCGCTCTCCGTCTCAGCGGCGAGAGCAAGTATGCGCGAGTCGATATCAAAAAAGTTGTCCATTATCAGTTATGCCTCTTTATTATGTATTATCGTCAATGGCTGGGCTTCTCGTCCCGACGCTCGAGAACGGTATCTATGCCCATGGCCTTGAAGCCTATCTCGTCGTAGTAGCTGACGCGGTGAGGTCTTGCAAAGAGCTTGACCCTTATTCCCTGCTGCCACAGCCTCTCACCTATCCAGTAGAGCAAAGTACGGGCGTGCATCTTGCCGCGTTCCTCCGGCACAGTACCCACCTGCCCGACAAGGGCGACCTTGTCAATTATATACTGGATCGTTGCGGTGGTATAATCCCCCATAAGAAATGACTGCGAAAGCCCGCGTCTTATGCGGTGTGAGGTGTCTGTCAGCCAGATCTCGTAGCTGTCCTCAAGCCTCGGAAAGCACTGTGCAAGTATACGGTAGACATCGTCAAGCTTGGGAGTCTCGTCAATCTCAAGCTGCGGCAGCTTGCCTGTCGGGACAAAATCGAACTCTGTGCGCTTCTCACTGCGGTATTCGTCATCAAGAAGCTGAGCGAGCCTGTCGCCGTACTTTCTCTCAAGCTCCACCGAGAACGGCTTTAGCATCCGGATAAAGCCGGAAAGCTCCTCGAGCATCTCATCGGAGAACTCCCTGCCCTCAAAGGTGGAGATCATCAAAGCGCTGTTGAACTCGGAGAACATCCCGAGCTTTTCGCCCTTCTGCTCGATAAAGAAGAACCGCAGAAAATCGTATTTTGTACCGTAGGCGAGAAAATGGGATTTTATTCTCCGGCTGTAATTGTTGTCCCTGAGCCGGGCTATCAGCTCAAGGTCTATGTCTTTGGTCTGGTATATCATTTACAAGTCCTCCTTCCGGGGGAACGGTCATGCTCACAGAGCCATTACGCACTGCTTGAAGTGTCTGCCGCGGTCCTCAAACATACGGTACATATCGAAGCTCGCACAAGCGGGCGAAAGAGTAACGATATCTCCGGGTTCACCGCTTTCGTAGGCTGCCCTTACGGCCTCCTCCATATTCTTTACTCTGATTATCCGCAGACCGCTGTCTGCAAACAGAGCCGAAGCTCTTACTGCGTCCTCGATCTTCTGAGCGGTCTCACCCATAAGGATGAGCACCTTTGCCTTGCGGCAGATCTCGTCAGCCATAGGCTCAAAGGATATGCCCTTGTCCGAGCCGCCCTGAATGAGTATCTGCTTCTGATCGAATGCTGCAAGGCAGGCAAGAACTCTCGTGGGGCTTGAAGCTATGGAGTTGTTATAGTACTTGACGCCCTCGAGCTCGCGGACGAATTCTATCCTGTGCTCTACACCGCCGAACTCTCTTGCCACGGCTGCAACAGTTTCCGGCTTTACTTCGCCGTAGGTCATGGCGATAGCGGTAAGATAATCCTCAACGTTGTGCATACCGGGGATCTTTATCTCATCCTTGTGAACATACTCCGTGATTCTGCCGCGCTCATTGTAGCAGAGCATTCCGTCCTCGCGAAGAAACGCACCGTTCTCGGGCTTCTCTCGGATAGAGAAGTATGCGAGCTCACCTCTGACTCTGTCGGAGAGGTCGAATGTGGTCTTGTCATCGAGGCTGAGAACAGCTCTCGAATAAGCGTTCTGGTGATCTATCAGGTTGCACTTGGAGTCTATGTACTCCTGCATATCCTTGTGGACATTCAGATGATTGGGTCTGATATTGGTTATGCCCGCAACATCGGGACTCTCTCGCATGGAAATAAGCTGGAAGCTCGAAAGCTCGACTACAGCTGCATCACTTTCGGAGATCGTCTCGACGATCGGCAGCAGAGCCTTGCCGATATTTCCGCCGAGATGTACTCTCCTGCCTTCGGCCTTCAGAAACTCGCTGACAAGAGTCGTGGTAGTGGTCTTGCCGTCGGAGCCGGTGATGCCGTAGGTCTTGCAGGGGCAGAGGTCGAAGAAGGTCTCCATTTCAGAGGTAATAACGATTCCCCTCTTTCTTGCCTCTGTGAGCTTCTCATTATTATAGTACATACCCGGAGTGCGGAAGACGATATCGCAGTTCATGATCTCGTCGAGGTAGCCCTCGCCCAGCACGAACTCAGCTCCGCGGGACAAAAACTCCTCTCTGAGCTCAGGGTCGAAATGCTCCTCGTCCTTCTTGTCGCAGATCACGACCTCGAGACCCTTTGACAGAAAAAGCTTTATCAGGTCGTTGTGGCTGACGCCCGTTCCGATGAACGCGATCCTTTTATTCTTAAGCATTGAAAAATATCGCTGTATCTTAGACATAGTGACATTACTCCTTTATCCGGCGTGTATTTCATCATCGCACACCTAATCTATTTTATTATATAACATATCGCTCAAAATAGCAAGTGTTTTTTGTATATTTTTCCCCGCAGACCTTCAATATCAGCCGCCGGAAAAAGCTGACAGCGCTCTATTCCCGCAGCTGCGCGGTTTGGAGCGCTGTCGAAACAAAAAGCAAATAAATTTCAAAAAACACTTGACAAAGGCTATCCTGTGTGATATAATATTCAAGTACCTTACGAAAACACTATATCGCGGGATGGAGCAGTTCGGTAGCTCGTCGGGCTCATAACCCGAAGGTCGTAGGTTCAAATCCTGCTCCCGCAACCAAACATATCCCCCACTGCTTAACGGCAGCGGGGGATTATTTTTTTATATTTTCAGAAGCATAAATAGCTTAGAAGGCATAACTTACTTCCCGTTTCTCATATAGTGCAGATATTGCATATCGTGCTGCTGGAAAAAATCATCATCGTAGCCGCTTTGGGGGCGCTTGGGGAGAAGCTCGGAGCTCTTGTCGTACAGCGCTTCAAGGTCCACCGACGCGGCCTTGGGAGTGACAGTGCGAAGGTCTCCGCTCTGACGGGTCAGTTCGCGGCGGTAGTTGTCAAAGGGGAACGACGGGCATTCTCTGAGGGCGTTGAGATCGTTGATTATCACGATCATCAGGATGTGCCCTCCGCAGGTCAGCGTCATGCAAACAGCCATAAGCACAAACGGGATATTCTTGATGAGCCCGAAATACATCCCTGCGGCAAATACGATGAACTGTCCCATAGTTATGTAGATCGCTGATCTCAGATGCTTTTCGGCATTATCGGTGAACATCAGCATACCGCTGATAAAAGTGAGCAGGAAGAAAGCTATCGGAATGAGCACAGGCAATACCGGATTTGAAAAACGCGGGTTGAAGACCGTCTGCTGAAAATATCCAGCGATCCAGAAGATCAAAGCACAGACTGCCGAAAAGAACAGCGGAGGCGCAGAAATAAGTTTTCTCTGCTTGACACGCGCTCTGTATATCTTACGGAGCTCATCATCCGACGTAATCGGAAAATCCTCACGTCTGACCTTCATTTCACTCACCCCCCATATAACTGTTTACATCTGTCCTTATTATACATATCAATGGTAAAATTGTCAATAGACAAACAGATGAAGATGTGGTATAATGATGATTGAACAATATTATATTACGGCAGGTGATCATATATGGATATGCACGAATTCTATATGGGCAACGTCTTCGACGCCTATAATTTCTTCGGTGCTCACAAAGAGAACGGATGCGCTGTCTTCCGCACCTTTGCTCCGCAGGCGAGAGCCGTATCGGTCATAGGCGAGTGGAACGGCTGGGTTGAGATACCCATGCAGAAAAACGGTCAGGTCTGGGAGCTTTGGTGTCCCGAGGCGCAGTATGATATGATGTACAAGTATATCATCTACGGCTGCGACGGTCAGCGCCGCGAACACTGCGACCCCTACGGCTTCGGCATGGAGCTGCGCCCGGGCTTCGCGTCTGTGATCCGTGATCTTGACGCCTATACCTTCGGCGATGAGGAGTGGATGAGTACACGCACCAAGAACTACGACTCACCGATGAACATCTATGAGCTTCATCTCGGTTCCTGGATGAAGGATCCCGACAGCGAGAACGGTTGGTACAGCTACACAGGCATCGCCGACAAGCTCATCGAATACTGCAAGCGTTTTCACTTTACACATATCGAGCTCATGCCGATAAGCGAGCATCCGGCGGATATCTCATGGGGCTATCAGAACACAGGTTTCTTTGCTCCCACCTCCCGCTACGGCACCGCCGCACAGCTCATGGAGCTGATAGACAGGTGCCATCAGAACGGCATCGGCGTTATACTCGATTTCGTACCGGTGCATTTCGCTATCGATGACTACGGCCTTATCCGCTACGACGGCTCAGAACTCTATGAATACAACGCCAGCAACGTCACCGTCAGCGAATGGGGCACCTGCAACTTCAACTTCTCCCGCAGGGAGGTCATCTGCTTCATGCAGAGCGCCGCAAACTACTGGCTCGACAAGTACCATGCCGACGGCCTGCGTATGGATGCGGTCAGCCGCGCTATCTACTGGCTCGGTGACGAGCACAGAGGCGTTAACCCCACTTCACTCGAATTCCTCAAGCACATGAATGCCGGGCTTCGGCAGCGTTACCCAACCGCCATGCTCATAGCGGAGGATTCCACCGCCTACCCTAAGATCACTGCTCCCGTAGAATACGGCGGGCTCGGATTCGATTACAAGTGGGACCTCGGATTCATGCACGATACTCTCAACTATTTCCGCACGCCTCCCGCAGAGCGTCCCGCGCACTATCACAAGCTGACCTTCTCGATGATGTATTTCTACAACGAGCTGTATATGCTGACCTTCTCTCACGACGAGAATGTCCACGGCAAGGCGACGGTAGTTCAGAAGATGTGGGGAGACTACGATCAGAAATTCCCGCAGGCAAGAGCGTTCTATATGTATATGTTCACGCACCCAGGGAAGAAGCTGAATTTCATGGGCAGCGAGTTCGCTCACTTCCGTGAATGGGACGAGACCAAGGAGCTCGACTGGTTCCTGCTCAAATATCCCCTGCACGACAGCTTCCGGGAATACTTCGGCAGGCTCGGAGAGCTCTACACCTCCCGCCCCTGTCTTTACAGCGGCGACTACAACAGCGAGAGCTTTCACTGGCTGATCGTCAGCGCCGAGAGAGACTGCGTATATGCTTACGAGCGCGAGTGCGGCGACGACAGGATAGCCTGCGTATTCAATCTTTCCGATAAGGAAAAGGAGATACCCGTACCCATGGGTGAGAGCTGTGTGCTGCGCGAGATCCTGAACTCCGACTGGGATATTTACAGCGGCTCGACTCCGAAGTCCTCGGAACCCGCGGAATACGAGACCTCCGGTTTTGCACGTATCGCCAAGCTTACAGTCCCGCCGTTTACCGGGCGTATGTTCGAGATACTGCCTCCTGCGGAAAAAGAAGCTTCCGAAGAAGAGACTGCGCCCGCTCAGACCTATGACACCGTTCTTGAAGAAGGCGGCAGGAACATAATCATAATCGAGAATGACGACGAATGAGATATGCTTGCAGCTTCGGCGTTACTTGACATCGATATATCGGCGTGATATAATAGTAAAGTAAAAATCCAAGAAAAGGAGTCTTTCCAATGAATAAGAAAATAGCTGTTATAAAGGGTGACGGCATCGGCCCCGAGATAGTCGGCGAGGCAATGAAGGTGCTCGACAAGGTCGCAGAGGTCTACGGGCACAGCTTTGAATACGATCAGCTGCTTATGGGCGGCGCTTCGATCGACGTCAACGGCATCCCCCTCACCGATGAGACAATTGAGCGCTGCAAGGCCGCAGACGCTGTACTTATGGGTTCTATCGGCGGTGATACGAATACCTCGCCGTGGTACAAGCTGCCCCCCGAGAAACGTCCCGAGGCAGGTCTGCTCAAGATAAGAAAGAGCCTCGGCCTGTTTGCGAACCTCAGACCTTCGGTGCTCTATCCCCAGCTTGCCGGAGCCTGCCCCCTCAAGGAGGAGATCAGTGCAAGAGGCTTTGATATGCTCATCATGCGCGAGCTCACCGGCGGCCTCTATTTCGGAGCCCGCAGGACCGAGGAGATCGACGGCGTTATGACCGCTGTTGATACCCTGACCTACAACGAAAACGAGATCAGGCGCATTGCGATAAAGGCTTTTGACGTTGCGATGAAGCGCCGCAAGAAGGTAACGAGCGTTGACAAGGCAAATGTGCTGGATTCCTCCCGCCTGTGGAGAAAGGTAGTAAACGAGGTCGCCAAGGACTATCCCGAGGTAACGCTCGAGCATATGCTGGTTGATAACTCCGCTATGCAGCTTGTAAAGGATCCCGCACAGTTCGATGTAATGGTAACAGAGAATATGTTCGGAGATATCCTTTCCGATGAGGCTTCGATGATAACCGGCTCTATCGGTATGCTGGCTTCCGCCTCGATGAACGAGACCAAGTTCGGCCTCTATGAGCCCTCCGGCGGATCTGCTCCCGATATTGCAGGCAAGAATGTGGCAAACCCCATAGCTACTATCCTTTCGGCAGCTATGATGCTCCGCTATTCCTTCGATATGAACGCCGAGGCTGACGCCGTGGAAAAGGCTGTGAGCACCGTCCTCGACAACGGCATCCGCACCGGAGACATCATGAGCGAGGGTATGACCCGGGTATCCTGCTCCGGAATGGGCGACGCTATCGCCGCTGCGATCGTTTGACGTTCATTTTGACTATACAAAAAGCTGCTGCAGATTTCCTGCAGCAGCTTTTATTATTTTGCGATTTCAGAAGAAGCGTTATGCTTCCCCTGCAGTCTCGGTCTGGGACTCGGCGGGCTTTTCGGTGTTCTCGGAGCTGCCCTTATCGGATCTCTCAAGCTCCTTGAGCTTGTCGCTTGCCTGTTCGGAAGCATCGTCGAGATCCAGCGACTTGATGCCGGTCAGTATCGACTTGTAATCGGCAGCGGTGATATCTCCGTCATTGAATGCGCTTTCCGCCTTGCCGATATGGTGATTGGTAAGGAAGTTCAGATAGCTCTTGGTGAGCCCTGCGTCTTCCATATTGTTCTTGTAGATCAGCGCCGCAGATTCCGGCTTGTTGTCTCTGATCTGCTTGAAGACGGTGGTCGCAGGCGAATTATAGAACACGAGCGTTACTATCATAACTGCCGCGCATACGCCAATAACAGAGAGCTTGATTATCGCCGGCGCCTTGGAGCGCTTCTTTGCGGGTTCGATTTCGGGAGCCTGTACCGCTGCGGGTTCGGGCATTATCATCTGTACCGCGGCTCCGCAGGAGCGGCAGAACTTGGAGCTGCCGTCAAGAGGTGCGCCGCAGGCTGTGCAGGCAGTGGGCATGATTGGCTGTGCGAGTCTTGCCGCCTTCTTGGAAGCTATCTTCTTCTTTATCGCGAATACCGCATAAAGCACGATAACTACTCCGAGCAGTGAGTTGACGATAATGAAGATCACCGTCATCATATTGCCTTCGGAGATCTCTTCGGCCTTCTTGTTCTTCTCGGCACCGTAGTTGAGGTCGAATGTGCCGTCGCCGTCGGTATCGACATTGAGCTTGACCTCTTCCTCCTGCTTGGTGGAGGTGGCGATAACAGTCTCCTTGGTTATCGGAACATTCTTGAAGGATCTTACGTCGTTATACTCGCCGTCCTCGTCGGGATAGCTTATGGTGTAGTTCATTTTGCCCTTGCCTGTACCGTTGATGCAGACCTCGTAATCGGTACCCTCCTCAAGACGCAGTACCTTTACGGTATCCTCACTTTCCTTTCCGGTCTCATCGTCTATGATCTTCTCATAGGAGAGCGAGCCGAAGGATGTGCGGGTTATGGGATGCTTCTTGTCGGAGGAAAGAGTCTCGCCGTTGTAGCTTACGGTAACGTCTACCGGGCAGGCGATGCGGATGTTGATGTACTTCTTGCCGTTTATCATTTCGGCGAAGTCGTTGAAGACCTTGTAGAGATCGCTCTCGGGGTCTGCAACATCGAACTTGACATCATCGGCATTGTCAACGGTGTAATCGTAGCCCTCGCTGGCTATATCGCTCATAAGCTTCTGACATTCCGAAAGCTCGGAGCCGGAAAGATTGTGGAAGAATCCGAGAGTATAGATCGTAACGCCCTTGTCCTTGATCTGGTCTGCGAGCTTGACTATCGGAGCGCAGAAGTCGCCGCTTTCATCGGGACCTCTGTTGGGATAACCGTCGCTCATCAGAACGATCAGCTTCTTCTGGGACTTCGACTTGTTCAGTATATCGTCGGCGTGGGTAAGACCCTCATGGATATTCGTGCCGCCGCCGGAATACAGCGAATTGATATCGGCGGTGAGCACAGCCTTCTGATTGCTGGAAATGATGAGGTCGCTTGCCTCGGAGGAATAGGTAACAATACTGATCCTCGTGGAGGGGCTCTGTGTGAGCACGGTATCAACGAATTTCCCCGCAGCCTCACGGGTCTGCTCTATCGGATTGCCGTCCATGGAACCGGAAATATCAAGCACCAGCACAACGTCTCGTGCCTCAGCGCCGAACTGCGTATAGGCCGTGATGCTGTCATCGTAAGCCTTGGTCTTGCTGTCGGGTGAATTGTTGTTTATGATTATTGTATAGGACGCGGTCATCATCTCATCGTTCTTATCGGTGAGAGTGAGGATATACAGACCGTTGGGAACACTTGCGGGGAGCTTGAAGCTGTCAGCTGTACACTCACCCTCAAAGATCACCTTTTCGGGATCGTTGTAGCTTGCGAGCTTGACCTTAAAGCTGTCGTAGGCCTCGTCATTCTCGTCGTTGACCCTGATCGTGCCCTCAGATACAAGAGTATAGTCGTAGTTCACGGGTATGCCGACCTTATCGAATGCGTCGATGACCTTCTCAAACTGCTCCTCGGTGAGCTTTCTTCCGTCCTTGCTGCTTACAGCATACTCAGCCGCAACAGCCTCTACCGTCATCCTGAACTTGACAAATGTAGTCTTGGCGGTAAGCATCGGGATAACATCGTAAAGCAGATTTGCAACTGTTGCCATATCCACGCCGGAGGCTGCAAGCTCTGCCGCAAAAGTGGTAACAATAAGCTTGCCGTCAGTGCAGGAAGTCTCATACTCTTTATAGGTGTTTACATCGGCGGATGCGCTCTTGAGCTCTCCGGAGCCGTTTACCCAGTCGCAGTTGTTGTTGAGCTGACCGTCCTTGACATAGTCCTCGACGATCTCACCGAAGACCTCGGAAAGCCCGACGCCGATAGCGACAGCTTCGGATCTCTCGGGATCGGAGCCGACAGGAGCAAAGCCGTTGAACAATTCGCTCTCGCTTTCGATAACGCCCTGTGCGTATGCGGAGCCTATCTCATCGGCAGCAGCCTGACCCGCCTGAGAAGCACCGTCGGCTGTCTTGCCGACATAGATCGTATTTTCGCCGGCATAGGTTGTGCAGCCGGAGATATCAGCGGTCTCCTCGCCGTTTACGGTATCGAAACCGATAGTCTCGCCGCCGTAAACGATAGCTATCCCGCTGCCGTTGCCGTCGATGCCGCGGCGCCCGAACTGCGTGTTGAACAGATCGTATGCGCCCTCGGCATTTCCGAGAGTGTCGATGGCAGCCTGCTCCTCGGGAGTGATCTCCGTCGGATCAAAAGAGTAGACCTCGCTGCCTTCGGTCTCGAGGATATCCACCTTCGCCTCTGCCGGCTTGAGGACTTTTATGTTCTTGTCGTTATCGGACAGATCGTACTGCTCGTCGCTGACCTTATATCCGCCGATATTATCGACTGACTTGTTGAGCGTCGCATCGGAGCGGCCGGAATTGTTCTTGGAACCGGTATCCGTTCTGAGCGTCTTGCCGGTATAGGACTTCACCGCAGCCGCCTGACCCGTCTCGGAATCGACGATGACGTCAGCTATCTTTCTGCCGTTGTTCTTGTTTGATACGCAGACCTTGTAGCCTGTCAGAACCTTGTCCACATACACGGGAACGAGCTTTACGCCCTCGTTGTCGAGCCTTATGGTGCTGATATCTTTTTTCATTACGTCGCTGACGTATTTCTGAGCGGATTTCTTGGCATCGTCGAAGGATACAGTCGGCTCAGTTTTGATATCATCGGGGATATCGAACTGTCTGCCGCTGACATCAACGACCTTTCCGGTCTCCTTATCGGTAGTAACTGTCACGCCGCCGCCGAGCACCTCGATGCCCTTATGCACCTGTTTATAGTGACGGTGTACCCAGTTGTCGTCTGCTACGACCGTATCGAATACGAGATCCTCATCCGCATTCTTTACGCCGAGCTCTGCGTGAACAGCCTTGATGAACTCGAGACCTTCATTGTCGCTGTTTACGGTCTTGTTCTCCATACCGTCAAGCAGAGAATAAAGCAGAGGCTTGTTGCCGGACTTCTTCACCTCGGCACTTGCCTGCTCGAAAGCGGTTCTCTCGGCACTTGCAGCCTTCTTTTCGGTCTTATCTTCTGATCTCTGTTCTTCGGCGGCCTGTGAATTTGCGGGCTCGATCTTTCTTCCGAGCAGATCGTAGGCGCAGTAGCCGTCAACAGCAAGGGTACCCAGAAGCACTATCACCATGATAAGCGATAGCAGCTTGGGAGCTTTCCTGCTGCCGGATCTTGTGACGGATTTTTGATTACTCATAAGATCCCTCCTTAATAATATACTGATTTAATTATACCTTGACTGTAAGAGTTTGTCAATATAAAAGGTGTTCCGACGTTCAAAAAAAGTTTAAATATTTCAAATCAAAACCCTTGACAAAGCCTCTGCATTATGATATAATATTTTTTGTCGATTGACAAAGACCCTGTGCGGGTGTAGTTCAGTGGTAGAACTCCAGCCCTCCAAGCTGGCCATGTGGGTTCGATTCCCATCACCCGCTCCATTTTCTTCTGATACGGTCTTATCCGTTCATCTGCGCCCTTAGCTCAGCTGGATAGAGCAACTGCCTTCTAAGCAGTAGGCCACTGGTTCGAGTCCAGTAGGGCGCGCCATACGGTGGGTATAGCGTAGTTGGTTAACGCGTCAGTTTGTGGCACTGAAGACCATCGGTTCGAATCCGATTACCCACCCCACCAAGGCCCCCGGAATTATTCCGGGGGTTCATTTTTTTAATGAAAGCCCCCAGTTTTAACGGGGGTTTTTATTTTACAATAAAGGAACCTGATGTATAAAACATCAAGTTCCTTTATGTCTACAGCTTCCTGTTCTTTATCTTCTCCCAATACGCCTTTGCAAGCTGCTCGGTCTTATTCTCACCGAATTCATAGTAGCGTTTATTCTTCAGCGTATCCGGCAGATACTGCTGCTCTACCCAATGGTTCGGATAGTTATGCGGATAGAGGTAATGCTGTCCCTTGACCTTAGCATCCTCACCGTCGAAATGCTTATTCTGCAGCTGCCTCGGGAAATCCATCGCACCGCCCTGTCTTACATCAGCGAGCGCCTGATCCATCGCAAGATACGAGCTGTTGGATTTCGGCGACGTTGCAAGCAGGATCACCGCCTCGCCCAGAGGTATACGGGCTTCGGGAAGACCCAGCTGCATCGCGCTGTCCACACACGCCTTGACTATCGGCACCGCCTGCGGGTACGCGAGCCCGACATCCTCGCCGGCAATAACGAGAAGCCGGCGCGAGAGCGAGATTATATCCCCTGCTTCGATCAGCCTTGCGGCGTAATGTATGGCGGCGTCAGGATCACTGCCGCGGATGGATTTCTGCAGTGCCGAAAGGATATCGTAATGCTGGTCGCCGTCGCGGTCGTAGTGCATATTGCTGCGCTGGGTCAGCAGCTTTACGGCGTCAAGGCGGACGGTCAGGCTCTCCTCGTCCCTGTCGGCGGAGAGAGTACAAAGCTCGACGGTATTGATCGACTTTCTGACATCGCCGCCGCAGCCGCTTGCGATATACTCGCATACTCCGCTCTCAAGGCGCAGTCTCAGGCCGAGATCGTCGGCGCTGAGCTGGAAGGCTCTCTTGATCGCAGGCAATATTTCCGTCGGGGTAAGGGGTTTGAACTCAAAGACGGTAGACCGGCTGATTATGGCGTTATAGACATAGAAATAGGGGTTTTCTGTGGTAGAGGATATCAGCGTTATGCTGCCGTCCTCGATATACTCGAGCAGAGACTGCTGCTGTTTCTTGTTGAGATACTGTATCTCGTCAAGATAGAGCAGTATCCCGCCGATGCCGCTCAGAGTACCGGTCTCGGCGACGATCTGCTTGATATCGTTTATCGAGGCTGAGGTACCGTTGAGCTTGTGCATGGTCATATTAGCGTTCTCGGCTATGATGCGGGCAACGGTGGTCTTGCCGATGCCGGCGGAGCCGTAGAATATCATATTTGGGATCCTGCCGCTCTCGATGATGCGGCGCAGGGGCTTATCCTTACCGAGCAGATGCTCCTGACCGACTATCTCATCTATCGTATGCGGGCGGATCCTTTCCGCGAGCGGGACTGCCATATTGCTCCTCCTCAGTCAAAGACGTTCTGTATATCCGGCAGACGCAGATCGTAGGCTCTGCTGTTGATCTTCTTGAGCAGATAGGTCTTGGCGACGAGCACAGCCTCTCTGCACTTGGCATTCTGCATACCGAGCACATGACGGTAGATCACGAACTGATCTCCCCCGAGCTTGATAACGATGAAATTTGAGCACTCGAATGTGCCCCTGACGATATTATCCGACGAGATGAACCGCCACAGCTCCTGATAGACCGCGGCATTTATCTCCTCGATCACAAACTCCTGCAAAAGGTCATTCATACTATGCACCTCCATAGATCAGTATAGCATATCCTGCAGGAAATGTAAAGCACAAAATACAAGCTCTTGCGACAAAAAAGGACACCTCCGGCAAAACGCCGGTGATGTCCCTGTTGTGCGTGTTATTTTCCGGGGATATATTTCGTAAAATCGAAGCCGTCCTCGGACTTCTCGCTTATAAGCGTTTTGCAGACGTCCTTTGCCTTGTTGTAGTACTCCTCGGAATTGATAGTCCAGGCGAACAGCTCACGCTTTGTTCTTCTGACATAGTCAACGACTTTATCCGAAAGCAGCTCGATATCGCAGGAGATGAAATCCGGGTTTGAAAATCCCCACATAAAGGGCTGCGCCCCGAGGTGCGAAGAGATATTCTCAAATGGCTCGCAGTCATCCGCGACGGTTACGAGCAGCCCGCAGTAGGTCTTGGGTGAGTGGAGCCTGAACCAGAGCATATGCATCGGGTGAAAGCTCTGTACAGCGTACTCTCCCTTATACTGCTTCAGCAGGTGATCGGTGCGCTTTTCAAGCACGCCGAGCTCGTGTCCTCTCTTGATCTCAACGAGCAGCGGTACCCTCCCGTTTACGAATTTCAGAACATCCTTGAACAGCGGGATATGCTGATCGGTACCGGCAAGAGTGTATTCCTTGATCTCGTCATAGGTCATATCCTTGATATATTTATCCACGCCGCACATACGGTTGAGTGTCTTGTCGTGATGAACTACGACCTTTGCGTCCTTTGTGAGCCTGACATCCAGCTCTATGGGCAGCCCCGCATCTATCGCAAGCTGATAGGCAAGCATTGAATTTTCGGGTACGCCGTTGCCGTGAAGCCCTCTGTGGGCAATAAATTTTCCGAATTCCATAATATCACTCCTCCGTATTATTATACCACGGTTTTCGCAGGCTGTAAATGATAAAAAGTCAAAAATGGCCCCGGCAATGTTGACAAATAATGAAAATTGTGTTATAATAATTTTTACATAAAGAAAGGAGAGGCTATGAACTGGATAGAAATTGAGATATACACCACCACCGAGGGCATCGAGCCGCTGACCGGTTCGCTTATCGGAATGGGTATAAACGGATTTGTTATAAAGGACTCCGCCGACTTCGACGAGTTTCTCAACGATAAAACTATAAACTGGGATTATATCGACGACGATCTTATGGGACTCAAGGACTGTGAGACCGCCGTTACCGTCTATCTGCCCGACAATGCTCAGGGTCTCGAGAACCTCGAGGCTGTAAAGCTCGAGCTGCGCGCCCTCAAGCAGAGGGATATCGACAACGCCTTCGGCAGGCTCGAGTATGAGCTCAAGAACGTCAAGGAGGAGGACTGGGCTAACAACTGGAAGCAGTACTTCAAGCCGCTGACCGTCGGCGAAAAGCTGCTAATAAAGCCCTCCTGGGAGACGGTCTCCCCCGACGAGACGAGAAAGATCCTTGAGATCGACCCCGCCTCGAGCTTCGGGACGGGTCAGCACAATACGACACAGCTTTGTCTCGAGCTTATCGAGAAGTATCTCTCCGAGGGCGATACTCTGCTCGATCTCGGCTGCGGAAGCGGGATACTCTCTATCGCAGCGGTACTGCTCGGCGCAAGCGCCGTCAAGGCTGTGGACATCGACTACAATTCCGTGAGGATCGCCAGAGAGAACGCCGGAAAGAACGGTATCTCCGATGAGATATACAACGCCTACTGCGGGAACGTCATCGACGACGAGAACCTTGTCAGACAGCTCGGCAATGGCTACGATGTGGTCTGCGCTAATATCGTCGCGGACGTGCTTATAGCCATGAGCGGGCGCTTCGGGGAGTTCACCGCCGATAACGGCATACTTATCGTCTCGGGCATCATCGACAGCCGCAAGGATGAGGTCATCGACGTTATCAAGGGCTGCGGCTTTGAGCTTATCGAGACTGCCGAAAAGGAAGACTGGGCTGCCGCCGCATTCAGGCGCAGCTGAGATCATAAAATCATCAGGGAAAGGAGATGGGATAATTGCAGTTATTATTCCTTATCATCAAAAGAACCGAGATCGTTGACGAGATCATGAGAAGGCTTGCAAGGGCAGGCATACACGGAGGTACTGTCATAGACAGTGTGGGAATGGCAAAATCCATCTCCACCATGGATAATCTTCCGGCTATCGGCTTCCTCAGAGAGATGCTCAAGGGCGACGATCCTGCCAAGAAGGGCAAGACTATCATCATCGCCGTTGAGGAAGATCATGTTGAGGCTGCAAAGGAGGCTATCCTTTCGGTCACGGGAGATCTCTCCAAGCCGAATGCAGGCATTCTTTTCGGTGTACCGATATCATTTGCCCTCGGAATGAACTGAATATACCGTCCGCCGGACAGCCCCGGCGGATTTTTTATGAAAATTTTCCCGAAACACTTGCTATTTTCTGATTTTTTTGGTATAATGGATTATGTACATTGTCGGAGGCTTTCCGGCGAAATTGAATATGTTGGGAGTATTGCAAATGAAAATGATGGACACTATCGGATTTGTAGAGCAGTTTGACAAGGAAGTCGGAGAGGCTATGGGTCTTGAGCTTGCGCGTCAGAGAAGAAATCTCGAGCTCATCGCAAGCGAAAATATCGTATCGCCCGCAGTTATGGCTGCTATGGGCTCCGTTCTTACGAACAAGTATGCCGAGGGTTATCCCGCCAAGAGATACTACGGCGGCTGCGAGTGCGTTGATATAGTTGAGCAGATCGCTATCGACAGAGCCTGCAAGCTCTTCGATGCAAAGTTTGCCAATGTTCAGCCCCACTCCGGCGCTCAGGCTAACACCGCTGTTTACTTTGCACTTCTTCAGCCCGGTGACACCGTAATGGGTATGAGCCTCGACAACGGCGGCCACCTTACTCACGGTTCCCCCGTTAACATCTCGGGCAAATATTTTAACTTCGTTCCCTACGGCGTTGACGATAACGGCTTCATCGACTATGACGCTATGGAGAAGCAGGCCAAGGAGGTTCAGCCCAAGCTGATCGTTGCCGGTGCTTCAGCTTATCCGAGAGCTATCGACTTCAAGCGCATCTCCGAGATCGCCAAGTCCGTCGGCGCATACTTCATGGTAGATATGGCTCATATCGCAGGTCTTGTTGCCGCAGGTCAGCACGAGTCCCCGATGCCTTATGCAGACGTTGTCACCACCACCACCCACAAGACCCTCAGAGGTCCGAGAGGCGGTATGATCCTGACCAACGACGAGGCGCTCGCCAAGAAGTTCAACAGCGCTATCTTCCCCGGCACACAGGGCGGCCCGCTCATGCACGTTATCGCAGGCAAGGCTGTCTGCTTCGGTGAGGCTCTCAAGCCCGAGTTCAAGGCTTACGGTGAGCAGATCGTAAAGAATGCTCAGCGCCTTGCAAAGGGTCTGCTCGACAAGGGCTTCGATCTTGTTTCCGGCGGCACCGACAACCACCTGATGCTCGCCGACCTCAGACCTTTCAAGATCACCGGCAAGAAGCTCCAGAACGACCTTGACGAGGTTTACATCACCGTCAACAAGAACGCTATCCCCAACGACCCCGAGAAGCCCTTCGTTACTAGCGGCGTCCGCATCGGTACTCCCGCAGTGACCACCAGAGGTCTTGTTGAGGAGGATATGGACGTTATCGCAGAGGCTATCTACCTCACCGCTGCCGACTTCGAGGCTAACAAGGAGAAGGCAAGAGAGCTCGTTACCGGCATCTGCACCAAGTACCCGCTCTACGAATAAGATACCCGTACATAAAGCATCGGAGCCTGCTGCAAAGCGCAGCGGCTCCGATTTTTAGTATGTAAAAACGGCACCCGCGTTTTCACGGGGGCGCCGCTGTTTTATGCTTATCAGGTTATATCGTTTAGATTCATCTTATCGAAATATTCCGAATCGGTGACCTCCATTGCAGCAGAGACATCCTTATAGAGCTGCGTGATAGTCGGATCGTCGTACTCGATGATCATTTTATCGAGATTAGCCTCAACATATTCATCATCTACGGGCAGGCGCTTGAGTATGAACCAGCCGTAGGATTCGGATTCGACAAGATCGCTGATCTCGTTTTCGCTGAGAGCAAAGGCGGCATCGACATAAGCTGCAATATAGGATGTATGATCCTTGTTGATATAGTAGCCGTCCTTGCTGCTGACCATACCGGGATCCCAGCCGTACTCGTCGATGAGCTTATCGAAATCTTCGCCGTTCTTGGCCTTCTCGAGAGCTTCGTCAGCTACCTTCTTGGCTTCCTCTTTGGCCTTTTCCTTATCCTCATCCGAGAGAGCGTTATAAGCTGTATTCTTGGCGGAGTTCTTCTGAGAGAGCGTATAGCTCTCATACTCTGCGGCTACGGACTCATCGCTTATATCTACCTTGCAGTGATAAGGTATCAGGATGCTTCTGACTCTTGAATACTTATCTGTATCCTTGACGATCTTTCTGAAATCGTCGGCAGAGGTAGCATACTTGCCGCCGTTAAGGAACAGCTGAGACTCGACCTTGCTGTAAAGCACGCTGAGCTCCTGGAGATATCTGTAAACCTCGGGAGTCATGCAGGCGGCCTTGAGAGCGTTCTCATACTCCTCATCGGAAGCATAGTTTGCCTTTATAGCCTCGATATTGCTGTCGACCTTCTTCTTATCATCCTCGTCAAGCTCGATACCGTTCTCCTTTGCGAGGTGAACGCAGACAAGATCCTGCTTGAGGGCAGAGATAAGAGTATCCTTGAAGGTCTTGATAAGCGTTTCATCGGACATGATATTCTCGAGCGTGATGCCGTAATTGTTTGCAAACAGCGAGAGCTGATAGTAGTAATAGTATCTGAACAGGTCAAAGGAGATCTCGTTGCCGTCTATCTTACACATAACGAGGCCGTTGATATCGACGCTTTCTCCGTCTATGGTAAGTGTGGGCTCGGGCAGCTCTGAGGACTGCTGAGAGGAAGCGTCATCAGCAGATGAAGCGCTGCTGTCGGCAGCAGAGGCATCGGAAGCTGAATCTGATGCAGAGGAGCCGTCAGACGAGCTGTCGGTCTTGCCGCAGGCGGTGAGCATTGAAGCCGAAATCGCAAGAGCGGCAAGAAGTGCGGTTATTTTCTTCAGACTTTTCATACTGTTTCCTTTCCGAAACTGTTAGTTTCATGCAAATACAACGACATTATTATAAACTATCATTGTGTTTGTTATGTGACAAAATGTTTAATTATTTTGTTAATAAGCAGACATTGGAGTTACAGGATCGCGTTTACTTGGACTTTTAACAGCTGTTCCTGTGCCTGCGGACGACGCGGTGTGTCGGTCGGCGCTGCGGTTATTTGTCCTCATGTCACAGCAAAATAAGAAGGCGTCTGTGCCCTTTGAATTATGGGCGCAGCGCCTTGTTTGTATTGCATTATTACTTTGTGCAGAGCTGCTGGGGCTCTGCAAATTTGTCCTTCGGAAAAATTGTACCCCGCGAGGAGGGCTCCGCACCCTTGATCCATTGAACCGAGTCGCTGTCGCTTTGGAGCCGCAGCTTTGTTTTGAAGCGTTTAATTGTGCATCATTTTCAGTGCCTTAGTGAGCTGATCCGGACATGAAGTCCCTCTGCCTCCGCAGTTGATACCCTCAAGCTTCTCGATAACATCGCTGACCTTCATTCCCTCAACAAGCTTCGATATCCCCTGAGTATTCCCGTTACAGCCGCCCACAAAGGTGACTTTCTTAACGGTATCACCCTCAAGCTCGATATCTATTCTCGATGCACAGGTCCCTCTTGTTTTATATGCTATTTTTTTCATTACAGTCTCCGTTCATTCAGGCTTTGGCTTGCTTGCCTTTACCTTCATCATATTCTGGTGTATGAGCTTGAACATCTTATCGATGTTCTCGGCGTCGGTGGTCATCTTGCCGATATAGGTCGGGACTTCATTATAAAGTCCGTGGAAGTCCGAGCCTCCGGTGACGATAAGGTCGTGCTCCTGTGCGTACTTTATAAGCTCCTGCTGCTGTTTCTCGTCGGCTGAATGATGATAAGCCTCGATGCCGTCCAGCTTTCCGGCCTCAACGAGCTCATGCAGCAGCTCTATATTTCCGAACATATAGGGATGAGCCATAACAGCGATACCCTTGGAGGAATGGATAAGATCGAGCACGAAGTTTACGTCCGGGTATTCTCTCGTTACAAGGCACTCCCCGTCCGGATACTTGAACAGCTGATCGTTGACCTTGCCGTAGAGCTCGGTGGCGTAGCCGTAGTTCACAAGAGCGCGCATGATATGCTGCTTATAAATACTCTTTGAGCCCTTGGTATACATCCTGACCGCGTCCTGCGGGATCGGGTATCTTTCCATTACTTTGTTTATCATATCCTTTGCGCACTCTGTCCTTATTGTGCAGGACTTGATGCAAAGTCCCTCGAGCCTGTCGGGCTTCTGGGGAGCGTAACAGAGGATATGGACTTTCATATTCCTTGTCTTGTCCCAAGCCGAGAGCTCGACCGCAGGAATGATCTTGATCCCGTATCTCTCGGCAAGGATCTGTGCCCTGCTCGAGGATGAAAGTGTATCGTGATCGGTGATCGCAAGCACATCAAGCTCCATGCGCTTGGCCTGCGCGATGACCTCTTCAATTCCGAGTGAACCGTCCGAAAGGGTGGTGTGGCAATGCAGGTCTCCTATCATAGGAAGTGTCCTCCTTAGTGGTATTCGCTTGCTGAAAAAATACAGCTATATTATTATATCACATTTTTACAGATATTTCAATAAGAAGCTGACGTTTTCGACAATTTACACATATAACCTGCAAGTAATCTGTACATAATCACCACTTGGACTCAGACCATATCTCTGAACCAGACATCTTTGATCTCAAAGCTCCTGCCGTTGAGGTATTCAAGGCACCCGCTGTCTGTGGTAAACTCAAAGGTCAGCTTATAGGCGCAGAGAGCCTGCGTCTTTATATTATACAGCCTGTTGACCCGATTTATTCCGTATTTCCCGTCCCCGAGCAGCGGATAGCCGATATGGGCGAGGTGGGCTCTGATCTGATGCGTCCGCCCGGTGATAAGATCTACTTCAAGCAGAGCAAGATCCTTCTCGCGGTTCTTTTTGAGTACCCTGTATTTGGTGACAGCAGTACGGGCGCCGGGAGTCTTCTTATCAGAGACAGTAACTGTCACGGCGGTGCTGTCCTTGGTGAGATAGGCTGTCAGCTCTGCTTCGTCCCTGTCGGGTATACCGACGGTTATGCAGAGGTATCTCTTACTGAGCTCCCTGTCCTTGATCTTCTGATTGAGTATCCTCAGGCTCTCGGCGTTCTTGGCGCAGATCACGATACCGGAGGTGTTGCGGTCTATCCTGTTGCAGAGCGCGGGAACAAATGAATTCTCCGCATCGGGATCGTACTCATGCTTATCGTAAAGATAATGAAGTGCCCGGTTTATAAGGGTATCGGCGCTTCCGCTCTCGTCCTCGTGGACTACCAGACCTATATGCTTGTTGAGCAGCAGGATGTTCTCGTCCTCATAGACGATATCGAGCTTTGCAGGCGCCTTGAGAAAGGCGAGCTCACTGCTCCCCTGCCCGAAGAACTCATCGTTTATATAAAGCTGGACCTTGTCGCCATGCGATAATCTTGTGGAGATCTCGCAGCGCTTACCGTTGAGCTTGATTCGCTTGAGACGTATATATTTGTAAAGCAGGCTCTGGGGCAGTGCCGGCACTGCCTTGGTAAGGAATTTATCCATACGCTGACCTGCATCGTTTGCATTGACGGTAAGCTCCTTCAAAGCGGACATCTCCTTTCATGACATATAATAGTTTACAGTATTTTTCATCTTATTTCAAGTATTATTTTATTAAAGACTTTATATTTTAAATCTTTTGATGTATAATGGATGTAAAGAGAAACTATTGTTCGTATAAGGAGACCTTCAATGGACAGATTCAAGCTCGTTTCCGACTACAAGCTCTCGGGAGATCAGCCCGAAGCGGTAGACCGGCTCGTTGCCGGAGTCAACAGCGGGATGCGTGAACAGACGCTTCTCGGTGTCACCGGCTCGGGCAAGACCTTTACCATGGCGAACGTCATCGAGCGGCTCAACCGCCCGACTCTCGTGCTCGCCCACAATAAGATACTTGCGGCTCAGCTGTGCTCGGAGTTCAAGGAATTCTTCCCCGAGAATGCAGTTGAGTATTTTGTCTCATACTATGATTACTACCAGCCCGAGGCTTATGTCCCGAGCAAGGATGTTTATATCGAAAAGGATTCCTCGGTCAACGACGATATCGACAAGCTCCGCCATTCCGCTACGTCAGCAATAATGGAGCGGCGGGATGTCATTATCGTGGCCTCGGTGTCCTGTATCTATTCGCTCGGCGACCCGTCGGAGTACAAGTCGATGGTCGTGTCTATCCGTCAGGGGATGGAGAAGTCCCGCGACAAGCTCATAGCCGAGCTGGTGGGTATACAGTACGAGCGCAACGATATCGGCTTTGTCAGAAACAAATTCAGAGTACGCGGAGACGTCGTTGAGATCTTCCCCGCAAGCTCGACGGATACTGTCATCCGCGTTGAGTTCTTCGGTGACGAGATCGACCGCATAAGCGAGGTCAACGCCATATCGGGAGAGGTGCTGCGGCACCTTGCCCACGCTGCGATCTTCCCTGCCAGCCACTATATCGTCGGCAGGGAGAAGATGCGCGAGGCAATAGAAGAGATCAGAGAAGAACTTGACGAGCGCATCAAATACTTCAAGGACAGGGATATGCTAATCGAAGCGCAGCGCATAGCTCAGCGCACCAACTACGATATCGAGATGCTCGAGGAAGTCGGCTTCTGCTCGGGCATAGAAAACTATTCCCGCGTGCTGGCACGCAGACCTGCGGGCTCGGTGCCGTTCACGCTGCTTGACTTCATGCCTGACGACTTTCTGCTTATGGTGGACGAATCCCATGTTTCGCTGCCGCAGGTAAGAGGGATGTATGCCGGCGACAGAGCACGTAAAGAAACGCTTGTGAACTACGGCTTCCGGCTCCCCTCGGCGCTGGATAACAGGCCGCTTCGCTTTGACGAGTTCTACGGGCACGTCAAGCAGGCGATATTCGTCTCGGCGACGCCCGGACCCTTTGAGAAAGAACACTCCAAGCAGATAGTCGAGCAGGTCATCAGGCCTACCGGTCTGCTTGATCCGATCGTCGAAGTGCGCCCGACGGAGGGGCAGATAGAAGATCTGTTCTCGGAGATCAACCTGCGCATCGAGCGCGGCGAAAGAGTGCTCGTCACAACGCTGACCAAGAAAATTGCAGAGGATCTTTCCGCCTACCTCAAGGATCTCGGGATCAAGGTCAGATATATGCACCACGATATCGACACTATCGAACGAATGGAGATAATCCGCGATCTCAGACTCGGTGAGTTTGACGTTCTCGTCGGGATAAATCTGCTCAGAGAAGGTCTCGACCTGCCGGAGGTATCGCTTGTTGCCATACTCGATGCCGACAAGGAAGGCTTCCTGCGTTCGGAGAGCTCGCTTGTGCAGACCATAGGCCGTGCCGCAAGAAATGCGGAGGGCATGGTCATCATGTACGCCGATACCGTCACCCGCTCTATGGAAGCCGCCATAACCGAGACTGAGCGCAGAAGAAGCATACAGTCCGCATTCAACGAAGCGCACGGTATCGTCCCGAAGACGATAATCAAGGATATCCGCGACGTTATCGACATCTCCACAAAGGAGGAGGTCGAGTATTCGGCGCGTCAGAAGAACAAGCTCTCCAAGCGCGAGACAGAACAGCTCATAGAAAAGCTCACCAAGCAGATGAAGGAAGCCGCCAAGCTTCTCGAATTCGAGCACGCCGCCTTCCTGCGTGACAAGATCGCAGAGCTCAGAGGGGAAAAATAAAGGAGATAATTATGCCGCTCAATGAAATAGTTATAAAGGGTGCCAGAGAGCACAACCTCAAAAATATTGACCTGACTATCCCGCGTGATAAGCTCATCGTAATGACCGGGCTTTCCGGGTCGGGAAAGTCGTCTCTGGCGTTCGACACGATCTACGCCGACGGTCAGAGGCGTTATATGGAGTCTCTGTCCTCTTACGCGAGGCAGTTTCTCGGGCAGATGGAGAAGCCGGATGTTGACTCTATCAGCGGGCTCTCCCCTGCCATTTCGATAGATCAGAAGACCACTTCAAAGAATCCGCGTTCCACAGTCGGAACGGTAACGGAGATCTACGACTATCTGCGTCTGCTCTATGCAAGGATAGGCACCGCTCACTGCCCTGTCTGCGGCAGAGCGATAGAGCGTCAGACGGTGGATCAGATCGTCGATCAGGTCATGAAGCTTGAGCCCGGCACCAAGATACAGCTGCTCGCCCCGATTGTCAGAGGCAGAAAGGGCGAGTACCGCAAGGAGCTCGAGCAGGCAAGGAAATCCGGCTACGTCCGCGCAAGGATAGACGGTATCACCTATGACCTGTCGGAAGATATCAAGATCAACAAGAACCAGAAGCACAACATCGAGATCATCGTGGACAGGCTCGTTATCAAGCCGGAGATAAGATCCCGCCTCTCGGACAGCATCGAGACAGTCTCTCAGCTCACCGGCGGACTTGTGGGCGTGGATGTCATCGACGGCGAGCCGCTGCTCTTTTCGCAGAGCTACGCCTGCCCTGAACACGGAGTATCCATAGAGGAGCTTGTGCCGAGAATGTTCTCCTTCAACAATCCTTTCGGAGCCTGTCAGAAATGCACCGGCCTCGGAGTGTACAAGAAGATCGACCCGGCACTCATTATCCCGAATACAGAGCTTTCTATCCGGCAGGGAGCTATCAAGGCAAGCGGCTGGAACAGCCTCGATGACAGTTCCGTTTCCATGGCTTACTATAACGCTATCTCCGAGACCTACGGCATCTCGCTCGATGTCCCGGTAAGAGAGCTCGACCCCGACGCTGTTGATATCTTCCTCTACGGCACGCAGGGGCAGAAGCTCAAGCTCAAAAGATCAAACGAATTCTTCAAGCACGAATACAATACCGTTTTTGAGGGCATCATCCCCAACCTTGAGCGGCGCTATGCCGAGACCGCAAGCGACTGGGCAAGAGCCGAGATCGAGCAGGTCATGAGCGATGAACCCTGCCCCGAATGTCACGGTGACAGGCTCAATCCCGTAAGCCTGTCGGTAACTGTGGGGGACAAGAATATCTCCGAGCTCTGTAAGCTCTCGATAGTCGAGACGCTGGAGTTCTTCGATAAGCTCGAGCTCTCGGAAAGAGACAGGTTCATCGGTGAGCGCATCATCAAGGAAATACGTGAGAGACTGGGCTTCCTGTCAAGCGTCGGGCTCGAGTACCTTACCCTTGCAAGATCCAGCGGTTCGCTTTCAGGCGGCGAGAGCCAGCGTATACGCCTCGCAACACAGATAGGCTCTTATCTCATGGGCGTGCTTTATATCCTCGACGAGCCATCTATCGGACTGCATCAGAGAGATAACGACAAGCTCATAGCCACCCTCAAAAAGCTGCGCGACCTTGGCAATACCCTGATCGTCGTCGAGCATGACGAGGATACCATGTATAACGCCGACTATATCGTTGACGTAGGCCCCGGCGCCGGCATACACGGCGGAGAGATCGTCTGCGCCGGCACGATAGACGATATCAAAGCTTGTGAGAAGTCTGTCACAGGGCAGTATCTCAGCGGCAAGAAGAGCATCCCCGTACCCGATAAGAGAAGAAAGGGCAACGGAAAATACCTTGTCGTAAAGGGCGCAAAGCAGAACAACCTCAAGGATCTCACCGTATCCATACCGCTCGGGATGTTTGTCTGCGTGACCGGAGTTTCCGGCAGCGGCAAGAGCTCACTTATAAACGAGATCGTCTATAAGGAGCTTGCCTGCCGGCTCAACCGAGCAAAGATCAGATCCGGCGCTTTCGACAGCATCGAGGGTACGGAGCATCTCGATAAGGTCATAGCCATTGACCAGTCACCTATCGGAAGGACTCCCCGCTCCAACCCCGCGACCTATACAGGGCTTTTCAACGATATCAGAGAGCTGTTCGCACAGACCAACGATGCCAAAATGAAAGGCTACTCCGCGGGACGCTTCTCCTTCAATGTCAAGGGCGGGCGCTGCGAGGCCTGCGAGGGCGACGGCATACTCAAAATAGAGATGCACTTCCTGCCGGATGTATATGTGCCCTGCGAGGTCTGCAAGGGCAAGAGATACAACCGCGAAACGCTTGATATCAGGTTCAGAGGAAAGAATATCTATGAAGTCCTCGAAATGACCGTCGAGGAAGGCGTGGAGTTTTTCAAGAACCACGAAAAGATCAAGAGAAGGCTTGAAACGCTCTATGAGGTCGGGCTCGGATATATCAAGATAGGCCAGCCCGCAACAACGCTTTCGGGCGGCGAAGCGCAGAGAGTCAAGCTTGCGACAGAGCTTTCAAAGAGATCGACCGGAAGAACGATATATATCCTTGATGAGCCGACAACGGGACTTCATACCGCCGACGTCCATAAGCTGACGGATGTGCTTTCGAGGCTTGCTGATGCAGGAAATACAGTACTTGTGATAGAGCATAATCTTGACGTTATAAAGACAGCAGACTATATAATAGATCTGGGACCCGAAGGCGGAAACAAGGGCGGAACGCTTGTAGCCGAAGGAACACCGGAGGAAGTGGCGAAGTGTAAGCAGTCTTATACGGGACAGTATCTGAAGAAAGTGCTGAAATAACGCACAATGGTCGGTGTACCAAATGCGAAGCGAAATAGGGTCAAGGGGGCTCCGCAGGCACAAATAATTGATTACAAATAAGGCGCTGCGCCCATGATCCAAAGGGCTCCGGCGCCTTTAAATTTTTTCTATAGGGGCACATAAGGCTCCGCACAAAACAACTGATCATTAAAGCACACCTACCTCCGAGAAAATCCACATACCCGCACCCGCTCTTTTGTCTAATCTGCATCTTGCAAAATAACGGGGCCTGTGCTATAATAATATATGTATTTTCTTTATGCGGGTGATAGGTTTTATGACTTACAAAATAGATATCAGCTCTTGGGGACGGTTCTTTACAGTGCCCTGCGCTGTTGCCGATAAATATATCAAGCTCGCCGACGGCGACTATGTAAAAGTGCTGCTCTGTATCCTTGCGGGGAGCAGCAGCACCGTTGACAGCAAAGCTCTGTCGGATGCCTCCGGCGTGAACGAGGCTAAGGTCTGCGACGCCGTGCTGTATTGGTCGCAGAACGGCGTAATCTCCGTGAACGGACAGGCTCAGCCGGCTCCCGCGGAAGCCGTGCCCGCCGCCGCACCCGTAAGAACAGAAGCTCCGGCAGATGCAGCTCCCGCACCTAAAACCGTAGCATCCGTAAGGCTCTCGCCCCGCGACCTTGCCGACAGGATAGAATCAAGCCCGGAATTAAAATATCTCGTCAGCGAGTTTGAGAAGATCAAGGGCAGCGATATCAAGCACCATGAGATAATGGGGCTCATCAACCTGACAGAGTACTACGGCTTTGATGCCGAGAGCCTGCTGCTGATAATCACCTATTGCCACGAGCTCGGAAAGACAAGCATATCCTATATCGAGCGCGTCGGCAAGGATTGGGCTGAGCGCGGGATCAACGAGTATTCCGAAGTCGAGGCTGAGATCGTTAAGCAGTCAAGACAGAGATCCTTCGAGCATAAGGTCTGCCGCGCCTTCGGCATAGAGACCAAGCTTTCTCCGAAGCAGAGCGAGTATATCCGCAGCTGGCAGGAGCTCGGCATGAGCGTAGAGCTGCTGACTATCGCCTACGATAAGTGTATGGACGCTATCAATAAGCTCGATTTCAGATACATAGACAAGATCGTCCGCGGCTGGGCCGACCGCCGGCTCACCACACCCGACCAGATCGCCGCCGAGGATAAGGCTCGGTATGAGAGCTATCAGAAAAAGCACGGCTCCGATAAGTCGGAGACATCCTACGATATTGACAGATGGGAGGAGTTCGCCATGAACTACGATCCCAATTACAGAGGAGTGAAGCCCGAATGAGATACAGCGAGGAAGCATTCGATAAGGCAGAAAACGAGCTCAGCAGACGCAGACAAGAAGCCGAGCTTGAATATGAGGACAGAGCCGCCGAGATCTGCTCGCGCTCTCCCGAGGCTGCCGCACTCAAGCGCAGGCTCGAAACTACCGGTATTCAGTTCTTTACGATCGTCAAGAGCGGCGAGAAGGTAGAAGAAAAGATAAACGAGCTAAAGTCCGAAAATCTGCGTCTCCAGAATGAGCTCGGAGATATTCTCGAAAAGCTGACCGGAGACAGGCATTATCTCGATATACGCTATACCTGCGCCGCCTGCGGAGATACAGGCTACAGAGAGGGCAAGCGCTGCAGCTGCTTTACAGAGCTGCTGAAACGCTATGCCGCAGAGGAGCTTACTGTAGAGTGCGGCATCGAGCTGCACGACTTCTCTGAATTCAGAACTGACCTCTACCCTACCGAGTCCGACCGCGGGATAAATCCGCGTGAGAAAATGGAGATAATGCTCGGAAACTGCCGGAGCTATGCTGAAAATTTCACTACAGATTCTCAGTCGATGCTCTTTGTCGGTAAGACAGGCCTCGGCAAGACCTTTATGTCCTCCTGCATCGCAAAGACGGTCATAGGCAAGGGCTTCAGCGTGATCTTCGGTTCGGTCAGCGAGTATCTTCGCAGAGTTGAGAACGAGCATTTCGGGCGCTCCGATGACAATACGCTCTCTATCCTCAGCAGCTGCGACCTGCTCATCCTTGACGATCTCGGCTCGGAGTTCCGCTCGCCGTTTTACGAGTCGGCGCTCTACGATATCATCAACACAAGAATTAACGCCCGCAAGCCAATGATAATCTCTACAAACCTTTCCGGCAGCGAGCTTGACCGCTGCTATAACGAGCGTATAGTTTCAAGGCTCATGGGCTGCTTCGCCCCGATAATGTTCTTCGGTACGGATATCCGTCAGAAGCTCAGAATGTTCTGAGCCCGGGAGCTTTCCGATTGACATTTCAGGTGATGTCTGATATAATGGATAACGGAGGTCTTCCGGTGAACGACGAACGATTCAAGGCTGCCTGTGACGCGGTGATAGGCGCAGAGCGCGAGAGGAACGGTATAGGTACTCTCGGCGAGAAAACGCTCCATGCCGTGCTCAAAAGATACTACGAGCCCCACGAATGCAATCACGAGGTCAGGCTCGGCAGCTATATCGCAGATATCGTCGGCGAGAACGGCGTTATCGAGATACAGACAAGGCAGTTCGGAAATCTGCTCAAAAAGCTCGAATGCTTCCTTGAATTCTGCAGCGTCACCGTTGTGTATCCTATTGCAGGCATCAAATATCTTTCCTGGATAGATACCGAGACCGGCGAGGTAACTTCAAGAAGAAAATCTCCGAAAAAAGGAAATATCTACGACGCTCTGCCCGAGCTCTACAGGATAAAGTACACCCTCGACAATCCGAATATGCATCTGAGGCTATGTATCCTCGAGCTTGAGGAAACAAGGTACTTAAACGGCTGGTCGCGTGATAAGAAGCGCGGCTCCTCACGCTGCGACAGGATCCCCGTTAGGATGATCGAGGAAGTCTGCATAGACTCGCCCCAGGATCACCGTATGTTCATCCCGGAGGGGCTGCCGGAAGAATACACCTCCCGCGATCTTTCAAAGGCGGCAAAGATACCTCTTGACAGAGCGCAGACCGCCCTGAACCTCCTGACCTATCTCGGGCTCACCGAGAAGATCGGAAAGAAGGGCAAACTCATACTTTACAAAACAGTCATCTGAAAGGCTTTGATATAAATGAAATTCCTTAAAAGGCTGTGCCTTGCCGTGGCAGCTGTGCTGACCGTAACAGCGGCGCTGCCGTTTGCCGCATCGGCACTTACGTTTACTCCCTCAAACGGTAAGGACGACAACGATAACCCCGTCCCTATCCTGCTTTACTCGAAATCAATATATATGATAGATCTTTCGACGGGGGCTCCCCTCGTTGATATCAACAGCACCGAAAAGCTCAGCCCCGGCTACCTTACCCAGCTGATGACCTGCTGCATGATACTCGACAAGTTCGGCGGCAATGAAAAGCAGCTGAAAAACACCTACGTCTACGGTACGAGCGAAGCCTACGACGAGCTTTACGACACCGGCGCTCCTACTGCCGATATCCGGCCTTACGAGGAGGTCAGCTATTACGATCTGATCGTATCTATGGTGATCGCTTCCTCCTGTGAGGCGGCGAATATCACGGCGATGAACCTCGCCGACAGCCTGTTCGACTTCTCTCTCAAAATGAACGACAAGGCTGCCGAGCTCGGTATGACAGATACAAAGTTCTCCTCCGCACACGGCTTCTTCACGCTCCAGAATTACTCCACCGCCAAGGATATGGCCAAGCTCTGCAAGTACATTGTGGACAAGTACCCTGTCTTCCACGATATTTGCAGCAAGGAGTATATGCAGCTCGAGGCCACCGAAGAGCATCCCGAGGGAACCAATCTCTACACCAATAACTACATTGTCTCTACCTACTCGGATTACTACTATGCCGCCGCTGAGGGCATCAAGATCTCCAACCGCGAGGATTCCGGCAGATGCCTTGCCTCCTATGCCGAGACGGACGGCAGCAAATATCTTATAGTTTCGCTCGGAGCTCCGATCGAGAAGACGCCTGCCGATATGCTCAAGGGTGAGCAGGATCCCGATTCGATCTACGGCAGCGATAATGTCTACTACAACATACTCGATCATATCTCCCTTTACAGGTGGGCGTTCAATTCACTGACAGCCACCGATTTCATAAATCCCAACAGCGAGGTCACAGAGGCTCCCGTGGAATTCGGCGAAGGCGCCGACTATGTGAATCTCAAGCCTGCAAAAGGGTACACCGCTCTTTGGCCGGTGGATCTCAAGACCGACGACGTTGAGAAGAAAGTAACGGTTTTTGAGAACATCATCGCTCCCGTTGAAAAGGGCGACGTGCTCGGCAAGATGGTGCTCGAATACCACGGCGAGCAGCTTGCGTCGATAGACCTTGTAGCGACCTCATCGGTCAAACGGTCGAAATCCAGCTCGACTATAAAGATAATGCTCTCATTCTTCCGTTCGCAGGAATTCAAGTGGGCGCTGTTCATCATCATCATGATGTTCTCGGTCTACGGAATAGCCTACTTCATGTATCTGCAGCTCAAATACCTCAAGATCAACAAGAAAGAATAAATATTCCCCGGAACGGTTTGAGCGTTCCGGGGTGTTTTATATCCTGAAAATGCAGCCTATACAAAAGCGGCGTATCCGTTTTCACAGATGCGCCGCTTTTTATTCGGTTATTCCGCACTGTCCATCATCGCGACAGCCTTGAGCATGATCGCGCACTCGAGACGCTTCTTCTGGATCTCGCAGGCGATCTTGTAGGAGCTGTGGACATCTCCGGTGTAGATGAAGTTGTTGGCGTTGCAGCCGCCGCTGCAGAAGAACTTGGCCCAGCACTTCACGCAGTCTGGCTTGGTGTAGATGTGGGTATGAGCAAAGTCGTTCTTGATATCATAGTTGAAAGAGCCGTCATTGACGTTGCCCATTTTGAAGTCCTCGATACCAACGAACTGATGGCAGGGATAGATGTCGCCGTCGGGAGACACCGCAACGTACTCGTTGCCGCAGCCGCAGCCCTTGAGCCTCTTGATGGCGCAGGGACCGGCGTCAAGGTCGAGCATGAAGTGGAAGAAGTTGATGAACTTTCCCTCGCTCCTGATCTTCGAGATCTTGTCAGCAAGGGTCTCATACTCCTTGAAGATGCGCGGCAGCTCACGCTCGGTGATCGCATAGGGCTTGTCCGCAGGAGCGGTGACAGGCTCAACGGAGATCTGATCGAAGCCCAGCTCATAGAGGTGCATGACATCCTCGGAGAAATCGAGATTGTACTTGGTATAGGTGCCGCGGACATAGTATTCCTTATCGCCGCGCAGAGGCACGAACTTGCAGAAATTCTCGACTATCCTGTCGTAGCTGCCGGAGCCGTCCACGCGGGGACGCATACGGTCGTTGACCTCCTTGCGCCCGTCTATCGAAAGCACGATATTGGACATCTCGTTGTTGAGAAATTCCATTTTCTCCTCAGTGAGCAGCATACCGTTGGTAGTCATCGTGAAGCGGATATGCTTGCCTACCTTCTTTTCCTCCTCGCGGGCGTAGGCAACGATCTGCTTTACGACCTCGTAGTTCATAAGAGGCTCGCCGCCGAAGAAGTCAAGCTCGAGGAACTTTCTGTCCGCAGACATTTTCAGCAGGAAGTCGATAGCCTTCTTGCCGGTCTCGAGATCCATGAGCTTTCTTCCGCCGCAGTAATCTCCGGTGGAGGCAAAGCAGTAGGTGCATCTGAGGTTGCAGTCGTGAGCGACGTGCAGGCACATCGACTTGACGGGCGAAGCCACAGAAGTGTCGGCGTACTTGGCATAATCGTCCTCACTGAACAGTATGCCGTCCTTATAGAGCGAAACGATCTCCTCATAGCACTCCTCGATCTCGGCGGTATCGTAGAGCTTCGAGAGCTTAGTCATCACATCCGCGGGGCACTTCTCCTCAAAGGGAGGCTCCACGTTATCGAGCAGATCGTAGGTAAGATCGTCTATGATATTTACAGCATTGCTGTTCACATCGAGCAGGATGTTATACCCTGCAAGCTTGTATTTATGTATCATATCATTCACCTTTTTTACAGTAAAAAATTAAAGGGACATACCAATGCCCCTTTATATCCTATGCTGAAAACGGGATCAAGCCTCTTTCTCGCACTTCTGGTTTGCAACGGTGCAGGAAGTCTTGCAGGCAGACTGACAGGAAGCCTGGCACTTGCCGCAGCCGCCCTTCTGAGCAGAAGCCTTGAGGTTAGCTTTGTTGATGGTCTTGATATGCTTCATGATTTCATCCTCCAAAAGTATTATTTTCACTATTATAACACATAATGCCCTGCGTTATATGAATTTTATATGACATAATAATAAATATTTTTACTAATACCTTTTTGACCGCCCGTTTACGCCGACTATCCCGCCGACTGCCCCGAAAAGCAGCACCAGAATGAGCTTCCCGCCCCCGGAGGTGCCCTCCGCCGACCTTACGAGTATCAGACTCGCAACGAACAGCACAAGAAATATTATTCCCCCGCAGATCATCCCCATAAGCAGGCCGCACCGGCGGTTCTTTTTAGCGCAGACGTATCCTCCCGCATAGGCTCCGGCGCAGAGTGCGCAGGCAGTAACTGCGGAAACGACGCTCTCCGGCAGATCGGTCTTGGTAAGGATATACGAGAACAGCAGAACTATGACCAGTATCACGAGTATACCCCAGCCCGCCGAGAGCAGAGCCCGTGAGGCAGCAAGATCCGAAAGCCTGCACAGCCGCCGATGTTTTTTCATTTCACACCCCTCCCGAAGCAAGTATATTCGGGAGAGCGTCAGAATATGAAAAGGCCCGCAGACCTTTTCAGATCTGCGGGATGGGATCATAAAGATCAATCATCGTGAACGGTAAGGTTCTTAGCGATAGCCCACTTCATTACTCTGATCTTGGAACGGTCGCCGCCGGTCTCGATAACAACTGTATCATCCTTTACGGAGAACACGATGCCTACGATTCCGCCGTTGGTAACTACCTCATCGCCGATCTCAAGATGCTCTCTCATAGCGGCGTCTTTCTTATCCTGCTTTCTCTGGGGACGGATAATAAAGAAATAGAAGAAGAACACGATAACGATCAGCGGGATAAAGGTTATCAGCATATCGGTCACGGAAGCGGAACCATTTGAGGTTGCGAGTTTAGCGATAAAATTCATTTTACAGTCCTCCAATTCAAAACTAAAATTAATTATAACACAGAAATCCGATAAAATCAAGTGTTTTTTATTAAAAATCGGAAACTGACCGCAAAAAGCACCCGACTCTGTACCGAGCCGGGCGCATTAACGGCTTATTGCTTTGACTTGATATAGCTGTCGATGGCAGCTGCGGCCTTCTTTCCGGCACCCATGGCAAGGATCACCGTAGCGGAGCCCGTAACGGCGTCGCCGCCTGCGAAAACACCTTCCTTGGTGGTGCATTCGTTCTCGTCAACGATCAGCGTACCGCGGGAGCTCTTCTCGAGTCCGGGAGTTGTCATTGTGAGCAGCGGGTTGGGAGATGTTCCGATCGCCATGATCACAGTATCTACATCCACCGTGAACTCCGAGCCCTCGACCTCAACCGGAGAGCGTCTGCCGGAAGCATCAGGCTCGCCGAGCTCCATTTTAACGCACTCGATACCCGTCACGCGGCCTTTATCGTCACCGAGGATGCGGGTCGGATTGGTCAGCAGCATGAACTCGATACCTTCTTCGCCGGCATGATGGACTTCCTCTTTCCTTGCGGGGAGCTCGTCCATAGACCTGCGGTAGATGATATAGACTTTCTCGGCTCCCAGTCTCATAGCCGAGCGGGCGGAATCCATCGCAACGTTTCCGCCGCCTACGACCGCTACCCTCTTAGGTCTGATTATCGGGGTATAGTGATCGTCGTCATAGGCCTTCATCAGGTTTATGCGGGTAAGGAACTCATTAGCAGAATACACGCCTACAAGATCCTCGCCATCGATGTTCATGAATCTCGGGAGACCGGCGCCGGAACCGATGAACACGGCTTCATAATCCATACCGAACAGCTCGTCCACCGAAAGCACGCGGCCTATGACCATATTGGTCATGATCTTTACGCCGAGCTTTTTGAGGCCCTCGATCTCCTCCGCGACTATCGCCTTGGGCAGTCTGAACTCGGGGATGCCGTACATCAGCACGCCGCCGGCAGTATGGAAGGCTTCGTATACAGTCACATCGTAGCCGAGCTTTGCAAGATCTCCCGCAGCGGTAAGTCCCGCGGGACCTGCACCGATAACAGCTACCTTATGTCCGTTTGGCTTCGGTACTGCGGAAGTGGTCTGCTTTCCGCGCATATAGTCCGCGCAGAAGCGCTCGAGCCTGCCGATGCCTACCGGCTCGCCCTTTATGCCTCTGACACACTTGCTCTCGCACTGCCTCTCCTGAGGGCATACTCTGCCGCAGACAGCAGGCAGCGAGTTTGTTGAGGTTATGATCTTATAAGCCTCCTCAAAATTGCCCTGTGCAGCCTGAGCTATGAATTCGGGTATCCTGACGCCTACCGGGCAGCCGGTCATGCAGGGTCGGTTCTTGCAGTTAAGGCACCTCTGCGCCTCCTGAACAGCCTGCTCTCTGGTATAGCCGAGAGTTACCTCATCAAAGTTCCGCGCTCTGACAGCGGGCTCCTGCTCGGGTATGGGGGTCTTGCAGGGATCCATATTCGGCATTATCTGACACCTCCGGTAAGTCGGCAGACATGATCCGCCTCCTGCTCTTTATAGGTAGAGTTCCTGCGCATAAGCTCATCGAAGTCTACCTCATGCCCGTCGAAGTCGGGACCCTCGACACAGGCGTATTTGGTCTTCCCGCCCACCTTAACACGGCAGCACCCGCACATACCGGTACCGTCGAGCATTATGGGATTGAGGGAAACAAGCGTCTTGATGCCGTAAGGCTTGGTCACGGCGCAGACAAATTTCATCATAGGTACGGGGCCGATAGCTATGACCTCGTCATACTGCGCTCCGCCCTCGATAAGCTCTCTGAGCTTGTCGGTAACAAAGCCCTTGAAGCCGCAGCTGCCGTCGTCAGTGCAGATGTGCAGTTCTGTACAGGCAGCTCTCATCTCGTTTTCGAGAATGATTATATCCTTGCTCCTGAAGCCGGCGATCATATCCACCTGCACGCCCATATTAAACAGCTTCTTGGCCTGGGGATATGCGATAGCGCAGCCCACGCCGCCGCCTACTACGGCTACACGCTTCGCGTTCTCGACATATTCGGTAGCTGCACCGAGAGGTCCGGCGACGTCGAGAATAGAATCGCCCTCCTCAAGTTCGGCAAGTCGCATGGTGGATGCACCGATGATCTGATAGATCACGACGATGCTCCCCTTTTCCCTGTCGTAGTCGGAAATGGTAAAGGGTACGCGCTCGCCGAGCTCGTCGCTCCTGATAATGACGAACTGTCCGGGCTCTGCCTTTCTTGCTATATAAGGAGCGTCGATCTCGATGAGAACGCACTGCTCGTTGAGTTTTTCTTTTCTCAGGATCTTGTACAATTTTATCCCTCCGTCTGAAATTCAGCCTCAAAATGACCGCAAGGCCGGGCACCTGTACGGTGTGTTGGAACTATTATACTACAAATTTCCGATTTTTGCAAGTCTTTTACCGTAATTTTTCATTTTTGTGAAGCTCTGCACTTATAAGCTCCCGCTCAGTATCAGCTCTGACACTGCCGAACAGGCTGTTATATGAAAATACAACAGCTCCGTCGGTCCCTGACAGCGCGTCGCTTATCTGATCGGCTATGATACCCTCACGCCTGATAAATTCATCCTCAGAGGCTGTTTTGTATGCTCCGATACCTATGAGCAGCTTCTTCTTTCCGGCGCAGAGCTCCCGCCAGACATCGAGAGTCTCCGCAAAAGGCTTGACCCTGTTCTTATAGCCGAAATACAGCTGCGGGCAGATATAGTCGCAGAAGCCCTCCTCGGTACACCAGCGCTTTACATCGGCGCAGAGAAACATATAATTGTTTTCAAGGTTTCCCTGCGGCGCGATCCCGAAAAGCACCCGGGGATCCTCCCGCTTGACCGCCTTATATATCCCGCTGACGAGCAGCGAGCAGTTTTCCGTCCTCCACTCGGTGCGGTCTCTGCCAGAACCGAATTCGGCGTAGGAGCTCTCATCGAATGCCGCATCTGTGGTCGGATAGAAATAATCGTCGATGTGTATGCCGTCAACGTCATAGTTCCTGACGATCTCAGCTGCACCCTCGGCGATAAGCTCCCTGACCTCCGGACAGGCGGGGTCAAGCCAACAGTGTTTGGTCTCGCTGACATAGGAGACTCGCTCCGGGCTCTGCTTGTACCACTTCCCGACGGGATATCTATCCGATATTGTCTCCATTACCTCAGGCGTCTCGCAGCGCAGAGGGTTTATCCACGCATGGAACGACAGGTCATAGGAATGGGCAGCCTCGGTCATTATCTCAAGAGCATCGAAGGTCTCCGAGCCGAAAAACTTGGTCGGCGGATAGAGCTCCGATGGATAATAAGCGTCCGAGAAAGCCCTGATGTGAACGAACAGCGTATTGAAGCCGATCTCCGAACTTTTCCGGCAGATCCCCTCAAACTGCGCAGAAAACGCTTCCCTGCCGGCAGAGAGCATAGGCGCCAGCTCAATGCAGGATATCCAAACCGCCTTTACCGTATCGTAATTGAGCGGTGAATATCCGCGTTCAGTTTCAGAAGCGGCAATATTCCCCTGCGGAACAGGCGAGTTCATCATAACTATCGGCTTGTCCGCTGTGCTTGAACAGGCGCAGAGCAGCAGACAAAGCAGTATCAGCAGATTTTTTTTCATGGAGACCTCCGGCGTGAATAATTCTAATAGATTATACAGCGCCGGAGGGTATTTTATTCGCTCTGCCGAAGAAAAAAGCGCTGCATCCCGCAGAGGATACAGCGCCTCATAAGCTGTTTATTTTTCGATGTACTTGTCGAGTATACCGGTGAAATCGAATGTCCTGAAATAATCGGAGGGTGTCTCGGCGCGGCGTATCAGCTGAACGGAGCCGTCCTCCTTGAGCAGCAGCTCGGCGGAGCGGAGCTTGCCGTTGTAGTTGTAGCCCATAGCGAAGCCGTGAGCGCCGGTATCGTGTATAACAAGGATATCTCCGATATCTATCTCGGGGAGCATCCTGTCTATCGCAAACTTGTCGTTGTTCTCGCAGAGACCGCCGGTAACATCGTACTTGTGGTCGCAGGGAGCATCTTCCTTGCCGAGTACGGTGATATGGTGATAGGAACCGTACATAGCGGGTCTCATCAGGTTGCAGGCGCAGGCGTCGCAGCCGATGTACTCCTTGTAGATGTGCTTCTGATGGATGCATTTGGTAACGAGATGACCGTAAGGAGCCAGCATATATCTGCCGAGCTCGGTGAAGATAGCCACATCACCCATGCCGGCAGGTACAAGTACCTCATCAAAAGCCTTGTGTACGCCCTCGCCGATAGCCATTATATCGTTCTCGGGCTTGCCGGGGATATAAGTCACGCCGACGCCGCCGGAAAGATTGATATACTTGATATCCACTCCGGTCTCGTTCTTTAGCTCAACTGCAAGTTCAAAAAGAATTCTTGCAAGCTTGGGATAATAGCCGTTGGTAACGGTGTTGGATGCAAGGAAGGCATGGAGGCCGAAATGCTTTACGCCCTTGGACTTAAGGATCCTGAAGCCCTCAAAGAGCTGATCTCTCGTGAATCCGTACTTCGCCTCGCCGGGATTGTCCATTATCTGAGTTTCGAGCTCAAAGTGCCCGCCGGGATTGAAGCGGCAGAACAGCGTTTCGGGCAGCCCGCAGAGCTTTTCAAGGAACTCGATGTGGGTGATATCGTCAAGATTTATGAAAGCGCCCAGCTCCTTGGCCTTCTTCATATCCTCTTCGGGAGTAACGTTTGAGGAGAACATGATATCCGCACCCGAGAACCCGCAGCACTCGCTGAGCATCAGTTCGGTGAGGGACGAGCAGTCAACGCCGCAGCCCTCCTCCTTGAGGATCTTGAGTATATAGGGGTTCGGCGTAGCCTTTACCGCGAAGAACTCACGGTAACCCTTGTTCCAGGAGAACGCCTTGTAGAGCTTCCTTGCATTCTCGCGGATACCCTTTTCGTCGTAGATATGGAAGGGGGTAGGATACTTTGCGATTATCTCCTCCGCCTGAGCCTTTGTGATGAACGGTCTTTTCATAATATCATTCCTTTGCCGAAAAAATATACATTTATAATAACATCATTTTTCTGCTCCGTCAATATTATTTCGTCAAAATTAACAGAATTTATACAAAAATGAATTTTTTAAGTTTCAATCCTGCATTTTCTAACATTGCTTGACTTATACCGCCCAAAATGTTATAATCATATCCGGAGGTAAAATTTATGAAGACCGATTTTCATTCTCATATACTGCCGGGTATCGACGACGGCTCGCGGAACATCGAAGAATCCGTGGCTCTGCTCGATATGATGGCGGAGGACGGCGTTGAGACCGTCTGCGCGACGCCGCATTTCTATTCCCACAAAATAAGCATAGACGGTTTCATCAACCGCCGCAACGAAGCCTTTGAAAAGCTCAAGCCCCATCTGAAGCCGGAGCATCCTAAGATCCTGCTCGGAGCGGAGGTGCTCTACAATCACTCGCTGATACAGTGCGACGAGCTTTCCCGCCTCTGCCTCGAGGGTACCGATTACCTGCTCTGGGAGATGCCCTATACGCAGATCACCAAGGGTGTAGTCACCGACACCGAGGAGCTTGCCGGGAGCACGCAGATCAAGCTTATGATCGCTCATATCGAGCGCTATCTGCACTTTACGTCCTACGATGAGCTTGCGAGCCTTATGTCGCTGGATGTCATCGGGCAGATAAATTGCAAGTCGCTTACGAAGTTCTCGTCCCGCAGGCAGGTCAAGAAGCTTATATCCGACGGCTATGTACACCTGCTTGGTACAGATTATCACCGCACCGACAGTGGACATGAGCTGCTCGGGGTCGCGGAGAAGTTCCTGACCAAGATGTACGGCGAAAAGATCGTTTCGGCAGTGTACCGCAACAGCAGGCTCGTCCTCGAAAACAAGCCGATATACGAGCTCGACAGCTTGTAAACTTTTTATAAAGCTATTGACACAAACCGAGTAATATAGTATAATATATCTGTTAAAATTCAATACCTTATCAAGAGCGGCGGAGGAAACAGGTCCTGTGAAGCCCGGCAACCTGAATTATCAAGGTGCCAAATCCTGCGGTATTATCCGAAAGATGAGGAAAGCTGAGTTGTATGGCGTTTCGCATCGAAGCGCCTTTTTATTTTGCTTTTCGTTTCAGTGCGGGCATGACAATGCCCGAAAGGAGGTCAATATGTCAAGATATTTGTTTACATCCGAGTCGGTAACAGAGGGGCATCCCGACAAGATCTGCGATCAGATCTCAGATGCGGTGCTCGACGCTCTGCTCGAGCAGGATCCCATGTCGAGAGTTGCCTGCGAGACAGTTACGACTACCGGTCTCGTTATGTGTATGGGTGAGATCACGACCAAGGCGATCGTGGATATCCCGCAGATCGTAAGGGATACGGTTGTGGGGATCGGCTATGACCGCGCCAAGTACGGCTTTGACGGCCACACCTGCTCCGTTATGACCACCATAGACAAGCAGTCCCCCGATATCGCCATGGGTGTTGACAACGCGCTTGAAGGGCGTGAAGAGAACGCTTTTGATACCGGTGCCGGCGATCAGGGCATCATGTTCGGCTTCGCCTGCGACGAGACTCCCGAGCTCATGCCCATGCCTATCTCCCTTGCTCACAAGCTCTCCAAGAAGCTCACAGAGGTCAGAAAGAACGGCACGCTCCCCTATCTGCGTCCCGACGGGAAGACTCAGGTAACTGTTGAGTACGTTGACGGCAAGCCCGCCCGCATTGACGCGGTCGTAGTTTCCTCTCAGCATGATTCCGATACCACTCTTGAGCAGATCAGAGAGGATATCATCGAGAAGGTCATCAAGGCAGTCATCCCCGCAGAGCTGCTCGATGAGAACACCACCTACTTCGTGAACCCCACCGGGCGTTTCGTGGTCGGCGGACCTCAGGGTGACAGCGGCCTTACCGGCAGAAAGATCATCGTTGACACCTACGGCGGCTATTCCCGTCACGGCGGCGGAGCCTTCTCGGGCAAGGATCCCACAAAGGTTGACCGCTCTGCTTCCTACGCTGCAAGATACATTGCCAAGAACATCGTTGCCGCAGGACTTGCCTCCAAGTGCGAGGTAGAGCTTGCCTACGCTATCGGCGTGGCTCACCCGGTATCTATCCTCGTTGACAGCTTCGGCACCGGCAAGGTAAGCGACGAAAAGCTCTCCGAGGCTGTGAAGAAGGTATTTGATCTGCGTCCCGCAGCTATCATCCGCGACCTTGATCTCAGAAAGCCCCAGTACAAGCAGCTCGCTGCCTATGGTCACATCGGCCGTGAGGATCTCGGCGTAGCCTGGGAAAAGACTGACAGAGTCGATGCTCTGATCGAGGCTGTGAAATAACTCAAATAACACGAAAGCCCTGCACATCAAGTGCAGGGCTTATTGTTTTGCGGTCTACTGCTTGACTATCTCAAATCTGCTTCCGTCAAAGAAGGTAAAGATCATAACGATCGAACCTACGATTACAGCGAGCGCTATGAGCAGACCGATAACGGATCTTCTTGTAACGGTGAAGCTCCCCTCGCCCTTCGGGATAAGTCCGGCGGCCTTAAAAGCCTGAGACAGCGGCTTGTAGATGATAAACGCGATCGATGCGTTGAGCATACTTTTTACAAGGTTGAAAGGCAGGAGCAGCTTGGGTATCATCTTGACGACAGTGTTCACATCTGTCTTCATATAGATCGGTGTAACGATTATGTTCATCAGCAGCATTACTGCTGTCATGCAGAACACCGAAGCGATAAGGCCGATAACAGCGCCCTTGTAGCTCTTGTTGAACTTGTAGATCAGCGAAGCGGTCACGGCAAATGCTGCGCTTCCGGCGAAGTTCATAAGCGCTCCCCAGAAACCGGTATCAGACAGCGTAACGAGCTCGAGCAGCGTTTCGGCAAGTGCCACTCCCGCAGCTGCGAGAGGACCGTATACGAAACCCGAGAGGGTTATGAAAACATCCTTGAATTCAAGGGTCAGGAAGCTGACCTTGAAGCGGAAAATGAACAGGCAAAGATATCCGAGGGCGGTAAACATTGCCAGAATGGATATCTTTTTTACATCAAGTTTTTTTACCGAGCTGCTGCCGGCTGTTTTTGTACTCATTGATAAATCCTCCAAAAATTCATTATTCGGAGAAACAGCGGGAAAATGAAAAGCCCCCGATACTCTCGGGGGCAAAGTCACATAAATAGACCGTCGTTTCTTCCATCCGGACTTTTACCGTCGGTTTCGGAATTTCACCGAATCAGCGCATCTCTGCGGTCGAGGACTATGACCTCCGGTGTGGACTTGCACCACCCCTGAAACTTTATATTCTTTTGTTATCCGAAGAAAGGCTTACTCGCCTTCCTCCTCATCGTCGCCGAAGTCGAACTCGAGCTTTTCGCCGCAGTTGGGGCAATCGATCGAGCCGAGCTCTATAAGGCTCTCGTTAAGGCAGATCGTCTCGCCGCAGGTGGGGCATACGCACTCGTACTGCTCCTCGTCGAAATCCTCGTCGCCGCGGTCCTCATCCTCATCGAGGCCGTAAAGATCCTCCTCGACCTCGCCGAGATCCTGATCTATGCTGTCGATAAGCTCAACAGCCTCATCGACCTCTACCGCAAGATCCTCAACAGCGCCTGCGATCTCATCGAGCACCTCCGACATTACGCGGAGCACCTTGCCCTCGTTGGTCTCTTCACTGATATTCAGGCCGTCCATAAGGCCCTTGAGATAAGCAACTCTGCTTTTCAGCTCCATAACGGGACCTCCTTTACGAACTTATGCACGCTCCATGTACTCGCAGGTACGGGTGTCGATCCTGATCCTGTCGCCGATGTTGATGAACAGCGGCACTTTGATCTCCGCACCGGTCTCAACAGTGGCGGGCTTGGTAGCGTTGGTAGCGGTGTTTCCGGCAAGACCCGGCTCGGTCTCGGTTACCTCAAGGTCAACAAAGAACGGGGGCTCTACGCCGAATACCTTGCCCTTGTAGGAAAGGATCTTGCAGACCATGTTCTCCTTAACGAACTTGAAGTTGTCGGAAAGCTCGCTTGCGTTTACGGGAACGAGCTCATAGGTCTCGGGATCCATGAAATAATACAGATCGCCGTCATTGTAGGAATACTCCATATCCTTTCTCTCAACAAAAGCAGTCGGGAACTTGGCGGTAGGATTGTAGGTCTTTTCAACAACGGAGCCTGTGATAACATTCTTTACCTTGGCTCTTACGAATGCAGCGCCTTTACCGGGCTTAACGTGCTGGAATTCAACGATCTGCATTACGTTGCCTTCCTCCTCAAAAGTAACACCGTTTCTGAAATCGCCGGCTGTGATCATAAACATATACCTCCATAATTATATTATGCCTTTACGGCACACACGATACGCGCACGAAAATGCACAGAAATATCCTTATACTTATTTTACCTTATTTTAAGAGTTTTTGCAAGTGTTTTAAGAGTATTTTCCCCAGTATTCATAATTTTTTTACAGCTGAAAACGCTCAAAGCGTGATAAGCTGCTTGGGAGCATCGGTCATATTGAAACAGCCGTCCTCCCGCACGACAACGAAATCTTCTATGCGCACGCCGAACCTTCCGGGCAGATATATGCCGGGCTCGACGGTGACGATCATATCGGCCTCTAAGACGTCGCTGCTCGAGGGTGAGGCAAAGGGCAGCTCATGTATCTCCATGCCTACGCCGTGACCGAGGGAATGTCCGAACTTTTCGCCGTAGCCGGCGTCGGATATGATCTTCCTCGATACTGCGTCAAGATCTGCGGCCTTTATTCCCGCCCTTACGGCTTCAATGCCCGCAAGCTGCGCTTGTAATACGGTATCGTAGACATGCTTCATCTCCTCGGTCGGTTCACCGACGCAGACAGTCCTTGTCATATCGCTGTGATAACCGTTGACGACGGCTCCGAAGTCCATAAGTACGAAATCTCCGGGCTTGACGGCAGTGTTCCCGGGAACGCCGTGAGGCATCGAGGTGTTGCTGCCGGTCAGGACTATCGTGTCAAAAGACAGCGCCTCGGCGCCGTGGGAAAGCATGAAGAAGTCAAGCTCGAGCTGCAGCTCACGCTCGGTCTTTCCGGGTCTGATGACCTCAAGCATTCGCTCAAAGCCCTGCTCGGCGATTCGCTGCGCCGCGATCATCGACTCGATCTCCTCGCCGCGCTTTACCGATCTCAGCTCTCTGATAGTTTCTGCAAGCTCCTCGGAGCTGTCAAGCTCGCAGTTCAGCTTCGAGGCAAGCTTTTCAAACTCCGCAACGGTGGTCTTTGAGGTATCAACCGAAGCTTTCACAGCCTCGTGTTTTGCAATAAGCTCGTTGATCTGATCGAACAGCCTCCCGCGAAGTATGACCTCGCAGCAGGTGACAGTATTGCGGGCTTTCTCGATATATCTGCCGTCGATGATGAGATAGGCGCTGTCACCGAAAACGACCAGCGTGCCGTCGCTTGATTTCATGCCGATGAAATACCGCCTGTCGGTCTCATCGGTTATGATCGCGCAGTCGGTGAAGGTGCCCAGCTCGCTCATAAGCATATAAAGCGGCGAAAACTCATTCATCGGTCTTGTTCTCCTCGAAGATGTATTTCAGAGCCTTTACGGCAAGAAAATAGCTTTGCTTGCCGAAGCCTGCGATCTGTCCGACGCAGACAGGTGCTATGACCGAAGTGTGGCGGAACTCGTCCCTTGCGTGGATATTGCTCAGGTGTACCTCCACAACGGGTATCTTGATCGCGGCGATAGCGTCGCGGATAGCGTAACTGTAATGGGTATAGGCGCCGGCATTGATTATCACGCCGTCAAAGCTCTTGCGGGCAAGGTGCAGCTGGTCGATGATCTCGCCTTCGTGATTGGACTGAAAGATCTCGCAGTATATCCCCTCGCCGAGAGCAAGCTCGGTGATCTCGGAATTGATGCTGTCAAAGGTATCGGTGCCGTAAACTCCCGGCTCGCGTTCGCCGAGCAGGTTGAGGTTGGGCCCGTGGATAACGAGTATTTTCTTCATCTCTTTACCTCCTGTTTTACTGACTGATAGTATTGCTTCATGGCAAGTGCGTCCTCGGTCTGGGTTCCAGCGCTCTCACAGATGAACACAGGCGAGAGACCGTATCTCGCGACAAGCTCCATAAGCGGTTCATAATCGGGACCGAAGCCATCGTTATGCTCAAAGGTCAGGTGGCGTTTTTCGCCGCCGGGGACGGTGAACTCAATCTTTGAAAAGTGGCTGTGGAAGCAGCCGAGCCTCTCCGAGCCGATACGGTCGCGTATCTTGGTGAGCATAGCGTCGTAGTCCTCTATGCTCTTGATGCAGCCGAAGCACCGGGCGTTGAGATGCCCGAAGTCCACACATGGCAGGAAGCTGTCGTCAAGACGGCAGAGCTCCAGCACCTCGTCAAGGTCTCCGAGCTGGTTGACCTTTCCCATAGTCTCGGGGCAGAACCGAATATGCTCAAAGCCGCGCTGCACAGCCTCACGCCTTGCACGCAGCAGCGTGTCCTTGGCGAGTTCGAGAGCTTCCTCACGGCTGAGCTTGGCGCAGGAGCCGCTGTGAATTACTATCCTTTCGGCGCCGAGCCTGTTCGCTGCATCGCAGGTCTGGAGTATGTAATCAATGCTCTTGTCCCGCTTCTCCTTCTCGATACCCGAGAGCGAGATAAAATACGGTGCGTGAACCGACAGGGATATGCCGTACTTTCCGGACTCGGCTCTGAGAGCGGCGGCAAGCGCATCGCTTACCTTGACTCCCCTGCCGCACTGATATTCGTAGTGGTCGAGACCTATTTCTTTCAGATACGCCGGGGCCTCAACGGTCGATTTGTGTGAAACCGAGAAGCTGTCGGAATTACCTGCGGGGCCGAACCGGGCGCTCATCGAATGCACTCCGATCTGTCCGGCAGGAACGGCTTTTCGCAGGCTCTCTTGAACCTGAACGGCAGGCTCGTCTCCGGCTCTATCGGAAAAACGAATATAGAGCGTATGCCCTTGAGATTCGAGCCCAGCACATCGGTGAATATCTGATCGCCCACAGCTGCGACCTCGCGGTTGGTAAGACCCATACGTTTTATCGCCCGGGAATACCCAAAGGTCAGCGGCTTCTTGCCCTCGGCCTCGAATTCAAGGCCGAGCTGATCGGCAAACGGCGTCACCCGCGGCGGGTGATTGTTGGAAACGATCATAAGCTTTATCCCCGCCCTCTTCATGGTACTTAGCCAGTCGAGGCTCGACTGCGGCGGTATGGGATTGTTATGTGTGGTGAGGGTATTGTCGAGGTCGAGGATGAGCCCCTTGATATTCTTGCGTCTCAGGAACTCCGGGGTTATCCCGCCGACCTTGTCGAACACATAGGTTGGCTTAAAAAACATATAAATGCTCCTTGCAGTCAAAAGAAAAAGCGGACAACAATTTGCCCGCTTTCAGTTTACATATCAGTATTTGCGCTTACGAGCAGCTTCGGATTTCTTCTTGCGCTTTACCGAAGGCTTTTCATAGTGCTCTCTCTTACGGACTTCTGCGATAACGCCGTCCTTTGCGCACGATCTCTTAAATCTCTTAAGAGCCGTATCCAGAGTCTCGTTCTTGCCAACACGGATTTCTGCCATTATCATTCCCTCCCTTTGCCACCGTTGACAGAGGCAACATATCGGCACAGCTTGCTTTCGGTGAATAGTGAAGGTAGGCTGCCTATGCAAACCCCGAACGTCCTGACGTTCAGTGTCCTTACGGACTCTCTGTCATAAAAGCAAAGCTGATATATAGCCAATATGATTACAAATAACATTATACTATACCGCGCCTGAAATGTCAAGTGGTTTATAAAAAAATCTTAAGAAAAATTGAAGAGCTGAAACAGATTTGACAAATTACATATTACTTTGCAACGATGTTGACAAGTCTGCCCTTAACATAGATCTCCTTGACTACCGTTTTACCCTCGATAGCCTTGGCTACGCCCTCATCCTGCTTGGCAAGAGCAACGGCGTCGGCCTGCTCGATGTCTGCGGGAACGTTGAGCTTGCCCTTGAGCTTGCCGTTGACCTGAACAGCGATCTCGATAGTGTTCTCCACCAGCTGAGCCTCGTCATAGGTCGGCCAGCTCTCGTAAGCGATAGTCTCGGTGTGGCCGAGAACGCTCCAGATCTCCTCGCCGATATGAGGCGATACGCAGGAGAGCATCTTGATAAAGCCCTCTGCATAAGCCTTCGGGCACTTCTCGTTCTTGTAGCACGCATTCACGAAGATCATCATCTGAGCGATGGCGGTATTGAATGCGAGCTGCTCGTAGTCGTCAGTTACCTTCTTGACGGTCTGGTTGTAGACCTTTGCGAGTGCGCCGTCGTCGGTATCGGTGAGGTTGCTTTCCTCGGTAAAGAAATTCCATACACGGTTTAGGAACTTTCTTGCACCCTCAACACCCGCCTGGCTCCAGGGCTTGCTGACCTCGAGGGGTCCCATGAACATCTCATAGAGCCTTAGAGTATCTGCACCGTACTTGTTTACGATATCCGAGGGATTGACAACATACTTCGGGAAGCGCTTGCCCATCTTGATGCCGTTCTCGCCGAGGATCATGCCCTGGTGAACGAGCTTCTTGAAAGGCTCCTTTGTGGGAGCGAGACCCTTATCGTAAAGGAACCTGTTCCAGATGCGCGAATAGATCAGATGACCCACTGCGTGCTCGGGGCCGCCGATGTAGAGATCCACGGGCATCCAGTGCTTGAGGAGCTCCTGATTTGCGAACTCCTTGTCGTTGTCCGGGTCGATGTATCTGAAGAAATACCAGCTCGAGCCGGCGCTTCCGGGCATTGTCGAGGTTTCGCGCAGACCCTTTACGCCGTTGTGATCGTAGTGCTTCCACTCCTCGGCGTTCTCGAGGGGTGCCTTGCCGTTCTTGCCCTTGTAGTCATCCAGTTCGGGAAGGATAAGCGGCAGCTCGCTGTCATCGAGAACGTGTATCTTTCCGTCCTCGCCGTGAACGACGGGAACAGGCTCGCCCCAGTAACGCTGACGTGCGAAGATCCACTCGCGGAAATGATAGTTGACAGTTCTCTTTGCTCTGCCCATACCCTCGAGCTTGACTGTTATAGCCTCCTTGGCCTCTTCAACGGTCATGCCGGTGAATTCCTCGGAGTTGATGAGCTTATAGCCCTTGCCGAGGTACTCGGTCTTTTCCATAGCAGCCTCGGAAACGTCGATGTGCTCATTCTTTCCGTCGATGACCTGGAGCATATCAATGTTGTGAGCGATCGCATACTCAAAGTCTCTCTGATCGTGGCTCGGTACAGCCATAACTGCGCCGGTACCGTAGCTTGCGAGAACGAAGTCGCCGATGAACATACGGACTTCCCTGCCGTTCACCGGGTTGATGCAGGTGATACCCTTGAGCTCGCAGCCCGACTTGGTCTTGTTGAGCTCAGTTCTGTCCATATCGTTCTTCTTCTTGGTCTCGGCGATGTATGCCTCGACTTCATCGCGGTTCTGAACTCTGTCGAGCAGCCTCTCGGTGATCTCTCCGTCGGGAGCGAGAACCATAAAGGTAATACCGTAGATAGTCTCGATACAGGTCGTGAAGATCGAGAACTTGCCTCCGCCGACGATATCGAACTCGACCTCGACGCCGGTGGATCTGCCGATCCAGTTGCGCTGCATCTGCTTGGTGGATTCCGGCCAGTCGATCTCCTCAAGGCCCTCAAGGAGCTTCTCGGCGAATGCGGGCTGGTCTATTACCCACTGCTTCATATTCTTTCTGACAACGGGATAACCGCCGCGCTCCGACTTGCCGTCGATGACCTCATCGTTGGAGAGCACGGTGCCCAGTTCCTCACACCAGTTGACGGGCATATCAACATACTTTGCATAGCCGTCAAGGTAGAGCTGCTTGAAGATCCACTGAGTCCACTTATAGTATTTCGGGTCGGAGGTAGCTATGAGCTTTGACCAGTCATAGTCAAACCCGAGCTCGCGCAGCTGCTTCGAGAAGGTCTCGATATTCTGCTGAGTGAAGCCGTTGGGGTGATTTCCGGTAGCAACCGCATACTGCTCCGCGGGCAGACCGAAGGAATCGTACCCCATGGGGTGAAGGACGTTATAGCCCTGCATCCTCTTCATCCTCGAGACGATATCCGTGGCGGTATAGCCCTCGGGATGACCTGCGTGCAGACCCACGCCGGAGGGATAGGGGAACATATCCAGCGCGTAGAACTTGGGCTTGGAGAAGTCCCAGACATCGGTCTTGAAGGTCTCGTGCTCCTTCCAGTATTCCTGCCATTTCTTTTCGACTGTACTGTGATCGTACTTCATTTTATATCATTCCTTTGCAAATTATATGCTTTGTGATGCTTGATTCAGCTGCGCCTGAAATGCTCTCTGATATCCTCGTCAAAAACGAGCTTGTATGCGCAGACAACGTCTATCACCGATTCAACGATATAGACGATGTTCCTGTTGAGGCCGATGCCCTTGATGTTGTCAACGATATGAGTGCATACCATGACCACAAGGAACGCAGCCGTAACAAAGTTCATATACTTGAACCCGATGATAAGAGTGAATCCGAGCCCTATGGATACGCCGAGCATTACGATGTTCGCAAAGCCGAAGCCGAGGATGAGGTTCAGTATGGATTTGATGACCATATATACGGCGATAAGGCCGCAAAGATTCCTGCCGTTGACCGAATGTCCCATAGCTTCCTCCTTACTCCTTTACGACGATATCCGAGATATCGACCTCCTCGGCGTCGTTCCACAGGCGCTCGAGGTTGTAGTGGTCGCGGGTCTCCTTATAGAAAACATGGACGATAGCCCAACCGTAGTCGAGAGCGATCCAGCTTGCGTTCTGATAGCCCTCTGTTCTCAGCGGCTCGACGCCCTGCTGCTTGAGCCTGAATTCAACTTCATCGGCAAGAGCCTTGGTCTGAGTGGTGGAGCTGCCGTCGGCGATAACAAAGTAATCGGCAACGACGGTGATATCCTTGATGCAAAGCACGCGGATATCCTCGGCTCTCTTAGAATCGAGCGCCTTGACGATGATATCGAGCATTTCTTTCTGTTCCATATTAGTCCTCCTTCATTTTGCTTAGCATAACGAACCGGTTATAGCATTCAAGCGTACATACCGGGATGGAATTCTCCTTGCCGACAGAATCGGACAGCGAAAATTTCAGTGCCTCGAGCATGGCCTTTTCAAGACTCTGCACCGCATATCTGCGCATCTTCCTGACATCCTTGTAATCCCTGTCGGCGGAGATCAGGTCGGCGAGATAGATTATCTGTGCGAGCTTGCTCATGTCCCCGCAGCCGACGGTATGATACCTCACGGCGGCGATGACATCCTCATCCTTTATCCCGAGCTCTTCTTCGATGTAAACAGCTCCGGCGGGGGCGTGGAAAAGCGGCTGAGCGTTCTTCTCGACCTCGCTTATATCGAGCCTGCATCTCAGCACGAGCTCCTTCTGCCGCTCCGGCGGCAGCTCCTTGCAGACGTCATGCAGAAGCCCTGCAACGTAAGCCTTCTCGGGATCCTCGCCGTATCTCTCGGCGAGCCTTACGGCTGCGTTGGCGACGTTGACCGAATGCTGAGCTCTCTTCTTTGAGAGGCAGGATTTGATAAGCTCTCTGTATGCACTGTATTTTTTCTTGAAGCTGACGGCTTCCTCCCTTGCGGGAGCATAAAGCCCGCGGCTCACAATATATTCTACTACATTTTTGTCCAAATAGCAAGAGGGGTCGGAGCCGTTTGCGAAAGCATCCCTTATCGCCGTCGAGGAGATCTCAAAGGGCTCGGTCTTAACGACTATCACCCTGCCGTCCTCGGCACCGAGCGATGCTGCCTTGGCTTCAAGCTCGGCTACGCTGTCCTCTTCCCCGCGGGAAAGTGCGATTATCCCCGCCATGTGCAGGATATCCTCGTATCTGTACCACTTCTCAAAGGTGAGCAGCTGATCGCTTCCCATTATAAAATACAGCTCACAGTCAGGGTACAGCTCTCTGAAATGCAGCACTGTGTTGTAGGAATAGCTCTTGCCCTCATTCTTCATCTCGAAGTCGGAGACTTCCACACAGTCAAGATCGGCGAACGCGAGCCTGCACATCTCAAGACGGTCCTGCTCGGAAACGAGCCCGCTGGCGATCTTGTGAGGAGGTATCTTCGCCGGGATCACGATGAGCTTATCGAGTCCGGCGGCCTCGGCTGCCTTTTCCGCAAGATAGCGGTGGCCGAGATGTATCGGGTCGAAGGTGCCTCCGAAGAGGCCGAGCTTCATGCTCACTTGTGCTTGAGCCTGATGACAGGCTCTTCCTCGTTTCTCTTATAGATTATCGCCTTTGAGCCGATGACCTGCACTACCTCTGCGCTTATGCGCTCCGCGATCTCTGCGGCAGCCTCGGCAGCAGTGTACATCGAGTTCTCGAGCACCTTGATCTTAATGAGCTCGTGTACTCTGAGATAATCGTCGATCTGGGCGAGCTGTGCATCGTTTATCCCGCCCTTGCCTATCTGGAAGGCAGGGTCGAGGGAGTTTGCAAGAGCTTTGAGCTCTGCTCTTTGCTTGGGTGTTATCATATATCGGTTCCTTTCAGTTCTGTTATAAGCTTTGCAAGTGCATCGGCGCGGTGGGAGACGCTGTTCTTTTCGTCGGCGGAGAGCTCTGCGAAGCTCCTGTCGCCGAACATGAAGATCGGGTCGTATCCGAATCCGTTGTTGCCTTTGAAGCCGTATCCTATGCTGCCCTTGCAGCTTCCCTGAACGGCTATTTCTCTGCCGTCGTCAAGGATGAGGTGTATCGCGCAGATGAACTGCGCTCCCCGCTTTTCCTCGGGCACGCCTTCAAGCTGCTCAAGCACTCTGCGCGAACGGGCGTCACTGTCGGCAAGGCCCTCATATCTGGCGGAATACACTCCCGGAGCACCTCCGAGGGCGTCTACTGCAAGGCCGCTGTCGTCTGCGAGAACTGCGCAGTCGGCAAGGCGGAAGATCTCCTGAGCCTTGATCTTTGCGTTCTCGGCAAAAGTCGTACCCGTCTCGTCAGGCTCGGCATTTATGCCCGCCTCTCTCTGGGACAGCACCTCAAAACCGATCGGCTCGAGTATCTCTTTGTATTCCCTTATCTTGCCCTTGTTGTTGCTTGCGATTATCAGCTTCATATCTTCACCGTCTCGATCACAAAAATGTCACTCTGTTTCTCTTGATCTTCTCTTTCAGCTTGTTGGTCTTCTCCGGGACGGGTGACACTATGCAGTCCTCGTGATAGACTACTCTCAGATCAAGATCGTTGGTCGCGGAGATAGCGGTCAGGCTGACAGAATTGTTGGCGTCAACGCCGGTGAGCTCGACTTCCTTGACATTCCTTGAACGCATGAGATCCACGATCTCATCAAGCGCGAAAACATCAGCCTTGCTGCGCTCGTAGACGTTCTTGCCCACAAGCTTGAGCCTTTCGGCGAACTTTGCTTCATGAGTACCTGCCTTGGGCATACCGCCCATAAGCCCTCCGAGCCCCTTGGCGATGCTCTTGAAATAGAACACCTCCTCGGGCTTGAACGAAGAGATCAGCTTGTTTATCCTGTCGATCAGATCCTCACTGTCATAGCGGTACTTATCCGTATTCCTGCCTCTGCCTGCATACATCTCCTGCATATCAATAATAAAGAGTACCTTATCCATATTCTTTCCTCTCGCCGTAGGGGTCCTTTACTCAAAAAGTGCTTCCACAAAATCCCGTGTATTGAAAGGCTGGATATCGTCGATCTTCTCTCCGACGGTGACCAGCTTCACGGGTACATTCAACTCTTCCGTTATACTTATTATTATACCGCCCTTTGCGGTGCCGTCCAGCTTGGTCAGGATGATGCCCGTTATATCGGCAGCCTCATTGAACTGCCTCGCCTGATTTACTGCATTCTGACCTGTGGTGGCATCCAGTGCGAGCAGCACCTCGAGGGCGCAGCCCTCAGCCTGCTGATGCACGATGCGCGAGATCTTACTCAGCTCCTGCATCAGATTCTTCTTGTTGTGAAGTCTTCCCGCCGTATCGCAGATGACTACATCGGCGTTTCTCGACTTGGCAGCGCTGAGCGCGTCGAAAACCACCGCTGCGGGATCGGAGCCCTCGTTGTGCTTGATGATATCGGCGCCCGCACGCTCTGTCCAGACCTCGAGCTGATCTATGGCTGCGGCTCTGAACGTATCCGCTGCGGCAACGATGACCTTCTTGCCCTCGTTGACCAGCTGATAAGCGAGCTTGCCTATCGTGGTCGTCTTGCCGACACCGTTGACGCCGATAACGAGTATCACCGACGGCACCGTTGAAAGGTCGAGCGGCACTTCCTCACCGAGCATCTCGGCTATGATCTCTTTTAGCAGATCCTTGACCTCAAGCGGGTCTGTGATACCGTTGGCCTTTACGCGGGATCTCAGCTCGTCGCAGATCTTCTCGGCGGTAACAACGCCGATATCGGAGGTGATGAGCGTTTCCTCAAGCTCCTCAAAGAGATCCTCGTCTATCTTGGTAAATGAATGGAGCAGTTTTTCGATCTTGCCCATCATTGAGTCCTTGGTCTTTTTCAGACCGGCTTTCAGCTTTTCAAAAAATCCCATCAGCTTCTCCTCTCCTTTTCATCAAGCTCGATGTTTACAGTCTCGCCCGGGTCCATTTTCAGCAGCTTGGAGATACCCTCCTCCTGCATGGTGACACCGTAAAGCACGTCGGCTTCCTCCATGGTGCCGCGCCTGTGGGTGATGGCGATGAACTGTGTCGTATCGGTAAATCTGTGGAGATACTTGGCGTATCTCACAACGTTGCTGTCGTCGAGCGCGGCCTCGATCTCATCGAGCACACAGAACGGCGACGGCCTTATCTTCAGTATCGAGAAATAGATGCAGACCGCCACGAATGCCTGTTCACCGCCCGAGAGCGAGAGCAGGTTCTTGATGATCTTTCCGGGGGGCTCTACCTTGATCTCGATACCGCATTCGAGCACATCGTCGGGGTCGGAGAGAACAAGCTCGCCGTGTCCGCCGCCGAACAGCTCGGTAAATATCTGTTTGAAATTATTGTTGATCTTCTCGAAGCTCTCGACGAACATATCCTGCATTGTAACAGTGAGATCGGAAATCATTCCCTCGAGCTCATGCTTGCTCTTGGTGACGTCTCCGAGCTGATGCTTCATGAATTCGTATCTCTCCGAGACCTCGGCATACTCCTCGATAGCTCCCAGATTTACATGGCCGAGAGCGCTGATCCTGCCTCTGAGCTCTGCGAGCTCCTTGTTGGCCTGACCCATATTTTCCACCGGCGCCGCCGACTTCTCCGCTTCGGAGAGAGTGAGCTCGTGATCGTCGAACAGCTTTGCGCTGAGACGGTCAAATTCCAACTCGCCGGACTTTATCCGCTCCTCAAGACGGTTCATCTCGTTGGAGAGCTTCTCCTTCTCGTCGAGCTTGAGTTTTTCCTCCTGCCTTATGAGCGAGGCGCTGTTCTCGAGTTCGAGATGTTCCTTCTGAGCGACCGCGATCTGACCTCTTATCTCCTCGATCTTCCCGCCGGACTCGGAAATGCCTTTCCTGACGGCCTCGATCTCATCGTTCTTGGCTGCGATATCGGCCTTGAACTGCTCTATCCTTGCGAGCAGCCTGTCTTTCTCCTCACCGCTGACGCTGATGCTGTCTTTCAGACGCTGGGCCGCGAGGGCACAGTTCTCGCTGTCCTTGGCAAGCTCGGTCTGCTTGATCCGAAGTTCGGAGAGCAGCTGCGAAAGCGCTTCTCTTTCGCTTTTCATCGACTCAAGCTCCGACTGTGAGCTCTTCTGAGCCTCTTCACCCTCCGCGATCTGCTTATCGGTGGAGGCAAGCATCGAGTTGACTTCATCTATATCGTTCTGGATAAGCGTCAGGCGCAGAGTGAGCCTTTCGCTTTCAGAGTCTATCTGTTCAAGCTGTTCACTGTGACGCTCCGAAAACTCGGTGATGCGCTTGAGATCCATATCGAGCCTTACGAGCTCCTTTGAGACCTCCGCGAGCTGTTCCTTGACGCCCTCGGTATCAGCGGCGAGCTTGGCTGTCTCCTGGATGAGCTTTTCCTTTTCCTCTTTTGAGGACGCATACTGCTCGCTGAGCTTTTCTCTCTGAGCGGCGAGCTTTTCGATCTCGTTCTTCCGTGAGAGTATGCCCGTGCTCTTGGAGACGCTGCCTCCGGTAAAGGAGCCGCCTGCATTTATGACCTGACCGTCGAGAGTAACGATCTTGAATTTATAGCCTGCCCTCTTTGCGGTCTTGACAGCGCAGTCAAGGTCTTCGGCTATACATATCCTGCCCAGCAGATGATCTACGATAATGCGGTATTTATCATCGCAGCTGACAAGCTCCGAGGCTACGGCTACAAAGCCGTCATCCTCTCTCGGGACATCTGACAGCTCCGTGACCTTTACAGAGGTGAGCGGCAGGAATGTTGCTCTGCCCGCCTTGGCCTCCTTGAGTATTCGGATGCCTCTCTTAGCGCTGTCCTCCGACTCAACTACTATATTCTGTAATGCCGCGCCGAGAGCCGTCTCGATAGCGGTGGTGTAGTCGGCAGGAACGGTTATCAGCTGTGCGACCGACCCGCAGACGCCGTTTATCCTGCCCTGCTTGGCAGCGGTCAGCACCGTCTTCACGCTGAACGCGAAACCTTCCATTGAATTCTCGAGATCCCGCAGCAGACGGAGCTTCTGCTCGGTCTCCATAAGGCCGGCGCTGTGCTCGTCAAATAGCTGCTCGGCCTTTTCGAGCTTGGCTTTCTTGTTTTCAAGCAGCTTGCCGATACCCGCCAGCTTGTTCTGGAGCTCGGTCTCGACCTCGGCGGTCTTGTCGCGCTGAGCTTCGGTGTTTTTCAGCTCTGCGGCGGCAAGCTGCGCCTTGCTCCCGACATCCTCCCTGTCCTCGACGAGAGAAGCAAGCTTCTCCTGCGCGTCGGAGAGGGCGTTCTTGGAGCTTTCGAGCTTATAGCTGAGCTCCGAGCGCCTGATGTACAGCGCATTGAGCTCCTGTGAAGCATCGCTCAATGAACGGTCAAAGCTCTCTGATCTGTCGCTTAGCTTGGAAAGCACCTGCTCCTTGTCAGTGATCTCTGTTCCGAGAGCGGCATAGCTGAGTTCAAGCTCGGCTATCTCCTTGTTCTTGGCTTCGAGCTCGGCTTCAAGGAAATACTTCGAGCTCTCCGACTGTTCGATCTGAGTTCTGATCTCCTCGGCGGAGGACTCGATATGCTTTATATCCGTCTCAAGGACGGCTATTTTAAGATCAGCCTGAGAATTGTCAAGCTCGATCTGGTGTATGCTCTCTTTGAGCTCGTCTATGAGCACCGATTTTTCTGAGCTCTTCTCGCGGGTCAGCTCGACCTGCTCGGCGAGCCTGTCTGCCTCATCGCTTATCTCGCTGTACTGAGTGTTCAGCAGCTCTGCTCTCTCCCGGCTCTCTTCAAGCGACTTTTCGAGCCTGTGCAGCTCTGTGACCCAGACGCTGATCTCCAGCTCCTTCTTGCGGTCATAAAGCACCTTGAATTTCTTGGCCTTCTCGCACTGCTTTTCAAGGGGACCTATCCTGTCCTCGATCTCGGTAAGGATATCGGTCAGTCTTGAGATGTTGTCCTCGGCTGCCTTGAGCTTGCGCTCAGCCTCCTCCTTCTTGTATCTGAACTTGGAGATACCCGCAGCCTCCTCGAAGATCTCGCGTCGCTCGGTGGATTTGCTGCTGACGATGTCAGCTATCCTGCCCTGCCCGATTATCGAGTAGCCGTCCCGGCCGAGGCCGGTGTCCATGAACAGCTCGACAACATCCTTGAGCCTGACGATATTTCCGTTTATCATATACTCGCTCTCACCGTTGCGGTAGAGCTTGCGCGATACCGAAACTATGCTGCTATCGAGGTGCAGAGCGTTATCCGAATTGTAAATGTTCAGCGTGACCTGTGCGAAGCCCGCCGCAGGCCGCGATTTGGTGCCGTGGAAGATGACATCCTCCATCTTGCCGCCGCGCAGGGTCTTTGAGGACTGCTCGCCCATTACCCAGCGCATGGCGTCGCCTATATTTGATTTACCCGAACCGTTGGGTCCCACGACTGCCGATATGCCCTCGTTGAATTCGAGCTTTATCTTGTCGGGGAAGGATTTGAAGCCTTGCAGCTCAAGCGATCTCAGGTACATTAACTCACTTCCTAATCCGCTGCGTCGAGTACCGCAGCCCTTGCTTTAAGTCTTTCATCGGGGATGACAGTGAGGGCTATGCCCTTGTCCCCGAAGTATCTCACGTTGCTTTTCTTCTGCCCGAGAGCCTTGCTCAGATCCCTCGCAGGCACAAGAAAACGGGCGTGATGTATGTCTTTGTGCTTATCAAGCTCCGCCTTGAAAAGCGATCTGTATATCCTCGCTTCGCAGAGCTCCCGGAAGGCGGGATGATAAAATCCGCCGAGCATATCCTGCTCCACAAGCTCCGAGGCGTGCAGCCCTACCTTGATGACCCTGATGCCCTCTTTTTCAAACCGGAGCATCGCGTGGGATGAGATCTCCACCGCCTCATCAAAGTCAAAGGGCTTGTATTCACCGCTGAGGAACAGCTCCCCCAGCCTTGTATTTTTCAGTATTACAACGGGATATATCCTCACCGTATCCGGCTTGAGCGCACAGATAATGTTGACCGTATCCCATTCTGAGGTGCGGTTGCTGCCGTAGAGCCCCACCATCATCTGCAATCCGAGCTCAAAGTGATGCTTCCGGATCAGATGCGCGGCATTGACGACATCCTCGCGGGTGTGCCCGCGCTCGTTCAGAGCGAGCACTCTGTCATCAAGGGACTGCGCACCGAGTTCTATGGAGGTGACGCCGTGATCCCGCAGCAGGCGGAGGATATCCCTGTCGATATGATCGGGTCGGGTCGAGATGCGTATTCCCATGAACTTTCCCTCGCCGACAAATCCGCTTGCCGCTTCGAGCAGTTCAAGCATATACTCCCGGCGTATCGCCGTGAAGCTGCCGCCGAAGAATGCGATCTCGGTATCTGCCGGGTCCGCCGAACACTCCAGAGCCTCCGCGCAGACCTTCCTTACATATTCGCCGTCCGGCTGAAAAACAGCTCCGGAGATCGAGTGCTGGTCGCAGAAGGAGCATCTGTGAGGGCAGCCGGCGTGGGGCACGAAGATCGAGATATTGCTGTGTGCCATTACGGTCTTATCCCCATCAGTGCAAGGGCTTCCCTTGCGGCAGCCTGTTCGGCTGCCTTCTTGGATCTGCCCGTACCCTCTCCGATGACATTGTTGTTCAGCATCACCTGAACGGTGAAATGCTTGTCATGATCGGGGCCTTCCTCACCCTTGAGGAAGTAGGCGATCTTCTCCTCGGGATTCTTCTGGATGACCTCCTGGAGTATTGTCTTATAGTCGTGAAAAGCGTCGCTGCCCTTGGGGGTGATATCTTTCGGGATGAACGAGAGAACGTAGGGCGCAGCCGCCTCCATACCACCGTCGAGGTAGATCGCGGCGATAACAGCCTCGAAAGCATCGGAAACTATCGAGGGGCGTTCTCTGCCGCCGGTCAGTTCCTCGCCCTTGCCGAGAAGGATATGCTTGCCGAGCTCGATCTGCTTGGAGAACTCGAACAGTGAACTCTCGCAGACCAGTGAGGCACGCAGCTTTGTCAGCTCGCCCTCGGGTATATGTGTGAAATGCTTGAAGATATAATCGGAAACGACAATCGACAGCACCGAATCGCCGAGGAACTCAAGCCGCTCGTTGCTCCTTACGGTCTTGTTCTCGTTGGCGTAGGATGAATGAGCGAGAGCTTCATAAAGCAGCTTTTCATTCTTGAAGCTGTAGCCGATCTTCTGCTGGAGCGAGCTTATGCTTTCTCTGGCATCCATTCAAGGCACATCCTTTCAGTTATTCGTCTGCGTCGGAGTCTGAGGACTTCATTGCGGCAAGCGACTCGGAGATAACGTTTATCGCGTTAGACTCGATAAACAGTTTCGCCTGCCTTACGGCATTATAGAAAGCCTTTGCGTCGGAGGAGCCGTGAGCCTTGATGACAGCCTTTCTCGTTCCGAGCAGCGGAGCCCCGCCGTATTCGGAGTAATCGAGCTTCTTCTTGAAGTCCTTGATAGCTCCCATCATGATCGCGGCGGCGAGCTTGGTCTTGGCACTCTTGGAGAACATCCCCTTGAGCTCCTTGGCAAAGAACTTGCCCATACCCTCGTATGTCTTGAGGATGAGATTGCCGCAGAAGCCGTCTGCAACGACTACATCGGCCTCATCGAAGGGTATCCCCCTCGCCTCGATGTTTCCGCCGAAATTTACCGGAGCGGTCTTGAACTGCTGATAGGCTTCAAGCTCAACGGGTCTGCCCTTGCTCTCCTCGGCGCCTATGTTGGCAAGCTTTACGATCGGCTCCTTCATCTTCATTACGCGCTCCATATAGATCGAGCCCATGATGCCGAACTGAACAAGTATCTCGGGGCGGCATTCCGCATTTGCGCCGCTGTCGAGCAGCATTGCAGGCTTGTCGGTAGTGGGCAGAAGCGTAGCCAGTGCGGGACGCTTAACGCCCTTGATCCTCTTGACGATAAAGGTCGCGCCGACCAGCAAAGCTCCGGTGGAGCCTGCGGACACAAAAGCATCTCCCTCGCCGTCGGCGAGCATCTGTAAGCCCACCGCCATGGAGGAATCCTTCTTGCTCTTTATAACGCTCTTGGGATCGTCACAGATCTCGATAATGCCCGGTGCATGACGCACCTTGAGCTTGGAGATATCGAGCCTGTTGTCATCCGCGCATTTCTGTATCTTTTCCTCGTCGCCGACGAGAGTTATATCAACGCCGAATTCTGTCTGTGCGTCTATCGCACCCTTTATGACCTCGAGCGGTGCGTTATCTCCGCCGAAGGCATCCATAACAATATTCATAGTAATTCCTCCGATATTCAGATCGTTTCAAGCAGGCTGTCAAGGTCGCGCAGACCTCTTTCGGCTGCGGCCTCATACCTGAGCTGTTTGTCCTTTATTCTTTCGGGCAGCGGGGGCAGCAGACCCATGCTGCAGCCCATAGGCTGGAATTTCTCCACTGTCAGGTCGCTGATGTATCTTGACAGCGCACCGATGATCGTCGTCTCCGGCAGCAGGACGTATCCGAGACCCATAAGCTTTCTTGACATATTCAGCCCCGCCATTATCCCGCTTGCCGCCGACTCAATATACCCCTCGACGCCGGTGATCTGTCCCGCAAAGAACAGACCCTCTCGCTGACGCATATTAAAGTAGGGGGTCAGCAGACCGGGCGAATTTATAAACGTGTTGCGGTGCATGACGCCGTATCTCACGAACTCGGCATTCTCAAGGCCGGGTATCATCGAGAAGACCCGCTTCTGCTCGCCGAATTTGAGATTGGTCTGGAAGCCTACGATGTTATACATCGTGCCCTGCGAGTTCTCGGCGCGCAGCTGGATGACTGCATAGGGTCTCCTGCCCGTCCGGGGATCGGTGATCCCCACCGGCTTGAGCGGGCCGAAGCGCATGGTGTCCTCCCCGCGCTTTGCAAGCACCTCTATCGGCATACAGCCCTCATAGACCTTGAAGCCGTCCCTGCCGAAATGCTCCTTTTCAAATTCCTTAAGCGGAGCCGACTCCGCATTTACCAGCGCCTCGCGGAATGCGGTATACTCGTCCTTGTCCATGGGGCAGTTGATGTAATCCGCCTCGCCTCTGCCGTAGCGGGAGGCGAAGAAGACCTTATCTTTATCGAGGCTCTCGAACGTCACGATCGGCGCTGCCGCGTCGTGGAAGTAGAGATACTCCCCGCAGAACTCGCGTATGCTCGACGCAAGAGCGTCGGAGGTCAGCGGGCCGGTGGCGATTATAACGTCACCCTCGGGTATCTGCGAGACCTCACCCTCTATGACGGTTATCAGCGGCTCGGACTCGATCCTTGCCGTCACCGCGTCGGAAAAGGCTTTTCTGTCAACCGCAAGGGCTCCGCCCGCCGATACTCTCGTCTCCTGCGCGCACTCAACGATAAGCGAGCCGAGCCTGCGCATCTCCTCTTTGAGCATACCCGCCGCGGAGCCGATGCGTTCGGCCTTCAGGGAGTTGGAGCAGACAAGCTCCGCGAAGCCCTGATATTTGTGTGCGGGAGAATATCTGACCGGCTTCATTTCGTAAAGCTCGGTCTCAATGCCGTGGCGGGCGAGCTGCCAGGCAGCCTCACACCCAGCGAGCCCCGCACCTATGACTTTTACTTTATCACTCATTGTTTACCGTATTCCTTTTTGAGGAGCCTTGCCTTATCATTCCTCTGAGCCGCCGGACAGGCTGTGCTGATATCCGCAGCCCTCCTTGTGGCAGACGAGCGTACCGTTCTTGCCGCCCTTCTGGAACAGAGTCGAGCCGCACTTGGGGCACTTCTGCTCGGTGGGGATATCCCAGGTCATGAAGCTGCAGGTTGGGTTATCCTCGCAGCCGTAATACTTCTTGCCGCGCTTGGATTTCTTGAGCAGCACTCTCTTTCCGCAGAAGGGGCATACCCCGCCGGAATCCTCAACGATCTTGCGGGTATTGGTACACTCCGGGAAGCCGGAGCAGGCCATGAATTTGCCGTACCTTCCGATCTTGATGACCATGGGCTTGCCGCACTTCTCGCAGACCTCGTCGGTTGCCTCGTCCGGGATCCTGATGCGCTTGCCGTCCATAGCCTCCTCTGCCTTGCCGAGCTCGTCGGAGAGCTCGCGGTAGAAGTTCTCGAGGGTCTTGGTCCAGATCATCGTGCCGTCCTCGACGCGGTCGAGGTTAAGCTCCATATTGGCCGTGAACTTTACGTCCACGATCTTGTCAAAATGCTCCTTCATCAGCTCGTTCGTGACCTCTCCGAGAGGCGTGGGTCTGAGCTGCTTGCCGTCGCGCTCGATATAGCTCCTTGCGAGTATCGTCGAGATCGTGGGAACGTAGGTCGAAGGACGGCCTATGCCGGTCTCCTCAAACGCCTTTACAAGAGAAGCCTCGGTGTAGCGCGGGGGCGGCTGGGTGAAGTGCTGAACGCCGTCCAGCGACTTGAGTTTGAGCACGTCGTTTTTCTTGAGCGGAGGAAGAACGCTCTTATTCTCCTCGTCGTTATCGTTGGCCTCTTCGTAAAGAGCCGTGAAACCGTCGAACTTAACGGAGTAGCCCGAAGCCTTGAAGCCGCAGCCGTTAGCGTCGATATCCACCGAAACGGTATCGAGCAGACAGTTGGACATCTGGCTTGCGATAAATCTCTCCCAGATCAGCTTATAGAGCTTATACTGGTCTGAGGACACTCCGCTTGCTTTAACAAGCTCGGGGACGAGCTCGGGATGTGCGGGTCTGATAGCCTCATGACCGTCCTGGGCGTTGCCCTTGGACTTATATTTCTTGGGGGCATCGGGGATATAGTTCTCACCGAAATTCTCCCTGATATACTTGTACGCCGCGTCCCTCGCCTCGTCGGAAACACGGGTACTGTCAGTTCTCATATAGGTGATGAGACCGGTAACGCCCATGCCCTTGATATCCACGCCCTCATACAACTCCTGGGCGGTCTTCATGGTGCGCTTGCCCTGGAACGAGAGCCTGCGCGAAGCCTCCTGCTGGAGGGTCGAGGTAGTGAACGGTGCTGCGGGGGATTTCTTGTGAACGCTCTTCTTGATGCTCGTTACGGTATAAACGGCGTTCTCGAGCCTCTTGAGGATACCGTCGGTGCTCTCCTTGTCGGCGAGCTCGATCTTGGTACCGTCAACGGTTGCAAGCTTGGCGGTAAAGGGCTTCTTGCTGCCCGATGCAAGGAGCTTAGCGTCTATCGACCAGTACTCCTGCGGCACGAAGGCTCTGATCTCCTCCTCGCGGTCGCAGATCATTCTCACAGCCACAGACTGTACTCTGCCCGCCGAAAGACCTCTCCTGATCTTTCTCCAGAGGAAAGGCGAGATCTTATAGCCCACGAGCCTGTCGAGTACGCGCCTTGCCTGCTGCGCATTGACGAGGTTTATATCTATCGAACGCGGAGCACTCATACCCGACTTGATGCCGCTCTCGGTCAGCTCGTTGAAAGTGACTCTGTTCATATCCTTGAGATCAAGGCCGAGCAGCTGAGCAAGGTGCCATGAAATAGCCTCTCCCTCACGGTCGGGGTCGCTCGCGAGATAGACGTGACCGCTTTTCTGAGCAAGCTTCTTGATGCTCCTGATCGTTTCTTCCTTTTCCTTGATATTCACATACTGCGGGGCGAAATCGTGCTCGATATCAACGCCGAGCCTCGACTTGGGGAGATCCCTGACGTGCCCCTTGGATGCAACGACCTCATATCCGTCACCGACATATCTTTTGATCGTTCTAATTTTAGTCGGCGACTCAACAATTATCAGATCAGACAATTTCCATTCTCCATTCCGCTATGCTCTCGCATACCTCTTTCCGGGAAGCGACAGGACATAGCCGTTTAATTCCAGCATAGTAAGCGCTGCAAGCACCTCTGAGATATCCAGCCCGAGCCTCGATGCGATGACATCGGCGAGCAGCGGACCGTCTGCAAGCAGCGTGCAAATATTCTTTACATTACCCTCGAGACTGCTTATATCCTTTAGCTTTGCAGCCGGGGCAGATCTTTCCTGTTTGGGTTTGCGCTGTACCTTGTGCGCAGCAGCGGGAAAGCTCTCCCGGAAGAAAGAGTAATCCTCGGCGCTGCGGTATCCGACGCTGTCATAGCCGAGGCGCTGTATCCCCTCATGTGCCACGCAGAAGAGCACATCCTGCTCCGAGAACACGGGTATGCAGCCCTTGCGGAGCAGTGCCGCCTGACCCGAATATCTCGGGTCGGTTATATCATGCGGCGGCACAACGAGCAGATCCTTGCCCTGAGCTATCGCCCTGGCGCAGATATCGAGCCCCTTGCTCTGAGCCGAGCCCTCGATGTAAACGACGGCGTCAACGAGAGCAGCCATGATGCGGTTCCTTTCACCGAAGTGGGGAACGCGCATATCGAACTTATCGCAGAGCTCCGAGATGATCGCTCCGCCGCTTCCGGTCACCATATTCGCTGTATCGTCATCATAATAATGCTCGATGGCGACTCCGCTGACTCCAAGTGCCGGAGAGCCTTCATCGCAGGCCGCCTTGACGGCAAGGGTATCCGTCCCGGGAGAAAGACCCGAAACTATTACGCAGCCGCTCTTGGCAAGCTTGGAGCTCAGCATTTCCGTTACCGTGACCGAATACTCCGAGGGTTCGCGGGCTCCCGCGATACACACGGCAAGGCTATCGTCCAAAAAGTCAAGGCTCCCTTTCACGAATATAACTGCGGGAGGATTTGAAGTCTCCCTCAGACGTTCGGGATAGCCCTCACTTTCATAGCAATAGACTTTAATACCGCGGCTCTCGTATTCAGCCACCGCCTGCTCTGCCGAACGCAGATCAAGCTTTCTTATCCTTTCGGCATCCACCGAAGAAATGTCCTTCACACGCCCGTTTATCAGCGCCTCGGCAAATTCGGCAGCGGAAGCATACTCTCTTCCGAGCGTCCAGATCCTGCGGTCAGCGGGGCCGAACACCGAAACGAGCCAGAACCAGTAAGCACAGACATCCATCACTTCTGCCCCCTTGTCATCTCCCACAGCAGGATAGTTCCCGCTGCTGCAGCGTTGAGCGAATTGATATTCCCTTTCATCCCGATAGTGACCTTATTCGAGCACATGGCGACATGGCTTTCGGGGAGTCCTCTTCCCTCGTTGCCGATAACAACGGCGCAGCCGCCCTCAAAGTCAAAATCAAGCACAGAAGTCCCGCCGCTGATAACTGCGGCGGCAGTCCTGATGCCCTTATCAGCGAAAGCGGACATCAGCGCATCGGTATCGTTCTCTATGCAGACGTTAACTCTCATAAGGCTCCCCACCGCCGATCTCACGACCTTGGGGTTATAGAGATCGACGCAGTGCCCTGTCAGCACGATGCCGTCAACACCTACGGCATCTGCTGTTCTGAGCATCGTCCCGAGATTGCCGGGATCCTGCAGACCGTCAAGGATGAGATACTTCCCGCCGGGTCTGAGCATCTCGCTCGAGAACGGCTTATCGACGTTCTTCACAACGGCGAAAACTCCCTGCCCCGACTCTGTATCAGCGATCCTTGCGGCAATATCCTCAGTGATCTCGAAGCGCATATCCTCCGGAAGACCGAGCAGGCTGCCTACGGGCAGGTGATCCGCGCAGGACTCAAGCGTCTGCGGGACGTAGTAAAGCGCGCAAAGACGCACTTCTCCCCGTGCAAACGCCTCGGCTGCGTCAATGCAGCCCCTTACCCCTTCGATCACGAATTCGCCAGCTTCGGCTCTTGCCTTCCTGTCGGAAATGAGCTTTGCAAGGCGCTTGATCTTAGGGTTATCCCTGCTTGAAATCACCATAATCCTCACTCTTTCGGACTGAATATCAAAGGCGTTATTAAACAACAAAACACGCAAGCTCACAGAACGTGCGTGTTGTTGTTATATTAGAGCGCAGCCTTAGCCTTCTCTGCGATCGCGGTGAAAGCCGCGGGATCGTTGATAGCGATCTCGGAGAGCATCTTTCTGTTGAGAGTGATGCCTGCCTTGTTGAGACCGTTCATAAAGGTCGAGTAGTTCATACCGTTGAGCTTGCAGGCTGCGGAGATCCTTGTGATCCAAAGTCTTCTGAAATCTCTCTTCTTCTGCTTTCTGCCGATGTATGCGTACTGGCCGCTCTTCATAACGGCCTGCTTGGCCATCTTGAAATGCTTGCTCTTGGCGCCGAAGTAGCCCTTTGCAAGTCTGAGGACCTTATTTCTTCTCTTGCGAGTCATCATTGCTCCCTTAACACGAGCCATAGTAAATTACCTCCTGAAATTATTTTTTACATTCCCTACAACTCGTTTACTTGTAAGGGATAAGAGCGATTACGTTCTTGATGTTGGTCTCATCTGCATAAGCAGCGTTTCTCAGGATCCTCTTGCGCTTGTGATCCTTCTGATTGAGTCTGTGTCTCTTGTTGGTGTGCTGGAACTTCACCTTACCGCTGCCTGTAACGGAAAAGCGCTTCTTGGCACCGGAATGAGTTTTGATCTTAGGCATAAATTTATCCTCCTTAAATTATTTGTTGGTCTTCGGAGAAACGAACATCACAAGGCTTCGCCCCTCCATCTTGGACGGCTTGTCAACAACACCGTGCTCCGATATGGCTTCCTTGAACTTCTTGAGAAGCTCCTCACCGAACTGTGGATGAGCGACCGTTCTTTTGCGGAACCGAACCGAAACCTTCAGTTTATCTCCCCCGTCAAGGAATTTGATAGCCTGACTGACTTTAGTATTGAAATCATGGGTGTCGATCGTGGACGACATCCTGATCTCCTTGATCTCCATAGTCTTCTGATTTTTTCTTGCTTCCTTCTCGCGCTTCTGCTGTTCAAAAAGGAACTTGCCGTAATCCATGATGCGGCATACAGGCGGTGTTGCCTGCGGAGCGATCTTTACAAGATCAAGGTCCTTTTCCTCAGCGATCGCAAGAGCTTCCTTAGCGGACAGGATCCCTAACTGATCACCATTCTCGTCGATGACACGCAGCTCTTTATCGCGTATCTCTTCGTTGATCTGGTATTCTTTGCTGTTGCTTATAACTCAGCACCTCCAATATAAAATAAAACAGGTACGAACAAGATCCGCACCCGACAAAACATACACTCCCCATTCCGCGGGAGTGATACGATCTGTATTGACCTCTTTGCTCATTCGCTGGAGGTGAGGACGGATCACAGTCCTTCTTTGTTCTGAAATATTATACACCACATTTCCCCGTTTGTCAAGGGGTTTTTTCAAATTTTTTGCCGGCATACGCAAAAGAGCTCTGCGCTCCCCTTTTCGGAGGGCGCAGAGCATACGTTTTTAATCTCTTGCGTTGGGGTTGAGAGCGAGGTGCTCGATCTTGGAGAAGTCCACTGCATGGTAGGTCCCCTGAAGTAATCCTCGAAGCCGTACTTTCTCATGAACTTCTGACAGTGATAGCTGATCTTCATCTCGTTATAGAGGTAAGACAGCTCGTCGCCGTTATCATAAACAGCCTCAACAAAGGTAAATGCGTTCTGCATCTTCTTGATAGCCTGATCGGTAACTGCGATCATCTTGTTGAGGGTAACACCGAACTCCTGCATTACGCACTGAACGGCTCTCGGGTTATCTCTGCACTTGGTGGTCTTGTCCATATAGATACCGAGGCTGTAGATGATCCAGTGCATGATCCTCTTGTTGGAGGGCGAAATCACACGGGCTCTGGACAGCTTCTCGAGCTTGGCCTGCTCACGCATGATGTGCTGCGAGAGGATCTCACGGTTGGAGAAGTTGGCATTCAGTCTCGAGATGGTATCCTGGAGGATGGGGTGGAGCTGCTTGAGCATCTTCTCCATCTCAAGGCTTTCCTTCATAGTCCTCGAAACGCTCTCGATGATCATGCCGAAGAGAAGTCTCTTCTCGTCGGGATCTGCGAGCTTGGCCGACTCTATGATATCCTCGGAAACATTGCCCTCAAGGATATCGTCAACATAATACTTGTTGTAGTACTCAACATACTTGCTGTAATAGTTGAGGAATCTTCCTGCTATGGGGATATCCTGGATATACTGCTCGACGAGAGTATTGTCGATATTGATGCCGTCCTCCTCATAGAGGAGCATCATTTCGGAAAGATCTTCCCAGCCTCTGGCGGTAACGAAGCTTACGATGCTGCCGTCAGCGCTCTTGCCGATATGGTAGAAGTCATCCTCCTTGCTCTCAAGGAAGCAGGTGATAGCGGTATGTATATGCTGCTTGTAAGCATATTCCTTCCAGATCTTGAAATCAGGCTCAACATCGACCTTCTTAAGACGGTCGAGGGTAACGACGTCGAACTCGTTAACGGATTTGTTGAACTCGGGCGGGTTACCAGCGGTACAAACGACCCAGCCGTGAGGGATCTGATGCTTACCGAGCATCTTGTACTGGAGGAACTGGAGCATAACCGGAGCCAGCGACTCGGATACGCAGTTGATCTCATCGAGGAAGAGTATGCCTTCCTTGATGCCGGTAGCCTCAATGGTATCGTACAGCATCGCAACGATCTCACTCATGGTATATTCGGAGATCTGGAAATCGGCACCGGTATAGTTACGGTGAACGATCTGAGCCAGACCGAGAACAGACTGTCTTGTATGGTGGGTCATGGAATAGGCAACAAGGCTTATGCCCGTTTCCTGCGCGATCTGTTCCATGATCGCGGTCTTTCCTATACCGGGAGCACCCATCAGAAATACGGGGCGCTGCCTTTCGAGCGGGATCCTGTACTCACCGAATTCATCTTTCATAAGATAAGCGGTTATAGCATTCTGTATCTGCTGTTTAGCCTCTTTAATATTCATTTTCCGACCTCCGCTGATGGGATAATACGTCAAAAATGCCCGGAGACATTTTCACACATTATTATTATAAACTATCTACAAATAACTGTCAATAGGTTTTCAAAACTTTGTCTTATGATACAAATAACCTTGTTTAAATATGTACGAAATGCAACAATGGGGTCTCAGGGCGAGCTGTTGCGGTCTGCGATGATATTGTTGATATTCTGCATCTCGGTATCGAGCTCCTGTATGGCCTTGGCACAGATCTTTAGCCTGTATCTCAGATCCTCGGCGACCTCGTTGTCGGATTTATACTTGAGCTTATGCTCGAGGCTCGCCCAGAAATCCATGGCTATCGTGCGTATCTGTATCTCCACGGGTATGGGTACCGCGCCGTCCGATAGGAACACCGGCACCTCGACTATAAGGTGAAGGCTCTGGTAGCCGGAAGCCTTGGGAGTCTTGATATAGTCCCTGCGGCGGATAAGCGTAACGTCGCTCTGACTCAGCAGCATCGACTCGACCTTGTAGATGTCGTCGATATAGTTGCAGATCACTCTTATTCCGGCGATATCGGTGACGTTGGCTTTTATGTTCTCGAGCGTGACCTCGAGCTTCTTCTCCTTGACCTTGTCTATTATGCTTTTTATGGACTTGAGCCTTGACTCTATATGGTGGATCGGGTTGTAGGAATACTTGGTCTGGAACTCCTCATCGAGTATCTCGAGCTTTGTTCTTATCTCACGGATGCCCGAATTGTAGGTCATCATCTGATTGAGGAAGTCCCGTATGCTCATTTCAAGAGAATCCTCGAGCAGCAGCTGCATCTCGCTGCTCATGGCGATGTTTTCATTCAAGGGAACACCTCCGATCGTATTTACTTTGTAAGGGCCTGCGGGCTTTCGGAGATGCCCTCCGGTGCCGGCATTTTGACCCATTTATATTATACCACTAATTACACAAAAAGTAAAGAGGTTTTTGTGTTATTTTGTGCTGTTTTTCATAACTTTTTTACTCATTTGTTGCTCACTGTAAGGTCGGCGCAAAGCTTGTCAAGCGTGCAGCCTTTATATGCCGTCATCATGGTATATCTCTTGGTGATGTCCTCGAGCCCCTCAGACCTGCCGTCGGGGGAATAGGCCAGCATATACCACTCCCCGCCGAAGGCGGAAACATCGTCATCCACGCCGAGAATGGGGCATCCCTTGACAGCTTCGGCGAGCTCGCTGTAAGAGCGCTCGTCGGTCATTATGACCGGGTCGCAGCCGCAGCGTCTTTTTAAGGCAGTTCTCAGTTCCGACAGGATTTTCAGCGTCCTGCGTTTATCATTATACAGCAGCCTCTCGATAAGAGACATCCTGATATCTATTACCGGCGCGAGCCTGCCGGTCATATCTCCTGTGGCTTCAAGAAAGGCATCGGCCTGTCTCAGGCCGTCCGCGGAGAAGCTGAGATCAAATACAAAGCCGAACGGCAGCCCGCTTTTCAAAGCTCCTTTGAGGTTATCCTCGAGCTGTTTGTCTGTAAAGGATATCCCCTTGCCGGCTCTTATATACACAAAAGAGATATACTTCTCGTTGAATTTCTCCCAGTTTATGCTGCCGCACTCCTCGCTGACGTAAGCTCCCCGGCAGGGGTAAAGATTCAGCGGCGGCGGATCGTCGAAAAGCAGTCCCCTGCTGCGCAGGGTCATGACCGACACCGCCGCTGCAGCCGCACAAACAAAAGCAGCACAGAAGGCTGCTCTGAGCCCTCTGTGCTTTCTTCTTCGTGTATTCTTATTTCTGCGCCTCTGCTTCAGCATTTTCGGGTGTGCCATCTCTTTTCCCACATTGAGATGCCAGCAGCGCTGCGAAGGTGTAACCCTCGAGCTTATCCCTTACAAGGTCGGTGATCTCTCCGAAGGCGTGCTGGTAGCAGCAGACTCCGGACATCCCGCGGCTGCATATCCCGTCGGGCGAAAGGCATCTCGAAAAATAATATGTACCCTCGATAGCCTCGATGACCTGCCTGAGATTGATCTCGCTCGGGGAGCTGTGCAGCACATAGCCGCCCTGCGTTCCCTTGAACGAATCAACTATTCCGGAAGAAACGAGCTTTCTCAGTATCTTTAATGCAAAGCGAAGTGAAACAAAGGCTTTCTCGGAGATCGTTCTGGCATCGGTCCTGCCGTTCTCCATGCACAGCACGGAGACGATCCTCACGGCGTAGTCCGCTTCAAGTGTCAGCTGCATAAATACCCTCCATATACAGTATGTCCGGAATTGCCGGGATCATTCAAGATAATCTCTAACCTTATTGCTCCTGTTGGGGTGGCGGAGCTTTCTGAGAGCCTTGGCCTCGATCTGCCTGATACGCTCTCTCGTTACGTTGAACTGCTGGCCGACCTCCTCGAGAGTCCTGGCTCTGCCGTCCTCGAGGCCGAAGCGCAGCCTGAGCACCTTTTCCTCTCTGTCGGTAAGGGTCGAGAGCACCTGAGCGATCTGCTCCTTGAGGAGAACCTGCGAGGCTGCCTCTGCCGGAGCGGGAGCCTCCTCATCGGGGATGAAGTCACCGAGGTGGGAATCCTCTTCCTCACCGATAGGCGTCTCGAGGGAAACAGGATCCTGAGCTATGCGCATGATCTCTCTTACCCTGTCAACAGACATCTCGAGCCTCTCGGCGATCTCCTCAGCGGAGGCGTCGTGGCCGTTCTCGTGGAGCAGCTGGCTCGATACCTTCTTTACCTTGGAGATAGTCTCCACCATGTGAACGGGGATCCTTATCGTTCTTGCCTGATCGGCGATAGCACGGGTGATAGCCTGTCTGATCCACCAGGTAGCGTAGGTCGAGAACTTGAAGCCCTTGGTATAGTCGAACTTCTCCACGGCCTTGATAAGACCCATGTTGCCCTCCTGTATGAGGTCAAGGAAGCTCATGCCTCTGCCGACATATCTCTTGGCGATGGAAACAACGAGCCTGAGGTTGGCCTCAGCAAGACGCTTTCTGGCGTTGGAAGCCTCCTTCTCGTTGCTGCCTGACATCTTCTCGGCGAGCTGTATCTCTTCCTCGGAAGTGAGCAGCGGGACTCTTCCGATCTCCTTGAGGTAGATCTTTACGGGGTCGTCGATAGCGATACCGTCGGTCGAGAGGCCGATATCCACATCGTCGGGAGCCATTTCGTCCTCGGGGTTAACGAGCACGAGAGTGTCGTCCGGGACGATGTCGTCGATGATCTCGATATTCAGCGCGGAACAGTTATCATAGAAGTTGTCGATCTGCTCAACGTCGAAGTCGAGCTTCTCGAGAGCATCAGTGATCTCCTTTGCGGTAAGTCTTCCGTTGGCCTTGCCCTGCTCCATTAAGTTTTCCATGATCTGCTTCTTGTTTTCAGCCATAATTTACTCTCCTTTATTTTCTGGATCAGTTATTCTCTCTTAACTTTCTTATCTTGGCATCTATATCCTCGTCGGTGGGGACTCCCTGATCGTCGATGCTGCCTGCCGGGACATATCTCAGCAGGATGTCTATGCAGTCATCGGCCACGGCAGCGTCGATACCCTTATCAGCGTTATCCGCGATAATGGATGAGATCCGATCGACCTGCTCGGGTGAGAACTCGTCATAGAAGGACGAAAGGGAGAAATCCTCTCCCGAAAGGATCCTTGCCGAAAGCACCGAATAGATGCGGGCGTTGAGCTCAGTAACAAATTTGTCGGCGGGCAGCCGCGAGTTCACATAGCCGCATTTATCGGGGAAGGTATAGATATAGTAGATTATCTGCTGCTCCGCAGTGTTTTCTCTCGGATGCAGCACAGCGTCGGGGTTGAGAGGATCCCGCCTTGCGGCGAAGCCCAGTGCCTGCTCCCGCTGCTTTTTCTGCTTGGCGTAGTATTCCCGGCGCAGCATGGTGTCTATCTGCTCCTCGAGAGCCTTCTTGGCGACCCCCTGCTCCTTGGCGAGCTTGGAGATATAGATATCTCGCTCTATCGGCGAGCGCAGCCCGGAAATAATGCCGCAGGCCTTTATGAGATAATCCGCCTTGCCGGTATCGCTGTCGAGGTCGTTGCCGGAGGCCGCGGTCTCGAGCTCGTAGGTGACGGAATCAACTGCATTGTTCAGCAGGTACTCGAACTTCCCTCTTCCGAACCTGACGATGAACTCATCCGGGTCCTTTGCGTCGGGTATCCTGACCACGGAGGCCTTGAGCCCCTGTGACCTGATAAGGGGTATCGCACGCAGCGCAGCCTTCTGCCCCGCCTCATCCGAGTCGTAGCAGATGACCACTTCATCGGCATAGTTGGAGATCAGCTTGACCTGATCCTGTGTAAGCGCTGTGCCGCATGAAGCGACGGCGTTATCGAAACCCGACTGATTGAGGGATATAACGTCGAGATTGCCTTCGCAGAGCAGGATCTTCCGGCTCTTTACCGAGGCGTCCTTAGCAAAGCACATCGAAAACAGGAATTTGTTCTTGTTATATGCCGGCGTGTCCTTGGAATTGAGGTATTTGCGCTTATCGTCGGGGCTAAGGGCTCTGCCGCCGAACCCGACTATATTCCCGCGCAGGTCTATGAATGGGAACATCGCGCGGAACACGAAGAAATCGAAGGTGTTTTTGGTATTGGTCTGAGAGCGTGAGATAAGGCTCGCTCTTTCGAGCTCCTTCTCGGAATAGCCCTCGGACATCATATAGTCCTTGAGAGCCTTATAGCTTTGCGGGGCGAAGCCCATGCCGTACTTCTTGACGGTCTCGGGAGAGAGCCCGCGCTTTGCGAGATACTCCCGGCAGGCTCTGCCCTGCGGAGATTTCAGCTGCTCGTAAAAGAACCTTGCGGCCTTTCGGTTCATCTCATATATGCGCTTGCGCTCGTCGCTGCGCTCCTTGTAGCTGCCGTCAGCCTCCGGGAGAGGTATCCCTGCCCGCTCGGCGAGGTACTTTACCGATTCCCAGTAATCGAGGTTCTGATATTTCATCACAAAGGTGATGACATCGCCGCCTGCTCCGCAGCCGAAACAATGGAAATACTCCTTTTCAGGGTGTACATGGCAGGAGGGAGTGCTGTCAGGATGAAACGGACATTTGCAGATATAGTCCCTGCCGGTGCGTTTGAGGTCGATATACATACCCATGATATCAACTATAGGATTGGCAGCCTTAAGGCGCTCTATGAAATCCGACGGAAGCGGCATGGCTATCACTCCTCTCAACTAAGTATCCGCTACGATATGGGCAGCAGGCTGAAAAACAGGTATCCGAGCAGGAACGCTCCCGCCGCCGAAACACAAACGGTTATGATCAGGAACCTTATCACGCCCGAAGCAGCCTTTTCGACAGCGGTCTCTTCGCGCTCCTGCGGGAAGTACTCTCCCCGCTCTATCCTTGCGGCGCAGCGTATCAGGCTGTACTCGGTAAGACACAGCAAAGCGATTATCATGACCACCGCGTACCATTTGAGCCCGTCGTCCATGATAGGATAAAGGGCGGTAAAGCCGATTATAAGCCCAAGGAACAGCGTCGTCCCTTTCAGCGCTTTCAATGCGGTACCGCCGGCAGCCTCGGTCTCTTTGCCGGCCTCGGCAAGCCTTCTGACGCGGTTGAGCAGAACATTGAACGCGGTATAGAACAATATCCCGAGCGCTGCGAAGGCCGTAAACAATATAAAGTAAATTTCCTTTAAGCTCATCTTACCTTCCACTCTATCGGGATAAACAGCTCGGTAAAGAGGTCTATCGCATAACGGTCGGTCATACCGGAGATATAATCGCAGACCGCTCTTTCCTTTCCGAAGCGCTCCGCGAGCCCGACATACAGCGGCGGCATCCGGCTTATATCCTCGCAGAAGTGCTCATAAAGCTTGGCGAGCATATCCTGCGCCTTGGCCTCCTCCGACTTGCATTTCGGATTGCGGTAAACGCTCTCGGACATATAGCTCTGCAGTGCAAGGTAAGCCTTCTCGGTCCCGGGATCCATACCGACGGTCGGAACGCCGTCCTCAAGATAGATCCCCCGGCCGATTATCGACCCGACGAGCGAGGTGATCCTCTCGGACTTGGAATGCCCGAGAACATCGGTGATCTCCCGGGGGATATCCTCCTCCGTGATGATCCCGCCGCGGATCGAGTCGTCAATATCGTGATTTATGTAGGCTATAACATCCGCGAGCCGGACGATATAGCCCTCAAGGGTCTCGGCCTTGGTGTTGGTATGCTTGAGGATACCGTCCCTGACCTCATAGGTCAGCCCGAGGCCTTTTCCGTTTTTTTCTATCAGGTCAACTACACGGAGCCCCTGCTCGTAATGGCGGAAGCCGTCGGGACACAGCGAATCGAGTATCCGTTCGCCGGCGTGACCGAAGGGAGTATGACCGAGATCGTGCCCCATAGCTACGGCCTCGGCAAGATCCTCATTGAGCCGGAGAGCTCTTGCAAGGGTGCGTGCGATCTGCCCGACCTCGAGAGTATGGGTAAGGCGGGTGCGGTAGTGATCTCCGGAGGGAGACAAAAAGACCTGCGTCTTATGCTTGAGCCTGCGGAAGGAATTGCAGTGGATGATCTTGTCCCTGTCCCGCTGGAACTCGGTGCGGTAGTCGCATTTCTGCGCCGGCACCTCTCTGCCCTTAGTCTCCGACGAAAGGCAGGCATACTCGCAGAGATAGTTTTTTTCAAACTGTTCATACTGTTCTCTTGGGGTCACGCAAACACCTCCCTTGAGATCCGTTAAGCGCTGTCTATACTATTATACAATCCGGACGGCGGATAATCCTTTATTTGGACGAAAATATCCGAAAAGTTTATGCAAAGTCCTCCCAGAGGCCTTTTTCCTCGTCTATCACAGCTGTGCCCGCTGTCAGGTCGGTGATCTCGGAGATCAGATCCTCGGTGAAGCGTTCGCGAACGAGGAAAACGAGCTTTACATCAGAGGTAAAATCCTCGGAGACCTTCTTGGCCTCATGCGCCGCCGCGCAGTTGACTATCCTCATATAATCGCCGTAGGTGCAGGTGACGTTTATCCTTGAGCAGCTGCACATTTCCATCCTCACGGCTGCCTCGCAGGCGATCTTGCAGGCGTGAGAGTAAGCCCGGACAAGCCCACCGCCGCCGAGAAGTATGCCGCCGAAGTAACGGGTCACAACAACACAAACGTCTGTCAACCCCTCTTTTTTCAGCACCTCGAGCACGGGTACTCCGCCCGTTCCCTGAGGCTCGCCGTCGTCACTGTACCGGGAGGTGTTGCCGTCGCGGGTGATATACGCATAGACGTTATGCCTTGCCCTGCGGTGCTCGGCTCTGACGGCATTGATGAACTCTATCGCTTCATCGGGAGTCTCAACATGGCGAATCTGCCCGATGAACTCGGACTTCTTCTCGACAAAGCTCGCCTTTGCCTGCCCGCGTATGGTTATGTAATCCTGCACGGCTCTTCCCTCCTTAACAAAAAAGAGCGGATGTTCCGCTCTTTAATGATATTAGTCAAGATTAAATCTCTTCTTGAATCTGTCAACGCGCCCGCCGGTATCAACAAGCTTCTGCTTGCCGGTAAAGAACGGATGGCACTTGGAGCAGATCTCGACCTTGATATCCTTCTTGGTAGAACGAGTCTTTATCACGTTGCCGCAAGCGCAGGTGATAGTAGTCTCCTCATACTTGGGATGAATACCCTCTTTCATTTTCACGACCTCCTTCCAAACCAAAAATTATGAACTCATAGAAGCCCATCATCCTCAGTTCAGACAGTAGTTCTATGTAGTGATCACAAATTTGCTTATATATTATAGCACACGGATCTTTATTTGTCAAGGGGTAAAATGAATTTTTCTCAATCCTCCGGCGACCAGCTTGCCTGAACGTCCTCGATGACTATATTCTCGTCCACCTTGACGACCACCTGATAGTCGTCCTCGTAGACGATCTCGCCGGGAAAGTTCGTATAGACCACATAATAGGGGTGATCATAGCGTTCGAGCAGCCACAGCAGCGGCTGGATCATCTTCATCATCATTTCGGTGTTCTCGGTCTTGAAGTAGCAGATGACCTTCTCCTGCCGCTTGCACTGCGGCGGCCACGGCAGCTCCTCAGCGAACCATGAATCTATCTCCTTGAACAGGCCGACGTCCTCCTCGATCATAACGCCGTCCGTAACGAGCTGATTGAGCATGCTGAAAATCCCTTTGCCCGTCCTGGTATTGGCGGCAAGCTCCTTGCCCTGTATTCGGCAGTATTTGAATTTCATCAGTCTGCCCCCTCTCTTCCGGCCAGTATACCCGCAACCGTATCATTGATGATCTTCTCGGGGTCCGCGCCGACGATATCGAGTCCCGAAGCCATAACAAGGCGCACATCTGTGATCCCGTAGAAACCCTCTGCAAGTGCCTTGACGTAGCCGTAGCCGAACTCCTGCGGGACATAGCCGCCCCCGGCAGTAGTCACATAGCAGAGGCTTTTCGCTTTGCAAAGTCCCTCGGGGAAGCCCTGCGGGGTGTAGCGGAAGGTTATCCCGAGGACGTTTATCTGCTCGAAGTACTGTTTCAGCGCGGCGGGGAAAGAGAGATCCCAGTAGGGTGCGGCTATTACGATACGGTCAGCCTCCGCGAACTGCCTTGCAAGGGCGAACATCGGGTCGCCGAAGGCTCCTGACGCGATCAGGCTGTCCCTGCGGCGGAGGAAATCCTCATCAGCCGCGGGAAAATCAACATCCTCAAGGCGCAGCTCGGTGTAAGGCTCCCCGAGCGCTGAAAGGCAAGCGTCCGCAAGACGCTTTGTTCTCGAGCCAGCTCTGACGCAGGCGTTTACAAAAAGTATCATACAGATCACGTTCCTTTAACATTGATGTAATAACCCTCCTGAACAGCCGCAAAGGCTGCAGCAGCACATACGACCGCTGCGGAGTACCGCAGATCAATAAAACTGACTGTCAAAGGCAGCGCAAATAACAGGCCGCCTGTTATCTTGTTCATCACAGAATGGACGGGTATAAATCTTCCGTGTAATATGAACCCGGATGCTGTGTTAACCGCCTTGACAACTGCGATGGTCCCGATACAGATATACATCCATATCTCGATATCCAATACCGGCAACAGCTTTATCATACAGACAATAACAAATATAAGATCGGCAACTGTATCAAGCTTTGAGCCGAATTCGCTGACGGTGCCTGTTTTCCTTGCCACAGTACCGTCGATCATATCCGTAAACCCGGCGATGATATACAAAACATAAAACGGTACCGAGAGAGCCGTGCAGAACAGTAATGCCGCGCTGCAAACGACTCTGACTAACGTTATGAGATCAGCCGTTCTCTTTATCATTTTTCATCTTTTCAAAACAAGCTCGATCTCATCAAGCTTGTCGGTAATTGCATTTGACCTGCCTGTTTCTTTGAATCCGAACCTGTGATACAGCCGTCCGGCACCGGTATTGTTTTCGAGTATCCACAGAGTCGGTGTGCCGCTGCACTGCTCCATTGCGAATTGCAGCAGCTTTGAGCCGTAACCCATATTCTGTTTATCCGGCAGGATATACAGGTCTTCAATAAGACTGTCTGTGACCGAGACGACCCCGACAGGCTCGCCTTCGACCAGCATATAAAACCTGCTTCCGCCGTTCATCTTTTCAAGAATGTAATTATACTGCCTTTCGGGCGAGTGCAGCTCAACAAAATCGGGTGTACAGAAAGAGCGGTGCGAATCTTTCCAGGAGACAGAATGTATCACTGCGGCTTGTGACAGATTAGTGGTGTCAACTTTAACGATCATTTTATCCTCCCTTGACCGTGCCCTGACCGCGAGTGAGCAGCACCACACACTCAACGTGCGTGCTTCTCGGGAACAGATCGACTGCCCTGCACTTTTCCGTTTTATAGCCGAGCTCAGCGAGGACGGCGCAGTCGCGGGCGGCGGTTGCGTGGTTGCAGGAGATCATAACTATACGCTCGGGCTGCATCCTTGCCATGTATTCGAGAGTGTCGCGGGTACAGCCCTTGCGGGCGGGGTCTGCGATGATGACATCCGGGCGCTCACCGCGCTCGCAGAGCATCCCGGCGATCTTTCCGGCGTCGCCGCAAATGAACTCAGCGTTGTCTGTGCCGTTGGCGGCGGCGTTGCGTTTGGCGTTCTCTATAGCCTGGGGGATGATCTCCACGCCTATGAGTTTTCTGACCTTATCCGACATCGAGAGCCCGACGGTGCCTGTACCGCAGTAGAGGTCGAGCAGCAGCTCGCTGCCTGTGAGCCCGGCATACTCCGCAGCTATGGCGTAGAGCCTTTCCGCCTGCAGCGTGTTGACCTGATAGAACGACAGCGGCGAGATCTCTACCTTCCTGCCGCACATGATATCGGTGATGCCGTCCCTGCCGCAGAGGGTCTCGAGCCTGCTGCCGAGGATGGCATTGGTACGCTTGGGGTTCTCGTTGAGCACGACGCTCACAAGCTCACTGTACCTTTCGCAGAGCTTCTGTGCGAGCGGAGCGAAGATCCTGCCCTCGCTGATGCCCGTCACGACGAAGCAGAGCATGATCTCTCCGCTGTGCTCGCCGCGCCGAAGGTAGATGTGCCGAAGCAGTCCCCTGCCGGTGAGTTCATCGTATGGGCTGATGCGGTTCTGATTGACGTAATCTATGCACTCGGCTGCTATACGCGAGAAGATCTCCGGCCCGAGGAGGCAATCGTCGGCGGGGATGACTCTGTGGGAGCGCTTGGAATAGAACCCGCAGACCGCCCTGTCGTCCATCTCCGCGACCGGGTACTGCGCCTTGTTGCGGTATCTTTCGGTGACCTCCGCGCCGAGTATCGGCTCGAAGACGGGGCTGAGCCTGCCGATGCGCGAAAAGGACGCCTCGACGAACTCCTGTTTTATCCGCAGCTCTTCTTCGTAGGTGAAGTGCCGGAAGGAGCAGCCGCCGCATTTCTTATAGACGGCGCAGCCGGGATCGCACCTGTGGACCGAGGGAGTGATGAGCTTATCGACTATGCCGTAGCAGTAGCTCTTGGCGACCTTGACTATACGGCAGCTGATAACGTCCCCGACGGCAGTATCCGGTACAAAGACGGCTATGCCGTCCGCTCTGCCGACTCCGCAGCCCTCGTTGGTCATACCCGTGACCGTGAGCTCTGTTATATCATTCTTTCTGAGCATAAAAATCAACTGTCTCTTTCTTCTTGTCGAGCATGAGCCCGAAGTGTTTGAGATATTCAAGGGGATGCTTGTAGTTGAACACACGCTCGAGCCTTGAATTCCTGAGATCCACCAGCTTGGAGGATGCCCCTGCCCCCACGGCAAGGATGGTCTGTATTTCCTCCATGATGAAGATGTTGTAAAGACTCTCGCAGCCCTCACGGCTCCAGCCGATGTTCTCGAGGTTGTCGAGCATATTCTTCTGACGGTAGAGGTAATAGGGCGAATAGCCGCTCTCGGTGAGCCGCCGGGAGGCGAAATCCACCATCACTCCGGCGGGGCTCGTAAGTATCTGTTGCTTCTTGTCGGAATAGTTGAGGTCAGCCGCACGCTTTATCGAGAGGGTATGTACGGTTATGTTCTCGGGGGCGAGTTTCAGCAGCCCCTCGACGGTCGCAGCGAAGCTCTCGGGGGTATCGGTGGGAAGACCCGCTATGATATCGGTGTTTATACGGTCAAAGCCGAGGCTGCGGGCGAGGTCGAAGGCCTCATAGAACTGCGCGGCGGTATGCTTCCTGCCTATGGCCTCGAGGACGTTGTCCGAAAGGGTCTGCGGGTTGACTGAAAGACGTGTGGCGCCGCCGTCACGGATGACTTCAAGCTTCTCGCGAGTTATGGTGTCCGCTCTTCCTGCCTCGACAGTGTATTCCCTCACGGTGCTCATATCGAAGCTGTCAGATACGGCTCGCATTATCCTTTCAAGTGCCGTAGCCTCGAACGCGGTCGGGGTACCTCCGCCGAAATAGACAGTGTCGAGCCGCAGGCCGAGCTCCTTGGTGAGCTGCGCTGTATAGGCAATCTCCTCACAGAGCCTTTCGATATACTCGGGTATAAGCTTCTTTCCCGAAGCCACCGTCTGAGAGATGAACGAGCAGTAAGAGCAGCGCGTCGGGCAGAAGGGTATGGAGACATAGAGGCTGAATGATTCCTCCGGCAGAGCCGTCATTATCCCCCTCTGCACCTGAGCGGTGCGGTAAGCGATATCGAACTTTTCCTCCGAGCAGTAGAACTGCTCCTTGAAGAAGCGAGCCATCTCGCTGCGCTCCATGCCGGAGTCGATATAGCGGTTGACCCGCTTGACGGGTCTCACGCCGGTCATGACTCCCCACTTGGGAACTATACCGGTGAGCTCGCTCATGGCCTGATACAGAAGCTTTGATAGTGCAAGCTCTCTGTCCTCCTGCGAATCGGCGGGAAGCGTAAGCTCACGGCTCGCTTTGCTGTCCCCGAGCCGGGCTTCGACATAAAGCAGGATGCCCGCTTCGGTCTGCTTTTCGCATATAAAGGCATAGTCGCCCTCGGCAGCGGGACTGTCGGAGCGGCTATGCGCAAATCTCTCGGCGGGGATAAAGAGCTTCATTATCCCCTCCGTTTCGTATATATAGTTGTTGCCGCTGAAAATAAGCGTCATGTCAGATGCCTCCCACAGCGATCAGATAAGGATTGTATTTTCTCTCGCGGTCAAGGGTGGTATTTGACATATGACCGGGATAGATCTTCAGGTTCCCGCCGAGGGAACATATCTTGCGAAGCGACTGCTTCATGACCTCCGGGTCGCCGTCGGGCATATCCGTCCTGCCGATAGAACGGTCAAAGAGGGTGTCTCCCGTGAACATACAGTCCTTGCAGATATAGCAGACCGATCCGCTGGTATGCCCCGGGGTATGGAGCACGTCAAACACCAGCTCGTCGAGGGTGAGCTCATCGTCGGCGCCTATCGGTATGGCCTTCTTGACCTTTCTGGCGCTGCGCAGGCCGAAGAAACGGCTGACGTCCGCGTCGCCGCTCAGCAGCTTTGAGAGATCCTTTTCGTGGATATAGACCTCGCAGCCGGTCTCCTCAACGAGATCGGCAACAGCACCTATATGGTCGAAGTGACCGTGGGTGAGAAAGATCTTTTTAAGCTCGAGGCCGTAAATATCTATCTGCTCGAGGATATAATCGGCTTCATCGGGGGCGTCGATGAGGACGCAGTTGTTCTCGTCGCTGGCGACGATGAAGCTGTTGGTATCGCAGACGCTAAGGGGTCTGAGGGGATAAACTCTCATCGGGCTCCTCCTTTTACTTTCCGCTTCTCTCAACGGATATGACGTTTCTTATCTTCTTGATCTTTGCTATTATGCTGTTGAGCTGCTCCATGCCCGCTATGCTCAGTGTGATCGTCAGAATGGCGTTGCCGTTCTTGAGCTCGCGGGAGGTTGACTCGTGGATATAGATATTGACCATGGCCAGCGCCGAGGAAACATCTGCGAGCAGCCCGATACGGTCTACCGCGATGATGTCGAGAGTGGTCTTGAAGTAACCGCGGTTATCCTTGACCTCCGCCCACTTGACGCTTACCCACCTTGCCTCGAGCTCGGGATTGTCCTTCTGCTTCTGATAGTTGACGCAGTCGCACTTGTGCACCGAGATTCCGTGGCCGCGGGTGATGAAGCCGACGATCTCGTCCCCGGGCAGAGGATTGCAGCACTGCGCGAACTTGACAACGCAGTCTTCTATGCCGTCAACTATAACGCCGGAGGAGCTCTTTGCGTGAGGCTTGATATCCTCCATTTCCTTTTCGGCGATTATCTTCTCGCCGTAGCGCTTGTTGTAATCGGCCTTGAGCCGCTGTATCACCTTGGAGAGCTGAACTCCGCCGTAGCCGATAGCGGCAAAGAAATCGTCGAGGGTGTCGCAGTTATGGCGGCGCATATCGGTGGAAAGGAAGTCCTCGAGCTCCTCTTCGGGAACTCTTATCATATTGCGCCTGAACTCCCGCTCGAGTGCGGAGCGTCCCTCAAAGATGTTCTCCTCGCGCCTTTCCTTCTTGAACCACGATCTGATCTTGGACTTGGCCTCGTTGGTCTTGCAGAGGTTGATCCAGGAACGGCTGGGGCCGTGACCCTCGGCGTTGGTGGTGATGATCTCTATGATCTCTCCGGTCTTGATCTGGTAATCGAAGGAGACCATCTTTTTATCCGCCTTGGCGCCGGTCATCCTGTGGCCGACCTGAGTATGGATGGCGTAAGCGAAGTCGATGACGGTGGAGCCCATGGGCAGGGTGATCATATCGCCCTTGGGAGTGAACGCGAATACGTCTTCCGGGGCAAGGTCGTTCTTGATAGCGCGGACGATCTCCTCAACGTCGTTGGACTCCTGCTGCGACTCGATGATCTGCCTGATCCAGGCGAGACGGTTATCGTCCTTGGAGCTGCCGTGTACGCCCTCCTTATACTTCCAGTGGGCGGCGATTCCGTATTCGGCGGTGCGGTGCATCTCGTATGTCCTGATCTGCACCTCAAAGGGTATGCCCTGTCTGCCGATAACGGTGGTATGCAGCGACTGGTACATATTGGGCTTGGGCGTGGAGATATAGTCCTTGAAGCGGTTGGGTATCGGGGTGAACATATCGTGGATGATACCGAGGACGTTATAGCACTCGGTCACGGTATTGACTATTATCCTGACGGCATAGCGGTCATAGATCTGATCTATCTCCTTGCCGTCGCGGAAGACCTTTTTATAAATGCCGTAATTGCTCTTTACCCTGCCCTCTATGAGCGGGACGGGGTCGAACTCCGCGGCAAGGCGGGTCTCGATCTTATACTTGATATCGTCTATGAGCTTGCCTCTGGCCTCACGCCGCAGCTCCATCTGACGCTCGATCTCGGCGTATGCGAAGGGGTCGAGGTAGTAAAACGCAAGATCCTCGAGTTCGTCTTTAATGGAGCGGATACCGAGCCTGTGGGCGATAGGCGCATAGATGTTCATGGTCTCGTGAGCTATCACCCTGCGCTTGGCGTCGCGGCAATAGTTAAGGGTGCGCATATTATGCAGCCTGTCCGCCAGCTTGATAATGATGACTCTGATATCCTCGCTCATGGCGAGCAGTATCTTTCTGATGTTCTCGGCCTTCTGCTCGTCCTTGGTGAAGATCTCGACTTTTTCCAGCTTTGTTACTCCGTTTACAAGCATGGCTACATCCGAGCCGAAGTTCTTCTGCACATCCTCGAGGGTACACTCGGTATCCTCAACGACATCGTGAAGCAGAGCTCCGCAGATGGTATCGGTATCCATGCCGAGCTCAAGCAGTATATAGGCGACAGACACGGGATGCGTGATATACGGCTCGCCGGACTCGCGCTTCTGCCCTGCATGGTATCTGTCGGCAAACTCGTAGGCCGACACGATCTTCGACAGGTCATACTGCTTGTCGTCGTTCAGTATTTTCTGTATCAGTGCGTCTATCGTATGATCAGTCTTGTCTGCGGATGCAGGTCTTACTTCGTTATCCACGATCTGTCCCTCCTGTCTTATTTTTCATCGGCATCTCCGCTGCCTATCCTTTCGCGCAGCTTTCTGAGCACCTCGGCGGACTCAATATCCACCTTTTCGGTTACGGGCAGCAGCCTTACCTTCCCGGTAGAGGGTCTGTATTCGGCAAGACCCATCTGAACAAAGGCATCGACGGCTATCCTGAGCTTGGCGTAATTCACCGTTCTGCTCCCGGCGGCAGCATAGAGGCCGTCAAGATCGGCATCTCCGGCGGCTGCGAGCTTCTTGTAGATCTCCACGAGCTCGGAACGCCGGGGGTATATGTGCTTTAAATAATTCACGGGCAGCTCGGCTCCGAGAACGTATTTCTCGTAGCAGTCGAGGGCGTTGAAGTATCTCTCCTGATCGAGGCCGTGAGGTCTGAGCTCCGTGACCTTGATATTGACGCTCTCGCGCCCGTTGTATGTATTGATATCGAGCAGCACCGCAAGGTCTGCGGAGCTTCCGACCGTCACCGGCAGAGATGACGGATCGCATCCGAACATCACAGCCGAGAGCTGTCTGCCGCCGCAGCTGAGTTCAAGACGGGTATGCTTCCCGCCGGAGAGCGGAGTCAGCGCCGTTACTCTTGCGCCGGTGAGCGCAAATACGGGTCTCGGATTGCCTGCGCCGAAGGGCTCCAGCCTTTCAAGGTCGCGGACGTTCTCAACGGTCAGGTCTGCGGGATCGAGCTCGGTGTCGCACTCGACCACAGCAGTCGGCATAAGCTCAAAATCGGCGGCGAATTTATATACGCGCTCCGCGAACTCCTTGATCTTGTCCGCCGCGACGGTAAGTCCGCCGGCGCACTCATGCCCGCCGAAGTGATCGAGTAGGTTATCCTCGCCGTCGGCATAGCAGAGGCACTTGAAAATATCAAATCCCTTGACGCTTCTTGCGGAGCCTCTTGCAACGCCTGCCTCGTCGATCGAGAGCAGGATCGTGGGCTTGCCGAAGCGCTCGAGCAGCCTTGCCGCCACGATGCCTATAACGCCGTGATGCCAGTTCTTTCCGGAAAGTATCAGAACGCGCCTGCAAAGCAGGGCGGGGTTAAGGTCGAGGTATGCGAGCACCGCATCGTATATAGAGGCCTCGGCGGTACGTCTCTGCTCGTTGAGAGTTACCATGGTCTCAACGCAGCTCTCGGCGTCGTCCTCGTCGTCGGCAAGCAGAGCCTTGACAGCAGTGAGGGGCGAGCCGAAGCGTCCCGAAGCGTTGATGCGGGGTGCCAGCCGGAATGATATATCAGAGGATGTCATTTTTTCACGGTCGCAGGAGGCTGCATCCATAAGGCAGCCGAGACCGAGGTTCTCGGTGTTTTTCATACCCGCAAGACCGGCCTTGACGATCGTGCGGTTCTCCCCGGTTAGCGTAACTATATCGGCGACAGTGCCGAGAGCGCAGATATCTGCATACTGCTCGAGTATCGGCTCGGCGTCGCCGTCATTTAGGGCGATACAGAGCTTGAGGGCAACTCCGGCACCGGCAAGGTCTTTGTACTTCGAGGGGCAGTCCTCACGGTGAGGGTCAACTACCGCCTCAGCCTTGGGATATACGTCGAGGGGGCGGTGGTGGTCGGTCACGACGAGCTTCATGCCGAGCTCATAGATCCTTTCGGCCTCGGCAATGGCAGAGATGCCGTTATCCACGGTGACTATCAGCTCGACCCCGAGATCTGCGAGCTTTTCAACGGCAGAGATGCTCATGCCGTAGCCCTCGCTGCGTTCGGGGATGTGATACATAACGCTGGCGCCCATACTCTCAAGGAAGCTGTAGAGTATGGCGGTGGCCGTGATACCGTCGCAGTCGTAGTCGCCGTAAACGCAGATCAGGCTGCCGCTGTCGATAGCCTCGTTGACGGCGTCGGCGGCCTCGTGCATATCCCTGATCTCGAAGGGGTCTGCGACCGCTTCCTCTCCGAAGAACGCGCTGAGCTTATCAAGCGTATCGAAGCCGCGGGAGCAAAGGACCTTCAACGCCAGCGGACCGAGGTCACAGCGTCTTGCGAGGTCGGCAATATTAGATTTTTCACAACCGTTAACATTCCAGCGTTTCATCTGCAAGCCCTCTTATTGTAAATAATATTATATTATACCACGCAATTCGTATAAATTCAAGAGGCAGGAGGTAAATATTTTTCGTCAGACAACAGGCATTTGTCAAACATCTGTGCTTGCAGGCACTTGACATCCCCTGCGGGCTGTGATATAATGATTTTGTTATCGCGGGTATGGTGGAATTGGCAGACACGCCAGATTTAGGTTCTGGTGCGAAAGCGTGCAGGTTCAAGTCCTGTTACCCGCACCATATACCGATTTTCTGCGAATCAATTTCCTTAAAGGAGGATATTATAATGAAAAACTTGGATGCACTTACACAGGAGTTCAACACAAAGTACGAGAGATTCTTTATCGGCTGCGACGCCGTTGAGGACAGCGGCCTTTGGGATATCGAGGAATACGGCGATATGGAGGCCTTCTATCAGAACGACCTCGTCAGCGTGATAATCCGCCTTATCGCTGCGGACGGCAGCATCAGCAGCAAGGAGGTCGAGTACCTCAACAAGTCCTTCGGCTTTGAGTACACCGTTGAGGAGCTCAACGAGGTCTACAGGAGCTGCAAAGACGATATCGGCTCCTACTTCGACGAGCAGTTCCAGAACGGTATTTCTGTGATGCGCTCCAAGAACGAAAAGCTTGCGGACGCCTACAAAGAGCTTCTCGGGCTTATCTGCGACATCATCGCTTCGAGCGACGGCATCGTTTCTCCCGAGGAAGCCGATGAGATCAGGAACCTCAAGAGTATGTTCACCTGAAATGAGATCACGGGGCTGCATTGATTTGCAGTCCCGTTTTTTGTACACTTAACAAGGAGGCGTGACTTGTGGAAATAGCTGACAATATCCTTAGATACTATCTGCGAAACGTGTATTTCATCACCGGTACGGCTTATGCAGGCAAATCCACGGCGGCAAAGCTGCTGTCCGAGCGGAACACCCGTTCGGAGGTCTGCGAAAAGCTCGCAGAGCATTTCCGGCTGAAATAAGGGTCAGATACAGTGTTTAAACAGATAACCGAAAAGAGTGCCGGCCTTGCGGAAGGCTGACACCCTTTCTTTTACAGCTTTACGAACTCCGGTTTCCTGCCGGTGAACACGGTCATATAGTCAAAGCCGGCTTGCTTGGCGAGCTCTGCGCCGGCTTGCAGACCCGAGCCGATGTCTTCTATGCGGTGAGCGTCGGAGCCGAGGGTGAGTATCTCGCCGCCGAGCTGCCTGTAAAGTCTTACAAGACCGAGGTCGGGGAAGGTGCGGCCGTACTCCTGACGTAGGCCGGAGGTGTTGATCTCGATGCCCTTTCCGCGCCCGATCAGTGCCCGGAAGATATCCTCGATGATGCCCTCCCAGCGGGTCAGCTCCACAGGGATGCCGTACTTTCCCACGATGTATCTGAGGGGATAGGTCAGGTGCCCGAGGACGTCGAAGTCAGCTGTCCTGCAAACCTCGAGCTGTTCCTCAAAATAGGCGTCGAGCAGGGCTGTGAGTTTGGAACTGTCCATTTTATTGTACTCTATCCAGTAGAAATCCGTCTTGCCGTGGTTCATGTGCAGCGAACCGATGACGAAGTCGAGCCGCGGGTCGGAGGCAAGGTCTGCGGCGGTATCGGGAGCCTGAACGAGCTGCCCGAGCTCTATCCCGCAGCGCAGGACGGGGTATCTCTCCTTCAGCGCGGTAACAGTCTCGATGCTTTTAAGTGCATAGCCGAGGGAGCCGAACATATCCCGGTCGCAGAGCAGATAGTCGGGGTAAGCGTACTCGCTCTCGGAAAAGCGGAAATTCAGGTCGCAGTGGTCGGTGACGGTGAGTATGCCGAGGCCGAGCTCTGCGGCTCTCAAAGACATTTTTTCAATATCAGCGCCCCTGTCGGCATCGGGTGAGAAGAATGAATGAGTGTGCATATCTGCGAGCATGGCAGAGCCTCCCTTCACAGCAGTGATCTGAAACTATTATACCACCTTTGCCCCCGGTTGTAAATAGCAGCGGAAAAATATCCGCAAAGCAATCAGAGACCCGATTTTTCGGCATTTGCACAATTTCAGCTGTATTCTTGCCTATCGGTTTTGTATAATTCTTACAACATTGTTCAGAAAATTTAGGCTTATATGTGCATTGTAATCAAAGCCTGCTTTTGGTATAATGTAAAAGGTGTGTAAAGCACCCTATATAAATTCTGAAAGGACAAACAAACTATGTGGGCTTATGAAAGCGTATTTTATCAGATCTATCCCCTCGGCTTCTGCGGCGCGCCGTTTGAGAACGACGGCGTGCAGGAGCACCGCATCTTAAAGGTGCTGGACTGGATAGACCATATCAAGGAGCTCGGCTGCGATGCTGTATACTTCTCGCCGGTGTTCGAGTCGGATACTCACGGCTACAATACACGCGACTATTCAAAGATCGACTGCCGCCTCGGCACCAACGAGGATTTCAAGCAGGTCTGCGAAGCTCTGCACAAGGCGGGCATAAAGGTCGTGCTGGACGGCGTATTCAATCATGTGGGACGCGGATTCTGGGCGTTCAAGGACGTTCTCGAGAAGCGCTGGGACTCCCCCTACAAGGATTGGTTCAACATAAACTTCGACGGCAACTCCAATTACAACGACGGCCTCTGGTATGAGGGCTGGGAGGGGCATTACGATCTCGTAAAGCTCAACCTGCGCAACCCCGCGGTGGCCGATCACATCTTCAACTGCGTAAGGCAGTGGAGAGAGGAGTTCGGCATTGACGGTCTGAGGCTGGATGTGGCCTACTGCCTCGATTTCGACTTCCTCAAAAATCTGCACAACGTCTGCAAGGGGCTCGACCCTGAGTTCTTCCTGCTGGGCGAACTGCTCCACGGCGACTACTCCCGCTGGGTAAACGGCGAGATGCTTGACTCCGCCACCAACTATGAGTGCTACAAGGGACTGCACTCGAGCTTCAACTCGATGAATATGTTTGAGATCTGCCACTCGCTGAAAAACCAGTTTGGCCCCGAGCAGTGGTGCCGCTACAAGGGTATGCACCTGCTCTCCTTTGTGGACAATCACGATGTCTCGCGTATAGCCTCCGTGCTCAAGGAGGAGAAGCATCTGCCGCTGATATATGCGCTGATGTTCGCTATGCCGGGTATCCCCTGCGTTTACTACGGCTCCGAGTGGGGCACCAAAGCCGACAAGAAGGACGGCGACCCCGCGCTGCGTGTTTCCTTCGACGAGCCGCAGTCTAACGAGCTTACCGAATGGATCGCCGGGCTCGCCAAGGCTCACCGTGAGAGCAAGGCGCTCTGCCACGGCTCGATAGCCGTTCCGGTGCTGACCAACAAGCAGTGCATCATCGAGAGGCAGTTTGAGGACGAGCGCGTGATGCTTGCGATCAACGCCGACAGCGAAGCCTACACCGCTCATTTTGACGCCAGATGCGGCAGGGCTGAGGATATGCTCAACGGCGGCTGGCATGATTTCGGCGGCGGAAGCCTGCTCCCGCCCTACTCCGCACAGCTGTGGAAGTGCGAGAGATAAATACAGACAAGAAAAGACCCGAACGCTTTGTTCGGGTCTTTGTTGTTTTACTTGTCGATCGCCTCGGACCAATATTCCTGATCGTAGATATCGGTGAAGCGGTAGGTTATCTTTACCTTCTTCTCGCCGATAGGCACGTTGCTGAGAGTCATGTTCTCGCTGACGGTCATCGGCTCGCCGAGGATATATGCGCTCTGGAAGTTCTGATCGTAGGTGTAGTAGTCGCAGATGAACTGGAGAGTATCGCCGATCTCAAGACCTGCGGTGCTCTTGGGTATCGCATCGGTCTCGCCCTCGGTGTAGACCGTCTCTGCGCCGACGATATAGCCGGCGGGATGCTCGGTATCGAATACCACCAGCAGCTTTACGCGCTCACCGTTGAGCAGAGCCGGGATATAGCCGTTGATCGTGAAGCGGCTGCCGTCCTCGGCGGTGTCGGTGTGGTAGTAGGCCACGATCTGACCGTTTACCGCGAGCCAGTTCTTGGAGGTGTCGGCGATGAGCTTTTCCTCATTGAAGGAATAGATGTTGTCGAGGCCGAGGTCGATATAGCCTGCGCCGTCGTCAACGAACATATTGAGGTCGAGCTTATGGACGAGCTCCCACTGCTCCTTGGGGATATCGAGGTAGTAGCTGTCTCCCTGGGTCTCCCACTTGAGCAGGTTGACGTCAAAGTAGTGCTGTGACAGATACTCTGCCGTTGAAGCTGTATCGAGGCCCTGCATGAAGGATGCGTTGCTGCTGTCGAGGCCCTTGATAGACTTGCCCGAGCCTCCGAGGAAGCCGGAGAGCAGCGAGCCGATGACGCTTGAATCGCCCGAGCTGCCGCCGGAGAAGCCTCCGAGCAGCGAGGCAAGAGGATTGGAGGCGCCCTGCGCTGCGATCTGTCCGCTGGCCTCAAGGCTTGCGAACTGCCTGATGCACTTGGAATACTCGCTGTCCATTCCGATATCGGAGTAGGTGGAAACTGCGGAATCCACCATCGAAGCTCTCTGATAGGGGAAGTAGATCGAGACGCCGTAGGCGTTGGTCATATTGGAAGAGGTGCGGTTATACTTGATAGCGCCCTTGAGAGCTTCGGCAAGCGCCTTGCCCTCATCGGTCTTGAGGTTCTCCGCAAGGTTGACGAAGTCTACCTGATCTATCCTCGAGCTGCTGGCGAACTCTCTGGTGGCATATCTCGCGTCGGAGACAGCCTGATACTCCTTGTTTTCGATCAGAGTGCTGACCGACTTGGAGAAGGAGTTGATCTTGGAGGGAACGGTATTTGCGAACTCTGCGAGGTCAATGACAGAAAGGGTGGTCTGCTGACCGCGGCACTTGGCATCGCAGGTGGTGATGAAATCGTCAACGATGGTCTTGCCGATGTCAACGGTAGACATCGAGGTGTTCTTGCCGAGCTTGTTGAGCCAGTTAGTGTAGTACCAGCCGATGCCGGGCTCGGTCTCCTCGGAGGCGATCATATAGTCGGCGTAGTCGTTGAGCATGAGCGCGGTCTCGGCGGTCGCCATAAGGCAGGCGTCGAAGCCGACGAAGTCGAAGGAAACGCCGCCTTCCTTGAGAGCCTTGCTGATGCCGCTCAGGTTCATCGAGCCCTTGGACTTATACTTCTCGTCGTAGCCGTAGCCGGTGACGGATCCGCCGCCGTGATCCCAGAAGATCAGCTCGTTGCGGTTGGCGGGGAAGTTCTGCTTGCAGTACTTGATGAAGCCGGAAAGCGTTGAGGGCTCCACCATGGACTTGCTGCCGTCGTCATCGACGAGCAGCTTGAGGCCGCCCTTCTGCACCTGATAGATCTGATTTACCTTAGTGCTGATGCCGGAGGTCTTCCAGTTATTGCAGCCGCCGGTATAGACGATGATGTTGATGTTGCTGCCGAGGTCGGCCGCGGCCATTTCGGAAAGGTCGCTGGAGGCCATACCGTGCTTGGACTCAAGGTCGGTGCCGCACATATAGACCATTATAGTGATCTTGTCCTTGCCGCCGCCCTGGACAGTCGTTCTCTTGGCGCGGGAGCCGGAAGCCACTGAGGTATCCGCCGCCACGTCCGCGGCCTGAGTATAGCCGCCCGACTGCTCGCCGGAGAAGCCGCTGGGAAGTGTGCTGCCGCCGAGCAGAGAGCTGAGCGACCCGCCCGCCCCTGACTTCAGGACGAATATGAGCACTACTATAATAACTGGTATGAGGATCGCTCCGACGATCAGGAGCTTCTTTATCTTGGGATCCGAGAGATCAAAGCCTGCGACGCTCACACGGTCGTCACCGCCGGGGCCTCTGCCGCCGCCGTGACCGCCGCGGGGGCTGCCGTGACCGCCTCCGGGGCCGGGCTCTGCACGCCCGCTCTCAGCGGATGTGTCTGCATGAGAAGCCTCCGCCTCTGCCTGCTGTTTCTTTCTGGACGCATATCCGTCCTGCGAACCGACAGGGCCTATCCCAAGGCCTTCGCCTTTCTTATGGACATCCCCGCCGCCCTCTGTGACCCTTTTTTCCCGGGCACGGGGCTTTTTGCTGTCATTATCCATATCTTTACCTCCGTTCGGTTTTGACAGACGGGGTATTCTGACCCGTCTGCTTCAGTGCTATATATTTTTACTGTTTAATTGTACTATAATTTTCCCTATATGTCAAGCACCGCGAAAAGTTACAAAACGATGATTAAATGACTTAACTTTTGCCAAAAATAGATACAAACGCGGAAATACCGGCCTTACATAGTACAAATCAGGGTATTTTTTTGTACAAAATGCTTAAATCATTTGTGTAAAACATAGAAATGGCTCGAAACCTGTTGCCAATCTGTAACTTTTGTGATATAGTATAATCACGCGCCGGAAGTATGTTAAATTATTGGACATTTAACTTTCCTCCCGGCGGACTATACCGCAGCAGCAAATCTCACAAAGGAGAACGTCATGAAAAAGTTGTTATCTAAGATCACTGCTATACTGTCAGCTTCCGCGATGGCACTGAGTATGCTCGGAAGTCTGCCCGCAGCTGCTTCCGACGGTCTTGAACAATACAATATCGAGATCACCTATGACGGTCAGATCACCGACACCTTCCTCGGAGTCGATGCCAAGTACACCACTTACTATGAGTGGTCGGGCGTTTACTCCTGCGCTTACTTCATAGGTAATTTCTACGAGAAGTTCTACGGCACCCTGATGTATGACATCAACAACTATCAGGGCAAGCCTAAGGTATATCTCCCCGGCCACACCGCCGAGCTGAGACCCACGAACTATCCCCTGCCCGGAGACGTCGTACAGACCAAGACCTATTCCCACGTTGCGATAGTCAAGGCTGTCGAGGGCGATACCCTCACTCTCATCGAGCAGAACTGGAAGTGGAAGGACGCGGACGGCAAGGTGATCAGCACTGTAAACAGAAAGATCGGCAAGAACGACTACTACGTTTACAGGCTCTACATCGACGGCGTCGAGAAGCACATCCCCTACGACAAGCCGACGCTCGACAGCGCTTACGCCGGTTCGGTTACAAACACCGGCTACTCGGTATACGCCGCGGGCTCTGATGAAACAGGGCTCACCTACTTCCGCTTCGGCACCTATCCCAAGAGCAAGGGTCAGGCGGCGATCCAGTGGCAGACACAGTATGTATCCGGCAAGAACGCCACCGTAGGCGCGGTAATAAACACAGCAGACTTCGGCGATCTGAACGACACCTATGTAACGGTAGTCGAGGCATACAACAAGCACGGCAACAAGGCGACAAAGACCATTGAGACCTTCGTTGACCGTCAGGTACCGGTGATCTCCGATGTTAAGATCACAGACGTAACTGCTGACGGCTACACCGTAAGCTGCAAGGTAAGCGATAACGTGGGGATCATGAGAGTATGCTTCCCCAGCTGGACCACCGAGAACTCCACCGACGATATCCCCTACAGCTGGCAGTCCAATCTGCTGACAGACAGCACTTTCGCAGGAGGCAGCTCCTCCTTTACAGTAAAGACCAAGGATCACAACGGCGAATACGGCGAATACAACACAACGATAACGGTATTCGATGCAGTCGGAAACGTTGGCAAGAAGACCGTTAAGGTTAACGTGAACCCCGCAGCATCCGTTAAGCTCAATAAAGAAGAGCTTAACCTCAAGGCAGGCGAGACCGCAGAGCTGACCGCTTCCCTCAAGGGCTATAACGCAGGCGAGATCACAGATAAGATAACCTGGGCATCCTCCGACGCAGCAGTTACCGTCAAGGACGGCAAGCTCACTGCCAACAGCGTAGGCACCGCAGATATCACGGTAACGACCTCCACCGGCAAGAGCGCGGTCTGCAAGGTCAATGTAACAAAGGACGTAAGCGAGCTTACATTCGACAAGGTCAAGACTCAGGTCTACACCGGCAGCGAGCTCACCCCCGACGTAAAGACTGCCGACGGCACAAAGGAACTTGTAAACGGCAAGGATTACACCCTTACATATTCCGACAACACCAAGATCGGCAAGGCAACAATCAAGCTCACCGGTGAGAACGGCTATGTGGGCAGCAAGGAATTCACATTCAATATCATCCCCGGCGCAGTCAAGGAACTCAATGCCGCAGAGCGCAGCTCGGACAGCATTTCCCTTTCGTGGGGGGCTGCCGACGGCGCAGAGGGATATATAGTATACCTCAAGGATGAGAACGGACTCAGCGAGCTCGGCAGAACTACCGAGACCTCCTTCAATGTCAAGGATCTCGAGGCTGCAAAGCAGTACACATTCAGCGTTGCTTCCTTCAAGAAACTTCCCGACGGCGAGAGCTTATCCGCAAAGCGTGAGCTCACCACTGCCACACTTCCCGCTCAGATCGTGAACGTTACCGCACAGCGCTGCGGCAGCTGCCTGTCGATCCTGTGGGACAGACAGAGCCAGGTAACAGGCTATGAGGTACGCCTCACCTCTGCTGACGGCGAAGAGACAATCCTCGACGCGGCATCCCTCTCCGTTATAAGCTGCTGCTTCATCTCCGGCGTTGACGGCGAGAGATCAATAACCGTAAGAGCCTACAAGCAGTTCGATGACGAGCGCATCGAGGGCGAGTGGAGCGAAGCGGTGATACAGTAAATTATCTGTTCATGGTGAATATACGAAAAGGTGATCCCGATATGCTCGGGGTCGCCTTTTTGTTTATACTGCACTTGCCAAACAACACGACCCGGATGATTATTGTGCAGCTTGCTGTGTATATACCTCTTGACAAATGTGTGTATATCGTGTATAATGTGTATATCGAGTATATACATTAAGGTGATCACTATGGACATTATCATTTCAAATTCATCGGGAGAGCCGATCTATGAACAGATCGTTTCTCAGATCAAGGCGCAGATCATGAGCGGTACGCTCGCCGCGGGGGACGCCCTGCCGTCGATGCGTGCGCTGGCTCAGTCGCTGCGCATAAGCGTCATCACGACCAAACGCGCCTACGAGGAGCTTGAGCGTGACGGCTTTATCGAGTCGTTCACCGGCAAGGGCTCATTCGTCAAGGGGCAGAACCGCGAGCTTGTCCGGGAGGAGTATCTGCGTCAGACGGAGCAGATGCTCTCACAGGCCTGCGACAAGGCGCGAGCGGGCGGCATTGAGCTCTCGGAGCTCCACGAGTTGCTCGACATACTTTACGGAGGAGAATAACAATGTCAGACTACGAAAATGCAATAGAGATAAAAGGACTGACCAAGCACTTCGACGGCTTCACTCTGGACAACGTCAGCTTTTCCGTTCCCAGAGGGAGCATTATGGGCTTTATCGGGCAGAACGGTGCCGGAAAGTCCACGACGATCAATTCCCTGCTGGGTATCATCAGACCGGATTCGGGGGAGCTTAAGATCTTCGGCAAGGACACAAGAGCAAACGAGCTTGAGATCAAGCGGGATATCTCGGCGGTATTCGACGAGCTGCCGTTTCACGAGCAGCTAAACGCGAAGATGCTCGACAAGATGCTCAGAAACATCTTCCCGACTTGGAGCAGCGAGACCTTCTACGGCTACCTTGAGCGCTTCCAGCTGCCGGTAAAAAAGAAGTTCAAGGACTTCTCAAAGGGCATGAAGATGAAGCTGCAGATCGCGGCAGCACTCTCCCACGGGGCGAAGCTGCTAATCATGGACGAAGCCACCACGGGGCTCGACCCGGTAGTCAGGAACGAGATACTTGATATCTTCTTGGAGTATTTGCAGGACGAGAACAATTCGATACTTATGTCCTCGCACATTACCTCCGATCTTGAGAAGATCGCCGACAGCGTGACCTTTATCGACAAGGGAAAGATACTGCTCTCGGGCTACAAGGACGATATCCTCTCATCCCACGGGATAATGAAGCTCTCAAAGTCGGACTATGAGGCTGTCGCCAAGGAGGATTTCGTCTCCGCCCGCGTTACCGATTACGGCGCGGAGCTGATGATCTCCGACCGCGCCGCCTGCGAGAGAAAATACTCCGGTGCCGTGATAGACCCGGCTACCCTCGACGATATCATGGTCTACTACGTCAACCGGGAGAAAAAGGAGTGGAGCTGAATGAAGGGTCTGATCTTAAAGGAACTCTGGCTTTCTAAAAAGCTGCGGATCATCGGGTTCGTGCTCTATCTGCTCTTTCTGATATTCGCTGTCCTTGTGAAGCTCTCGCTGCTCTACGGCAATATGGGGCATCTCAATGCGGGGGCGCAGAAGAATGCCGCCGATCTTACTGCAACTGTAATGATCTTTGCCTTTCCGCTGATGCTCTATTCCTCCCAGTTCACCTGTCAGATAGCCTCCGACGGCAAATGCCGCTTCAGGACTTATTCCTATACCCTGCCCGTGACAGAGAGACAGATAGTCAGCTCGGTGTATATCCTCAATCTGATATCTCTCGGAGCCATGACGGTGCTGAGCTGGCTCAACTACAGCCTTGCCTGCCTGATATTCGACCGCAAGTTCGATGCGATGTACCTGATCTATATTTTTGCCATCGGCTGCGTGACGTTCACTCTCGCCCACGGGCGCTATGTGCTGCACTACCGCTTCCGCAACGAGAAGAAGGCCAACGGCATCTTCTCGGCGATCTGTACGGCGATCTATTTCGGTGCAGCCTTCGGGATGTTTAGCCGGACGAACAGCTATATCGAGGATCAGGGCTATTCCCTCAGCGACGACATTCCCGAGTCGGTAATGGACGGCTTCTGGAAGGATGAGCTTCTGGGTGTGGTAAAATGGCTCGACAAAAACGGCTGGTGGCTTGTGATAGTGCTGATAGTCGGGCTTTGCACGCTGTTCTGGCAGCTCAGCATAAAGGCGCTCAGAAGGAGGGATAACTGATGCTCGGATTTCTCTACAAGGATATAAGGACAAATCTCAAATGGCTGCTGCTCGGCATCGTCGTTATCCTGTTCATGGTCTGCTTTATGACCTTTGCCATGGTGTCGGGCAACGAGACCATAATGAACAACGGGCTCAGCTCATTTATGAAGGTAGTGCTGCTCTTCATCGAGGGCTCGGCGTTCATCTTAATGGGGACATTCTCATTAAACTACATCCAGAGCGACGAGCGCAGGAAGTGGGGATACTATGTGAGCTCCATACCGGGCGGAAAGGCGAAATGCATTATTGCAAAGTATGTTTTCATCTTCCTCACTACGGCGATAACTTTTCTCATCTGTGAGGTGAACAACCTTGTGATGAAAAATTTTGTCAAGGATGCCCCCGACCTCACAGAGCTGCTGATCTCAATGGTCTGCCTGTCGCTGATAATGCGGGCGCTGGAGCTGCCCTGCATATTCGCCTACGGCACAAAGGTCGGCTCACAGGTCAAGGGCGGGATGATAGTGCTGATCCTGATCGTCGGGGCGGTGTACTTCATGTTCGGCGACCTCAGCTGGATGGGTACCGAGGACGAGCTCTGGGAAAAGATATTCGCGTGGATACAGGGCTTTGATATCAGCAGGCTGCTCGACACGACCGTCGGCAAGATACTGCTGCTTGGCCCGCCGATGTATATAGTATCCTGCTTTATAAGCATTAAGCTCTATCTTAAAGGTGTAGACAGAATGGAAAAATAGATATAACGATCCCCGCTGCTCCGATCCCGGAACGGCGGGGAATTCTTTTTCCTTGAGGGCTTGACAAATCTGCGGGGATAGGTTATAATGTGTTATGTCGGCGCTTTATTGAGTAAAAGCTTGAAAGCACAAAAGCGTTAAACGGCTAAATCACAGCACTGAAAGGATTGTTCTTAATGGTAGGAATGTGGATAATACTCATCGCATACCTCATTCTCATGGTCGGCATCGGTATCTATTACAGACGCAAGACCGCCAGCGTCACCGACTTCGTGCTCGGCGGACGTACACTCGGCCCCTGGTTCACGGCTTTCGCTTACGGCACCTCGTATTTCTCGGCGGTAATATTCGTCGGCTATGCGGGACGCTTCGGCTGGAGCTACGGTGTGGCTTCGACCTGGGTCGGAATGGGAAATGCGCTCATCGGCTCGCTACTGCCCTGGCTGATACTCGGCAAGCGCTCGCGTATCATGTCCAAGCACCTCGAGGCAAAGACGATGCCGGAGTTCTTCGAGAGGCGTTATAACTCCCCTGCCCTCAAGATCGTTTCGGCGCTAATCATATTCGTATTCCTTATCCCTTATACCGCATCGGTATACAACGGCCTGTCGAGACTCTTTGAAAAAGGCTTCGGCATACCCTACAAATACTGCATCATCGTTATGGCGGTATTCACCGCGTTCTATGTTATCCTCGGCGGCTACAAGGCAACGGCTCTTTCCGATTTCATTCAGGGCATCTTCATGCTGGTGGGCATAACCGCTGTTGTTATCGCAGTGCTCAACAAGAACGGCGGCCTGACAGAGTCTATCGACAAGATGGCTCAGATACCCGATGCGTCGGGTGAGACCGGCACTTTCGCCTCTCTCTTCGGACCCGACCCGATAAACCTGCTGGGCGTTGTTATCCTTACCTCTCTCGGCACCTGGGGCCTGCCTCAGATGGTCGGCAAGTTCTACGCGGTTAAGGATGACAAGGCAGTCAAGACCGGTACGATCGTATCTACTGTATTCGCCGTAGTCGTAGCTGGCGGCTGCTACTTCCTGGGCGGCTTCGGCAGGCTGTTCGTCGAGAACGACAACGGCGCTCCCGCGACCGGCTTTGACGGCATCGTACCCGAGATGATGAACGCTATCCCCGAGCTGCTCTTCGGTGTAGTTATCGTGCTCGTGCTTTCGGCTTCGATGTCCACGCTTTCGTCCCTCGTACTGACCTCGAGCTCGGTACTTACCAACGACCTTATCAAGCCCCTGAGAAAGAAAATGACCGACAAGCAGGAGCTTCTTATAATGAGAATATTTATCGGCGTGTTCCTGCTGATCTCGGTAGTTATCGCGATCTTCACCCTCGAGAACCCGACGACGATAATCTCCACACTCATGTCTATCTCCTGGGGCGCTCTTGCGGGAGCATTCCTTGCGCCGTATCTCTACGGCCTCTACTCCAAGAGGATCACCAAGGCGGCAGTAATGGCCTGCTTTATCAGCGGCGTAGGGCTCACCCTTGCTCATATGTTCTACTTCACCTTCGGCAAGCACACTCTTGAGATCGGCGGACTTGCCATCCACTCGGCTATCAACGCCGGCGCTCTCACCATGATATTCGGACTTATCCTTGTACCTGTGGTGAGCCTGTTCACCAAGAACAAGGAAGAGGATCAGAAGTACATCGACGAGGTTTTCGAGTGCTATAATAAGAACAACTGATATGATCTGCATATAACACTAAAGGGACTGCTTTGAGGCAGTCCCTTTTTTTTTTGCAAAAAGGCTGCGCAGAGCAGATCTGCACAGCCTGTATTTGTATAATGATACCTCCGTGAGCGGGTTCATTTCCCGATCGAGCAGGCTACGGCCTTTTTCCAACCCTCAAGCTTTTCCTCTCGGGTCTTCTGATCCATGGCGGGAACGAACTTCTTGAGCTGACCGCCCAATGCGGCAAGCTCCTCCCTGCCGTTCCAGAAGCCGCAGGCAAGGCCTGCAAGGAACGCTGCTCCGAGCGCGGTGGACTCGACACACTCAGGTCTTGTGATCTCCTTGGCGAGTATATCCGCCTGGAACTGCATAAGAAAATCGTTCGCCGAGGCTCCGCCGTCCACGCGGATAGTCCCGAGCTTACCTACATCCTCCTCCATGGCGGTGAGGACGTCAGCGGTCTGATAGGCGATAGCCTCGAGGGTCGCTCTGACTATATGAGCCCTTCCTGCGGCTCTTGTGAGCCCGGTTATGACTCCCCTTGCCTCCGGCTCCCAATAGGGTGCGCCGAGGCCGGTAAAGGCGGGAACGAGGTACACACCCTCTGTGCTGTCAACTGAGGCAGCAAGCGTACCGCTCTCGGCGGCGGAGCTTATGAGCTGCATCTCGTCACGCAGCCACTTGACGGCGGCTCCTGCGATGAATACAGAGCCCTCGAGGGCGTAGGTGACTTCATTTCCGATGCTCCAGCCGATCGTCGTGAGCAGGCCGTGAGAGGAGGTCAGCGGCTCGCTGCCGATATTCATGAGCAGGAAGCCTCCGGTGCCGAAGGTGTTTTTGACGTCGCCCTTGCGGAAGCACTGCTGACCGAACAAAGCTGCCTGCTGATCGCCGGCGCAGCCTGTTATAGGTATCTCAACGCCGAAGATCTCAGGGTCGCAGACACCTATGCTGCTGCTTGAGGGCACCACCTGCGGCAGTATGCACTCGGGTATGCCCAGCAGACCGAGGATCTCCTTATCCCAGCAAAGGGTATGGATATTAAAGAGCATTGTGCGGGAGGCGTTGGTAACATCGGTGGCGTGTACCTTGCCGCCGGTGAGCTTCCAGATGAGCCAGCAGTCAACGGTGCCGAAAAGTATCTCCCCGCGCTCGGCTCTTTCTCTGACGCCCTCGACATTATCGAGGATCCAGCGGATCTTGGTGGCAGAGAAGTAAGGGTCTATGAGCAGACCCGTCTTGTCGCGGAAGAACTTTTCAAGACCCTGCTGCTTGTAGCTCTCACAGAGGGCGGAGGTGCGCCTGCACTGCCAGACTATCGCGTTGCAGACAGGTTCGCCGGTGTTCTTATCCCAGAGGATAGTCGTCTCGCGCTGATTGGTAATGCCTATCGCTGCGATCTCGGAGGCATCCGCGCCGCACTTTTCGAGCACTCCTCTTGCAGCCGCAAGCTGCGAGGAATAGATCTCGTTGGCGTCGTGCTCGACCCAGCCGTTGCCGGGGTAGATCTGTGTATATTCGAGCTGGCTGACGCCGACTGTCCTGCCGCTCTTATCGAAGAGCACGGCTCTTGAGGATGTGGTGCCCTGATCGAGGGAGAGGATATATTTTTTCATTCGGGATACCTCCTTGATGTATTGTATTTCAAAAGAAGCTGAGCTGACCGTCCTCCGGCTCGGGAAACTCGGAGAGATAGGCAAAGATCTCGTTCGGGTCGAACATCACTCCGCGTGCTCTGCACTCGGAGGTGAATATCCGCATAAGCTCGGAATTGCGCGGGCTGTTGCAGATATAGCTGTCGCCGAAGGTCTGCTCGTATCGTCTGCGCAGGCCGGGGAAAGAGCGGTCAAGGCAGGAGTAGAAATAGTCTCTGCTGCCGGCACGGAGGGTAACTCCCATACCCATGCAGATGATACCCTTGACGCCCGCATCGAAGCAATAGCCGAGGATCCCGCGGAGGTTCTCCTCGGTATCATTTATAAACGGCAAAACCGGACAGAGCCACACAACGGTAGGTATGCCCCGCTTCTGAAACTCCTTCAATGCAAGATAGCGCTGCCTTGTGGTGCAGACGCCGGGCTCCAGGATACGGCAGAGGTCTTCGTCAAAGGTCGTCAGCGTCATCTGTGCGACGGCCTTCGACTTGCGGTTGATGCTTTCAAGCAGGTCGATATCCCGCAGTATGCGGTCGGACTTGGTCTGTATCGCTATTCCGAACTCGTAACGGTCGATAAGCTCGAGGCAGCGGCGGGTGAGCCTTTCTGTCTCCTCGACGGGCATATAGGGGTCACACATGGAGCCTGTGCCGATCATACAGCGCTTACGCTTGCTGCGCAGGGCTTTTTCCAGAAGCTCCGGGGCGTTGCGCTTGATCTCGATATCGGTGAACTCATGCTCGAACTGATAACAAACCGAGCGGCTGTCGCAGTAGATACAGCCGTGTGTACACCCGCGGTAAAGGTTCATGCCGTTCTTCGGGGAGAGTATGCCTTTGACGTCGGTATAGTGCATAGCTGTCACCCCGGCACGAGCTGCATCTCAACGTGCGGTATCCCGTCCTCCATGAATTCATCGGAGGTAACGGTGAAGCCCTCCTTGGCGTAGTAGCCTATGGCGTAGGATTGGGCGTGGATACGGATGAGCTTTGCTTCGGGGAAGTATTTTTTCACGGTCAGCACGCCCTCATGGAGCAGCTTGCCGCCGAGTCCCTGACCGTGTACCTTGGTGACTACCCTGCCGATGACAGCCACGCCGTCCTCGGGTGAGAAGACCCGCAGGCAGGAGGTCGCATAACCGTCCTGCATGGAGAAGACGTGATAGGCGTTATAATCGAGCCTGTCGAGATCCTGATATAAACACTCCTGCTCTGTAACGAATATCTCGAATCTCAGATGCAGGATCTCATAGAGCTCCCGGGTGGTGAGGTCGTTGAAATGCTTGCAGATAAATTCCATAAGACTCCTCCGAAAACGGCTCAGACGCCGTTGTTATCAGCTGTCAGCTTCACAGCCGCTGCGATCAGCGGCAGATACATGAAAAACAGGCAAAACCGCTGCCACAAGCCCTCACAGCTTATGACCGTGCCCGCAAAGCTTTCCTTGTCGGACATAACGAACAGCGCAAAGAATACCAGCGCCGCCGCAAAGCATACCGCTCCGAGTACTCCGAGAGCGGTCTCACCGCCCTTGAAGGAAAGTATCGCCGTGAGCAGAGGCGCAAACAGGAACAGCATAAACCCGATGACCGAGCCGGCGCCGTGTATCTTCGAGGCGGCAGTGACGACATCCTTGGTCTCGTTGACGCTGAAAAAGCAGGTGAAGATGCAGGCTCCCACCGCGAACACGGCGGTGAAGATCATAAGCGTTACCGTAACGCCGCCCGACACCGGATGATAGTAATGATATAACGCGGGCAGCGCCGTCAGGAACAGCAGACCCTCAATGAGCATCCAGATATTGAAGGGTATGCGAACCGGGCTGCTCGGATTGCCGAGAGCGCTGATCGACATTTTAAGGCAGCTGTAGCCCTTATAAAACAGCGGCAGCAGCAGCGAAACTATGAGATCCCCGGCCATGGCTGCGATAAGCGCCCGGAGGCCGAGGCTGTAAAGCGTATCCACAGCCGTATCACTCCCCGCCTATTGCGTCAAACGCCTGACGGAGATTTTTAACGCCGATAAGCTTGATGCTGTGCTTCCTGGTGTCAACAGATCTCAAAGACTGCGCAGGAAGGATGCAGCGCTCGAAGCCCATCCTTTCGGCCTCGGTGACCCGCTGCTCGGCATAGCTGACAGCTCTCAGCTCGCCGCCGAGACCTATCTCTCCGAAAGCTATGGTGTTCTCATCGACGGCTCTGTCCCGCAAAGATGAATAGAGCGAGAGCGCAACGGACAGGTCGGCAGCCGGCTCCTCGAGCTTTATGCCGCCGACGATGTTGATATACACATCAAGCCCTGCAAAGCTGAACCCGAGCCGTTTTTCAAGCACCGCGATTATCAGATACATACGGTTGTAGTCAAAGCCGTCGGCAGTGCGCCTCGGGACAGAGAAGCTGCTCTTGGTAACAAGCGCCTGGACTTCGGCAAGGATAGGTCTGCTGCCCTCCATAACACAGGCCACGCTGCACCCGGAGACGTCCTTCGGTCTGCCGGAAAGCATGAGCTGCGAGGGGTTCGGCACCTCCTCGAGGCCGCAGTCGCGCATCTCGAACACACCTATCTCGTTGGTGGAGCCGAAACGGTTCTTGACGGCCCGCAGTATCCTGTATGAAAGGTTGCGCTGACCCTCAAAGTAGAGCACGGCGTCAACGATATGCTCCATGACCTTGGGGCCTGCGATAGCGCCGTCCTTGTTGACGTGACCCACGATCAGAAAGGGTATCTCCTCGCTCTTGGCGGTGCGCATGAACAGGTTGGTACACTCCCTTACCTGAGTCACCGAGCCGGAGGCCGATGAGAGCCCCTGTATGGACATGGTCTGTATCGAGTCTATTATAACGATCTCGGGCTTCTCCTTGACGACAGCGTCGCAGATAGCCTCGCAGTCGTTCTCCGCAAGGAGATAGAGGTTGTCGTGATCTACGCCGAGGCGGTCGGCACGCAGCTTGATCTGCCTTGTGCTTTCCTCGCCGGAGACGTAAAGGATCGTGTGCTCGTCGCCGAGAAACTGGCAGATCTGCAAAAGCAGCGTGGACTTGCCGATACCGGGTTCGCCGCCCAGCAGTACAAGACTTCCCTTTACAAGCCCTCCGCCGAGCACGCGGTCGAGCTCGCCGAGGCCGGTCATATAGCGGACTTCATCGGGAGCCGCATTGAGCCCGCCGATACCGACTATCGCTTCGGAAACATCCCTTGCCGAGCGAGTACGCGCCTTGCCGCCGACGACAGGCACAGCGGCGGGCGTACTCTCCTCAAAGGTGTTCCACTCCCCGCAGTTGGGGCATCTTCCGTTCCACTTTGTCGATTCGTAGCCGCACTGATTGCAGACATATATGAGTTTTGGCTTCGGCATACAGTTATCACTCTTTCGGTCATTTATCTGTTGGTATCCGCATCGTTCAGATACGTTTTTGAAGCAGATGATACGGTCGGCCTCCTCATAGCCCGCTGCGAGATGTAATCTCAGGCTTTCCTTACCATCCGATCACCAAGCAAATGTCATTTCCATATAGCGGTCGAGCCGCAGGGCAGAGGCATACTTGCCAGCTCCACCGGCAGACCTATCTCGTCAGCGGTGACGCTTCCTCCGTATTTCGGGGTTATCACCTCACTGAGTATATAAGCCATAACAGAGGGCGAGAGACCGGTGGTATAGCTGTTGAGCAGGAAGAACAGCGGCTTGTCCGAGAGAACGTCAGCGCAGGTCTTTACCAGCTCATAGACGTTGTCCTCAAGCTTCCAGACCTCCCCGCCGGGACCTCTGCCGTAGCTCGGGGGATCCATTACAACGGCGTCGTAAAAGCTTCCGCGCCTGATCTCACGCTTTACGAACTTCTCGCAGTCATCGACGAGCCAGCGCACCGGCTTGTCGGAGAGACCCGATGCGGCGGCGTTGTCCCGCGCCCACTGGACCATTCCCTTTGAAGCGTCAACGTGGGAGACCTGCGCTCCCGCCGCGGCGCAGGCAAGGGTGGCTCCGCCGGTATATGCGAATAGGTTGAGCACTCTTATGGGTCTGCCGGCATTCCGGATCAGATCACCCATAAGCTGCCAGTTGACGGCCTGCTCCGGGAAAAGCCCGGTATGCTTGAAGCCTGTGGGCTTGATGACGAATCGCAGCTCACCGAGAGATATCTCCCAGCTCTCTGGCAGGCGCTTGCGGTACTCCCACTCGCCGCCGCCCTTTGACGAGCGGTGATAGACGGCGTCGGCCTTGTTCCAGAGGTCGGTCTTGCGGGGAGTTTTCCAGATGATCTGAGGGTCGGGGCGCACAAGCACCCTGCCGCCCCAGCTCTCGAGCTTCTCGCCGTCGGAGGCATCTATGATCTTGTAGTCGGTCCATTTATCGGCTATTCTCATTTGCGTTCTTCCTTTTTTATCAGACTGATCGAATCGATCAGTACGTTTTCGATTATGCTTGCACTGCGCACGGCTTTGAGCGCACCCTCGGCATCGAACCACTCGGCGTTATCCACCTCACCGGAGAGCTTCGGCTCTGCGTGAGGTATGCGGGCGAGAAAGCCTATCATAAGCATATCCTTTTTGGCGTAGGGATATGTGCCGAGCAGTGTCACGCTGACGGGTTCAATTCCCAGCTCCTCTGCGACCTCGCGGCGTGCAGCGTCCTCGGCGCTTTCGCCGGATTTTATGTATCCTGCGACGCCGACATAGTTCGCACAGCTGACATAGCTCTGCTTTATCAGCAGGAAGCGCCCCTCTTCATCGGCGGCGGCACACAGCACACAAACCGGGAACATATCAAACAGCGGCCTTTCGCAGCTCTCGCAGTAGGGCATGAGCCCCTCGTCGCCTATCTCCCGCTGAACGGCCTTGGTGCCGCAGTGCGGGCAGTATTCAAAACGCATGGCAATTACTCCCTTTATCAGCTTTTGAGCTCGGGCAGCACAGAGAGACCGTTCTCGGTCTCGTCACGCAGCTCGCGGAGCATCTTCTCGGTCTCGAGCTCCTTCTCGGTCTTGGTATTGATGACCTGAACGAGCTTGTCTGCTATATTGTTGGCGTACTCTGTAATGACGCCGGTCTTTCTGCCCTCGAGCATGATCCTGATGACGGACTCCGTACCGCTCTCGCGCACGAGTATACGTCCCTCGTGACCGAGCTTCTTGCGGTACTGGGAAACGAGTTCGCGGAAGCTCTGATCCTCCGCCCAGACGCCCCGCTTCTCGGGCGGCAGGAAGACATCCCTGCGCACCTGCGGATAGGTCTCCATTATTGCAGAGAGCTCGCTTGCCTTGCGGCGGGCTCTCTTGATGATCTCGCAGAGTTTTACGCCGGTTATCAGACCGTCGCCGGTCTTCTCGCAGTCAAGGAAGATTATATGGCCGTTCTGCTCGCCGCCGAGGTTATATCCGAACCGGAGCATACGCTCCAGCACCTTGCCGCTGCCGACAGCCGTAGCCGCCACATTTATACCCTCGTGCTCGCCGAACTCGCTTAGACCGTAGTTGCTCATAACGGTGGCGACTACAGTATTGGAATTGAGCTTGCCCTGCACCTTCAGGAACTTCCCGAAGATCGCAAGCTGCTTGTCGCCGTCGATCAGTTCGCCCTTTTCGTCTACGGCTATGCACTTGCTGCAGTCGCCGTCAAAGGCGAGGCCGATATCGCAGCTGCGCCTGAGTACTGTCTCTCGAAGCAGAGCGGTATCCGCGGCTCCGCAGCCGATGTTTATATTGTAGCCGTCGGGGTCGCAGCCCACGGAGATACAGGTCGCACCCAGCGACTCGAACACACGCTTAGCGTACCGTGACGCCGCACCGTTGGCGCAGTCCACGGCTATCTTCATTCCGCGCAGATCGCGTTCGGGGGTCTTGACGACACGCCTTATGTAATCCCATTCGGCCTTTTCCTCATAGTGTATGCGCCCGAGCTCCTTCCCGCCGACGCCGAGCTTCTGCCAGGCATCGTCAAAGACGAGCTGCTCGATCTCCCGCTCCTCCTCCGGAGTGAAGCGCATACCTGTGGCGCCGAGCAGCTTTATACCGTTATAGTCATACGGAGAGTGGGAAGCAGTTATCATGATACCCGCATCCGCCTTATAGAACTCGGTCAGGTAGGAGACCGCCTGAGTAGGTATTGCTCCGAGCACGAAGACATCGGCTCCCGCAGAGCATATACCGGCTATGAGCGCCGCCTCGAGCACATCGCTCGACGCCCTTGTATCCTTACCGACAAGTATCTTGGCTCTGCCCTGCCTGTTGGCGCAGGCTGCCCCTCCGGCCGCCTTTCCGAGCCTCATGACAGCAGCGCAGTCGAGCTCGGTACCCGCGAAGCCGCGGACTCCGTCAGTTCCGAAAAGCTTGGTCATAGGTTGATCTCTCCCTTAATTGTAGCTTACTCTTTATTATAACATATCCCTGCCGAAAAATCAAGCATTTACAGGCCCTCAGAGACTCCTGCGCAGCCCATTATTTTACAATAAGCGGTTGACAATATCACTCTGCCGTGATAAAATATCTATAACAGCTCCAAGGGAGGTATACTATGAATAGCAAGCCGCTGATAATCCTGTTTAGGATACTTCTTATTGCGGTGTTCATCACCGGAATGATCTATCTGATAGCTTTCATCACACTGATCCAGTCCCCTGCAACGCAGACCAGCGAGCAGTTCCTTGCAGCCTGCCGGCGGTGGGTATATTACTACTTCGCATACACAATGCTCTGCATCGCAGCCACCGTGCTGAGTATACTGACCTTCCCGGCGACCCCGAAGGCGGCGTCGATAACGAGGACGGCTCTGCTCTTTTACTGTTCGGTCTCGAACCTGCTTTCGGTCAGATACGCGATCGCATTTCTCGGCTACGAGGACTCCTACGATGCAGCGAAGAAGCTCGAAGATATAACCGGGAGCACTGTATTCGTGATAATGTCATTTGTCGGAGCGATGCTGACATTCTTCCTTATGGTTTCCACGATTTACACGCTGGCTACGCTCTCATCAAACGAGGGCATCAATGCTGTGATCGTGCCGAAGGAAGCGGATGCCAAGCGTCCCGCCGCGAAGACGGAAGCCTCGGGCGGCAGTGAAAACAAGTAAAACAAAAAACCGCGGGTCAGATGACCTGCGGTTTTTCTTATGTGTGATCAAGAATTAAAGCTCAACTTCGCCCTGAGTACCGTCTGCAACGTAGTAAACCTTTGCATCCTTGGAAACTACATAAACGGTTACGCTCTTAGCGGTGCGCTTGCCGGTAGCAGCCTTGTAGTCAGCCTTAGCAGCAGCTACGAGAGCCTCAAGATCAACCTGCTTGCCCTCGAACTCAACTACAACAGCGTCCTTCTTGGCAGCAGCCTTGGGAGCAGCCTTCTTGTCGGCAACAGCCTTCTTGACAGTCTCCTTCTTAGCGGAAACAGCCTTCTTGACGGTCTCCTTCTTAGCTGCAACTGCCTTCTTGACAGTTTCCTTCTTAGCAGCAGCCTTCTTGGCAGCGGGCTTCTTGGCAGCCTTCTCAGCGGGCTTAGCCTCAACAGCAGCTACCTGCTCAGCGGTCTCGACTGCTTCCTTTACAGCCTCTTTCTTAGTAGTAGCCATTTTAATTCTCCTTTGCGATTTCTTTTGTTTCAGCTTACTTGTTTACAACATCCTTGAGAGCCTTGCCGGCCTTGAAAGCGGGAACCTTCTTAGCGGGAACCTTGATAGCCTTCTTGGTAGCGGGATTGATAGCCTGCTTAGCAGCCCTGTTTCTTACCTCAAAGGTACCGAAACCAACGAGGGAAACCTTGTCACCGTTGGTGAGAGCCTCAGTGATGGAATCAACAACAGCTGCAAGAGCCTTCTCTGCTTCTTTCTTGGTGCTGTAACCGCCCTTAGCGGCGATAGCTGCAACGAGTTCTGCCTTAGTCATGGTGAATTACCTCCATTTAAAAAATTTCTGCTTGTATTATAGCCTATTTTACGCGGTTTGTCAAATCAAAACAGCGTTTTTTCGGCGTTTTTTCCAATCTTTGTAGAAATACATAAAATTACTTATATGCACTCCGTGAATTTTTGTGTTTAATACCTTATATTTTCAAAGTTTTTTCACAAGTAAAAAGCTCTGATTTACCGCAAAATCCGATATATACGCCTCCTGCGTGATCGGAGAGGGTGCTTCGCGAAGCGCTTTTGGTTCACTGTATGTTCATAAACAGCTTCCACAATACGCTCACAAATTTTCATTTGGTTTTCACCTTACTTTTAGCTTCTTTTAATGTAACGGGGATATAATAAAGACATAGAAACGAACAAGACACAAAACGATCCAAAAGACATCTTCATTTTTCTTCCTTCCTTAAATATAAGTACTGCCGCTCACGGAAGCGATATCCGCGGGCGGCTGTACTGTTTTATGAGAACTATACGATAACATCCTTGATCTCCTCGCCGGCGCTGTGACCTCCGATCTGGCGGTTGCGCTCTCTTGCGGTGGCACCCTCTAAGAAGCTGCTCCCCTTGAGCACTGCGTTCTTCCCGTATCGGCGTTTGAGACCTATCACTGCAAGCTGGAGCTTTCTCTCCCTGCACTCGTCCGCTACTCGGGCTTCGAGGTTCTCGGCGGTATTCGAGCCGAAGAATGACAGCTGCTCGACGTTCTCGGTCTGCGGGATATCCTGCTCGCTTATCACTCCACAGGCGGCTATGCAGAGCCGTCTGACGGTGAGCTCGCGGTCGATGATGCTGTCAAACAGCTCGAGGACTGCTACTGTCAGCGCTTTTGAAGATGAGGTGTGCCGCCCGAGAGTACGGGTACCGTGAGCGTGTTTGGGAGTCTCTCTGCCGTAAAAATCCCGGACGATCTCTCCGCTGTAATAGCCCCGACGCTCTGTACTGCGCAGATTCTCTATATCGTAATTGACGGTCACGACGAGCCTGTCGGTACACAGGCCCTTGGCTGTGAGGTCGAGGGCGAGGGCGTCAGCCATTTCCCACAGTATCAGCCTTGCCTCGCTGTACTCGGTCGGGTGGGTGAGCACCTGCCCTGTTGAGAGACTGTTCGTTTCAGGTCGGTAGCTCCTGACGTCTGCGAGGGTGGTGGATTCATAGCCCCAGGCGTGGTCGATGATGAGCTCGGCGTTCTTGCCGAACATTTTATAAAGGCTGTCGGAGAGGTATTTATCAAGCGAAGCTCGGGCGAGTTCGCCCATGGTATGGATACCGATGCTTTCAAGGCGGGCGGCGGTGCCTCTGCCGGTGCGCCAGAAATCGGTCATTGGGCGGTGATCCCAGAGCTTGCGCTTGAAGCCCTCTTCATCGAGGAACGCGATGCGGACGCCGTCCTTGTCGGCGGGGATATGCTTGGCGACGATATCCATGGCGATCTTGCAAAGATACATATTCGTCCCGATGCCGGCGGTGGCGGTGATACCGGTGGTTTTCAGGACATCCCGCACGAGCATCGAGGCGAAGCCCTCGGGGGTGGTCTTGTAGGTCTCGAGGTAGGAGGTCGCATCGATGAATACCTCGTCGATCGAATAGGCGAAGATATCCTCCGGGGCGACGTATTTCAGATAGACGGAATAGATCTGCGAACTGACCCGGACATAGCTCGCCATGCGCGGAGGAGCGATGATATAGTCAAGGGCAAGAGATTTGTCGCGTGCAAGCTCTGCGGCGTTGGCGGAGCTGCCGGTGAAGCCGCGCTTCCCTGCCGCTCTTTTTCTATGCATATTGATCTCGTTTACCCGCTCGACGACCTCATACAGCCTTGCTCTTCCGGATATGCCGCAGCTTTTGAGGGAGGGTGAAACTGCCAGACAGATCGTCTTTTCTGTCCGGCTCTTATCGGCGACGACGAGGTTCGTTGTTAGAGGATCGAGCCCTCTCGACACACACTCAACGCTTGCATAGAAGCTCTTGAGGTCTATCGCAACGTATATCCTGTTCATATTCCCGCCCCCCCTTTCCGGATGATAATCAGACCGTATGTTTGTTAAGTATATTATATCACATCTTGTTTGATTTGTCAAACATAAGTTCTATACTCGGAACATTGTTCCAGATCCGAAACAGGATTTTACTGATAACGGCAGATAAATGTTCATGCATACTGAAAAAAACACACCCGCCGGTGAAACGACGGATGTGTCATAATTATTCGATTACTGTGCGTCCTTGGGAGCTTCGGTGATAACGCCCTTAATACCGGCTGCAAGACCCGCAAGACCCTGTATCTCGCTGGGGATGATGATCTTGGTAGCCTTTCCGTCTGCGGCCTTGGCAAATGCTTCGAGGCTCTTGAGCTGGATAACGTTCTCGCTCGGATTGGCTTCATTGAGCTTTACCAGGCTGTCGGCGAGAGCCTGCTGAACCATCTGGATAGCCTGCGCTTCACCCTCGGCCTCGAGGATCTTCTGCTGCTTAACGGCGTCAGCCTGGAGGATCTTGGACTCTCTCTCGGCCTCTGCGCGGAGGATCTTGGACTCCTTTTCACCCTCTGCAACAAGGATCTGGGACTTCTTCTCGGCCTCGGCCTGAATTACCTTTTCACGTCTCTCACGGTCGGCCTTCATCTGCTTTTCCATCGCGTCTCTGATCTCAGCCGGAGGCAGGATGTTCTTGAGCTCAACTCTCTGCACCTTGATACCCCAGCGGTCTGTAGCCTCGTCGAGGATCTTGGTGATATTGGTGTTGATGAAATCGCGGGAGGTCAGAGTAGCTTCGAGGTCCATATCGCCGACGATGTTACGCAGCGTGGTAGCGGTAAGGTTCTCGATGGCGGAGATAGGTCTCTCAACGCCGTATGTGAACTGCATCGCATTGGTGATCTGGAAGAACACAACGGTGTCTATCTGCATCGTTACGTTATCCTTTGTGATAACCGACTGCGGCTTGAAGTCTACTACCTGCTCCTTGATGGATACCTTCTTGGCGATCTTGTCAATGAAGGGTATCTTCACATGGAGGCCGGTGGTCCATGCGGCGTGGAACGCGCCGAAGCGCTCTACTACGTAAACGTAGGCCTGAGGCACTACCTTGATGTTTGAGATGATTACCAGAAGAATGAACGCTGCAACTATCAGCGCTATAATGATCGGTGTATCCATAACTTGTTCTCCTCCTATAACATTACTTGGAAACTATAAGCTTTGAGCCGTCTACCTCTTTGACGGTCACCATTTCACCCTCGAAGATCTCCGAATCGTCCACAGATCTTGCGGACCAGTCGGTACCGTCGAGCCTTACGCGGCCAGTACCGAGAGTGTTGTTGATAGACTCAATGACAACTGCCTGTTTCCCCACATCGAGCTCATAGTTTGTTGCGACTGTCTTTCCCTGGATCTTGCGAACGAAAGGCCGCGTCGCGATGAGTACGACAGTTGATCCGATAACGAACACTGCCATCTGCCACACGAACGAAAGATCCGCGATAGCGCAGAACATAGCGGCGAGCGCTCCGACAGCGAACCACACAGAAACCAGCGCGTTAAGCGTTGCTATCTCTGCGATCAGAAAGACTACGAATGCCACTGCCCAGAAAATAACCATTGCCGTATCCATATTTGTTCCCCCTTTTTTTATATATTTTTGTCGAGCATCCTCCTCAAACGATATTATAACATATTCCCGGCGGATTTTCAAGAGTTTTCACATATTTTTCATTTTCCCGCCCGCACATAAAAAAGACAGGCTGCAAAAAACAGCCTGTCTTCGGATGTGCTTATTACTTGATGAATGCCTGATAACCGGCGTTCTCTTCCTTGAGAGCGCTGATCTGAGCCTCGAGCTTATCCTTCTCGGCACCGATCTTGGTATGCAGCTCGGTAACTGCATTCTTCTTAGCGGAGAGGTCAGCCTGAGCGGCGTTCTTCTCGTTGTCGAGCTCTTCGAGCAGCTTTCTGTTGGCGTCGTCGAACTCCTGGAACTTATTGTTGGCCTCGAATGTAGCGGCTCTGTACTCCTCCTCGATAGCCTCGAGCTTACGGCGGTAGTCGTCGTCGGCCTTGGCGATAGCAATGCGGTGCTCTTCTCTGGCCTGCTCTGCGGCATTGTAGGCGTCGCTGAGCTTGGTCTCGATAACGTCGCAGTTGCACTGGCTGAGAGTGAGGGCGTTATTGGCCTCCTCAAGCCTCGAGGTAAAGTCGCCGGCGATGGAGTTCACCTGCTTCTCGAGCTCCTCGATCTTTGCATTGTTAGCCTCGATCTGGCTCATGGCAAAGGCTTTCATCTTATCTACGGCCTTGCTTGCCTGATCGGTCTCGGGCTCGGAGGCAGCAGAAGCGTTCTCGGCAGCGGGAGCCTCGGGCTCAGCGGTCTTCTCAGCAGAAGCGGCGGGATCGTAGGTAAGTATGGGAGCGTCGGAGATCTCCGAAACTGTCACATCGGGAGGAACGATAGCGTCCATCTCAGCATATTCCTCTCCGGCGGAGGGGATGGTATAGGACGGAACGGTGGAAACGCTCTCGTCAACGTTCTCGGGTACGAGGGAGATACCCTCCATCTCGGAGGTCGAGGTGGGGATATTGCTGTTATAGGACGAAGCGTTCTGCTTATAGTCGTCAACGAGAGAAACTCTGTGTATCTCTTCCTTGGGCTCGGGCTCAGAAAGCGACAGAGAAACTACAGGCTCCTCGGCCTTGGGCTCCGGCTCGGAAACAGACGGCGCGGAGGATGTGAACATCTCCGGCTCGTGAGCGGGTATGGGAGTGGGAGTGGAAGCGGCAGCCTCGGCCATTCTTCTCTTCTCCTTCTTCTCGAACATATATCTTTCGAGCTTGCTCATGCCCTCGAGGTTATCGGACTCGGCGTCGCCTGAGGCATCGGCACTCTCGGCAGCGGGAGCCGGCTCTGCGGCCTGCGGCTTTTCGTGAGCGATAACAGCGTCGGGAACGGCATCGGCACCAAGCTTTCTCTGGATAACGCCCGTTACGATATCATTTCTGAGCGCGACCTCGGCGCAGATATCCGAGACCGACTTGCCTTCCTGATAAAGACGGATTATCTTATCGTTGGTGGATTCTTCCTTTTTTCTTCTCAATGCCATTGCAAAATCATCCTTTCAGCTAATTGGGCGGCCCCGGGCGGACAGTTTTACCCCTCCCGAAACCTGTGTGATAATATTATAGCACAAAAAAAGTTCTTAGGCAATAGAAAAATTAAATAAATTTCAAAAAAGTATGCACAATTTATTATCATGATTTTCGGTCAATATGACAAAAGAGCAATAAACGGTCAGTTTCGTGGCCAAGTTACCGTCACAGAAAATTAACAATTCAAAATCACAGAAAAGGTATTGCAATTATGCAAAGTTTGTAGTATAATATATTAGTGCTTTGTACAGCACCCATATCCGGAGACGTATCGAAGTGGTCATAACGGGGCGCACTCGAAATGCGTTAGCCCTTAAACGGGCTCGTGAGTTCGAATCTCACCGTCTCCGCCAGCGGCAGCGGCCGCGCGCAATTCCCTCGCCAACAGCTTTGGCGAGGGTTTTTACTTTTGATTGGCTCGGGGTCGGACTTTGTGCAGAGCTGAACATTATAAGCCCTATGATTATTCAACTTCCCTGTCCTATCGGCAGGGATTTTTGCTGCCCTATATAATAGTATAGCTTATGTGCATACCTTGTCATCACCCTCTTTCCTCTCGTCTTCAGCGAGCGCCAGCTCTATTGCCTTTGCGGACATCTTCTTACTCTCGCTGTCAACGTGGGAGTAGACATTGCTCGTTGTGCTGATGTCGCTATGGCCTAACCACTCCTGGATCAGCTTCATCTGTACGCCGTTGGCAAAGAGCAGGCTCGCACATGAATGTCTCAACCCCACAAATTCACACTACTCCTAAATCATCTCACAGCTAATCACTGTGACTTCGTGTTTATTGTGCGTATGAGGTATCCTTTCATTCTTGTAGGTCAGATGAAACCCGAACGGAATACAGTTCAGATAATAGTCGATCACACCTTTGTCGTGAACGACTATTTTTTTGAGCATTGAATTATAGACCTCAAAGCTGTCCGTGTCGATATTTTCAGCCTTGTCCATTTCAGTGAGATAGTAACGTATTTCCTGAAGCTGCTCTCTGTGCGTTTCTGTTAGATCAGTGTTTTTATTGATCTGCAACGACAGCTTTTCTATCTCTGCGTCATATATCTCGACCTGCGCTTTCAGATCGTCTTTAGTGATTATTCCTTCAAGCATCAGGTCGATAGCGCTGTGCTTTTTCTTCATGATGGAGTCGATCTTCTCCTGTAACGGCTTTGTGTCGATAGCGACTGCATTACTGCGGATAAGATTCAGGTCCTCGATAAGCTCCTCTGAAATGCCCTCTCGCTCCTCACGGACGTACTCAAGCACATACTTCATGCAGGTACCAATTATCTTCTCTGTGATGAACTTGTTGTCACAGCCGACCTCAACACCATTGACGTTCATCTTGCGGACGGTGCCGTATTTAGAACGGTTAATACAGCGCAAGCACCTGTTTTTTAAATTCTTGCTCCCCGTTATCCCAAATGCACTGCCGCACTTGCCGCAATAGACCCTGCTGCTGTGCCAATAATGCTGTGAGTATTTCCTGCCCTCTCTTGACTGCTTACCACGTTTTTCAAGCAATTCCTGTGCGGCTTCAAATATCTCTCTTGAAATTATCGGCTCATGATGTTCTTTCTGCTCGATAAGCGGAATATCCGGATTTGTGCCGTCGTTCCAGACTACCTTTTTAGAAAGAAAATCTGTCGAGTATCTTTTCCACTGGATAAGGTCTCCGCAGTATTTTTCATTCTTCAAAATGCGGACAATAGAATCCTGACGGAATATCGCACCTCTTGCACTGGTGTGACCCTCAGCATTCAACTCGTTTGATATTATCGAACTTCCCTTGCCCTCGAAAACATACTTGTGGAATATTTTTCTGACGATCTCAGCTTCTTCGGGAATTATCTCCAGCTTGCCGTCCGTTATTCGATAACCGAGCATATGGCTGTAACCGTAAACGTAGCCTTTTTCCATTTGCCTGCGTATACCCCATTTCACTCGTTCCGAGGTTTTTCGGCTCTCCTCCTGGGCTATCGAAGCCATGATCGTAAGACGAAGCTCGCCGTCTTTATCATTTGTATCGATACCGTCGTTCATAAAGATAACGTTGATCTTAAGCTCTTTCAGATGCCTTGTGAAGCTGAGAGTATCCACGGTATTCCTCGCAAAACGGCTGACCTCTTTGGTAAGTATCGTGTCGATCTTTCCTTTTTCACAGTCGGCTATCATACGGTTGAAGCCGTCTCTTTTCTTCGTGGACGTTCCGGTGATACCCTCGTCATAATAGACCTCAACCAGTTCCCAATCGTCATGCTTGCTGATGTATTCCGAGAAGAATGCCCTCTGCGCTGACAGCGAATGAAGCTGGTCCTCATCGTCGGTAGAGACCCTTGCATAAGCTGCTACTCTCTTTTTATCCTGTTTAAACATTGTACCTCTCTTTCTCCCAAATTTGGGGACGTATCCCCCTGCACAATACCAGCATAAATGCTGACAAATACATTTTAATACTTTAAAGCCTGATTGTCAATATGTTTTTCAAAGCAGAGGGCGCAAACCTGATCAGCGCCCTCCGCCCGAAATAATTATGCTGACACATCAGTACGAAAATCAGCATTTTGCAGGGCAATCAACTTTTCAAGCTCTTCATCGGTAATAAGCCCCTGCTTGTTGAACTCCTTGAAATATGCGATCTTCATCGCCTTGCGAAAAGCCTTACGGCTCTCTGCGGGTAGTTCGATTTTGTTAATATTCTCCTTCTTTGTTGATGTTGTCTCTTGTTCCTTTCTCAAATTTTCCCTTTCAAATTCAAGGGAGCCTGCGGCCGATATATTTATGACCGTCATATACCCCATCGTAGGCAGCGTGTTCGCCGCACCGGCCTTTGGCTCCCAAACTGTGAGTTTTTGAAAATGCAGGGTCACGCTTCGGTGCTGTTTGCGTCAGCCCTACGCTGTTCCTGCTTACGCTTCAGATGCTCTACAAAGTTCTTGTTGCGGGTGTCGTTGATGAGCTTGTCGAACTCGGTCTTGAACTCATCAACGGTAATATCCTCACCGAAAACTGACATAACATGGTCGTAAACAGCGTCTCTTTTCGCCTTGTCGAGTTGTGCAAGGTCGGCCTGGATCTCGGCATCAAGGGTGTTATACGCGTCAATGATCGGTTGAATTTCAGCAGTATTCTTGTCGATCTTTTCCCTGTATTTGTCGCGCTTTGCGATCTTCATTTCAAGCGTTACCTTTCTTGGCATCCTATCCCCCCTTTCATCATTCGTTCCGAAATGCTGCCACATATTACGGTAGCAGCGGATAATAGCACATAAGAATCACCTCTAAATCATCGTTGTGTTATCTTAGTTTCATAACTGCTGTTTTAGCTTTTTAGGCTTTATTCTCCTGACGGCTTCGATAAGGATGCTGCTCAGTTCAGAGCTTTTCTCCTCCAAAAACCGGACATCACTTGCCGATATAATCCCGGTCTCATTGAACTTTTTTGCAACATCGTTTACTTCTCTTGAGATCATCCGCATCTCATCAAGCAGATTTCCGAGCTCAAGCTCGTAACAATACGGCTGAGTATTCAGCGCAGCATACCTCAGATAAGTTCCGAGTTTGGTGCAATGCTCTTTTGCAAAGCGGTTGATCTGCTCCCATTCTGTACCGTAGAACCGTACTACCTTGCGGACTTTTTTGCTCTTTTCTTTGATGATTTTATTCCTCCTTTTCATGTCTCGGACCTACTGTAAGTGTTTAGGGCAACGGGTTCCCTAAACGCCTGATCAGCAGCTATATGGCTGCTGGTTGGAAGAAAGTGGAAAAGGATGCACCACTTTCTATACTTGCTTCAATTTGAAACCCGATTCTCCAATATTACGCTGTTTCAAGCCCGTATGGGCTGATTATTTCACATTGGAATTACCCCCTATCGCTATACCAGCAGAACGATCATTCAAACCGGGAACAGAATTCTCGAAATCGTTCCGATACTGTTAGTACAAGCTCGGTCGATTTTTGTTTGCTAAATCGAATATTTGTTCCCTGCAATTCTATGATAGCATGGATAATTTCGTTTGTCAATAGATGTGAGACACACTCTCTATTTCACATCGTCACACATCTATTTTGGTCAAGAATTTTGAAAAGTAAAGAAAAACGAAGAAAAGTTTTAAAAACAGAACGGAGGAACAGATAAATCGGATTTGTTCCCGAATACTCTCTCTAAACCTTGAAATCGTGACCTTGGCCTCCGAATACTTTGCAGCATATCTGGACTTGAAAACATCTTAGATTTCCTGTATAATGGGTAGTAGAAAAAGAAAAACCGCTGTCACATCTATCTGCGGCAGCGGGGAAAAGGAGCGTATTATGTTCGGATTTGATGCGTATTTTTACAAGAACCGTGTCCTGATCGAGGGTGCGGGGCAGTACAAGACCAATGAGATTTTGACCGCGTTTTTGGAGTATGATTTCCCTGATCTGCGAGAGTTGTTAGAGTCCTGCAAGTCTTTTGAGCGCAAGCTGCACTACCCGGAAACGATTGATGAAGCGGCAAGATTTGACGACCTCGTGCAGCGGGGAATCGTATTTTTCAACACCCTTGACGAAATGATCGATGAGCTTCCGCCGTACCGGGACATGAAGCAAAAGCACAACTCGCTGTTCGAGCTGATGAACGAGCACCGTTATTTCTTCGATAACGAGCCGGACATTGACCACTATGAAAATCACCCCCGCCCTGAGTACAATGACCATTTTTACACCGACCTGACTTTTTCCGATCTTGACCCGGATATGTGCGACGGGGCGTTACAGCTCAACCAAAAGCTGCGGGAGCTGGTGGAACAGTATCGAGTGTTCATTGAGGACTGCATAAGGGTGAAAACAGTCTATGCCGCATTTCTTGAAAAGGTGCATGAAGGAAAAGAATACCTGAATGCGAGGGAAACGGTGGAGATATATCGAGCCTTTGTTTCTGAACAAAAAGAAAGAATCCGCACCTACGACAAGCTCGAACCCTCGGGTACAATGTCGGAGGTATTTGTCCCGCAGAACATTGACGGAGAGCTTGTGCTGTGCGAGAAATACAGGTTCAGCACTCTCGGGGGGTTCCTCTACATCGACCTGTTCAAGGGGCTGAACAACCACTTTCTGCCCCGCAGGTGCGGTCTGTGCGGGCGGTATTTTCTCCTTGAAGCGACAGCCTATTCGCCTTTCTGCACCCGTTCGACCACGGACAGAAAGGACAAGACCTGCCGCGATCTCGGGCACCGAAAGACCTACGCAGACAAGGTCAACAGCGACCCGATCCTGCTCGTTTACACCAAGGCCTACAAGCAGCATTACGCCCGGTATTTGAAGAAGAAAATGTCGCAGAATGAGTTCCGGGAATGGGCTGACTATGCGCTGGAACTGCGGCAGAGGGCGTATGATAGGGAGCTGAGTTTTGAGGAGTTTGCGGAGGAGATCAGGAAGTGATACTCATCAATAATACAGCTGTCCTATATAAGAAAAACAATAAGCGGCCCACTTTCCGCAAGGAAAGCAAACCGCTTATATTATAAGAAGGAAGTCTTGTATGCTTATAATGCTCTTTCATATAGCTTGGCTATCATATCCGATGTGAATGCTGCAGGATGATTTGCAATGCTTGCAGCGGAGACCTTGAAGCAGTTTTCGGTCAGCTTCGGAATGTCTTTGCGGGTCACGCCCTCTCCGGAGAGAGATACTTTAAGATCCAGCTTTTCAAGATAGCTCCTAACGGCATCTGCACAGTCAGCAGCCGTCTTTCCTCTTAACAGCTTTGATATGACCCCGTATTTTTCAGGGGCATAGTCAGCGCTTGCCTCTGTTATTACCGGTACAAGAGCTGCAAGTCCTCTTCCGTGAGTGACGTTGTTGAATCCGCTGACCGGGTGTTCCATAGCATGAGGAAGACCGACACCTGCCGAATGTATCACCATCCCACCCATGGTACTTGCCCATGCAAGAGCGTCCCATGCCGCAGGATCGTTATAGCCGTTATATACATTCACAAGGTTATCGGAGATCAGCTTCATCCCCTCCAATGAGAGCATATCCGTCATTGGCTGCGATGCGTTTGAAAGGTATGCTTCCATACAGTGACAAAGTGCGTCAAAGCCCACCGCCGCAAGAATGCTCTTAGGCATTGTTTCCATCAGCTCGGAATCAATAAGAGACACAGCAGGAATTATTCCGTCGCGGCGGAGAGATTTCTTATCACCTGTCTCGGGATTGGTGAGCACCGCGAATCCGTTGCCCTCACTTCCCGTGCCACAGGTAGTGGGAACAGCTATCAGAGGCAAAGCGCCCCTGCCCTGATAACGGTTATATATATAATCGTTGATATCTCTTCCGTTTTTGGCAATGAAGGCTATGCCCTTTGCGCAGTCGATAACACTTCCTCCGCCCACCGCAACTATTACATCACACCTGTTCTCACGGACGAATGCAGCTCCGAGCTCGACAGTTTCCGTAAGAGGATTCGGCCTGACCTTATCAAACACTACGCTCTCTATCCGTTCGGATAATAGACTGTTCCTGACCCGGTCAAGCACTCCCGACTTCTTTGTACTGCTGCCGCCTGTTACAATGAGCGCATGGCTGCCGTGCTTTGCTGTCACCTTGCCGATCTCTGCCAGTTTTCCTCTGCCGAAGATCATATTCACAGGCAGATAATACCGAAACTCCATTCTGTTCACCTCATTCAATAAAGCCTCTGATCTTAAGATATGCCTTAATCAGTTCGACGCACTCGTCTATCCCGATGCGCTCGCTGTTGAGCGTCATGTCATAGTTTATGGGATTTGTCCAGTAGTTGCCGTGGGTGTAATACTTGTAATACTCGGCACGGTAAGCATCTGTATGCTTGATGGTTGCACTTGCGACCTCCTCGGTGACGCCCATATTCTCCATAGTACGCTTAATACAAAAGTCCCGGGGAGCTTCGATATATACGCTCACAACATTCGGCCTGCCGGCCAGAATATAGTCAGCACACTTGCCGACTATCACACAGGATTCTGTGTCTGCAAGGTTCTTGATTATCTGCTTCTGGAAACCGAAAAGCGTATCGTCGGAAACAAACTTTTCGTTACGCGCTATGTATTTCCTTGATCTCGGTAGCCCTTTCATCATTCCTGCAAAAGTGCTGCGCTTTGTTCGTATCCTCTCATTTACTTCACGGAACAGCTCCTCGTCAAGACCGCTGAGCTGTGCAGCAAGGGTGAGGATACGGTTCTCATAACAGTGTATGCCGAGGTCTGCGGCGAGCTTTGAAGCGATGACCTTTCCGCCCGTACCAAAACCTCTTGCAAACGTAACAACAAAATTGCCCATACGATCACCCCGCTATGAATCTGCTCAGGAATTCCTTTGCTCTCGGATGTTCGGGAGCGGTAAAGAATTTCTGCGGAGGTGCGTCCTCGACGATGTAGCCCTTGTCCATAAACAGAACACGGTTTGAGACTTCTTTTGCAAAATCCATTTCGTGGGTCACGATCAGCATCGTGAGGTCTTTCTTTGCAAGATCCTTCATAACGCTCAGCACATCTCCGACCATTTCGGGATCCAGCGCTGAGGTCGGCTCATCGAAAAGCAGCACCTCGGGCTCCATGCAAAGACCCCTTGCTATGGCGACCCGTTGCTTCTGACCGCCCGAAAGCTGTGACGGATATGCATTGATGAACGGCGCCATACCTACTGCTTTCAGATTAGTTATGGCACGGTCAAACGCTTCCTGCTTTGAGAGCTTCAGCACCTTACGCGTACCCTTCATACAGTTTTTCAGGACAGTCATATTATTGAACAGGTTGAAGGACTGAAACACCATTCCGACCTTTGAACGGTATTCGTTGATCTCTCGCTGCCTTCTGCCAAGCTCGCTGCCGTGAAAGAATATCTTGCCACAGCTCTGTGTTTCAAGCTGATTGATGCATCTCAGAAGCGTTGACTTCCCGGAGCCGGATGAACCGAGAATACAGATGACATCTCCCTTTGCAACGGAAAAATCTATCTTTCTCAGCACCTGATGTTCTCCGAAGGTCTTTCCGAGTTCTTCGACTCTGATGATCTCCTCGCTCATTTTCTCAGCCCCTTACTGCGTGTTTTCCATATATTCAACTGCAAGCACATAGTCTTTTCTTGCGGCGAGCTTTTTCTCGATCAGCGCAAATACTCTGCTGAAAACAAAGCAAAGCACAAGGTAGATCAAAGCTATAACAAGATAGGATTCGAGGTATTTGTAGTATGTTCCGCCCGCTGTCTTCGCCTGTAAGAACAATTCCTGCACACCTATAACGTTGAGCACGGAGGTCATTTTCAGGTTGGTCAGGAAGGTGTTAGCCATTTCTGGGATGATGTTCCTGAATGCCTGCGGAAGTACGATCCCGAGCATAACAGAGAACGGAGACATACCGAGTGCAAGCGCACCCTCGCGCTGTCCGGCGTCGATCGAATTGATGCCGCCGCGAACAGTCTCGGCCATATATGCACCGGTGTTGAGCAGGGTTACAAGTATGCCTGCGCTTATGGGGTCTATCTCCAGTCCCGCCTGCCTCAGACCGTAAAAGACGATCATCGCCTGCACGATCATAGGCGTGCCTCTGAACAGTTCGACATATACCGCCGAAAGCACCTTGAAGAACCGAAGCATCGCTCTCTTGAAAAAATAATCTTCCTTGTTGATTTTGGTGTCCTGGACTATTCCTACAATATATCCCAGCAGGAAACCTGCTATTGTTCCCGTTACCGAGACCGCAAGTGTCAGGAGCGTACCCCTTATGAACAGATCGGAATACTTCTGTGCTATGAACCACACCCATTCCAATGAATTGGTCGGTGTATCAGTCATGTTGATCGCCGTCCTTTATTACCCCGTTTCGGCTGCCGGACAGGGCAGCCCGGCAGCCATTTTGGAGGTTCGCTATCATTAAGTGAAATTCTCAGTTTGCGGCAGGCTGTAACTTAACAGCCTCAGCCATAAGCTCATCCATTTTAGCCTTATCGTTCCAGCCGATATCGGTCATAGCCTTCTGCAGCTTGTCACGAAGCTCGGTATCGTCTTTTCTGGTGGCGATACATACATTGGTCATTTCCTTGTCGCCTTCAAAGGCATCACTTGCATCCGGAACGATGATCTTGAGATCGGTGTTGGTGAGAAGGGCGGATTCGGCAGTCGGCTGATCGATCAGCGCCACGTCTGCCACGCCGTTGGAGATAGCCATGAAGACTTCGGCTGTTGTCTCGTAATTAGCCAGCTTTTCAGCATCGGGGATCTGATCGAGAAGCGGTACCCAGCCTGTGCCGAGCTGTGTGGTGACCTTTACATTCTTGCCCTTGAAATCGGAAAGCCCCTTGACATTCTCGTATTCGGAGCCCTTCTTAACTACAAGGCAGTTGTCGCGGTAATAATATGGATCGGTGAAGGAGTAGGAAGCCTCGCGCTCTTTGGTTCGTCCCATACCTGCGATGATGCAATCATATTCTTTGGCATCGAGGGAAAGTCCTATAGAATCCCATTCGACCTTATGGATCTCAAGAGACATACCCATCTGATCCGCCAGCTTCTTTGCTACCATTACATCGTAGCCGTAAGCGTATTCACTTGTTCCGTAGATCGGGATAGCCTTGCTGCCGTCGGGAACGTCCTCGCTTACCTGCGTCCAGTTAAAGGGAGCATAAGCACACTCCATACCGACTCTGAGCACTCCGCTCTGACTCTCGCCCGAAGAAGTCTCCGAGGCCTTGCTCAGCGCAGCAGAGCTGCTGTCACTGCTTCCGCAGCCTACGAGGGACATTGCCAGAAGTCCAGCTGCCATAGCCGTACATACCGTTTTCATCAGTTTCTTTTTCATACTTATCTTTCCTTTCATCTTTCCTTTTTCTTTATGGTAATCCGTTAACTGACGTAAAAACTATAAAGAATACCGCAATCAGACCTATCGCAATTACCATACATACCGGTTTTATCAGTTTTTTATCCACATTTACCAACCCTTAAAACTATGATAATTCATTGATCGATTTATTTATGATATCTGCTGCCTTGTCGCAGTCAACTTTGGTGATTATAAGAGGCGGGACCATTCTGATAATGCTGTTTCCTATCGCTGTGATCAGCAGTTTGTTTTCAAAACACTTGTGTTTTACGTCAACTGCATTTATACCGTCAAACTCAACACCAACGAGGAGCCCCTGTCCTCTGACTTCTTTGATATGCGGGAGAGCTTTCAGCTTCGACATAAAATAGGCACCCATTTCAGCGGCATTCTCTGCAAGGTGTTTTTCTTCCATTTCTTCGACTGCTGCAAGTGCCGCTGCGCAGCAAACAGGGTGTCCGCCGAAGGTGGTTCCGTGAGATCCGGGAGTAAAGGCCTTGGATACCTCTTCTGTTGCACAGATAGCACCTATCGGCATACCGCCTCCTAAAGCCTTTGCCATTGATACTATATCCGGCTTAATGCCGTAATTCATAAAGGACATCGTCTTTCCAGTCCTGCACCAGCCGGTCTGTACTTCATCAAGCAGCAGGAGCATTTCGTTTTCATCGCAGAATTTGCGGAGCCCCGTCATAAATTCCTGCGTCGCGGGATGTACACCGCCCTCGCCTTGCACTGGCTCTATCATAATCGCTATTGTGTCTTTTGTGCAGGCTCTCTTGAATGCCTCCAAGTCATTAAACGGGGCATAGGTGAAGCCCGGAGTCATTCCTCCGAAACCGATCTGACAGGCATTGTCAGGCTGTCCTGTTGCGCTCATGGCTCCGAATGTTCTACCGTGGAAGGAATCAGCCGCAGTCACGATATTGTATCGTGTGGGACCGTACTTTTCAACGCCGTATTTCCTTGCCATTTTTATCATAGCTTCATTTGCTTCGGTACCGGTGTTCTGGAAGAATATTTTATCCATACCGATCATCGTGCAGACCTTTTCGGCAAGCAGAGCCTGCGGGATTGAAAAGGGATAATTGAAAAGCTGCATGACTTCTGCCGCCTGCTCCTGAACCGCCTTGACCACCTTCGGATTGCAATTTCCTACCGAGTTGACCGCGATACCTGCATAGAAATCCAGATAAGGTTCGCCGTCTGCACCATACACATAAACTCCGTCAGCTCTTTCGGCTACAAAGTCAAAGCGCTCGTAAGTTTCAATGATATACTTAGATGCTTTGGCTTTAAGCTGTTCAGCTGTAAGCCCTGTGTCCTTCAGTTTCATATTATCATCTCCTATAATAGAACACGGGCAATGACATTCGCCATTGAACGCCATTGCCCATGTTATATACAGAAAAAATATACGGGCAGCAGAGTTTGCTGAACCCCATTGCCCGCGTGTTTGTCTTTCGATGAACCCATAATAGCACAGTTTCGCGCACTTGTCAACAGCCTTTTGGAACATTCTGTTATTTGACCAAAATTCAAGACGGATTTTTACCAGTTCGGGAAACACAGTTCACAAATTATGTACGTGCTGTGAAGAATACGCTAATTTTCTTGCATTTTTTAGCTGATCATGTTCATTGTGTCTGGAAATTCGGACTGATAGCACCCGCTTTTACAACATAAACACGACCGTAAAAAAACGAAGCCCCCCACTAAAACGAGTTCATACGTACAATAACATACATCAGTCTTCTCTGCCAGTTCCTCACTTCAAACGTCTCGATCTATTGACAACCCTTTCAAGCTATGCTATAATAATTACAGCAACGGTGCTGAGATATCTCGGCGCCGTTTTTTGTTTTGAGGTAACAGTCATGAGAACTATCAGAAAGCTCCCGCCGGTGGGCGGGCGGATCATCAAATCGGCGGTGTCGGTGGCGCTTTGCATGGTGATATACTATATCCGCACCCTGCTGCCCATCGGCAACGGCATCCCCTTTTACAGCGCTCTTGCCGCGCTGTGGTGCTTGCAGCCCTATCACGAGACCACCAGGCACAACGCAGGTCAGCGCTCTATCGGAACGTTCATCGGAGCGCTGTTCGGGCTGGGGTTCATTGATGCAGTAAGAGCTGCGGGGATCGAAACTCCGGTGCCGGTTTATCTGCTGGCGTCTGTCGTGATAATCCCGGTGATATATCTGACGGTGCTGCTCAACAAGCGTAACGCCGCTTTCTTTTCCTGCGTGGTGTTTCTGAGCATCGCGCTTACACATTCCTTTGACGACGATCCCTATATCTTCGTACTGAACCGTGTGCTCGATACCTTCATCGGGATAGGCGTAGGGCTTGGAGTGAATAACTTCCGTCTGCCGGTACGTCACGATAGCGACACGCTTTATGTCAGCGGCATAGATCAGGTGCTTATCCCCGACGACCACAGCGGGACGCAGTACAGCAAGGTGGAACTGAACCGGCTGATAGAGGCGGGAGTGCGGTTCACCATCTCGACTATACATACTCCGGCGGTGGTGATGTCGCTGATGAAGGGCGTTGATCTGCGGCTGCCCCTTATCGTTATGGACGGCGCGGCAATTTACGATATCAAAGAGAAAGAGTACATCGAAGCGGAATTTCTGCCCTTGGATGTCAGCGAAAAAGCCGAGCAGATCATCGCGGAGGCGGGCATACACTGCTTTGTGAATGTGATGTTCGATTCGACTCTGCTGATCTTCTACGGAGAGTTTCAAAACAGTGCCGAGAGGGAGCTGTTTTCCTCCTACAAACATTCACCCTACCGCAACTACATCCATTCGTCATACAGGCACTTTGATAAGAACGAGAGGATACTCTATCTGACAGTGCTTGAATCGACTGAGAAGATCTCACCTCTTGAAGAAAGGCTCAAAGCACAGCTCGGAGACTCGGTACGGATCACGGTTTCGGAATCAGGGTACGAGGGGTATCTGTATCTGAAGGTCTTCTCGCCTCGCGCTTCAAAGCAGGAGATGATGAAGAAGCTGAAAGCGCACACGGGGGCTGAGAGAGTAGTCACATTCGGCAGTATCAAGGGTCAGTACGATGTGTATATCGGCGACGGCGGCGGGAATGCTACCGTGAAGAAGCTGAAAAAGCTGTACCGGAGCGATGTTTACCGTTGAAATACAGATAAATCTCTGATATTGTACGGATATGTGCTTGACAAATATCTGACTGTATGATAGAATAAGTATATAAACGAAAGCAACGGCGCTTCTCACATTTTGAGAGGCGCCGTTTTTTATATGATCGGAGTGAGTGCTATGAAAGACCTTGAACAAAAGCATTTTACGAAAGCAGTCGGGAATGCCAATGAGATCAACGAGCTTCTGAGAAGATTCGGAGTGAAATTCGGGATATACAAAAACGGAGTATTCAATGAACAGTTTTTTCCCTTTGACCCTATCCCCCGGGTGATAACAGCGGAGGATTTTGCATGCATCGAAAAGGGACTTGTTCAGCGTGTGGATGCCCTGAATGAGTTCCTTTTTGATATTTACCACGACAAGAGGATAGTCCGGGACGGCATCATCCCGGAGGATTTCATCTATATCTCCAAAGGCTATCTTGCGGAGTGCGAGGGAATCACCCCGAAGAACAGGATATACAGCCACATCTCCGGCATCGATCTTGTGCAGGCTAAGGACGGCGTGTGGTACATACTGGAGGACAACCTGCGCATACCGTCGGGGGCTTCATATCCGCTTATCGCAAGGGAGCTTACCAGTATCGCCGCGCCGCAGGCCTTTGAGGAAAACGAGATAGTCGATAACAGGGGTTATGCTCAGCTCCTGAAAGAGACTATGGAATATGCAAACTGCGGAGGCATCAGGGCGATACTTACGCCGGGGCGCTACAACGCGGCATACTTTGAACACTCTTATCTTGCGGAGCATACCGGCTCGGTGCTGGTGCAGAACGATGAGCTGTTTGTGGAGGACAATATGCTCTATCACCGCACCTACTCCGGCGGGAAGACGAGGATAGGCGTGCTTTACCGCCGTATCGCCGACGAGTATCTCGACCCGCTGACCTTCCTGCCGGAATCGCTCATCGGCATACCGAACCTTATGGAGGCTTACCGCAGCGGCAATGTGGGCATCATAAACGCACCGGGCAACGGCGTTGCGGACGACAAGGGCATCTATTACTTTGTGCCGAAGATGATAAAATACTATCTCGGCGAGGAACCGATACTGCGCAACGCGCCCACCTATCTGCCTTTCTACAAGGAAGATATGAAATACGTTATGGACAACCTCGAAAAGCTCGTTATCAAGGATGTTGCCGAGGCGGGAGGCTACGGTGTAGTCTTCGGCAGCGACCTCACCAAGGAAAAGCTGGAAGAATTCCGAAAGACAATAATCGCGGAGCCCAGGCGCTTCATCGCGCAGGAGGTCATCGACTTCCTCGACCTGCCGATACTCGATAACGGCGAGACCGTTATGCGAAAGGCCGACCTGCGAGCCTTTGTCCTCTCCGGCGAGTCCACAAGGGTATGGGCATCGGGACTGACACGTTTTTCACGCAACCCGGATTCCTTCGTCGTTAATTCCTCGCAAGGCGGAGGTTTTAAAGATACCTGGGTTCTTAAATGATAACTGTAAAGGAGCAATATATGAGCACGATCTCAAAAGAACACAGCGACCGCCTTTACTGGCTGGGACGCTACACCGAAAGATTTTTCACCACGCTGAAAGCCCTCGATAAGATGTTTGACAGGATGCTGGGTCAAAGCCACATCTACACTGAGTATCTCGATCATTTCGGGATAGTGAATACATATTCTGATTCCCGGGAATTCATCAGGAGCTTTCTCTATGACGAGTACAATCCCAACTCTGCGGCCTACTGTCTCGAACGCGCCTACGACAACGGCATAGTGCTTAGAGAGGAGATATCCACCTCTGCGCTGTCATTCCTGCAAATGGCGAAGGACACCATCAAGCGTGCCGAGAACAGTCCGAACCCGAGGCTGTCGCTGCTGCCGCTGGAGGACATTGTTTACGGTTTCTGGGGCAGCATCAATGAGCATATCTACGACGACGAGATCAGGAACATCATCTACATCGGCAAGACCATAGAGCGGCTCGATCTCTATATCCGGATGAGATATCCTTATGAGATTTCCCGCAAGGAATACATCCG
>JAFXVY010000114.1 GCA_017534595.1 Ruminococcus sp.
CCGGACTGTTTTTAAATTCACCCTTCTCGGAGCGCCCTGCGGTAGGGGAGTTTCGCCGTCTGCGGACGGCGACGAGGGGAGCTCCGCCCCCTCGACCCCCGCAAGGGAGCAAAGCCCCCTTGACCCCATTTCGCTTCGCGTTTGGGTCACACTGCTTTGTTCAGCCCGCCGTCAAACCAAAGTGCTTTCCTGCACTCCATTTCCAAAGGCGGAAATACGCCGTCCGCGTTAGGACCCGTCCGCGCCGAGGACCGCTTCGCGTTTGGGTCACACTGCTTTGTATTGCATTTTCCCCCGACCTGTGGTATGATAAAGATAACAGCGTATACCTTATATAAGAAAGGAAGCGTGATCATGAAATTCATCCACCTCTCCGACCTCCACCTCGGCAAAAGACTCTATGAGTTCTCAATGCTCGAGGATCAGGAGCATATCCTCAAAGAGATACTCACTATCATCGACAGCGAAAACCCCGACGGAGTTATGATCGCAGGGGATGTCTACGACAAGCCCGTGCCCCCCGCCGAGGCCGTCACCCTCTTCGACAGCTTCCTCGTGAGCCTCGCCAAGCGCAGGCTCGAGGTCTTCGTCATCAGCGGGAACCACGATTCCCCCGAAAGGATCGCCTTCGGCTCCCGTATCATGGATGCCGCCGGCATACATCTATCCCCTGTGTACAGCGGCAAAGTGGAGCCCGTTACCCTCACCGACAGCTTCGGCGAGGTAAATGTCTGGATGCTGCCCTTTGTCAAACCTGCCCACGTCCGCCGCTTCTTCCCGGAGGAGGAGATCGCCTCCTACACCGACGCCCTGGGCTGCGCCGTCTCGAATATGGATATCGACAGCTCCAAGCGGAATCTGCTTATCACCCACCAGTTCGTCACCGGCTCACAGCGCTCGGAGTCCGAGGAGCTCTCGGTCGGCGGGACGGATAACGTTGACGCCTCCGTATTCGAGCCGTTCGATTACGTCGCCCTCGGGCACCTCCATGTCCCGCAGGACTGCATAGAAAACAGGATCCGCTACTGCGGCACCCCGCTGGCCTACTCCTTCTCCGAGGCCGGGACGGATAAGTCGGTCACGGTCGTGGAGCTCGGAGCAAAGGGAGATGTATCGATCCGCAAGCCCAAGCTCACACCGAGACACAAGCTCGTCGAGCTCACCGGCACCTACGAGCAGGTGATGCAGCGCTCCTATTATGAGGGAACGACCTGGCAGGAGGACTATGTCCGCGTTATCCTGAAGGACGAGGAGGATATACCCGACGGTATGGCCAAGCTGCGGACGGTATATCACAATATCATGACCCTTGACTACGACAACAAGCGCACGTCCGCCTCGCAGAGCATCACCGGTGCAAAGAACGTCAGGGAGAAGACCCCGCTCGAGCATTTCTCCGAGCTCTTCGAGCTCCAGAACAACCAGCCGATGACCGATGAGCAGACCGCCTTCGTCAGCGGGCTGATAGAGAAGATATGGGAGGGTGAGAGATGAGACCGACAAGACTTGTCATGTGCGCATTCGGCCCCTATGCAGGCCGCACCGAGCTCGACCTCGACCGCCTCGGCACCGGCGGGCTCTATCTGATAACCGGTGATACCGGTGCCGGCAAGACAACCGTATTTGACGCCCTGACCTTTGCGCTTTACGGCGAGGCCAGCGGCGCAAATCGCGACGCCGGGATGTTCCGCTCGAAGTATGCCTCCCCGGAGACCCCGACGGAGGTGGAGCTTGACTTCGTATATGCCGGCAAGACCTATAATATCAAGCGAAATCCCAAATACGAGCGCCCCAAGCTGCGCGGCGAGGGGATGACCGTTCAGGAGCCCGGAGCCACCCTTCGCAAGCCGGACGGCAGCATCGTCACCGGGTCGGATGCCGTTACCGCTGCCGTTGTCGGGATACTCGGCATCAACCGCAGCCAGTTCCTCCAGATCTCGATGATCGCACAGGGAGAGTTCATGAAGCTGCTGACAGCCGAGACCGATAAGAGAAAAGAGATCTTCCGGAAGATATTCGGCACCGAGCGCTATCTCATTTTGCAGGACAGGCTCAGGACCGAGAGCAGCCAGCTGTCCGCCAAGTGTACAGCGGCACAGAACAGCCTGAAACAGTACATAGCGGGGATAGAGGTCTCGGAGGAGGACGTGCTCTCGATAGAGGTCAGAAAGGCCAAGGAGGGCAAAATGCCGGTAAGCGAGATCGCAGCGCTCCTTGAAAGGCTCATTGAAAGCGACAGTCAGGCCGAGGAAAAGCTCTCCCGCGAGATACAGTCCGCTAACAAGGAGCTCGAGACGGTCAGCGCCAACCTCGGCAGGATCGAGACTCTCGAGAAAGCGAAGGCCTCCGCCGCACAGAAGCAGAAGCAGCGCGAAGCCGAGGCCGTGAAGCTCGGACAGTACGCAAAGGAGCTGGAGCTGCAGCGTGCCAAAGCTCCCGAGGCCAAGCAGGCCGCAGACGCCAGGGCTGCCGCAGAAGCCGAGCTCCCGCGCTACGACGACCTCGATAAGCTCGCAGCGGAGATAGCCGCAAAGCAGAAATCCCTCACCGCCGCCCGTGAGGAGTTTAAAAAGAAGAGTGACGGTCTTGAAAAAAGCAAGGCCGACCTCGCCAAGCTCAGGGAAGAGTTCGCCTCCCTCGCCGATGCCGGGGAGTCAAAGCAGAAGCTTGCCGCCGCCAAGGAGAAGGCAGAGGCCAGGTGCAAGACCCTGCGCGAGCTCTCGGAGCAGTATGCGCAGTACGACAGCGGCGCCGAAGCCCTTTCACAGCTCCGGGCGGAGTACCTTAAAGCTTCGGCGGAGAGCAGCGCCGCCAAAGCGGACTATGATGCCAAGAACAAGGCCTTCCTTGATGCGCAGGCGGGCATAATCGCCGAGACCCTTGCCCCCGGCGTACCCTGCCCGGTGTGCGGCTCGACGGAGCACCCGTTCCCTGCGGCAAAGCCGGTATCCGCCCCGACGGAGGCCGAGCTGAAAAAGGCCGGGCAGGCCGCCGAGGAAGCCGCAAAGCTCGAGACCGGGAAAAGTCAGGAGTGCGCCTCTGCGGACGCGGCGCTCAAAGCCGTAAAGCAGGGGATAGAAAAGCTCACCGCCTCCCTCTGGGAGGATGCGGACTTTGAAGCCGCAAGGAGCCTTGCCGCCTCCGGGCTCGCAGAGTGTCAGCAGGAGATACGCAGGCTCGATGCCGCCGTCAAGTCCGAGGACAAGAGGATAAAGCGCCGCGACGCCCTCGCAAAGGAGATCCCCAAAAAGGAGACGGCTCTTGCGGCTCTTGCCGCCGAGTGTACTGCCAAGGCAGGGGAGATCGAGGGTATGGATTCGGCTCTCAAGGTAAAGACGGAGCAGTTCGGCGAGGAAAGGAAAAAGCTCGCCTTCGACAGCAGGCAGAAGGCCATGGAGCATATCGGGCAGCTGGCGAAGCGTATCGCGGAGCTCAGCGCCGCCCTTGAAAAGGCCGAGAAGGATCACAGGGAGTCCGACAAGCGGCTCGGTGAGCTCGACGCTTCTATAAAGGGTCTCAAAGAGCAGATCACCGACGCTTCCGTTCCCGATAAGGACGCCGAGACAGAGAAGAAGGACAAGCTCATTTCCGCGAGGGATGCCGCCTCCGCCAAGCTGAAGGCGTTGAACGTAAGGCTCGGGACGAACAGCAAACACCTTGAAAGCATCAAGGGAAAGGCCGCCGAGCTCGACAGCCTCGAGAAGCAGTACAAGTCGGTCAGGACACTCTCCGACACCGCCAACGGCAATCTCAACGGCAAGAGCAAGATCATGCTCGAGACCTATATCCAGACCGCCTTCTTCGACCGTATCATCGCAAGAGCAAACCTCCGCTTCATGATGATGTCCGGCGGGCAGTATGAGCTCAAGCGCAGGATAGAGCCCGACAACAACAGAAGCCAGAGCGGCCTCGACCTCAACGTCATCGACCACTACAACGGCAGCGAGCGGAGCGTCAAGTCGCTGTCGGGCGGCGAATCCTTCAAGGCCTCGCTCTCGCTGGCTCTCGGCCTCTCGGACGAGATACAGTCCGGCGCCGGCGGGATAAGGCTCGATACAATGTTCGTGGACGAGGGCTTCGGCTCCCTCGACGAGGAGTCGCTCTCCCAGGCACTCAGAGCCCTTACATCCCTTGCCGAGAGCAGCCGCCTCGTCGGGATAATCTCTCATGTTCCGGAGCTTAAGAGACTTGACCGGCAGATAGTCGTGACCAAGGATCCGAGCGGCGGCAGCAGGGCGGAGATAATCGTCTGACCCCGCTTGCACATATATCACAATAGCAGTAAAGGGCTTTTGTCCAAGTTGCGAATTGATTTGAGAGGCTTTTGCTGATATAATTTAATGGGGTTCTGTGACCGCACGGAGCCCCGGAACATCCAAAAAAAGGAAAGCGGGGTGCCCGCATAATGCACACAAAAAGCAAATATCAGTCGCTGAGGCACCTTGACTTCATGGTCATAGACCTGATCTCGATGCTGCTCGCCTTTACCCTCGCCTACTTCATCAAGTTCGAGTCCTTCGACTTCGTGAAGAGCTCCGAGTGGCTGAGGCTCGTGCTGCTCATATCGGTGCTCGATATAGTCATAGGTCTGCTTGCTGCGCCCTATAACGGCATCTTCAAGCGAAAATACTATATGGAGATAGTCCGGGCAGTGCAGCTCACCGGGTTCAATATGATCTCCGTCACGCTGCTGCTCTATATTTTCAAGCAGGGCGCTACCTACTCCCGAGCCGTGTTCATCATGATGTACAGCTTCTATTTCGTCATCTCGCTGCTGCTCAAGTACATCTGGAAAAAGCTCATACTCTCTGGGAAGATAAGCCTCAGCTATTCAAAGAACATCACCCTGTTCATAATCGCGGACAGAGAGAATATCGAGAGCACACTCACAAACGTCTCCGCCGGAGATTATGACCCCTACGATATAAAGGGCATACACTTCGCCGGGCAGAACGAGGCAGGGGAGTATAACGGCATACCCGTCGCCGGAGAGGATTTCGCCGAGCAGGTCATAAAAGAAAACATAAGCGACGTGCTCATAGCCGTACCGCCGGAAAGGATAAGCACCGAGGACTACCGCAAGCTCATAGACAACGCCGTGAACGTGCATATCAGCGTTGAGCCGATGATCGGTATGCAGACAGAAGATCAGTATATCGAGGACGTCGGGATCTGCAAGTCCCTGAGTGTCGGAGCGTTCACGTTCAGGCCGGGTCAGATGCTCTACCTTATAATAAAGCGGCTGCTCGACTTCCTGCTGGGGCTCATAGGGCTGGTATTCATGATCCCGGTGACGATCATCGTCAAGCTGGCGTTTCTTATCTCCGGGGATAAGGCGAGCATATTCTACACGCAGAAGAGAGTGGGTCAGGACGGCAAGCCCATAAAAATATTAAAGTTCCGGACGATGGTACCCGATGCCGACAAGAAGCTTGAAGAGCTGCTCAAGGATGAGAAATACCGCACCGAGTGGGAGCAGAACCAGAAGCTCACGAACGATCCGAGGATCACGGGGGTGGGCAGGGTACTGCGGAAGTGCTCGCTTGACGAGATGCCGCAGCTTGTGAACCTATTGAAAGGCGACATGAGTCTTGTGGGGCCGAGGCCGCTTGTAGAGGGTGAGCTTGAGGCACACGGCGGGCTGAGACTATATCAGAAAGTAAAGCCGGGGATCACGGGTTGGTGGGCTTGCAACGGGAGGTCCAACATAGAATACCGAGAGAGGCTGGAGCTGGAGTACTACTACATCAAGCATTTTTCGATGTACCTTGACATACTTTGTGTATTCAGGACAATATTTGCGGTATTGAAGAGAGACGGGGCAGAATAGTCCTAACGGTCCTAACGCGGACGGCGTATTTCCGCCTTTGGCTTTCGGAGTGCAGGAAAGCACTTTGATTTGACGGCGGGCTGAACAAAGCTGTATGACCCAAACGCGAAGCGACTTGGGGTCAAGGGGGACGCTTCCCCCTTGCGGGTTCTTAGGGCAGAGCCCTAAGCGGGGGGTACGGGGCAGAGCCCCGCACGGCTCCGCACAAAGCAATAATTCAATACAAACAAGGCGCTGCGCCCATAAATCAAAGGGCACAAGCGCCTTATAATTTTGCTATGTTTCGGGGACAAATAATCGCAGCGCCGACCAGCTCCGTCCGGCGCCCGCAGGCACAGGAATAGCAGGGTGCAAAGCACCCGAGCGAATTCCGTGCGGTATGCAGTCCGAAGGGGTTCGGGGGCGACCGGAAAGCCCCCGAGACAGGGCGGGCGGCTTTCTTTCGCCTTATACGAAGTTAAGAGCGTGAAACTCAGAACCGCCTCTATGCTTGGAGCCGGACGGAATTACCTCGGATGCGTTCGCATCCTCACTATTCCTGTGCCTGCGGGCGACATAGGGAGTTACGGCGCTGCAATTATTAGTCCCCACAGCACAGCAAAAAAACAAGGCGTTTGTGCCCTTTGGATTTTGGGCGCAGCGCCTTGTTTGTATTGAATTATTCCTTTGTGCGGAGCCGTCGGGGCTCTGCCCCGTACCCCGCGAGGGGAGCTCCGCCCCCTCGACCCCCGCAAGGGAGCAAAGCCCCCTTGACCTCATTTTGCTTCGCGTTTGGGTCTTGTACTTTGTTCAGCCCGCCGTCAAACCGAAGTGATTTCCTGCACTCCAAAAATCAAAGGCGGAAATACGCCGTCCGCGTTAGGACCCGTCCGCGCCGAGGACCGCCGAGGACATTGTCATCCGTCTGCCTGATGTCGTGACGGAAGTATATACAAATATATTAACAAAATACGTATAGCATAATGCATAGATTATAGTCAAGCTATTTTGGTAGTTTTAACAAAATATTTCCTATAACGTTTACGTTGTGTTAGGAAATATTGACATATAGCATGAAAAGTTGTACAATTAGATTGCGATATAAAAGAATATTATCAATCTGAAGTTGATAAGAATTAAACAGTGAAAGGTGGTTTTTGAATGACATTTAAGGAAATGAACGATCATGCTGTCAGCGTGCTGAATGAACTCAGCAAAGCCAAAAAACCAGCCGATCCGAACAGTATGCTCTGCGTGATCTGTTCAAAATCCGGCAAGTTCTTCCATGGCTTTTCTACTGAGGATGTCGCCGCTGAGAAAGCAGCATTCGGCGCTATGCTTGCGACCGGCGAGACCGCGGTGGATTCGCTGATGCTCTATAACGTCGGAAGCAAATCGGCAGAGATGCCGGAGAAGTCCAGCATCGTGTTTATAATGACAGCCGATAAGAAGAACTCGGCCGCTTCGGTGATAATGCCCGATAAGTCCGTACCCTTTACGGATTTCGGAGGCGGCGCCGCAGCAGCAGCCCCCGCACCCGCTCCCGCAGCGGAAAAGAAAAACCTCCTGCTCGACCGCGTAAACAGCCTTATGGACGGAATAGATGAGGGCGACGATGATGACGAGGAGTTCCTCGAGGAGCTCGATACCAAGAAGAAAAAGAAAAAACGCTTCGGCTTCTTCTGATGCCGGATACGTTCATAATAATTATGAAAGGTCAGTGATAAAATGAGTTCCAATAAAAAGAAGACAGGCACCAGTATGTCGACCCTGAACCTCGTGCTTATCATACAGCTTGTGATAATGCTCGGGCTTTCCGTATTTATTACCGTAACGGTCAGCAAGAAGACCAAGGAAAACGCCATCGACCACATGAAGGCGATAGGCGAAGAGCGTGCGCAGCTCATCGAGAACTTCGTTGTGAACGCAGAAAAATCCCTTACTTATTTCAGCAGATCCCCCGAAGTGCTTGACGTCCTCAAGAGAGCAGGCGCCCTCAGCTGGCAGGACCTCCAGTCCCAGCTGCGTGCAGGCACATTCGACAACAAGGCCGCTCAGGATTATACCGCTGCCCTCAGTAAGGACATCGGTGAGACCAACGAAGGTCTGTGGGTAGGTTCTCTCGATACCATAGTTGTAAACCATACCAATGACAAGATCCTCGGTATGATGACCCGTAAGAATGCCAAGGAAGAGGGTCACGAGAATGATCCCGACGTTCCCAACCAGGCAAGAATAGACGACCTTATCAATAACCTCAAGGTAGCAGGCGATGACGGCGTTTACAACACCGGAATCATCATCTCCCCCGGAAGCGGCGCACAGTGCCTCTCCCTCTATAAGGGCGTTTACGACAACAGCAAGCTGGTCGGCTTCGTAGGTCTCGGTATCTACACCGAGGGCCTGCTCAAGACCCTGAACAGCATCAGCATCCCCGATATGGAAAATGCCACCTATTCGATGGTAAATATCAGCGACAACAAGTACATCTTCAATTCCTTCAATACCGACCTTGTTACCAAGGAGACCGAGCAGAAGGAACTGCTCGATCTGTGCGATAAGTACAAGAGCATCAGCGTTCTCGAGAACGATATCACCGATGAGTACGAGTACGATTTCGACGGCAAGAGCTATGTAGCTACCTACACCGTTATCCCTCAGTATAAGTGGATCCTTACCGTTGACGATACCACGAGCGAGGTTTATGCCCTCAACAGAACGATGATCATCTACCTCAGCATCTTCGCAGTTATCATCATCGCCCTGACGGTAGTATTCTACTTCATCACCAAGAGACAGCAGAAGATCAACGAGAAGCTGGTTTCGACCATCGCCAAGGCCAACCGTACCAAGAAGTCTCTGAACACCGCTATGTTCAAGGACGTTCTTACCGGCGCAAGCAACCGTATCAGCCTCTCCATGGACATTGATAAGATAGGCAAGGGCGCTAAGGAGTCCTACTACTTCGCAATGTTCAACATCAGCAACTTCAGCGAGATCAACAGCCAGTTCGGCAACGACAACGGCGACCGTATGCTCGTCCGCGTAGTTGAAGACCTCAAGGAGTACTTCAACGAGGAGCAGATCTACCGTACCGGTTCCGATGAGTTCGTAGCCTATGTCAAGACCGAGGGCGGTCTGCCGAGCTCCAGCGAGATGCTCGATAAGGTCAACTTCGCATTCAGACAGCTGCTCGTTGCCGAGAAGCTCGACGACGGCAGAGCGATCTATCCGAAGTATAAGGTAGCAGTCGTTAAGACTACCTCGAGCTTCGACCTCTCGGTAGTGACCGTGCTCAAGGATATGACCAACAAGAGCGGCGAGGCCTCCAGCGGAATGATCGAGCTCAAGGAGATCTGATAATGGATCCCTAAGACAGCATAAGAAAATTTACCGAGACACTCCCTTACGGGGAGTGTCTTTTTTTGCCCCCGTGTACCCTCCGGAGAGGGCTGACGAATGACATTGGACAAATTTTCCAAAAACAGTCAAAGCCGATTGTCGGATATAACAAATCACAGCAAAGGTGTTGACGTCATTTAAAATAATATGGTATAATAAAATGATGTATTATATCTGAATTATTATCCGGAGGCGATGTTATGTCAAATCATATCATAGTTGTTGACGACGATTCGACAAACCTTAAAATAGCGGGAAGGATACTCAGCCGCAACGAGATGCGGGTCACTGCGCTTTCTTCGGGCAAGGCCCTGCTCGACTGCATCGGCGGGGGAGAGTCGGCAGACCTCATCCTGCTCGATATCATGATGCCCGAAATGGACGGCTTCGAGACGCTCGACCGCCTGCGGGAGCTCGAAAAGACCAACGGCTCCGACGAGATACCCGTTATCTTCCTGACCGCGGACGAGACCTCGGACACCGAGAAGCAGGGCTTCGAGGCGGGCGTTTCCGACTATATCAGAAAGCCCTTCGACCCCGAGATACTCCTGCGCCGCGTAGGGAATATCATTTCAAAGCAGCATAAGCTGCGCAGCCTGCGCACCGAGGCCGAGACCGATAAGCTCACCGGCTTCCTCAACAAGTCGGCGACGAACCTCGAGCTGTCGAAGGTCTGCCTGTCGGCACAGGGAGCCCTGCTGATGATCGACCTCGACTCCTTCAAGCTGGTCAACGATATCCACGGGCATAAGATGGGCGACAATATCCTCATAAGCTTCGCGCAGATACTCAGCGGAGCTGTGCCCGAGGGCAGCCGCCTCGGAAGGATAGGCGGCGATGAGTTCGTTGCCTTCGCTGCCGGCATGACCGACCCGGAGGAGGTAAAGAAGCTCACCGAAAGGCTCAATGCCGAGCTCGTTGCCAAGGCCAAGGAGCTCATGGGCAAGGAAATGGATATCCCCCTCGGAACATCCGTCGGCGGAGTTTTCGTGCCGAAGCACGGCAACGATTACGATACACTCCTCAAGCTTGCCGACAAGGCGCTCTATACCGTCAAGAAGAACGGCAAGCACGGCAGCTGCATCTATCAGGCCGACGCCTACAGCGAAGATGCTCCGAACGTCAACGAGCTGGATATAAGCCGGATCTCCGAGATCCTCGGCGAGCGCTCGATACCCAATGTAGCCCTCCAGCTCGACCGCGACGCCTTCTCCTACGTCTACCGCTATGTTATGAGATACATGACCCGTAATCAGAAGAGCGTCTGCAAGGTGCTGTTCACCCTCACTCCCGGCGACGGCATCACCGACGTGCACTATAAAGACCTCTGCGACGAGTTCGGCAACCATATCCGCGAGTCGCTGAGAAAGTCGGATATCCTCATGCGCAGCAGATACAACCAGTATTTCGTCCTGCTCACCGATATCCGCAAGGACGCCATAAGCTTCGTGACCGGAAATATCCTCCGCAAATGGACGGATATCCACGGCCGTGAGCTCGAGATCGGCTCGGAGACAGAGTTCGTCGCCATAGGCGAGAACGCACCCGTCCGCCGCACCGAGTTCCGCATCGCCGCCGCAGCCGGGGATACCGACGAGCTCCGGGAGATCGGCGGTGCTCTCAGCAAGGCCGGGTTCAGAGTGTCGGCAGTCAAGTCGGAGGCGGCGCTTGCCCGCTTGCTCGAGGAGAATACTCCCGACCTTGTCATCATAGACACCGACCTTCCCGATGCGGGAGGCTTTATCGCGGCAGAGCGTCTGCGCACCTCCGGCAAAACAGCAGAGCTGCCGATAGTCTTCATATCCTCCGACGACAGCGAGCAGATCCAGAGAAGAGTCCTCTCGCTCGGAGCACTCGACCTTATCAAAAAGCCGTTCCTGCCCGAGCTGCTCATGCTCCGCATCAGGAACCTTGCCGAGCTGGCACATTGCCGCAGCGATCACAGATAAAATCAGGGGATAAGTCATAAACTGACAGTGGGGGTCTCAAAAAATGAAACGAAGTGCAGCCAAAAACGAGCTGTTCCAGGCTTCGCAGCTGACGATACTGCTGAGCTATACGATTTTTTCCGCGATCCTTATCGCCGAGACATTTCTCATGGGGTGGGAGGCCTGGCCTCTCATTCCGATAGTCATAAGCATAGTCGTTTCGTGGATGATGCATATCCAGGAGGCGCTCAATGACGATCAGCGTATCTGGATCTATACAGCATTCATAACGTTCACCTTCTTCTTCTACGGCAGCCATATAACCAGCGTGTTCGATACCGTCTCGGTCATGGCTGTGGTGCTGATACTCTTTACGATGACGGGTATGCGGCCGCTCATAACCTTTCTCCAGATGATCTACTACATCACCCTCGGATACGGCCTTGTGGCGATGTGGCGGGAGGGCGTTGAGTTCGACAGCCTGATAATCTCCCGCTCGGTGCTGCATTTCGCGGTCATCACCGCTATCGCAAGCATCTCGAGAACGATCATCAAGAAGTGGATACAGGTCATCAACAGGTCTCAGGACGAGATCGAGAACCTCACCGACGCCACCGAGCGCCTCAACGATTTCCTTGCCAACGTGTCCCATGAGATACGCACCCCTATCAATGCGGTAATAGGTCTTACCGGTATCTGCATCGACGAAGAGGAGGAGGGCTCCGAGAAGCTCACCAACCTCATCTCCGTGCGGGACGCCGGCAGAAGGGTTGCCGAGCAGATCGGCGATATCCTCGACTATACCGAGATCGACCGCAGCGACCTCACCAACAACTACGAGGACTATATGCTCTCGTCGGTGCTCAATGACCTCGTCGCCGAGCTCAGACCCTATAAGCCCAAGAACCTCGAGCTCGTCATAGACGTCGATCCTGCCATACCGGCGGTGATGAACACCGATATCAGCAAGCTCAGAAAGATACTCAGGCACCTCATCATGAACGGCCTGAAATATACCCGCGAGGGCGGCGTGTATGTCCGCCTCACCGCGATCAAGGAGCCCTACGGCGTCAACCTGCTCATCAGAGTTACCGACACCGGCATAGGCATGACCAAGGAGGATACCGAGCGAATCTTCGAGCGCTACTATCAGGCAGATTCCGGGCGTTCGCGTCAGGGCGGCGGCCTCGGCCTCGGAATGACTATCGTTTCCGGCTTCGCAGCCTCGCTGGGCGGCTTCGTGACTATCAGCAGTGAGCCTGAAAAGGGCACCACCGTCACTGTCAGCCTGCCGCAGAAGATCGTCGAGCCCACAAGCTGCATGACCCTCGAGCATCCGCAGAAGCTCTGCCTTGGCGCCTTCCTGCATCTTGACAAGTACCCCGACCCCAACGTCCGCGAGTATTACGACAAGATGATCCACAACATCGTTTCAGGCTTCAGAGTGCAGATGCACCGCGTGGACAACATCGGAAATCTCAAAAAGCTGATCGGCTCGGTAAGGCTCACTCACCTGTTCATAGGCGAGGAGGAGTACAACGATTCCCGCAGCTATATCGAAACGCTGACCTCCGAGATGATGGTAATTGTAGTCGCAAACAGCGACCTGCAGCTGCCCGAGGGCTCCCGCGCACGGATAATGGAAAAGCCGTTCTACTGCTTCCCCGTTGCCGCAGTGCTCAATTCCGATATCAATTCCTCCGAGCGTGAGGTCGGCATGATGCAGTGCAAGGGCATCAGAGCCCTTGTCGTTGACGACGAGCCGATGAACCTCGTCGTTGCCAAGAACATCCTGCGCAGATACGGCATGACCGTTATCTCCGCTGCCTCCGGCGCCGAGTCGATAGACCTCTGCCGCGAGGGCAGCTTCGATATCGTCTTTATGGATCACATGATGCCCGGTATGGACGGCGTAGAGGCTATGAAGGGCATCCGCGCCGTTCTGAGAGGCCGCGGAGATATCCCCATAGTCGCGCTCACCGCCAACGCCGTAAGTACAGCGAAGGAGATGTTCCTCTCGGTGGGCTTCGACGGCTTTGTCAGCAAGCCGATAGAGCTCGTGGAGCTTGAAAGAGTGCTCAGAAAGGTGCTCCCGAGATCGAGGATAACCTTCGAGAACAGCCGCGGAGAGACTGTTCCCGAGCCGGAGGAGCCGGCAGAGCAGACACCTGAGCCGGAGGAGCCGGTGCAGGAGATCCCCAGGCTCGAAAGGCTCGCAGAGCTCGGCATAAATACCGCCTCCGGCCTCGGCTACTGCATGGATGACGAGGAGCTCTATGAATCGCTGCTCGTCCAGTTCGTTGAGGAGGCCGACGAGAAGCGCAGCGGTATGAGCCGTTTCTTTGAGCAGAAGGATCTCAAACAGTATCAGATACTTGTCCATGCCCTCAAGAGCACCGCAAGGATGATCGGTCAGAATGAGCTCTCCGAGCTTGCCAAGGAGCTTGAGTTCGCCGCCAAGGACGGCAGGGCGGACTACATAGAAGAAAACCACGAAGCCATGATGGAGAGATACCGCGAGCTCACCGACGGCATAGCAAGCATATACGGCATAGAGACCAAGCCCGCAGAGAGCTCCGATGACGATGTTATGGAGTTCGCACCGCAGGAAAGCTCCGAGGACGATGCGCCCATGGAGTTCGCTCCGCAGGAAAGCTCCGCCGACGATGAGCCCATGGAGTTCGCACCGCAGGGAAGCGCTGACGATGACGAAGTCATCGAATTTGAACCGTTCGGGGGTGAGGACGTATGAGGTTCAAAAAGATCAGGGAAATGATCCTCAATGACGACATAGATCTTCACGACCGGCTGTTCGTGCTGATGGTAACGGTAATGATCGCCTCGTGGATCGTTACCCTCGTCGAGATAATAATATTCGGCGGCACGCTGACGGATATACTGGTGCTCGCGGGCGGCATAGTGCTCTTTGCTTCGGTCTCGATGATCTCGATACGCCTCGGCAGGGTAAGGCTCGGCGCAATACTCTCGGCGCTCGGAGTGACCATTTTGTATCTGCCGCTGACCTTCTTCTTCGGCGGCGGCATCTACGGCGACGCTCCGCTCTGGTTCCTGTTTGCGATGTTCTTCATCAACATGAGCCTTGACGGCAGGGCGAAGATAGTGTTCTTCATACTCAACGGCGTTGTTGCCACGGCCTGCTGGGTGATCTCCTATGAGTTCCCGGAGACGATAGTCCAGAACGACCGCACGATGAGCCACTTCTTCTCGTTCGTTGCACTGGTGCTGATCTCGGTATCCATGGGTATCATGGGAAGCTTCAGAAACTGGCTCTATAACCGCGAGGTAAAGCGCTCCATCGAGCAGAAGAAGGAGATCGAGAACCTCAGCGAGGCTCAGAACCAGTTCTTCTCGAGCATGAGCCACGAGATACGCACACCTATCAATACCATCATCGCCCTCAACGAGATGATCCTCAGAGAACAGATCTCCGATGAGGTCGCCGAGGACGCGGCGAATATCCAGTCGGCGAGCAAGATGCTGCTGCACCTGATAAACGATATCCTCGATATGTCCAAATTCGCCTCGGGGCGTATGCAGCTGACTCCCGTTACCTATCACCCCGGAGATATGCTCTCCGAGATAGTCGGTATGCTCTGGATCAGAGCCAAGGAGAAAAAGCTCGAGCTCAAGGTCAACGTTTCGCCGGACATCCCCGCCGAGCTGATCGGCGATGAGGTCAGGATCAAGCAGATACTCATAAACGTCATAAACAATGCGATCAAGTATACAAAGGAAGGCTCGGTGACGCTCTCTATCCAGTGCGGCGAGACCGTCAACGGAGTCACGAACATAATCTATTCGGTAGCCGATACCGGTATCGGTATCAAGAAGGAGAACATCCCCTATCTCTTCACCGCCTTCAAGCGTGTGGATGAGGAGAAGAACCGCCATATCGAGGGTACCGGTCTCGGACTTTCGATAGTAAAGCAGTTCGTGGATATGATGGGCGGACGCATAACCGTAAACAGCGTCTATACCAAGGGCTCGACCTTCATCATCGAGATCCCGCAGAAGGTGGTCAACGACCAGCATATCGGCGAGATCACCATAGACAGCGAGAGCTCGCTGGATAAGCGCCGTCACCATATCACCCGCTTTGAAGCGCCGGAGGCAAAGGTGCTCGTCGTGGACGACAACGCCTCGAACCTGCTGGTAGTGTCAAAGCTGCTGCGTGAGACCAAGGTGCAGGTCGAGACGGTATCGAGCGGCGAGGAAGCCCTGCGCCACACCCAGAACACCCATTACCATGTCATCTTCATGGATCACCTCATGCCGGAAATGGACGGCGTCGAGTGCTTCCGCGCAATAAGGACACAGATCGGCGGATGCAGCAAGGAGTCGAAGATCGTCGCGCTCACCGCCAACGCCGGCACCGAGAACCGCCTGCTCTACGAGAAGGAGGGCTTTGACGGCTACCTCGTCAAGCCGATAACCGGCGACGAGCTCGAGAAGGAGCTTTACAGGCTCCTGCCCGGAGACCTCACCTTTGTATCGGGCAGCGACGATGAGATACTCCTTGAAACGGTGTCATGGATGAACCCCGAGAGCCGCAAGAAGCCTGTGGTCATCACCACCGAGAGCGTCGCGGATCTCCCGCCGGAGCTCATCGAAAGATACGGCATAGCGATCCTGCCGCACCTCGTAGTCACCGAGGAGGGCAGCTTCATGGACGGCATAGAGATCGAGACAAGGGGTCTGCTCGAGTATATGCAGGACGATTCCCGCAAGGTAGTCACCCGCGCCCCGGATGTCCAGACCATCGAGAACTTCTTTGCAAAGCAGCTGTCTGCTGCGAATAACGTGGTGCATATCTCGATCTCGAGCGAGCTCGCGAACAGCGGATGTCCCGCGGCTATGGAGGCTGCAAGAGCCTTCGATAACGTAACGGTAATTGATTCCGGCCACCTCTCGAGCGGGCAGGGGCTCATGGTCATCGAAGCCTGCCGCCTCGCCGAGCAGGGCAAGAGCCCCGAGCAGATCAAGGAGCATCTCGAAAAGATCAAGAACAAGGTACATTCAAGCTTTGTGGTGGATAACCTTGACTTCCTCGCAAGAGCGGATCAGGTCAAGCGCAAGACCGCCAGCATCACAAAGTCTCTCATGGCAAAGCCGGTACTCACCCTCAAGAACGGAAAGATCGGCGTAGGCAAGGTCTACTTCGGCTCGCGTGAGCGGGTATGGAAACGCTACATCGACTCGGTGCTCAAGCACCCCGGCGGCATAGACAACAAGCTGCTGTTCGTTACCTGCGTGGGCATCAGCAACCGTGAGATGAACTGGATAAAGGAGCAGGTCGAGGCCCGGATGAAGTTCGACGAGATCTACTTCCAGCAGGCATCGCCTGCTATCGCCGTGAACTGCGGCGCCGGCACCTTCGGTCTGCTTATCAGAGATTCCGACAGAAAGCAATACATATAAACAGATCGGCTGCTCCGGGTGAGATCCGGGGCAGCCGAAAAACGCTTCCGTCCCGCCGGGGACAGAAGCGTTTTTTTGAAGAAAGGGTGATAAAGGCAACACCGCACAACCCGCGGCTATCGCCTCTGCACGTCATCTGCTTGCCAGCTTTCCGTCATATTACCCAAATTCTCCTTGACTTGCGCCAGCAAGCCTGCGTCGAATTTAGGCAATCTGACGAAAATCTGGACGGC